>JBFIEE010000007.1:0-83733 GCA_041603535.1 Porticoccaceae bacterium
CGTATATCGAGGACCACCAGATCCCAGCCACCTGCGCTGGCTTCGCGCATACCCGCATAACCGTCTGCTACTGTGGTAACGGCGAATCCGGCATCGCGTAGATGCAAGCTCACCAGCTCAGCGATATCGCGCTCGTCTTCCACCACCAGCACTTTGTGCTGTCGCGCGTTGCCACCTTGCATCCGCCCTTCCTCGCGCCGTTTTTTTTCGCGTTGGCTATACCAATGCAATATTAGACGCGGCTTATCACAAATGTTTCACAACAATCGTTTTATTCTGGTATTCGCGAAAACCTCCCGACCTGAAGTAGCGAACCGCTGGCCTGCGATGCCGCGCTCACTACCCCAGGCCCGGAGCTTCCCCCTCGCTAGATCTCGTCGCGGCCCGGCCCCAGCAGTGGACAGAGAAAATAGGCATCCTCATCGTCCATTGCGCCGTTCTCATTGCCATCTACCCACCAGCGACCACCCAGATAACCGACATCTCCCGGCCCAAACTCCGTAGCCAGACCACTGGAACCCTCTCCGGGGAATAACTGCTGGAACTGGCCATTTGCTGGCAGGTCCGCCAATACTATGGAATCGTAGAATTGCCCCTGCGATGTCACATACACCACCGGGCCCGTACCGCGGCCAGTGTCGCGTGGCTTCGCCCACGCGGTGCTGCTCAAGGCAATGGTGCCAGCCAGGGTAATCGTCGTTAGTACACTTGCCGTGCTCATATCGAACTCCTTTTTACTTGAGGTAGTTCGTTGAGCATGACACCGGCTAATCACACGGATATCGCCGCCACATCACTTTTTTATCACAGACGGCTTTTTTATCGTGCGTTTACCATGACTACGGGACAGCCTGACTCAGACTATGCGGCTATTCGTTTTACCCCAGTATCGATCCTTAACCAGCCGCTTGTAGAGTTTGCCTGTAGGCAGCCGGGGTAATTCATCCATAAAGTCGACGCTTCTTGGGCATTTGTAGTGGGCGATATGCTCGCGGGCATACGCCAGAATTTCCGCGGCAAGGGCATCGTCACCGACAACACCCGTTGCGGTCTGCACGACGGCCTTCACTTCTTCGCCCATTTCTTCGTTAGGCACCCCGATGACAGCCACGTCGGCGATTTTGGGATGCATGACCAGGGCATCTTCAATTTCCTGAGGGTAGATATTCACACCGCCGGAAATAATCATAAAAGTGGCGCGGTCGGTCAAATACAAAAACCCGTCATTGTCCACATAGCCGACATCGCCCAGTGCGCTCCAGTTAGGGTGTTGCGGATGTTGTGATTCTTTAGTTTTACCGGCATCTTTGTGATAAGCAAAAGACATCTTTGGCAATTCAAAATAAATCAGGCCGGGCTCACCCACGGGCAGTTCCTGACCGTCGTCGCCGCAGACATGCAAAACACCGAGAACGGGTTTCCCGACCGTTCCGGGGTGGTCGAGCCATTCCTGCGGGCGACAGTGGGTGAGGCCATTCAGCTCAGTGCCACCGTAATATTCGTAAATAATCGGCCCCCACCAGTCAAACATCTGCCGCTTAATGCCTTCCGGGCAGGGCGCAGCCGCATGAATGGCAACTTTATGGGATGACAGATCGTAACGGGTACGGATTTCTTCCGGCATTTTCAGTATGCGGGTGAACATGGTCGGCACCCACTGACTGTGTGTCACTTTATATTTTTCAATGGCCTCGAGGGCGCCGACCTCGTCAAACCTGGGCATCATGACCACCGTGCCGCCAAGGGCCTGCATCGCGGTACAGAAAGACAGCGGCGCAGAATGATAGAGCGGTGCTGGCGATAGATACACAGAATCTTCCGTGACGCCCCATAGCGTTTTCTGCATACCACCGACGGCCCCGGCATCGTCAGTAATTTTACGCTTCGACATGGGTCGGATAACGCCTTTCGGACGTCCCGTGGTGCCCGAGCTATAGAGCATAAACTGGCCAGCAGGCTCGTCGGCAAGCTTTTCAGCGGGATAGCGGGCGATGGCGTCCTCATAGCGCTCGTAGCCGTCGGCAACGCGATCTACGCAATCAACCATCAACCAGGTGTGGCAGTTGGGTGCGAACTGATGCAGATTACCCGCCACGCCCGCCATGCGCTGCGACGAAATAATTACCCCGGCGCCGCAATTGTCGAGAATGTACCCGGCCTCTTCGTCGGTAAGGTATTGATTAATGGTCGTCAAATACAGACCCGAGCGCATCGCCGCCCAGATCACCTCAAAAAACCTGAGGTTGTTTTCCATAAAAATAGCCACATGGTCGCCGGGCCGCAGGCCCTTGTCCCACATCAGCTGGGCGAGCTGGTTGGAGCGGTCGTCCAGTTCTTTATAGGTCGTTTGCTCACCGGTGACGGAATTGATAACTGCTGCTTTCTCTGGGGTTTTTTCAGCCCACGTGCCTGGATACATTGCCTGCTCCCCGGTTGGTATTTATGTCATGCTATTGACTAGTTTATGGTCGTACCGTGTGGCTTGCAAAGGCCAGTTGTTATAGCGGTCTTCAAGCTGTGTCAAACGACGTGCTTTGCCGCGAACTCGCAGGTCATAGGTAAAGCACTGAGCCCGCGAAAACTCAAACTGTCCAGCCAACTCGGCTCGCCGCCCACCAACACCGGATTTAGTAAACGCTGGGCCAGTATAGGGAACGCGACGCGGCCCTCCAGGCGGGCCAGCGGTGCACCGATACAAAAGTGGATGCCATGGCCGAAAGCAAACTGGCCCAACGCGGTACCGGTAGAAACCTGCCGGCGAATATTGAAGGTATGGGGGTCGGCAAAGGCCTCAGGATCGCGGTTGGCGGCGTTGATCATGGCGAACACCCGCTGACCCCGCTTGATGGTATATCCGCCAAACTCGATATCCACGCTGGCGACGCGGGTCACCGCGGCGTTGGGACCGTCGTGGCGGAGCACTTCTTCAACCGCCTGCTCACCCAGTTGCGGATGCGCGCGCAGATCCCGCCATTGCTCGGGGTGCTTCATAAAATAATACATGCCAGTCGCCAGCAGGTTGCCGGTGGTTTCGTGGCCGGCAAAGAGCAGTTGAATACAGGTCGCCACCAGCTCCTTATCGTTAAGCACCTTGCCTTCATCTTCAGCGCGAATCAGATCGGTAATCATGTCCTCTCGTGGCCGGCGACGGCGCTCGGCAATCAACTCACGAAATGCATCACTCATCTCTTTGGTGGCGGCCTCGGCGCGCTGGTACTTGTCTGGCGTGACCTTGGAACCGCCGACGAACAGGCCGATATCGTCTGACCAGATTTTGAAATGCTCAATTTCCGAGCGCGGCGCACCGAGCATTTCCATGATGACGGAAGCCGGCACGCGGTAGGCGATGTCGCGAATAAAATCCAGCGTCGGCAGTTTTTCCGCTTCGTCGATCACTTCATTAACAATTTCCGCAATACGCGGCGCCATGCCGTTAACCGCGCTAGAGGTAAACCCCCGGTTGAGCAGTCGGCGCAGGCGAGTGTGGTCGGGCGGGTCGAGGAATACGGCCCACAGACCCACCGAGGATTCCAGATTTTGCACACGGACGCGTTGCTCATCGCCCAAAGATTCAAAAAACGGCCGCATGCGCTCGGAGGAAAAGCGCTTGTCGAGCAGGATGGTTTTGCAGTCTTCAAAGCGCGTGACAACCCAGCCGCGCGCGGTATCGCTCCAGTGTACCGGGGCTTCCTGCTGCAATCGGGCGAACAGGGGAAAGGGGTTGTTAATTACGTTCGCATCGGTTGGATCAAACTGTAATGGTCCTGTACTCATGCCGTCTCCTGCTACCGTCCGGATGCTGTTGGTGGTCATCCTACCAACAGTTCTTAATGAATGGCTTTGTGCCAGCTTCCAGCGCCAGATGGTCAGGCAAGGCGCATCGAGACCAGCGGTACATGCGCTAAGTCGCGGCCGTCGGTTTGGCAAAACTCAGTTCATGACCGTCTGGATCACGTACGTGAAAATAGCGCTCGCCCCAACTGCCGTTATCGGGTTGAGTTTCAGTCGCGTAACCCGCGTCAATGACCTGTTTATACACGGCGTCTACATCTTCAACAAAGAAAATTACCCGCCCCCACAGCTCCCTTGAGTCGCGCTCGCCACGCAACAGGTTGACGTGACAGTACCCCGCCGAAAGACAGGTAAATCGCGAAGCTTCGCCACCGTATCGAACCTCCATGCCCAACATTTGGTAAAAAGCAATGCTCCTTGCCATATCGCCCGTGACAAAAGTTATGGCATCAATTCGGCTCAGGTGGGATGTCACCTTATTTTCCATCAGCCTTACCCCTAATGCAGTTGTCGTTCACTCTGTCAGCCCGTCGCACTGCGACGCCTGTCCGTAATTTAAGCCACGCTACGTTCTATGGATAGCTTCCATTGCTGCGATAATTTCACGCGCACTGTCATAGCGTTGACTATGTACCAGCGTAGTAACGCCAACATCGCGATAGGCAGCCATGAGATCCGCACACTGCCTGACGTCATTGACGGGCAACTGAGTAAACGCCACCACCTGCTGGGAGGTTTTACCGGCGCTCAGCGCCTGTACCTGGTAATCATCGATCCAGGGTTTGAGCGCTTCCGGTGACAGGCGCATCGGCAACCAACCGTCGCCATAGGCCAGCGCCCGCGCAATGGCATGGGGTGGTGCACCGCCGATAAGTATGGGCGGCCTGGACGGCCGCGGTCGAAATAAAAACCGCTGACCGTTCAGCACTACTTCGTCATTGCCAAATGCCGCGTGAAGGAATTCAAGCACCGATCGCGAATCGTTTACCCGCTGCCGCATATCGAGCCCGAGAGCCTGAAATTCCGGCAGCATCCAGCCGATACCCACGCCCAACTGCAGGCGATCTTCGGCAAGCTCCTGTAAGGTGGCAACCAGCCTGGCGGTGATTAGCGGCGGGCGATAGGGCAAAATCAGGGCGCCGGTGCCGAGTCCTATATGCTTTGTCTTGCCCGCGAGATAAGCCAGCGTGATGAGCGGGTCGAGGTAACGGCCATCCGAGCCTTCTGCGTCGTCTGGCGGAATGGCGATATGCTCGGCCACCCACAGCGAATCCATGCCGATCTGTTCGGCGTACTGCGCGCACTCGGTCATGGTCTGACGTGTCGACTGAGCACCCATGTTGCGAATAGCAATCCCGAGCTTCATGGCATTACTCGCTTATGTCCGCGCTCATTGTCTCGTCGGCGTTATATATCTCGTGTTCCGTGCCATACCACATCGGTGAATTGGCGAGGTCGATAAAGTTTTTCTCATCCTCATACAGCGCCGCAAAGGCGGATTTGGCCGCAGCGGTGACGGACGCCCGCAACATCGTATCGACATCGTCCCACCACAACTCGGCGATGCCATCAAACGGTTCTGGCGACTGCCGAAACGCCGCCGCCTGGGCGGATAACTTGTCAAAGCCACTGTGAAATTGTACATAACGCCGAAAACCCAGCACCGGTTGCAAACCCATGACCAGATCCGCGTGTGTGTTGCGCCAGTAGGCCTGAAAAGCCTCGCGGCTTAGCGTCGGTAATCTGCGTAAACAAAAAGCCAGCTTTATCATTTTTATCCCCTGCTTTTGAACAGCTTGCAGCGATGCTAGCATGAAGAGCTATACTTCAGGTCTGCGAAATTCAACGATGAAGAGGACAGGATCATGCCATTGCCTGCGAAAACAACCACTAGCCCTGTGCAGCAGCAAGTATCGCCAGAGGAATGGGCAGCCCGTGTCGAACTGGCGGCTTGCTATCGACTAGTCGCCCATTATGGGTGGGATGATCTGATTGCCAACCACATTTCCATGCGGGTGCCTGGGCCGGAAGAACACTTTCTGCTCAACCCCTTTGGTTTGATGTTTCATGAAATCACGGCCTCCAGTCTGGTCAAAGTCGACCTGGCGGGCAATTTGATGAGTGAGTCAGAATACAAAATCAACAAGGCTGGATACATTATTCACAGCGCCATCCATGAGCATCGCCCCGATGTGACCTGCGTATTTCATACTCACTCGACATCGGGTATGGCGGTATCAGCCCACCGCGACGGCTTGTTGCCCCTGGCTCAGTCGTCGATGGTGGCCTTGAGTTCAATCACCTACCATGATTACGAAGGCGTAGCCTTGAATCCCGAAGAGAAAGCTCGTTTGGTCGCTGACCTGGGCAATGAGTGGACCATGATATTACGTAATCACGGCCTGTTGACCTGCGGTATCAGTGCTGTCGATGCCTTTTATCGTCTGTATTTTCTGGAGCGGGCCTGCGATGTTCAGGTGGCCGCACTGGCCGGTGGCGCGCCGCTGGTATTCCCTTCCGAGGCAGTACAAACCCTTACTAAAAAGCAGGGTGCCGGGGCCTTTGGCAAGGGAGCTAATCTTGCCTGGCCAGCGTTATTACGACTGATGGATGCTAAAGATCCCTCGTTCAGAGACTAGTTTACAGGACAGTTTCAGAGGTCGGGCCGACCGGAATTCGGGGAGTAGTCTCAGGCTTTAAAACCTGGCAAGAGAGTACGCTTACAGAATTTTATAACTACGACATAGGTCGATTATATAAACAGGAGCAAGTCATATGGCAAGAGTTCGAATTGAAGAAAACGGTGCAGTGCGCACCGTTACGTTGACCCGCGCAGACAAGCGTAACGCCCTGGATAACCAGATGCTCGACGAGCTGGAAGCTGCCTTCGCAGTGACACCGCCTGATGCTGAGCGACTCACTGTCATTCGCGCTGAAGGCCCGGTATTTTGCTCTGGTATGGATTTGAAAGCCCGCCAGGAAACCATTGGCGGCATAGCGCCCATCGAAAGCATGCTCTACGCCATTGAGACCTACCCCCTGCCGGTGGTCGGCGTGGTCCAGGGCGACGCCATCGCCGGTGGTAACGAACTGGCCCTGCATTGCGATATCGTGGTCGCGGTAAGCACCGCCCGCTTCGGTATGTCGCTGGCGCAAATCGGTCTGGCGCCGACCTGGTTCCTCGCCAAAAAGTTAATGGAAGTCGCGGGGCCGGTTAAAACCCGGGAGTTCCTCTTTCTCGGCGACCCGTTTCCGGCTACTCGCATGTTCGACATGGGCCTGATCGCCCGCGTTGCGGAGCCCGAAGATTTTGAGGCCGAGGCGCAAAAAATCATTGATCGGCTGGCGGCCAATGCACCCCTGTCGCTGAAAGCCATGAAAGGTTTACTGGTGCGACAAATGTGCTTCCGTGATGGTGTTTACCATAAGGATGTCGACAAGCTGGTTGAAATAGCCAGTAGTAGCCAGGATGGCCGTGAGGGCACGGCCGCCCGCCTGGAGCGACGGGTTCCGGTATTTAAGGGCAAATAACCCGAATTAATCGGGCCACAATATAAAGACAGAATAAAAATAAATTCTCTGGTAGCCGGAGGTACACCGTGTCAATTCGTTTAAGTAAACCGTTCACTGCGCTTAACCCGGAAAATATTAGCCGTATACAGGGCCAGCTTGGCGTCTACCAGTTAGCTGACGCCAGCGGCGAAATTTTCTACATCGGCTACGCTGGCGGCAGATCATTGTTTGGTTTGCACGGCGAGCTGAAGCGTGAGTTGCTCGCCCACGAAAACCGGGCCATTCAGTTTCGCTGTGAAGTAAATATGCAATACATCAGCCGATACGAGGAGCTATTAATGCTCCACATGGCCGACCACGGCGAATTACCGGAACGCGTGCGGCGCGAATACCCCCATAAAATTGGCCGGCTATCGCCGGGTAACTAGCCGCTTACTGGAAGCGGCCAGCTATTAGCTATTAACTATTAACTATTAACCGCTAATTATTAACTGCGTAACTGCACGACACCACCAGCGACAGCGACTCCACCGTAACGAAGAATACGCAGAGGCAAGCGAGGACAACATGGATTATCAACTATCTGAAGAACAGCAAATGCTCGTGGACATGGTGAGGCGTTTTGTGCGCACCGAAATTGTACCGCTGGAAGACAATCTCGACCCCGACGCTGGCGAAATCGATCCCGAGGATAGCGAGCGCCTGAAAGAGATGACCCGAAAAATGGGCCTGTACGGCCTGGGTATTCCGCCGGAATTTGGTGGACCGGATGTTGATGTCACGACGCAAACTTTACTGGCTTTTGAAATGGCGCAACATCGTGCCGGGCTCTATAACCCCTGCTATAACGTCTTTGGTGGTGCTGGTCTGGCGCAGCTTTACGAAGCCACGGATATGCAAAAGGAAAAATATCTGTTCCCGGTGTTGCGCGGGGAAAAAACCTCATTTTTCGGCCTGACCGAGCCGTCCGGCGGTTCTGACCCAGGGCGCGCTATTCAGACTCGGGCGGTGCAAGATGGCGATGACTGGGTACTCAATGGTGCGAAGATATTTATCAGTGGTGCCGATCACGCCGATTTTGGCATCTTGTTTGCCCGAACATCGGAAGACAAAACCCGCAACGGTGTGACCTGTTTTATTGTTGATACGGATATGCCGGGGTTTCACGTCCGCCGTGTCGTGCATACCTTACGCTCCACGAAGTACGCGACAGAAATTCAAATCGAAAACCTCCGCGTGCCGAAAGAAAATATTCTTGGCGAACTCAACAAGGGCTTCGCTATTGCCAACGACCGCCTGTCACGCTATCGCATACCCTATGCCGCAGGTTGTATCGGTGTCGCCATGAAGGCTCAGGAAATGGCCATCGATTACGTGAAGATACGGGAAACCTTCGGCGGCCTGCTGGCCTCGCGGCAGGCGATTCAGTGGATGATTGTCGATAACGAAATTGATATCCGCACTTCCCGACATGTTTGCCTTGAAGCCGCCGGGCGAGCTGATCGGGGCGATGACTTTCGTACCGAAGCAGCTATGGCAAAACTGCTGGGCAGTGAAGCCGGTGGCAGAGTGGTAGACCGGGTGATGCAAATTCACGGCGGCTATGGCATGACCAAGGATTTACCCCTGGAGCGATGGTACCGGGAAATGCGCATTCGCCGCATTGGCGAGGGTCCGAGTGAGGTGCAGCGCCTGGTGATGGCGCGGAACCTGATCGGTGGCTCGTTTCACTAAGGCCGGTCATGGGCCAATAAAGCTCGTTACCCCGATACCGAGTGGAGTGACCATTAATGTTTAGTGCCGATCAGCTCGTTGCCCATCTGGTGGGCGACTATATTTTGCAAAGCGACTGGATGGCGCGGGAGAAGTATCACAATACGCTGGCGACGATTTGTCACGTCGTGTTATACACCTTGCCCTTTCTTTTATTGACGCAAAACCTCTGGACATTACTGGTGATCGCCGGCACCCACTTTGTCATTGATCGGTGGCGCCTGGCGCGGTATGTGATCTGGGCAAAAAATCGTCCGTGGCCCAATAGCCGTCCCTGGAAGGAATGTTCGGATACAGGGTATCCACCGGATGTGCCAGCTTATGCGTCGCTGTGGTTATTTATTATTGTCGACAACACCCTTCATATCATTATTAACGGCGCCGCGATTAATTACCTCGGCTAGCATTCCCGCCTCACTTGCCGCGCCGAAATTACCGCGATCAATCTCAGTCAGTTAATCGTTAGTACGCCCCCTCTCAAGCCAGTCGCGTAACTCCGGTTTACTGTAGATGTAACCGGCATCGACAATGCGATCAAAAGATTTCACCTCGGTCATACCAAATTGCCTGACAGGCGGATTCAACAATAGATCTGCCTGGCTGCCAAGCTGACGCACGCGGCTTAAGGTGCCCATTTCAGTGGCTTTTAGCATCAGGGTGGTTAACCCAGGGAGTCGATACGTCTTCCCAAAGGGTAGAATGCGGCTCAGCAATATTACCCAGGGTGACGGGATAGCATCATATTCGGTGACATGTTTTTTTTGCGAAGACAGATCTACCGCAATAACCTTACCCACCAGTTGCTGCTTCATGATGTCGACCGGTATGTTATTCAAAACCGCGCCATCTATGGTTAGCTCGTTATTTACGACAGCTGGCGGAATGATGCCGGGTAATGCGGCGCTGGCGCGTAGCACAGCGGGCAACGATCCGCTTTTATGAACATTCAGCGAGCCTTTGTCGAGATTACAGGACACGCAAAAGAAAGGAATAGGCAAGTCTTCGACCTGGCTATCAAGATACCGCTTTAACAACTTTTCCATGCGTCGCCCCCTGATCAGCGATATCACCGGGATGGTGTAGTCGCCAAAGGGCTTACCATCGACAAAAGCGGCTTTGGCCAGGGTGAGCGCGTTAGCGACACCCCAATCATTGGCAATAACAGCCCCCATGATGGCGCCAATACTGCAGCCACCAACCCAGTCCACCGTGACACCGACTTCCTCGAGCGCTTTATAAACGCCGAGGTGGGCCAGTCCACGTGCCGCGCCACCCGCCAGCACAAGACCCAGCGCATTGCCAGAAACAATCCGCGCAACGCGACTGATATCGTCTTGTTTATCAGCACGCACATGGACATGGAAATCTAGTGCTCTTGGCGCCAGCCATAGCGCGGTATCTTTGATAGGCGTAGTTGTTTCCGGCTGTAACAAGACCAATACACGACGTGCATTGGAAAAGTCAGCCTGGGTGACGAGCTCCATTTCTTCCTGTCCCGGCGTAGGATCATCTAGCGCATTGGCAACAAATATCACGATGTCTGATTGGCGCAACGCAAACGTAGTCCACGGACTCAATATTGTCTGGCATTGATACACAATAAAACGGTGGTCGTCCTCGCGATCCTGCAACCAGAATTTAAGCTGCTCAGGTACGGGCTCATCGACACCCAACTGTTTAATGGGCGCGTGGCATTCACCGAGATTGTTTGATGTTAACGCCAGGGTTGGACCATACCGCCCCATATCCGCAACCAAATTTCCGCAGAATTCGTTTGTTCTTGCGGAATTATTCAGCGACACCACCGTGACCGTTTTTAGGCTTCTACCGGCTGGTACAGCTTCTGCCGTTCTTTTCTGCAGGACATTGGCGATACTCCCCGCTAATTTGATAATCAGACCGGGATGGATCTCGGCAAGCTTTTCAAAAGCGTTACGGGTAATTTTGATAACCAGACTATCCCGAATGGCCTTGATACCGGCACTGCGTTTTTCTCCAGTGAGCAGGCTTAACTCGCCGACACTGTCGCCCGGCACGATTTCACCAAGCAAATGTGCATCAACTAGCTTCCGACCGTGATAGTCATCGGCCTCTAGCGCATCTGCATTATTGCCAATCCAGACCTGTAGACGTCCTCTGGCCAGCAAATACAACGAGTCTCCGGGATCATTCTGCCGGAATAGCCACTCGCCGCCGGCGAAATGTTCTATCTCCAGGTCATTGAGTACGGAACTGTCCTGGCCCACCTCGATATCGAAATATTTTTCGACTGTCTCGCGCAGTTTTACATCAGATAAATTCAACGTTGGTCGCTTCTCGGCAGGGAGGTGGTAGCATTCAGTCCCTCAAGGGTCTCAAGTATGACCGCGATGGAAGCAATAAACTCGCTAAATTTAGCTTCGTCAGCGTTCTCGAAGTGCTGCCCATCTACGCGATTTAATAATTGCGCCACAGCAAATACCCGCCCGGATCGATTTTTTATCGGCAAACACAGAATGGACCGAGTGCGAAACCCGGACATGCGATCAACTTCCTGATTAAAACGGGTGTCGGCGTAGGCATCATCCACGCGGATGGTTTGGCCAGATTCGGCCACTGCACCGGCAATTCCTGAGCCGATGGGGATTCTCACCTCGTGATCTGGCAAATCTTCTGCGACCCGCAACCACAAGGTATTAGAGTCATAGTCAACTAGAAACAGGGACGCCCGCTCAACCTTGAGTAACCGACCCAATTTGTGGGTAAAAGCAAACAGGCCCTGTTCGAGCATGCTTTGAAATACGTTGTCCCGGGCCAACGCCGTGGCCTCCAGAAAACGTGTCGATTCATCGGCAATATCCTGTAACATATCGCGAAAGTGCGCTTCGTCAAGGCCGTCGACAATTTCGGCGAGGGGCTGCTTCTGGCGGTTCGCCGCCAGCGTTTGCATCATGTGCTGGTTATTGGCGATCACCGCATCGGTAAAGGTCGATAGCTTGCCATCCTCCAGATGAATAATCCGGTCGGCAATATCGAGAATCCGGTTGTCGTGGGTGACCAGCAAGATAGTGGTGCCCTGCTCTTTGGCCAGAGCCTTCATATGATCGACGACTTCGCGTCCTGACTGCTTATCCAGCGAAGCGGTGGGCTCGTCCGCCAACAACATCGCTGGTTCGGCGGCGAGCGCACGAGCAATAGCAACACGCTGCCGTTGCCCGCCGGACAGTTGTTCCGCCTTGTACTGCAAGCGCTCGCCCAGACCAACTATTTCAAGCATCTCTACGGCTCGCCGGCGTAGCGCTGTACCTTTATAACAACCGGTAACGCGTATGCCCAATTCAACATTCTCAACAGAACTCAGGGCGGCGACCAGGTTGTGCTGCTGGAAAATAAAACCGATTTGTCCGCGTACTTTTTCCAGTGCCGAGGCTTTAGCGCCGTTAAGTTCCTGGCCCAGTACGCGCACGCTGCCCTCCTGGGTTGACCGCAAGGCGCCAACCAGAGTTAAGAGCGTGGTTTTCCCCGAGCCTGAAGGTCCGGTAACAATAACGATCTCACCCTGGGGTATCTCGGTACTGACATCGAACAGAATTTGCTTGCGTAGCGAGCCCTTGCCAAACGTATGGTTGAGACCGCTGACCAGTATTGGTGACGAGTTAGCCATCAGAACACCTCCGCCGGATCAAGACGGCGCACCTTGCGCAGCGCCAGCAAGGCAGAGATGGCGCACATGGTTAGTGTCATAACAAATACCGTGGCGGCTCTGTCAAAGGTGATATACAGCGGCAAATGGGTGGCGCCCGCAGCCTTGGCATAAAGCCAGTACACCAGTGCCATACCCGGTATATAACCCAGTATGCCCAGCGCCGCAGCCTGCTGGATGACGATGCCGGAAACGAATCTATTGGAGTAGCCCAGCGCCCGCAACGTGCCGTATTCATTGAGATGTTCCGACACATCGGCAAATAAGATTTGGTAAACAATGATCGCGCCAACCACGAAGCCCATGACCGCGCCAAAGGCAAAAATATAGCCAATGGGCGTGGCCGAGTTCCAGTAGGTGACCTCGCGTTGGATAAATTCTGGTTTGGTCATCACCAGTACATCTTTGGGCAAATAGGCTCTGAGGCGGTCTTTTACAGCGACCGTGTCAGCGCCTTCCACGAGGCTAATCAGCCCCAGATGAATATCATCCCGCGAGCGGTCCGGAAATAATCGGAGCCAGTTGTCGGTACTGGTGATAATGCTGCCGTCTATGCCAAACGAGGTACCCATTTTGAACAAACCGACGACGTCGATTTCCCTGTCGTTAACCTCGGTGGTCAAAATTTTTCGGTCAGCCATTTCGTTCGCAACGGGGCCGAATTCCGGTCGCGACGCCGCATCAAACAGAACCACGTCCTGTTGGCGCAATAATTGTCTATTTTTCTCAAAGCCCTCTGTATCAAGCAGGCTGTCTTCGGGATTAATACCTATGGCATTGATACCCCGCCGGTTATTATTCCAGGGGTTTTTCCACACTGCCGGGAAAATATAAACCGGACTAACGTCAATCACGTTCTCATCACCAAGCGTCTGGTAGAGACGACGGATGGAAAAAGGTTGCGGTCGCACAATAAAAATACTGTCCGTACTAAACAATGCGATATCGTAATGAAAGCGTTCGTGAAAACGCACTGCGCTTTCGAACAACGCCGAGCGAAAACCCAATTGCATCATAATCAATAACACCGCAAAGCCGATGCCGGCGAGGGCAACAACTAATCGCAGAGGACGGTGACGAAGTTGCTGCAAGCCTATGGGAATTCTCATAACACTTTTGCCCTAGAGAAAATCACGGACTAATAACGATATCGACCTGCAGATTGGTCAGCGCCGCAGCAGGCCCGGAGTCATCCAGAGGAATTTCAACCTCAACAATGCGCGCATCTTTTCTCGCCGCCGGGTCCGTGTCAATTTCATCCTGCTTCTGAATTTTTAGCCGGATAAGTTCCACGGTGCCAGTCAGTGGGCTGTCCAATGCATCACTGGTAATGTGCGCTTTCTGGCCTACACGTAAACGCCTGACGTCGGTTTCATACACTTCGGCAATCGCATACATCCGGTCAACCATGCCCAATTCTAGAATGCCCACTTGCTTCACAAGTTCACCGGGGCGGGTGAGTATATCGAGAACACGACCAGCCACCGGCGCGCGAATATAGGACCGCGCCAATTGCGCCTGATGCCGCGACACGCGGGCGCCGGCGACCGCAATATTGGCTTCCGCGGCAGTTGCTTCGCTGCGCTTTGCAATACATGCAGCCGCGCGCGCCTCGGCATCGCCCTGCGCGGCATCGGCCACTTCCTGCGCCGCCAAACCTTTTTTCAACAAATCCGCTCGACGGCGGGCTTCCTGCCTGGCGACACCAGCCCGGACACAGACCTCCTCGGCCAGGCTGTGTGCAGACTGGGCCTGGCGTTTGCTCAACTCCAGCTCCGCCTCGACTTCTTTTACAGTGGCTTCCATGACGGCGGCAGTGTCAATAACGGCGAGCAGTTGCCCCTCTGCGACATCATCACCCTCGTCTACAAATAGCCGGGTGAGCACAGCGCCCGAAGTAGATTGTGGTGTCGATGGTGCGGCAATACGTATTATTCCGTGTTTTGGCTCAAGTCTGCCCAACGCGGACACAGCAGCAACCGTGCCTGGCACCGAAGTTAATAAATTATCCGGCCCGCTGTCGGCGAGCACTGCCAGAGGAATTTTTAGCGCTATTAGCCCAGTGAACAGGACAACTCTATTGGCCGCATAAAAACGCGATGGCCCGGGTTTACCCAACATGTAGAAATCACCCCTCACAGAATTTTAAAATTATTTTTTAGCGGCATGACCTGCTGTTATGCACAGCCATACACGGTGCTCAGCCTTTTTTTTGTTACGCTCACCAACGCTCACCTGCGCCCACCAGCTCTAGCCGGACTCAAATTCCCTGGCGCAGAATTGGGCCCTCAAAATCATCTATTTAGTAGCGCCTGGATTTTGCCGAGTAGACGCGGCATATCCACCGGTTTGGTATCGTAGTCATCGCAGCCAGCGGCGATCGCTTTGTCGCGATCCCCAACCATCGCGTGAGCCGTCAAGGCAATGACCGGAATATTCGCCGTCCTCACGTTATTTTTCAGCTCGCCAGTAATCTGGTGACCGTCCTTACCAGGCAAGTTTATGTCCATCAAAATCAGATCAGGCAAGCGACTCGCCAACAACTCGGGTACCTGTTCACCGTCAACGGCGATCATCACCTCAAAGCCTTTCCGTTCGAGACGTCGCGACAACATGTCGCGGTTCATTTCATTGTCTTCAACCAGCATAATTGTTGGCATACATTCCACGACCAATTACTTATTAATGACCACTGTGGCGTTTTATTTCCCGGAGTATTTCATCCGGCATTCCCGACGTCTTTTGAATAATCCGTTGCACGTTACCGTTCAATCGCGCCATATCCTCGGGGTCGAGATTTTTGGCTGTGACCACAATAACCTGAATATCGACACCGGGATACCGCCGGCGTAGCTCATCAATCATGGAAAAACCATCCATCTCGGGCATCATTAAATCAACCACAATAAAAGCCGGTCGACTCTCTACGTAACGTTCAAGACCTTCAACGCCATTGTCGGCCGTATAAACGTTCCACCCGTCCGCACTCAACCACTGCGCAATCAGTACCTGAATGTCGGGATCGTCCTCGACGACGAGAATATTTTTATTCGCTCCCTGCGCGCCCACGTTACTAAATCGGCTAATCGCTGCCACCAATTGATCACGGTTTATGGGCTTGGTCAGGTAGTCAGCGGCGCCCAGCATAAAGCCTTTTTGCGGGTCGTCCATGATGGTTTGCATAATCACCGGGATGTCGGCAAGGTCCGGGTCACTTTTCAACTTGCCTAGCACCGACCAGCCATCCATGCCTGCCATCATGACGTCGAGGGTAATAACGGCAGGCCGCAACTCCCGAGCGAGCTGTAAAGCACTGGTTCCGTCCGCTGCCGTGACGACATTGTAACCCGCCTTACTTAGCAATTTCTGCAGCAAATTACGCGCCGCTTCATCGTCATCAACCACCAGAATAGTGGACTCGGGATTTGCTAAATCCTGAACCAGTGATGCCGCGCCAGTTTTTATATCCACGCCAAAATCGCCTGTCGGAGTTTCATCGTTAGTAGCGGCGGACGCTTTGCCATTGTGCACCGGCAATCTCAGCGTAAACGTTGAACCCTCGCCCAACGTGCTCGAAACAGTCAGCGAGCCACCCATCATCTCGGCAAATCGTTGACTGATGACCAGGCCCAGACCGGTACCGCCGTATTTACGCGTCGTTGAGGCATCAGCCTGAGAGAACGGCTGGAAAAGTTTATCGACCTGCTCTGGAGTAATGCCGATACCTGAATCACTGACACTCACCACCAACCAGCTGATAGCATCGCGTATCTCGCGGCATATTTTCAGCTCAATGACACCGTCATCCGTAAATTTGGCGGCATTACTCAGTAAATTCAGCATGATTTGCCGCAGCTTGGTGACATCGATAAAAACCTCACCCAGCGAACTGCTCTGGGTAAGTTTTAATTCATTGCTGTTTTTCTCTACCAGTGGCTTGACCGTCGCCAGGACTTCTTCGACCAGCTGGTCCATTTCAACCTGCTCTGGATACAACTCCACCTTGTCCGCTTCAATTTTTGACAGGTCCAAAACGTCATTAATTAACTGTAAAAGATGTCGACCGGCACTGCGGATACGCTGCAGATCGGGAATAAAATCGTCCAGCCCCTGATCTTCGGCCTCCTCCTCCAACATTTCAGCGTAGCCAATCACAGCGTTCATCGGCGTACGCAATTCGTGGCTCATGTTCGCCAAAAACTGGCTTTTTGCCTGGTTGGCGGTTTCAGCAGCTTCACGGGCGGTCTCTGCCGCTAACTGCGCTTCGGCTACTGATTCAAACATGCGAGCATTGCGAATGGCGGTCGCTACATAGGTCACATAACGCTGAATAACATTGATATCTTCAGGTTCAAGATGAAATGCCTCGCGGCTGTCGCTAAAGGATAAAACCCCCATCACTTCGTCGTTAATTACCAGCGGAAAAGTCAGCAGGGATTTTGCCGGCACCAACCTGTAAACGGCCGCGCTCGCGCCTTCAAGCTGATCTTTATCAGCGGAAATGTCGGGCAGATAACACGGTTTTCGGGAGAACACCGGAATAACAAATGCATTTGATTCTTCATTCAGGGGAACAACCTGATTTTTTAGAAGGTTAATTAATTTTTGCGGTACTGGACCAACCAGCCTGTCCAGGGTTAATACCTGCTCCTTTTTGTTGACAAAAAGAATCGCCATCATGTCAAAGTTGAAGACCTCATTGAGACTCCTTCCAATGGCATCCATAACGAGATCGAGATCAAGGGTCGAATTGACCAGTTGCGCAACACTATTTATCGAAGCGGTCAAGGTCGCCTGCTGACTGATCTGTTTATTCCTTGCCTCAAGTCCATGCCGAGCAGCCGTCGCATTTTTTGTTGTGGCGTTCGCCAGATAGCACACGAAGCCCGCAAAAGTTGACATCAACACCCAGGCAATCAGGCCCCCGGGCCAGGAAAGATTTTCCGTCAGCCGAACCGGAACAAATAAAAGCCCTGCCGGCAGAATAATCGCTATAGGTATAAGCGCTCGCTTTACCAGCCAGGTACCACCCATTATCAAGGCTGTCAAAATAGCAACTGTCGGTGCAAGCAATAAGGGAATGATGGCATAGGAGGTTAATACAACCGCCACGCTCCACAATGCCGCGTCTACCACAAAAGCCCAATAGCCGATCGTGCGCGTATCCCGCGCCCTGTGGGCAAAAAAATGAAAAACAGCTGGATAGACAAAGCCGAAAAGAAGCACGCCCCGCTTTGTCCACACCAGCTCGGGATCCATCGAAAACACGAACATCACCGACGCTGCCGCATAGACAAATGCTCGCGCCCAGCGAGTATTAGTCAGTGAAGGATGAACCCTTTTCGTCGGTGCGGACGTTTTTACAGTCATCTATAATCAGCCTGTAGCCATGCCGGGGTGCGCTGGAAAGACAGTCCCTGTCAGCTAATCCTCGGCCAGTAATTTTCGCGGGTCAGAGTACGCGGGTAGATGCGAAAATGTCTTTAACCAATGTTGAAGGGTACACATTTTTGATGGCGGTCTACTCTGAACGTAGTTTATTTTTGTCTGTTCTTCGGGCGAACAACTTTATACCATACAAATCTGGACAGCGATATACGATGCAGGTCTCGATGGTAAAATGGCCCTCAGAGGTAACAGATAGCACGACCCTATAATCCGATAAAAGCAACGAAATAGAGTAGTTTGTCTATGAGCAATGCCGTAGATGAGTCGACCGTAACGTCGACGCAGGAACCTGTGATTCTCGTTGTTGACGACAACGAACTCAATCGCGACCTGTTATCCCGACGCTTGATCAAACGTGGTTTTACCGTGTCACTGGCTGAAGATGGCTTTAGCGCGCTTGACTGGCTGGCAAATCACCCCTGCGATCTCGTCCTGCTCGATATTATGATGCCGGGCATGAGCGGCATCGAAGTACTGGAAAAAGTGCGTGAGACCAGAGATGGCACGGAATTACCCATCATTATGGCCACCGCCAAAGACGGCCGCGATGATATCGTCAGCGCCCTGAAACTAGGCGCAAATGATTACGTCACCAAGCCCATCGATTTCCCGGTGGTCCTGGCCAGGGTAAATGCACAACTGGCGCTAAAGCGAGCCAACGATAAAATCAGATCCCTCGTTGCCGACGTCGAAAAACGCAACGCCTTTATCCGCAATGTTTTCGGCCGTTATCTTACAGACGAAGTGGCAGAAGCCTTACTTGATTCACCAGACGGTTTGAACCTCGGCGGCGAGCGACGGGAAATTACTATCCTGATGGCAGATATCCGGGGCTTCACCAGCCTTTCCTCCCATCTCGATCCGGAAGATGTCCTCACCCTGGTCAATAATTTTTTAGCCGGTATGACAGAAGTGATAGTTCGCTATGGCGGCACCATCGACGAATTTATTGGCGATGCCATTCTGGTCCTGTTCGGCGCGCCACGGGCCATGGCAAACCATGCAGAAACGGCAATTGCCTGCGCTATCGAAATGCAGAGGGCTATGACGCGGGTTAACGAACTCAATGTTAAAGCGGGATTCGTGAGCGTCGAAACAGGCATCGGCATTAACACCGGCGAAGTGGTTATTGGTAATATCGGTTCGGAAACTCGGGCAAAATACGGCGTGGTGGGGCACAACGTTAATTTCACCAGCCGCATTGAAGCTTACACGCAGGGTGGTCAGATACTGGTCTCTGAACGTACGCAACAATATTGCGCGGATATACTGGAGTGTGAATTAGCGATGACGGTGGAGCCAAAAGGTTTTGCTCAAGCGGTAAAGCTTTTTGAAGTCCTGGCCATAAGAGGCGATTACAATCTTGCTCATGGATAATTTGACCACCACTGCTCGGGTGGATTTACGTGTCGACAAAATACAACAGTCCCCAGGCTATGAATACGGGAAAACTACGGTAATTGCGGCCCATGGTAGCTATCGTTTGCCCTTTGCCGCTTACCCGAATTGCGTAGTTGCGCAAAAAATTGCTTAACCAAACCAGGATAAAGCGCAGCATCGCTCGCTGAACCACGCCATGAATAAACCGTCGCCACCGCTACTGCCCGTTCAGCTGCCCATTCAAAAGCTCCTGGAACGCGTGGCAAAGCATCCCAACCAGGTATATTTTCACCAGCCGGACAATCGCGCCTGGCGCACCCTGACCTGGGCAGATGTCGACGACCAGGCACGACGCATCGCCAGCGGATTATTAGCGCTCGGCTGCGCGCCTGGCGACCGCGTCGCTATGCTCGCTAAAAATTGCGCCGAATGGTTTATCGCCGATTTCGCCATCGCCATGGCAGGCCTGGTCAGCGTGCCTATTTACACTACCGCCGGCGCCCCAACCATCGAACACATCCTCTCGCACAGCGCCGCAAAGGCTATTTTTGTCGGCAAACTGGATAGCACCGTGGCTGCCGAGGAGGCCATCGCGGCTGAGCTACCCCGCATTGCCATGCCCTACCCTACACTGCCTGTTCAACACCATTGGCAAAGCTGGTTGGAGAATCACCAGCCGCTGCAGGACGTGGCTAAACCCGCGCCCGACGACACCATGACCCTGGTCTATACCTCGGGAAGCACGGGTTTGCCCAAAGGGGTGGTCTTGAGTTTTCGCAACATCGCTGCCTCCAGCGACTGCTCAGCCGCGAGTTTTGACATGCGGCCGGAGGATCGCTGTGTATCCTATCTGCCGCTCGCCCATATCACCGAACGTTGCGCAGTGGAATGGACATCGGTGTACGGCGGTAATGAGATTTTCTTTACCGAATCGCTGGATACGTTTATTGACGATGTTAGCCATGCGCAACCGACGGTATTTGTGTCTGTGCCACGGTTATGGACAAAATTTCAGTCGGAAATATTGGCCAGGATACCCGACACAAAACTGCAACGGCTATTACACATACCGCTGATCAACACTCTCGTCAGCCGCAAACTCCGCAAGGGTCTGGGGCTCGACAAGTGTCGACTGTCTGGTTCTGGCTCAGCACCGATTTCGCCCAGCATTCTGCAATGGTATAGCCGCATCGGCATCAACATTTGTGAAGGCTGGGGGATGACCGAAACGTCGGGGCTTTCCTGTGCCGCCATTCCATTTGAGTTTGAACTCATTGGCACGATTGGACGACCGGTAAATTGTGTGGCAATGAAATTGTCCGAGATTGGCGAAATATTAATTCGGGGCGACGCAGTATTCAGTGCGTACTATCGAAATCCCGAAGCCACTCGCGAGGCAATTATTGATGGTTGGTTCCATACCGGCGATCTCGGTGAACAGCTCCCAAACGGCGCTTATAAAATCATTGGTCGGGTAAAGGAGAAGTTTAAAACCGGCAAGGGTAAATATGTTTCACCGGCACCCATTGAGAATTTGCTGGGGCGCAATTCTGATATCGAGCAGGTTTGTGTATTGGGCTCCGGGCGCAAACAACCGGTCGCCATCGTGATTATCAGCGAACATCTTCACGGGGCGAGAGAAAGTACACAGCAACGACTGGCTGCCACCCTGACCGAAGTCAACAACGAACTGGAAAGCCACCAGCGTCTGGATAACATCATTGTTGGCGAAGGCGCCTGGACGACTGACAACCATC
Source organism: Porticoccaceae bacterium (assembly GCA_041603535.1). Taxonomy (GTDB): domain Bacteria; phylum Pseudomonadota; class Gammaproteobacteria; order Pseudomonadales; family Porticoccaceae; genus HB2-32-21. The sequence goes on from JBFIEE010000007.1 coordinate 21,346, forward strand.
TGTTGACACCCACTTTGAAAATACGCCGCAACAAACTTGAAGAAAAATATGCTCGCCTGGTCGACGAAGAATATTCTGATATTGTGGTTTGGGAGGCCGATCTGTAAGTCTGGTGGCGGGTAAATTTCCGCCAATGCGATCGCGCTTCCCAGCTGCGGGCGCCGTGTCGTATATGCCTGCAATAGGAAAATTTGGTCCGCAGAATGTCTGCGCTCGTCGACTGCGACAAAATACCTGGGTAAGCCATTGCCTGGTTAACGCAATACGTACCAGCCGGTCGGGAGGACAAGGCATGCAGGAGCAGTGGCAATCACGGCGCGGTTTTATGCTCGCCACCGTCGGCGCCGCCATCGGGCCAGGCAATATCTGGCTTTTTCCTACGTGGCGGGGACAACGGCGGCGTCACTTTGCTAATCGTTTAGGTGTTTTGTGTTCTGGTGCGCCGCACCGACCTGCGCCGTTGATACGCCACGTTCGCGCATGTATACAAACAGCGACAGCGGCGCAACGGTTGACAATATGTCAGCGTCTTGCCAGTGTTCCACTCCAATAACTATGCACGTGAAAAACCAGCCACTTGATAACAATCCACTGAGAGGAGGCAATATGAGCCGAGATGGCGACCAGAGTGACGGCCATGTCGATGCCGTAGACGAAACCGTCTATCATCATGACGAGGCAGAAAATCTACCCGCGCATTCGCATCACGACAGGGACATTCTGTCTGAAGCAAACCTGCAAAGTTACTGGCGCGCGAATGTCAGGGTGCTGGCGACGCTGCTCAGCGTGTGGGCATTTGTCGCTCTGGTCTGCGGGTTTTTGCTTGGTGACTGGCTCGACCAGTTCCGCCTCGGCGGCTTTCCTCTTGGCTTCTGGTTTACCCAGCAAGGAGCAATGCTGTGTTTTGTCGCCATCATCTTTGTCTACCACTTATGGATGTTGCGGATCGAACGCGCCCACGGCGTGGATGATGATAACGACCAAACCGGTGGCAAAGAGGGTTAGATCGTGGACTCGCAAACACTCAGCTATATTTTTGTTGGCCTTTCTTTCGCGCTATATATCGGCATCGCTTTCTGGTCTCGGGTGGTATCGACCAGGGAATTTTATGTGGCGGGCGGCGGTGTTCATCCAGTGATCAACGGCATGGCAACGGCCGCTGACTGGATGAGCGCAGCGTCCTTTCTGTCGGTCGCCGGTCTGCTGGCTTTCGCGGGTCGCGACGCATCGGTATACATGATCGGCTGGACCGGCGGTTACGTGCTGCTGGCCCTGTTGCTAGCGCCTTACCTGCGCAAGTTTGGCCGTTTCACGGTGCCGGAGTTTATTGGCGACCGCTATTATTCTGACCTCGCTCGGGTGGTGGCTGTCGTTTGCCTGATATTTATCTCGTTCACCTATATTGCCGGACAAATGCGCGGCGTGGGCATCGTATTTTCCCGCTTTCTCGAAGTCGATATCAACACCGGCGTAGTGATCGGTATGGGTATCGTATTTTGCTATGCCGTTCTCGGTGGCATGAAGGGAATCACTTACACCCAGGTTGCGCAGTACTGCATATTGATCTTCGCCTTTCTGGTGCCAGCGGTGTTTCTGTCGATTATGTGGACGGACAACCCCATTCCGCAGCTCGGCCTCGGTGATCGGCTCAACGATGGTTCAGGCATGACGGTTCTGGAGAAGCTTGACCAGGTCACCGTAGAGCTCGGCTTCAACGCATACACCCATGCCACACGCAGCAAGATCGACGCCCTGGCCATTGTCATCGCGCTGATGATTGGTACGGCTGGCCTGCCCCACGTTATTGTGCGTTTTTTCACCGTGCCAAAAGTCACCGATGCCAGAAAGTCGGCCGGGTACGCCCTGGCGTTTATCTGCATCATGTACACCACCATCCCGGCTGTAGCGGCTTTTTCCCGCCTGAATCTCTCACAGAATGTTAACGGTATCACCTACGCGGAAGCACCCGCCTGGGTTCGTAACTGGGAGAATACCGATTTGATCGCCTGGCAGGACAAGAACGATGACGGCATTATCCAGTATCGAGCTGGCGCCGCGTTTGATCCAGTTAAACCCAACTTTAGCGGTGAACGCGGTAAGCACGGCGAGCGCCTGCTAGACAATGCGCCGAGTGCCAGTGCAAACGAAATCTATGTAGATCCTGACATTATGGTGATGGCAAACCCGGAAATCGCGCAGATGCCCAACTGGGTGGTGGCGCTGATCGCAGCCGGTGCGGTAGCTGCAGCACTGTCCACGGCGGCCGGATTATTGCTGGTCATTTCCAGCTCCATCGCCCACGACCTGATGAAACGCACCTTTGTGCCCAATATAACCGACAAACAGGAGCTCTTATCTGCCCGACTGGCCGCTGTGGTCGCAATCTTGGTCGCTGGCTGGTTTGGTATTAACCCACCCGCCTTCGTTGCACAAACTGTGGCCTTTGCGTTTGGTATGGCAGCAGCTTCGCTGTTTCCACCCATTGTTATGGGTATTTTTTCCAAACGGATAAACAGGCAGGGCGCCATCGCAGGAATGTTGGCCGGGTTGATGTTAACCCTGGGTTACATCGTATATTTCAACTTCATGGCGCCCGAGCTTAACAACGCCGATCACTGGTGGTTCGGTATATCCACTACCGGTATCGGTACTGTAGGCGCCGCGTTGAATATTGCCGTCACCATCGCTGTTAGCCGCGTCACCGCGCCACCACCCCTGGCAGTGCAGGATATGGTGGACGATATTCGTATTCCAGCCGGTGCCAGTGTGGCGCATCATCACTAGGAAACGGCAGATTCCGAATATTTACTGGATCAGGTGCAAGAGCCTGTAGGGAGATAAGTTTTGACACAGCCACCAGATGCCATTCGCGCACTGACCTTGTCACATTATCCCTGCAGGCAGGTCACCCGGGAAATACAGAAAGCTGCTATTTAGTGATAGTTGTCCTGAAAAAGAGATTTGAACAACGGCACGTTTAATCATACATTTGCGCTAACAGGAAGTAACAATAACCTGCAAGGGACGACGATATGAGCACGGAAAATACTAACCTTACTTCGACTAATGATTCCGCCAGTATCGAATCCGCTGTTGCCGGAAATTACGATTTTTCAATAGGCGACACTTTAAAAGAGGGCTGGCAGCAGGTTAGCGGTCTGAAGAGACCGTTTTGGGCAGCGGCCGTCGTCGTGTTTATCTTTATGCTCGTCGCCGGTCTGGCTTTGAGTGCTATTGCTAATGTACTGAGTTTGACTAACGGCACTGTAGGATTAGTTGCTCAGTTACTTTTGCAGTTAGCCGTCATGGCGGCCATTTATCCTTTTATGGCTGGCATTGCGATGTTAGGGGTACGTCGTGCAGTTGACTTGCCGATCTCCTATCAGGAGGCATTTGCGTATTTTGCCTACATCTCACCTCTGGTCGTTGCTGGAGTACTGATGAGCATATTGATGACCCTGGGATTTCTGCTACTAATAATCCCGGGCATTTATCTGTCTGTCGGCTACATGTTTACCGTGCAGCTGGTGGTGGAAAAAAACCTGAGCGCATGGCAGGCGATGGAAACATCGCGCAAGGCGGTCACCCGCCACTGGTTTAAGTTTTTCTTCACGTTATTGATCATGGGCATCATTTTTGTGCTCAGCGCCATACCGCTAGGCCTCGGCCTGATATGGACCTACCCCATGCTTGTCGCGGTGATGGGTATTTTGTATCGAGATACTTTCGGGGTTCAGCAAGCCGAGTAAGCCTGCTTTTTACAACAATTTTTAACTGTAACCCCGCTTCCCCGCATGGCCGGGCCTGTGTACAGGACACCCGGCTCGCTGACCCTAACTTCACTAGCACTAATTTCGCTAGCACTAATATTGTCGCGACAATTATGGCGAGCATTTACCGGCACAACCTTTAGAAATAGATAACGCTCAATACCCAGGTCAGGGTAATCCACATCAACAAGGTTAATGGCACACCGACCTTAACAAATTCGGCAAAGGTGTAGTTACCCGCACTCATCACCAGCAGATTAGTTTTATAGGCCATCGGTGTCGCGTAGCTCATGTTGGCGCCAAACAAAACAGCCAGTACAAAAGGCTCAGCGGGTAAATTCAAACTGGTCGCAATGCCAATGCCAATCGGCGTGCCGATCACCGCAGCGGCGTTATTAGAAATCACATTGGTCATGACGGCCAACAGCAACATCAGGGCTGACATCACTGTCACCGGGCCAGCCCCGGCGGTGACTGCGAGAAACACGTCTGTGATGTAAGTTGTTGCACCAGTAATCTGCAACGCCGTACCGAGCGCGAGGCTCGCTACCACGATAAAGTAAACCGACGGACTGATAGCCCTGATGGCCTCGACCAGACCGAGGCAGCGGGTCAGTAGCATGACGCAGACACCGGCCAGCGCCGAAATGGCAATGGGTAACACGCCCGTCGCTGATAATGTCACCACCACGCCCAGGATCAACAGCGCCAGGTAGGCCTTGTCGGTACGGGGCAAGTCAACGCCACTATCCAGTACCAGTAGCTCGGTGGATTGTTTGATCTTGGCCACCTGATCCCGTGCACCCTGCACCAGCAACACATCACCGGCCTGTAACACCACCTGATGAATTTCTTCGCTGGGCCGCCACACATCCTTGCCCGCTCGATGCAGAGCCAGTACCGCCAGCTGGTAGCGCTCAAGAAAGCGCGTATACCCGAGGTTTTCGCGGTCAAGGCTGGAACCGGGCACCACTACGATTTCCGCTAACACCTGATTCTCGGCAGAAAGGGGATGCTCCTCATCGACCCGCTGTTCACCCGAATACAGAACCGCAGAAATAGCCTCTTCAAAGCTCTTTAATTTTTGCGGGGTATCCCTGACTCTGAGTCGATCGCCAGCCTTGAGTACGACGTCGGGCAACGGCGTGATAAAAGTCTCGCCGCGGCGAATTCGCGCGACGCGCATGCTGCCATTGGTCAACGCGATCGCCTCGGCAAGGGTCCTTCCACACGCCGGTGAATCTTCCGGCAGCAAGAGACGCGCCTCAAACAGCCGTGGCGATCCATCGACCAGATCCATTTTCCGATCTGGCAACATGCGAGGGGCAATCAACCACAAATACAGCGTCGCCACACCGGCGGCAACAGCAGCAGGCAGGACAAAGTCAAACATGCCAAAGCGTTCCAGCCCCATATCCGCGGCAACGCTGACAACGAGGAGATTAGTCGAAGTGCCAATCGTGGTGGCCATCCCGCCGACCAGGGTCGCGAACCCCATCGGCATGAGCACCGCCGCTGGCGAGCTCTTGTTACGGATACAGACACTCACCAGAATGGGCAGTAATAACACCACGACCGGGGTATTATTCACAAAGGCAGACAACACCGCACTGACCACCAGCACGGCGAGAAAACTGAGATACGGCGACTTCCCCCACAACTTGGCAAGCGCTCGTCCCACTGGCTCCAGTGCACCGCTATAAACCAGCCCCTGGCCAAGCACCATCAGCGCACAGACGGCGATCAGCGCTTCATGAGCAAAACCGGAAAACAGCGACACGGGATCAAAACCCGCGTAGGGGAACAGGGCAAAGCCCGTGGTCATTACGGCTAGCAGGCCCAATGAGGTTATCTCGAGTGGTAATTTGTCACGGGTAAACAAGAAAAGAGCGACCACTGTTAGCGCCATGGTCGCTACCGCATGATGGCCAGGTAACGCGGGGAACGCCGCGAATATTTCCATATAAAAACCTTGCAGGGGTGCGAACAAGGGGAGGAACCGGCTCGCAGGATTATTAATAATAGAGCCGTTACGGCCACCAAAAGATCAGGCGATCAGGCTTTCAACCCCAGCAAGTTAGCGGTGTTGCTGCGCATCACTTTACGAACCTGATCATAACTCAATCCGCTGAGGCCGTCGGCGAATTCTACAGGTTCTTTCAAGCCTTCAGGATGGGGCCAGTCCGAGCCAAAAATAGCGACATCAGGCCCAACTGATTCGAGCAGTTCCGGGATATTGTCTTCAGGAAAGGGGCACACACGAATACGATCGAGAAAGATCTCGCTGGGCCGTCCATGCAGCGGCCCAAAAGTAAAGTTATTGCCGGCCACTTTGGCGGATTTATCGAGCTTTTTAAGTAATGGTGTTACCCAGGAAGAACCGTTTTCAATGGACAGCACACGCAAATTGCGAAAACGGCCAAACAGGTTATGCATAATCAGCGCCGCAAGGGTGTCATTCACCGGTCGCTCCATCATACCAATCATGTGCTGAAAAGCTGTCACCCGGTGATGCGGCGGGCGGGGATTCTCCCCCCAGGCGGCCGATACCAGCTCTTCAAATCCGGCATTACCCAAATGGAAGGCGACGGGAACTCCGGCCTCCTCGCAACGTGCCCAAAAAGGATCAAAGTGTGGATCGGCTGGCGAACGACCCAGCACCGGCCCCGGAATCAAATTAACCAGCCGCGCGCCTTGTTTAAGCACCCGATCGAGTTCCGCGAGGGCGAGATCGAGATCGACCAGAGACAATTGCGCCGCGCTAAAAATACGGTTCTGGTAGGCCCAACCCCAGTCATCCTCAATCCACTTATTGAACGACCGGTGGTTGGCCATGACGACGGCCGGCCCCGCATCGCGCAGCGCCATTTCGACACCGACACCAAGGGATGGCAGAAAGATACCGGCTTCAACATTCTCCTGATCCAGCCAGCGCAGCCGACACTCCCGATCCATTGATTCGGGCAGTTCAAAGCAGGAAATTGGGTCCGCCGCCAGAATATGCGCGCCCTTATGATTTTTGTCCTGATAAAACGATTTATAGGAGCCGGGTTTGCCCGCGTGCTCGCCCGGCGGTGCGCTAAAAAAGTTGATGCGCGCTCCACGGAAATGCACCTGGGCATGTTTACTGATACCTCGCACTACCATGATCGCGTCATCACGGTACTTCGGCTCCATATGGCGGGTATAGCAGTCATCCGGTTCATAGTAATGACAATCTGCGTCGACCAGGGGATAGTCAATCAAATTCCGGGGATTCTGTTGTGCGGAGGCTGATTGCGTCATTTTCAGTTAATCCTGTGTCCTGTAACTGTGTCACTATGATGTCATAACCCGTCAAATTTGAACATGGCAGGTCTCGCTCGTGAGCCGCGACAGGCGCGTATAGCGCTTTTGTTTATAATCAAGCACTACACTGATAACCCATTGAATTAAACCATAAGAGGAATAGCAACGATGAAAGATGTAACAGGAAAAGTGGCCTTCATTACGGGTGGAGCCAGCGGTATGGGCCTGGGCATGGCGCGGGCGTTTACCGCTGCCGGGATGAAAGTCATGCTGGCCGATGTGGACGTGCAACGACTCGCTGCTGCAGAAAAAGAACTTAAAGGCAAAGGCGCCGATGTCGCCACCCTCGTTTGCGATGTCAGTAAGGAAAAATCCCTATTCGATGCGGCTGATGCCACCGTCGAGCGCTTTGGCAAAGTCCATGTGCTGTGTAATAACGCGGGCATCAACGTCGGCGGCACCTTCGAGGAATTGTCTCAGCGCGACTGGGACTGGGTGATCGCTGTTAACCAGCTCGGTGTGCAATACGGCATGACAGCGTTTTTGCCAAAAATAAAAGCACATGGCGAAGGCGGCCACATCATGACGACATCGTCAATGGCTGGTATCGTTAACGCAGGGCCTGGTTGGGGACCTTATAACGCCAGCAAATTCGCCGCCGTAGTAATGAGCGAGGTCCTGCGCAGCGAGCTAAAAGAAACCAACATCGGCGTCTCGGTGCTGTGCCCCGGCGCCGTGGCGACTAATATCGCCGAAGCTGGCAAGCACCGACCAGCAGAATACGGAAGCTCAGGAGATAAACCGGTGGTAGCAGGCGGTGTTGAGGAGCTACTCGCTCAAGGTCTTGACCCGGATGTCGTGGGTAAACTGGTGCTCGAAGGCATCCAGCAAAACCAGTTCTACCTGTTCACTGACCCGCGCATGATTAAATCGGTGCAGCGACGTTTTGATCGGATGCAGCAAGGCTTTGAGTGGTCGGCAAACTCAAAAGCCCTGACGGAAGCCAAAGCCCCCGGAGCTGCCGGTAGCTGATCGCTGATCAGTTACCTTGACCAGGCTAGATGCTTGAAATGGACTGATTCTGGGTAGGAACTGATTCAGAGCCGGAGCGCGGGGCAGTTGTACAATTGCCGCGCGCCAAAGTTTTCTGTTAGCCGTTAACCGTTAACCGTTAACCGTTAACCGGGGATGGTTTCCGCGTGCAGCACTTCGCTCGCGATAAGTTGACGGATTTCTGCATCGCTCATCGATAAACGCTCACGCAATATGGCTGCATTGTGCTCCCCCAGATAGGGCGCCTCCAGCGTCAACGTTGCTGGACACTCGGAGAAGCGCAGGGGCATCCCCGGCACCTGAAATTCTCCAAGCCCGCGATCACTGATGGTCCGCACGGTACCTCGCTCGATAAGATGTGGGTGCTGCGTCGCTTCAGCCGGCGTCAGCACCGGCGCTACCGGTACACGCACCGCTTCCAGCGCCTCACGCGCAGCATCGTCACTGGGCATGGCCTGTATCCAGCCTTCAATAATTTCAATCAACTGGTCAATATTCGCCACTCTGTCTGCATTGGTTTTAAAACGCGGGTCGTCGAGCATATCGGCGCGACCCATTACGTCACACAGGGCTGTCCACTGTTTTGCCGTGACCGCTATCACGAACATACAGGAATCCTTACCACGGAAAATACCGTCGGGCGCCACCGCCGGATGGTGCCGGCCATTGCGTGTCGGTTGCATTTTGCCGTTGGAATTACTGTATAGCTGCACGTTCAAATCATGGCAATGAAAATAACTATCCAGTAACGAGCAGTCGATATGCTGACCGCCGCCGCCCTGGGAGCGATAAAACAACGCACCATTGATCGCCGCCAGCGCATGCACACCGGTGTTGACATCGCCCATCGAGATCGTTGGCATCACTGGAGCTTCGTGGGGATAACCCATCAGGCTGGTAACCCCCGAATAAGCCTGTCCGATATAATCAAAGCCTGGCAGGTGCGCCAGCGGCCCCGTTTGACCAAACGCCGAGATTGAACAGAAAATCAATTCAGGGTTAATTTCCCGGACCACGTCCCAACCAAGGCCCATGTCGGCGATCACACCGGGTGAATAATTTTCAATCAACACATCGGTCTCAGCAACGAGCTTTTTGATAATTTCCAGCGACTCGGCTTTGCGCATATCCAGGCACAGGCTTTTTTTGCCACGGTTCTGCTGAATAAAGTAACCGCTACGGCCATTTTTGTAATAGGCCATCGTGCGCGTCATATCACCGCGCGGAGCCAGTTCAACCTTGATAATATCGGCGCCCATTTCCGCCATCAGCCGGGTGGTGGTGGGGCCGGCCAGGGCATGGGTAAAATCCAGCACCTTGCAGTTTGACAGGATGTGTTTAACGGTCATGTCGCTACTTCCTTCGTTATGGTCGTATGTCGGAGGGGGCCGCTAACGCGTGTCTCGTTCAACGGCCCTTAGCTAGATAACTTAGACCGGTTCCCGCGTTCTGCCAAGGCTTATTCGGATTTGGCACCGCTTACCTCGCCGGCCGACAATGCGGCGCCACGGCCTTGCCTAAAGTAATCGGGCTCACCGGCTGCCCAGATTTCGCCCATCATTTGATAACCCCCATCCACTGCCAGAGTTTCCCCGGTAACAAATTCACTGGCCGAGGAGCCGAGATAAGCGCAGGCTTCAGCAATATCCCAGACATCACCTGCCCGGCGCATGGGGTTGGCGTATTTGAACTGTTCAGCGGCTTCGCGAGGGTAATTGCGCAAGCCGTTGGAGGCAATGGCGCCCGGCGAAATGCAGTTGACGCGAATATTCAGTGGCGCCCATTCCACGGCGACACTTTTGCTCAGGTAAACCACCCCGGCACGGGCCGCTGCCGAATGGGTGGTTTGCAGGGTGCCACGATGAATATTAACAACGATATTAATGATATTGCCGGGGGCACTGGCATCGCGCCAGCGTTGCGCGGCGTTTTGCATCATGTACCAGGTGCCATTGAGGTTGGTATCTATCACCGCTTTCCAGCCCTTCACGGAATAATCCATGGGGTTTTGCGCAAACTGCCCGCCCGCGTTGTTGACCAGCACATCCAGACCACCTCGCTCGGCCCAGACACGGTCCATAAGCGCCTGCACCTCCTCGGGCTCGCGGATGGTCATCGCCTGCGTGGTCACACCACCGCCTACACCATCGCGTATAAGGGCTGCGGTTTCCTGCAACGGTTCGTCGCGCCTGCCGCAAATGACCACATGGGCACCCAGCCGGGCGTAGAGAATGGCGACGGCGCGACCAATGCCCGTGCCGCCGCCTGATATCAACGCGGTTTTACCGGCCAGCAAATTGTGCTGATAAGCAGTCGGGCAACTCAGCAGATCGGCGTCATCCAACCCGTATAGTTCGTTTTCCTGATTCACAACCCCTCCCGGGCACGATGATTTACTGCATGACCCATCATCCGGTCAGGGTGTATCAAAATAGGCTGGCTTGCCGTTGGGCCAGGGCTCGCCCCAGAGTTGCTGCCCGCCATCCACGGTCAGACATTCGCCGGTGATAAACTTACCCGCCGAAGTGCCCAGATAAACCACGGCCTCGGCGATATCCATGGCATCGCCACAGCGCAGCATCGGGTTGGCTCGGTGAAAATCCTTTGACGCTTCTGGCGGATACACATTTAGGCCCGGCGTCGCCACCGTGCCGGGTGCCACGCAGTTGACCCGAATATCGAAGGGCGCCCACTCCACCGCCACACTGCGACTGGCGAAAACCACCCCGGCTCGCGCCGCGCAGGTATGAGCAATACCCGGCATGCCGCGCCATATGTCGGCAACGATATTAACGATGTTGCCGGGCTGCTGGTGATCGCGCCAATGCTGAGCGGCTTTTTGCATCATGTACCAGGTGCCGTTGAGGTTGGTATCAATCACCGCGTTCCAGCCCTTGACCGAGTAATCAATAGCTTCCTGGGGGAACTGTCCACCACCATTGTTCACCAGAATATCGAGTCTGCCGTATTTCTCCCAGACGGTATCCATCAACAGCTCTACCGCTTCCGGGTCGCGAATGGTCATCGCCATGGTGTCGATCGCCACCCCCAGGCGCTGCCTGATACCCGCTGCGGTATCGTCCAGATTTTGCTGATTGCGGCTACAGATCATCACCGTGGCGCCCAGTCTCGCAAACAGGTAGGCCATGGCACGGCCAAGACCGGTGCCACCGCCGGAAACGATCGCAACCTGGTCTTTTAGCAGGTCATCTCGGTAAACCGTGGGGTAGGCCGCCAATTCATCATCGTTAAGGCCCCAGGATTTGGCTTCGGTATTGGTCATAAAGTTTTACCCCTGTCACGGCGCGCTACAGTTCGGCGCGTATTCTACCGGTAGGTTGCCGCACACTTACACGGCGCCCGGAAGGTCACTTGACGACCAGCGCTAGCCACCTGCTATTGCATGGCTGTTCGCTTAGGCATCACCTGGATATAAAGCGTCTCGCGTTAAAACACCGCGTTAAACGTCATTTGTTTAAAAAATTCAGCGGCAAGCCCGGCCGTGGCCAGTCGATGGCAACCAGCCGACCGGTGGTTCCCAACGTAATGTAGGCGGTTCGTAACGCGGCTCCGCCAAAGCAAATATTGGTGGTGCCGTGATCGGGCATGGCGACATGCTCAACCGTGCGACCATCGGGTGACACCACGGTGATACCGCCGTTGACCAGGGTGGCCACGCAAATATTTCCCGCCGAATCCACCGCCAGCGAGTCGAACAATTGATGCCCCGGCAGGCCGACCACCAGATTGCGGCGCGGCTGGCCATTGGCGCGCACATCGGCAAATTGTCCCGGCCCGGACAAGTCGTACGACCACAGCCTGCCGGTCGGCGTTTCCGCCACATAAAGGGTCTTTTCGTCGGGTGATAGGCCGATTCCGTTCGGCCCTTCCATCGGGAAAATCATCTCGCGAATACTCGAGCCGTCCGGCAATGCATAAAACACCCCGGTCACGTCCCGGGAGCGCGGATAGTGCTTGCCGTGATCGGTAAACCAGAAGCCTCCGGCGGCGTCAAAAACAATGTCGTTGGGCCCTTTGAGAGGCTCGCCGTCGCAGTCTCTGTACAACACCTCAAACTCGCCGGTATCGATATCCACTTTTTCGATACGCCCGCTGGTGTAATTTTTTGCGGTCAGTCCCGGGGAGATTCGACCGTTGCGCTCGGTGAATTCAAAACCGCCGTTATTACAGACATAGCATTTACCATCCGGCCCCATCGCCGCGCCGTTGGGTCCGCCCCCGGTGTTCGCGACTACGCTGACACTGCCATCCGGCGCCACCCGTGACAGTCGCCCGCCGGCAATTTCCACGAGCAATATACTGCCGTCAGGCATTGCTATCGGGCCCTCGGGAAACATTAGCCCGGATGCAATTTCTCTGATTTCTGCCATCACCAACCCCGTCTTAGCCATTATTTTTGTGTTTGTCGAGCATAACTGTAAGTTAGGATCATCACCAGTTACAGCATTAATATTCGGTTCAGTCAGCAACACATCATTTAAAATTGCAACGCACAAACTATACTGAGGGCGACCATCGATACCAAACGAGCGTCTTTAATCAATAATTCTCTCGCTCATAAAAGCAACCACAGGGATCAGAACAATGAACTTCAGTGACAAAGCGGTGATTACCGGGGTGGGCGAAACGCCCTACACCCGTGGCGGCGACAAGACTTCCGTACAACTCATGCTGGAAGCTATTCGCAACGCCGCCGCCGATGCTGGCCTTAAACCCAATGAACTGGACGGTATTATTCCGCCAATGATGGATACCTATTCGGAAGAACTGGCGGCAAACCTGGGCATCGCCGATATGCGCTATTCAGTGACGGTTCACACCGGTGGTGCCAGCGCTGTGACCGGCCTGCAGGATGCCGCCATGGCGGTCGCCAACGGTCTCGCTAACCACGTTTGCGTGGTCGTGGGCTGGAATGGCTACTCGGCGCTACGGCCAAAACCCGGCCACAAACCCAACCGCTCGCTGCGCGAAACTGCCATGTCGTTGTCCACCAGGGATTTTTATTTCCCCTATGGCGTCGCCGCGCCGGTGCAGCTCTACGGTTGGCTGGCGACTCGACACCAGCAGATCTACAAAACCCGACCTGAAGATACCGGCGCCATCGCGCTGGCAGCCCGCAAACACGCCCAGCTCAATGACAAGGCAATGATGCAGGGTCAGGAGCTGACCATGGAGCAATATCTCAACGCGCGCTGGATATCCGAGCCCTTCCGTCTCTACGATTGCTGCCTGGAGACCGATGGTGCCTGCGCGGTGATTGTATCCAGCCCTGAGCGCGCCAAAGATCTCGCCAAAAAGCCCATTTATATTGCCGGAGCGGCTGAGGGCCACCCCTACCCGGCGGATGATATAGCAGCCCGACCCGACCCCTTCCAGATCGGTCTGTCCTTTGCGGCCCAGAAGGCTTTTGATATGGCCGGTGTTAAAGCTACGGACATGGACTTTATGGAAATCTACGACTGCTTTACTTATGTGGTCATGCTACAAATGGAAGCGATGGGCCTTTTTGAGCGCGGAGGCCTTGGCGACTACGTAAAAGACGGCAGCATCGAACTGGGCGGCGCCTGTCCAATCAACACCCACGGCGGCCTGTTAAGTGAAGGGCATGTCTGGGGCGCCAACCATATCGTTGAAGCCACCCGGCAATTACGCGGTGAATGTGGCGACCGGCAGGTCAGGGACGCCAGACTCGGGCTCGTTACCGGCTGGGGTGATCTGGGCGACGGCAGCATCGCCATTCTGCACAACTGAGCATCAGCGTTAACCGAATGTTTATATTAAATTCTCTAAGCAAGTTCTCAACTCAAGAACGGAGATAACATCATGACCGGTCCATTGCCGCAGGCTCGCCCCATACCCCAGTCAAGCGATCATTTAAACGGCCAGTTCTGGGCGCATTGCGCGACAGGTAAACTGTGTTTTCAACGCTGTCTCGATTGCGACACATGGCGGCATATGCCCCGTTATATGTGCGCCGAATGCGGTTCAGATCAGTGGGAATGGCGGGAATCCTCCGGCAAAGGCCGGATATTTTCGTGGATCATTACTCACCAGGCGATGCACCCCAAGTTTCGCGATGAAACGCCCTACGCAGCGCTGGTAGTAGAAATGGAAGAGGGCGTGCGTTTTGTCAGCAGACCGCTCGGCATTGGTAACGACGAACTGGCCATCGATATGCCGGTGCAGGTCATCTTCGAAAATATCGGCGAAGACTATGCCCTGCCCCTGTTCCGCAGAGCCTAGCTGAACGCTACTGAGGGCGCATTAACCAGTTGGATGGCAACTTCATACAACAAACAATATTAGACCCTGAGTAAACGGAACGCTGCCCAGGGCAACTGCGGCCCCCTAATAATCACCGGCCTTCAGCACACCTGCCGCGATTAGAGCATCTATTTCAGCGTCGCTTTTTTGCAGGAAATCGCTGAGGATTTGTCGATTATGCTCGCCCAACGTCGGTGCCTGATGATCGGGCTCGGCAGGGTAGGCATTGGTTCTGATTGGCATACCCGGTATTTGAAACTCGCCCGCGATCCTGTCTTTCACCATACGCACGGTGCCCCTGGCCACCAGGTGCGGGTGGGTCAGTGTTTCCGCCACGCTAAGAACCGGGGCACAAGGTACCGAGTGGGCCTGTAGTTGCTCAATCGCTGTATGAATATCAGGGAATCCGGCCAGCCAGTCTTCAATCAGTTTAACCACTTCATCTCGGCGTTCCAGACGCACCGCATCAGTGGCGAAGTCCGGTGTTGCAATTAAGTCAGGCCGACCGATCGCTGCACACAAGTCCCGCCAGTGATGCATGAATCCCATTAACACAATATCGCCGCCGTTACCTCGGAATAAACCCGCCGGAGCGAGATACGACAGATGCCGACCGCCGCGCCTGGGCTTGATCGCACCATCACTGCCGCTGGCCTGATGCACATTGACTTCATGGCAGTGGTAATAACAGTCCAGCAGCGCGATATCCAGATGTTGACCCTGGCCGGTTCGCGCCCGGTTTAACAGCGCCGCTGCAATGGCAAACGCGCCGTGCACCCCAGTGCTGACATCACCGATGCCGGCCAGTGGAATATGGGGCGCCTCGTCCGCCTCGCCAATCATCGACGTAATCCCCGCGTAAGCCTGGGCAATATAGTCATAGCCAGGCTTATCAGATAAGGGGCCGGTTTGACCGAGGGCTGATATTGAACAGAGGATGATATCGCCCTTAAGCTTGCGCAAATCCTCATACCCCAGGCCCATGTCCGCCATCACCCCCGGCTTGAAATTTTCCACCACCGCGTCACAGTGGGGCACCAGTTCACGTACCAGCGCCAGGCCCTCGGGTTCGCGAAGATTAACGCACAGACTTTTCTTGTTCAGACTCTGCTGAATAAGATACAAACTCCGCTCACCGCGAAGCTTTGAAATGCCCCGCACCATATCGCCCGACGGTGCAGGTTCTACCTTAATGACCTCCGCACCCAGTTCCGCAAACATGCGTGTGCAGCTTGGACCGGCGAGCGCGCGAGTTAGATCAAGGATACGGATTCCGGTCAACATGTGTTCGTTTGTCGTGGTCGTGGTCGTGGTCGCAGTTGTTGTCATTCTCGGTGCTCCATCGGAGTTGTTATTTTTTCAGGACCCCAACCGACGACGACATCGGTGATGATCATCAAACGGAACCAGTAAGCAGAAGCGCTAGCGATTCGTCAAAACTAAAGGTAGCAGATAGCGCGGGCCGACGCTGCGCCATTTTGGAGCGGCGGGTGTAATGCGCCGGGCACTTCCCTTGCAAGGGGTTTGATTGAAACGGCAGGACTAATCCGCACCCTGTCGCGCCCGCACCGGCTAAACGCCTCGGCGGCGGGTATTTTATTCGATACTGCCTTTCAGGCCAGGGGATATCACGACTGCCAATCCCTCAGGACGCCTTGACCCTGGGCTCCCGCGGCATGCCCAGGCCCCGCTCGGCAATGATGTTCTTCTGGATCTGCGAGGTTCCACCACCAATGATCAGTCCCAGGCTATACATATAGGCGTACTGCCACATGCCCTTGCGACGCACATAGTCACTGTCACCAAACAGCGCGCCCGTTTCTCCCAGCAAATCGATGGCCGTTTCGCAGATTTCATTATTGAGAATGGTGGCATTTAGCTTAACGATCAACCGCGCCACACCTGCATCTTCATTGCGCAGGTTACAGGTGAGGACACGCATCGAGTTGTATTGCATGGCTTTGACCCGCGCCTGTAAACGCAGTACACGGTCACGGTAGACTGGAAACTCCATCATTGGCTGACCGTTGACCGATTCGTTTTTCAGGCAGTCAATCAAGCCCTGCAACTGGCGCGCCGTGCGATCCGGATCGCCCAGCATGCCCCGCTCGTGTTTGAGGGTGGTATTGGCGACCAGCCAGCCCTCGCCGCGCTTACCGACAATCTGGTCCTGTTTGAGACGCACATCGGTGAAGAACACTTCGTTAAATTCCGCGACGCCGGTCATGGAAACCAGGGGCTGAATTTCGATGCCGGGCGTTGCCATGGACAGCAGCAGGTAGCTAATGCCCTGATGTTTGGGCGCGTCGGGCTCGGTGCGCACCAGAATAAACATCATGTCCGCCACCTGGGCCGAAGAGGTCCAGATTTTATGACCGTTAATGATGAAATCGTCGCCATCTTCCACCGCATTGGTGCGCAGGGCGGCGAGATCGCTACCGGCACCGGGTTCGGAGTAACCCTGGCACCACATCACCTCACCATAGAGGGTGGGTTTTATCCATTTTTGGCGTTGCTCTTCGGTACCGACTTCCAGCAACGTCGGAATGAGCATGGTCACACCCTGATTCGACAGGCCGCGGTTCAAACCCGCCCTGTTTAGCTCTTCGGCGATGATGACATTTTTAAGGATATCCGGCTCCGCCCCGTAGCCCCCATATTGCCGAGGGATGGTGCGCGCGGCATAACCATTTTCAATGAGTAGCGCCTGCCAGTCTCGAACTTTCGCATCGGGGCGGGCCACCGCAGAACTCTTGGGTGACCTGTGGCCGTGTTCTTTAGCGAACTGGCGAACCTGCTGCTGAAATTCTTTGTATTCCTGAGAGTATTCGAGATCCATAGCGTCTTGCTTCCCAGTTGTGTGCCCCGCGCCAACCTCACGTGGGCGTGCTAAAGCTCAATATTCTTCGACGGTATTTTCAAAAATAAAGCCATCTTTTGCCATAACAATACGATGCCGATCGCCGGCGATACTGGCGTCCCAGGCATCGTAGCCCGCATCGCCGTGCCACAGCGCGACGCGGTGGCCCTCCGGCGTTTTACCCAGATGGGTTTCATATACCTTGGGCGGCACTGACGCAAAATGCCCCAACAGGTCATCTACCGATCTGCGTCCCGCCAGGTAATGCAGGGTCATCCAGGTGGGCGGCACAAAGTCAATTTTGCGGGCGGCGTGTTTTTCTATGGCAACAGCGGGATTGATCCATTGATGGTCGTGAATCTCGCCGCCATCAATCACAATTTTCTGATCACCGGTAACGCGCGCCGCGAAAAACCAGGTGGTAAAGCGTTTTGGCGTGATCGGCGGTGGTGTCCAGTGGGAAAACCACACAAAGTCCTCCGGGTCGGTGTGAATCCCGGCTTCTTCGTGGGTTTCCCGCGCCGCGGCAGTGCGGGCAGCGGCGGTTTTGTGCGCATCACTGGCAGCACTGTGGCCATCGTGGGCAACATTTGATCCGGGATCATTGTTGGGGTAATCCGCCCGGTCGATACGTCCCCCGGGGAACACCCACATGCCACCAAAGCGGATTTCCTTATTTTTGCGCAACATCAGTGTTTCCACGCCGTCGCGGCCGTCGCGGAGCAAAACCACCGTCGCCGCTGGAATCGGCGGCTCGGTAATGGGCTTGCCCTCCCCCGGCATTCGCAGCTTACCGTAGGGATCGCTCTGGTGCTTATCGTCCTTATCTTTATTGTCAGCTTTGCTGCCAGTCATTTGCACTGGACTCCATATTTATCAATTATCATCTGCTCAACAGTGTAACCGACTGCTGAAATTTCGTGAAACAAGGTGCCAACTCGTTTAGCTAACCAATCTTACTGATGCAGCGGAATGACGCTTACCTGCTCTCGCCACGTAAACGCGCACTCCTATGCTAAAGTACAACGCTAAAATACAACGAAAACGTACAACAAGTAACGTACAACAGTTGAAGTAAAAAGCCGACCCTGATTAACCCCGAGAAGGAATCTAAAATGCGTTTTGTGTCCTGGAACGTCAACGGCATCCGCGCCGTGATGAAAAAAGATTTTGCGACATCGCTGCATAATTTTGCCGCCGACGTGGTTTGCCTGCAGGAAACCAAAGCGCAGGACGACCAGGTTATCGAAGCCATCGCCAGTATCGACGGCTACCATGTGTACTGCAATTCGGCGGACAAAAAAGGTTATTCAGGCACGGCCATTTTCAGCAAGACGGAGCCACTGTCCATCCACTACGATATGGACTCACCAGAACACAATCTGGAAGGTCGGGTCCTCGCCCTGGAATACGACACATTTATTTTGGTGACCGTTTATACACCCAACTCTGGGGCCGAACTAAAGCGGCTGGACTATCGGCAACAGTGGGATCGGGACTTTCTCGCCCATATCAAGCAGCTGGAGCAGCAGAAGCCGGTGATCGTCTGTGGCGACCTGAACGTTGCGCACCGGGAAATCGATATCGCGCGACCCAAGGCGAACTACAACAAAAGCGCGGGTTATACCCAAATTGAGATTGACGGCATGGATAACCTGCTGGCGGCGGGCTTTATTGATTGCTTCCGCTACCAGCATCCCGACGAGGTTAAATACAGCTGGTGGAGTTATCGGGCCGGCGCCAGGGGCAAAAATATTGGCTGGCGTATCGACTATTTTCTGGCCTCAGACGTGTTACGCGAGCAGATCCAGCACACCGACATCCTCAACGAGGTGATGGGTTCGGATCATTGCCCGGTGGTGCTGGATTTGAATATCTAACGGTACTTACGTCATTCTGCACGCATACCTACACGTCTATTTTGTAATTGTAAGTAAGCTCATCGCCGGGAACGCCGCGTACCCCCCGGTTACCGGGCGCCGTTTCAAAGATAGTGATTTCCAGATAGTGCGCTGAAATTCCGACGTCGTTCTGGAATCGCTCGAACAGTAAATTTATCAGGGCTTTTTTGGTTGCCGCCGTGCGTCCCGCGAACAGGCTGATCTCGATGATCGTAGAATTATCACCGCGGTCGTCCGGATAAATATAATTTTCCGGCGCCAACTCAATAAAGCGGTGAAAGCGTTTTTCGGCAGGCAAACCGTAGGCCGCCATGCAGCAAGCATGGACGGCATCAGACAAGGGCTGCCTGACCCGTCGAATATGCGCGCTGCCGACCTCGCCGGATCGGCAGCAATTTCGCTAAGCGTCGATACGCGCAGTGGCCTTGCCGTTGATCACCGGCTGACCTTCCTGGTTTACTGTGACCACATCGAGCTCTGCGACCTGCACCCCACCTTCTTCGTGGATATCGGTGACCGTGGCTTTGGCGATTAAATCATCTCCCGGCCAGACCTGACGGGTAAAGCGCGCACTGTATTTGGTAAGTCGGCCGTCACCGACCCAATTGGTCAGCATTACGCCCGTCGCGCCCATTGACAACATGCCGTGAGCAAAAACACCGGGGTAGCCGGCAATTTCTCGCGCGTACATTTCATCGGTATGCAGCGGCATATAGTCGCCAGAGGCACCAGCGTACTGGACAATCTGTGTGCGGGAAAGGTTTGTCGCCACTTGCTCCTGGTGGCTATCGCCAATTTTTAGTTTACTTGCCTTAAGTGCCATGATGATCTCCTGAATTCTGTACCTGGTGCCTGTCGCCAGGATTGCAATGTTTAACCACCCGAAGCCTGCGCACTGCGGCTCAGTCCTGGGTAACCGCTTTGCCGGTAGTAACGCCCACGGAAGTAGCGGTCACCACCAGCTCACCTTTCTGGTTGCGAAACTCGGTGATAACTTCACTGAAAGACATGGTGCCGCCACGCCGGCCTTCTTTTTCCCAGCTCTTGCCGCGCCTGGTAGTGACCGTCAGGTCATCGCCGGGGCGGATCGGCTGGTGATAGACGTATTGCTGCTCGGCGTGCAGCATCCGCGCGCTGTCGCCACCGCCACTGCTTTTGTCACCGGCTTTCCTGGCTTTTGGCTTGATACCGGTCGCCTCTTTTCCGGAGCCAAACCAGGGTTCGCCAATAACCGGCCGCAGGGGGAATTTGGGGTCGTATTGTGAGCTGGCCTGAACAAAGGTCGGCGGCGCAACGACGCCACCGGGCTCCGTACCTTTAGCGTATTCAGCATCGTAGTAAATCGGGTTTTTGTCGCCCACGGAGCGGGCGAATAACATGATTTGGCTGGCATCAACTGGAAACTTGAACTCGGCCATTGGTTTCTCCTTATCGGTATGATGAAATTGGTATTATGAAACTGCCATTTTTAGTTTATATGCTTTCTGATTAAGTACTTAACGTTAATGTTCTTTCGGTTTTTTTTGTTGCCATTTGCTGTTCCGCGCCACATTAAAAGCGCCGCGCCAGTTTCAGAAACCACCAGCAACACCATTCAGGCGGAGTAAAGAGCTGGGCAAACCCCGCCCTTTTTGAATGCAGCGGGCTGATCCGTGCACGGCACCGTACACACGGGCTTACCCAGCCCACACCCCACGAAAGGCGGTGATACGTAGCCCCTGATGCGCAGCCCGTGGCATCAGCGCCAGGGCTCGACCATTATCTTGGCATGTTTCTCTGGATCAGCAAGTTCATCAAATGCCTTCGCCACACCATCCAGACCCACCCTGCCGGTGAGTAGCGGTTCGACGTTGACCTTGCCTTCAGCGATATTGTGCAGTGTCGTGGCAAACTCATCACCTCGATAAGCCAGCACGAACTGAATGTTAATCTCTTTGCCAATCGCCCGGTACGGTGTAATCCGATCTGCCTCCATGCACAGCCCAACAACGACGATGCGGCAGCCGCGCTGTGCGCCCGCCATCATCAGGTCTATCACCCCTGGCACGCCAACACATTCGAAAAACACGCCGTTACGATACTGCGGTCCAATATTAAAGGGGTTATCAGGGAGATCCCTGGCCTCTAAAAGGGCTAAATCGGCCCAGCTTTGGTAGGGTGAGTGGGTGGCCGGATCCACCACAATATCCGCACCGAGCTGTTCGGCTAACTTTCTGCGCGTTGGGCTAAAATCGGCCGCGATGATCGGACCTACACCCTTTAACTTGAGCGCGGTAATAACTGCCAGTCCAACGGGGCCGCAGCCGATCACCAGGGGGACTTCACTACCCTGGAGACGCGCCATCTCGACCGTATGATAGCCAACCGCCATAGGCTCCGTCATAGCCGCCAGCTCCGGCGCCAGGCCATTGCGTACAGGTAACAACAGCGCTTCGGACAGGACCATTTGCTGCCCATAACCACCGGGCGCGACATTGGAATAGCCGACGGTTTCAAGCTTGCCTGCTCGCGCCAGCAGGGGCATCGCGCAGACCCGGGTACCCGGTTTAAGTCGCCGTTCGGTACCGATACCGTAGTCCAGAATTTCAGCGCAGAATTCATGCCCCATCACAATGTCACGGCTGAGATCCATATCAAACAGCCCACCCGCTTCGGCGGACTGGGCCACCAGATGATGACCGTGTTTGAGTGTATGCAAATCTGATCCGCAAATACCGCACACCAGAGTTTTTACCAGCACCTCACCGGGCCCTGGGTCCGGAGCGTGAATCTCGTCGACCACTATTTGCGAATTCCGCATCACGGCTGCTTTCATACCTACCCCCGCCAAGTTTTATAGTTATCCTGTCCTTAGCCAAGCTGTACGTGTCAGACCGACAGCAGCATTACCTTAACGCTGCAGGCGCTCGACATCCACCGAAACGGTTAGGACCTGGGATGCGCCGCCCTCAAAAATCACCCCACGCAACGGCGTTACGTCGGAGTAATCTCGCCCCCAGGCCGTCGTAATGTGTTGCTTTGTGGGCACATTATCATTGGTCGGATCAAATTCGAACCAGCCTTCGCCGGGTGAGTAAACCGCAAACCAGGCGTGAGAAGCATCCGAGCCAACAAGCTTTTTGGTACCCGCCAGCGGTATCGTTTCAAGATAACCGCTGACATAACGAGCCGGGAAACCCAGCGAACGCAAACAGCCGATCGCCAAATGGGCGAAATCCTGGCAGACGCCACGGCGCTTCTCCAACACCTCGTTAAGCGGCGTCGCCACCGTTGTCGATCCGGGCTGGTAGGTAAAATCAGTGTAAATACGATGAGTGAGCTCCCGTACCGCACTGAGCAGTGAGACATTGTCACGAAAAGACGGCACCGCGTATTCGCGCAGCGCCTCGGAAACATCGATCATAGGCGAGCGCAACACATATTCTCTCGCCAGCAGGGTCTCTTCATCCTTGTTGGAGCGCAGCTTTTTATGCGCCTCGACACAGGTGTTGCCAAAATCCAGATCGACACCAGGATCCGTCCGCTCGCCATTCAGGCGAACCGTGCTTTCGACCAGGATTTCCAGACTACTGTGTCTGTTTTCCACTGAAAAGTAGCACACTTTGTTACCAAAATAATCAGTGCGGTGCTGCAGGTTTATCGGATAGGGAGTGACGGTAATGTGACTTTCCAGGCATTGCTGATAGGCGGCATCGCGCGGCATCAAATGTCCGTGGTTATAGCACAGCGCCACCGGCTGATCGTAGTTGTAATGGGTCAGGTGTCTGATGCGATAGAGCATCACTCATCCTCCCAACGGCTGGCTACCAACTGGTGATGCTCGACACGGTGATCAAAGTATCTATCGCTGATCAGCGTCGCGGTATTGCTCAACAAAGTCTGTACCGTTACCAGCAGGTGATTGAGCAGTGTGCGTGAACCCGATGCCTCATCACACACGCCCAGGAGCGCCAGATCGGCAAGCTGCACCGTCGTTAGCGCTTCCAGCGTGGCGCGGCCTTCGGGACTCAGAGCGACGGACTGGCTAGCTTCCGGTAGATCGCCAATATGGCTTTTCAATGCTCGCAACTGGAACAACAGTGAGCGAGGGTTGGCCTGATCGATCATCAACAACTGTAAGCCGCTCGTTATCTCAACCCGGGCGCGATAACGGCGCCGGTACGACACCAGCATTTCAACGGTTAATAATACTGACTCCAGCACCGTGGCTTCATCGGCACTGTCCAGTTCCGCCACCAGCGTGGCCTGAAGCAGACAGGTCATCTGGTATGCCTTTTCCAGCGTCCTGCCCATTTCCAAAAAGCGCCAGCCCGCGCCACGCATCATACTGGCATGGCTCAATCCTGCCAGCGCCAACAGGGCAGTCACCAGCGGGTCAAGTGCCTCTTCGGGCGCCGGGGTGCCTGGACGCAATGTGTCGGCCAGCTCCGCCAGCGAATCGCGCAGGTCATTGAGCACCCGCTGGGTGTCTGCGGACAGCGTTTCCTTAACTTCTTCGCTGCTGGTCAGCATGGCCTGCAAATTAGCGGCGACGCTGCCCGGGCGGCTTTCATCGATAATAAGTGCAAGTAATTCTTTTTCGATATCGGACGGAGTATGAATATTGGTAGCTGTGAAGCCCGGATAACTGGTGCTAATCCGGGTCACCGCTCTCAGCAGGGTATCCCGCGCTACCGGTGACAGGGGATCGATACTGTTCACCTGTATAAATACGGTTCTTAACAGCCGTAACAAGGCTTCGGCACGTTCAGCGTAACGACCCATCCAGAACAGGTTTTCTGCCACTCGACTGGGCAGATCCATATCCCGATCTGTACCAATGCCGGCCTGGGACGCATTGTCTTTCAGCAGGCTCACCTGCTTCTCGGGTTCAGATGCCAGTATCCAGGTATCTTTACTGGTTGACGCCAACTGACTACTAATAATCATTTTTGCGCTGTTACTGCCGACCCGTGTCAAGCCACCAGGCATGATGGTATAGGCCGACTGATCGGCTACTGCAAAGCTGCGCAGTACCAGCGGTTTGGGAACCAGACCATTATCGACCCAGCTTGGCGCGCTCGACGGCAACTCATAGTCCTGCGCGACAAAACGCAGTGGTCTGGCTTTAATTCTTTCTAGCAACCTGAGTTTTTGATCAGCGCTGAGCTCACCGCCAAACACGCTGTGTTCGCCTGCACGACGAAACGTAGATTTGATAATCAGCTCATCGAAATGATCGAACACATACTGGCAATCGCTCCCATCGCCACACCAGTAGGTCCCTACTGACCGGAGTTGGGGTTCTCGTCCCAAAAAGAACTTGCCGATGGCGGGTAAATATTTCAGCAGCGCGCTATTTTCCAGCACGCCAGAACCAAGCGGATTGGCAACCACCACCCGGCCCGAACGCACCACATCCAGTAAGCCCGGCACACCGAGCTGGGAATCACTGCGCAGCTCAACTGCATCGCAATAGTAATCATCGACGCGCCGTAAAATAACATCCACGCGTTTGAGGCCATCCAGCGCTTTCATCCAGACGTGACCGCCGCGCACCGTAAGATCACTGCCCTGCACCAGCGGGTAACCCAGATAATTGGCCAATAAGGTGTGTTCAAAATAGGTTTCGCTGTAAGCGCCAGGGGTCAGCACCACAACGTTAGGCATATCATCATTTGGGCAAAGCGCCGCCAGTTTCAGCCGTAATGTTTGAAAAAACATCGACAGGCGGTGCACATGGCTATCGCGAAACAAACTCGGAAAAACCCTGGACATCACAGTGCGATTTTCCAGAGCGTAACCCGCACCGCTGGGTGCCTGAGTGCGATCGCTGATCACACACATTGCGCCGTCACGATTGCGCACCATATCAACGCTGTGCAAAATCAGCTGATGCTCACCGGGCATTGCCACACCGTGACACTGCCGGAGAAAGCCCGTATGGCTAAAGATCAGCTCCGGAGGCACCACGCCGCGGCGAATGAGTTCCCGAGCGCCGTAAATGTCCTTCAACACCAGATCAAATAATTCCGCACGCTCTACCAGACCCGATTCAATGTCGCTCCATTCCTCGCTCTCTATCAGCAAAGGAACCGGGTCAAGACCCCAGGTTCGCCGCGCCTGAGGTTCCATGGACAAATTATAGGTAGCTCCGTCATCGCGCAAAATGCGCAGCGCCTTGCGCTGGCGGTCGGCCAACGCATCGACACCCAGCGCCTGCAGACAATTAAGCAAATACTGCCAATGCCCCCGCTGTTCACCTCTGGAATCGTAAACTTCATCGGTTAAACCCGGTGGCTGCATATAGCCAAACGCAGATACCGGCCCGCCCTGCGTTTGTTGCAGGCTTTGCTGTTGCTGGCGTGGCAGGGAGGACCACGGTCTTGGCCGGGAATCATCAGTCATTGGTTAGCGTCACACGAAGGGCACTCGAGCCGCCCATTCTATATCGAAAACACCGGCTGACGCGCACTCAAGAGAACTTACGTAAATCAAGCGTATGGGGATATTCGTCATCCCGCTGTAATGGCGGGGGCGACATTGGTCGCGGTAACGGATCAGCAGCGGCAAAACTACGTAACACATTATATTCAGGTGGCGTTATCAGTGGCGCGGGCGTGTGTCCGAAATCCCAGTAGCGGCTGACGCGACGCGTTTCGGCCTCGAAAGCATTCACCGGATAGGCATCGTAGCTGAGTCCGCCGGGATGGCTTACGTGATACCTGCAACCACCGATGGACAAACCGTTCCAGGTATCTATCAGATCGAACACCAGAGGCGCATGCACGCCGATGGTCGGATGCAATCCTGAAGGCGGTTGCCAGGCTCTATAGCGTACGCCACCGACATACTCACCCTGTTGACCAGTGCCGCACAACGGCACACGCTTGCCGTTACAGACAAGGACATAACGGCCATCAGTCAATCCGGTCGCTCTGACCTGTAGCCGCTCCACGGAAGAGTCAACATAGCGGGCCGTACCAAAACTACTGATCTCCTCCCCGAGGACGTGCCAGGGCTCAATGGCCCAGCGTAATTCAAGATTGATGTCGCCAAGGGCGACCCTGCCGTAATGCGGAAAACGAAACTCCTCAAACGGCGCAAGCCACTCCAGCTGAAAGGGGAAGCCGTGATCCTGTAAATCCTTAACAACATCTTTCATATCTGCCCAAATATAGTGGGGCAACATAAATTTATCGTGCAATGCGGTACCCCAACGCACCAGGGGCTTCTGATAGGGCTCCCGCCAGAAGCGCGCCACCAGCGCGCGCAGCAGCAAGGCCTGTACTAAACCCATCTGATAGTGAGGCGGCATTTCAAAACCGCGGAACTCCAGCAAACCCTGCCGCCCGCTGGCCGCGCCTGGCGCATACATTTTATCGATGCAAAATTCAGCCCTGTGGGTATTGCCGGTAATGTCCGTGAGCAGGTTGCGCATTAGGCGATCAATTAACCAGGGTTGCTCAACAATGCCTTCCGGCATTTGCTGGAACGCGATTTCCAGTTCATAGAGTGCTTCGTCACGGCCCTCATCGACTCTCGGCGCCTGGCTGGTCGGGCCAATAAACATGCCCGAAAACAGGTAGGACAGGGCGGGATGGTGCTGCCAGTAGGTGACCAGGCTGCGCAGTAAATCGGGGCGGCGCAACAACGGACTGTCCGTCGGTGTCGCAGCACCGATGGTAATGTGGTTACCGCCGCCAGTACCGGTATGGCGACCGTCCAGCATGAATTTTTCAGTGCCCAGGCGAGCCTGGTGAGCCTCTTCATACAATGTTCGAGTGTTGTCGACCAGCTCTCGCCAGCTATTGGCTGGATGAATATTCACCTCAATAACACCTGGGTCGGGCGTCACCAGAAGGCGCTGCAGGCGGTGATCTCGGGGTGGTTCATAGCCTTCGATAATCACCGGCATTTTTTGAATTCGAGCGCTTTTTTCTATCATCTCGATCAAACCGATGTAGTGCTCAAGGTACTTAATTGGCGGCAGGAAAACGTGCAGCTTGCCATTTCTCGGCTCGACACACAGCGCTGTACGAATAACTTCAACAGGCGCAGCCGATCTGGGCGTGGCCTGATCTTCAGTTGTCATCGCATCCGCCACACCCGGCATGATGTTGCGCTGATCGAAACGCCCATCGATCTCCGCCTGAGCGCCTCCAGGCTGAAAATAATCCGCCAATATGGTCGACTTCTGTAGCGCCGAGACGTCGTTACCGGAGATGCATGCTGCTTCCGCCGGGGATTCAGCAGCCGATGTCAGGTCTGGCTTTACCAACGACCCGCGTGCGGCAAAGGGATCTCGTTCGGGTTCCCTGGTCTGAGCCTCTTCTGCTTCGCTAAGCAAAGGCAGTGAATCCAGGGGCAGACGAAAACCCAGCGGGGAGTCGCCAGGCAGCAGGAGTAACCTGCCGCGCTTCAGGGGCCAGCGGCTACTCTGCCACGCCTCTTCTGCCGGATCCCAGGTTAGTGGCAACACGTAGCCTGCTGCAGTATTGAGGCCCCTGGTCAACAGGCGTGCAATGCGTTTACGCTCCAGGCCATCGGACAGATCTGCTTCAGCCGGGTCAATATTTTCAGGCAGTGACTGCTCTTTCCAGAGATAGTAAAGCGCGTCTTCAAAAGCCGTCTGTACATAGTCAACATCGACACCCATAACCCGACACAGCGTTTCCATAAAGCGTTGTGCATGAGTTTCGTCATGGCCGTAATCCTTGTCTACCCGCGCCAGAAGTTGCTCATCACGCCATAGCGGCTCACCGTCGGTCCGCCAGAAGCAGCCCAGTGCCCAGCGTGGCACCTGCTCGCCGGGGTACCATTTACCCTGACCGTAATGCAGTACACCGCCAGGACAAAAACGCTTACGCAACCGTAACAGCAGATCCTTGGAAAGCCTCAGCTTATCCTCGCCCAGAGCCTCAGTGTTCCACTGAGCGGACTCCATATCGCTGACCGATACGAACGTCGGCTCGCCACCCATCGTCAGACGTACATCCATATCGTCCAGTTCGCGGTCTACCATGCTACCCAGCGCATCAACCGTTGCCCATTGATCTTCGCTGTAAGGTTTAGTTACGCGTGGGTCTTCATGAATACGATAAACTTTGTTACTAAATTTGAACTCGGTCTCACACTTGTCTGTATAACCTTCGATGGGAGCTGCCGATACCGGGTCCGGTGTACAGGCCAGTGGAATGTGACCTTCGCCAGCGAATAGTCCTGACGTTGGATCAAGGCCGATCCAGCCCGCACCCGGTAAATACACTTCGCACCAGGCATGCAGATCGGTGAAGTCTTCTTCAGCCCCGGCTGGCCCCTCCAGTGGTTTCACATCAGGTTTCAGCTGTACCAGATAACCAGAAACAAAGCGTGCCGCAAGCCCGAGGTGCCGGAATATCTGCACCAGCAACCAGCTGGTGTCACGACAGGATCCTCTCGCCAGACCTAAGGTTTCTTCACAACTCTGCACCCCCGGTTCCATACGAATGTTGTAAGCGATGGCTTGCTGGAGACGCTGATTTTGCGCAACGAGAAAATCATTAATCGACTGCTTTTTATCGCCGATAGCCGCGACCCACGCGCTTAGCAGCGGCCCGCTTTCTGTCACCTCCAGATAAGGCTCGAGATCAGTTTTCAGCTGCTTGTGGTAGTCAAAAGGAAATTTTTCTGCGTACTCCTCAACAAAAAAATCGAAGGGATTGATGGCGGTTAAATCAGCAATCACTTCCACTTTAAAGGAGAATTTCCTGGTTTTCTCGGGAAATACCAGACGGGCAAGGAAATTCCCGAAAGCATCCTGTTGCCAGTTAATAAAATGATTTGCCGGCTCAACCTGCAATGTATAACTGTGAATCGGTGTGCGGCTATGCACCGCTGGTCGCAAGCGCAAAATATGTGGCGACAGCGCTATTGGCCGATCAAAGTTGTATTCCGTGGCGTGCTGAATTGCAACACGTATTGCCATTTTATTCTCCTGGTAACGATTGCACATTTACTGGCATCCACCCAGCGATCACCAAGGTCGACCCAGGGGTGGTTAACACTCATCAAAAACAGGCCCGCTACCGTGACAAAACCGGCGCAAATTGACCAACTGCGTCGCTACAGCCAGGGAAACACCCACCGAGACCATATTCTAACGCAGCGCCCAAACTTTGACGTTTGACGGTTTTGAGCCGGTGAGGAAAGGTGTTTTATTGAAGGCGTTTACACACCCCACGCCGTCATACCGCCCGCACAACGCGGAAGGCTTTCCACCGAAACCGAAGCGGATCGTCGTCATTCCAGGCGTCTTTAAGTACCCGCCTGATCATTGTGCGTAAGATACCGCTGTCGATAACACCAATAACCGGCGCGCAGAAAAGTTAATTGTTCGCCATCCTAACACCTATAACCCTCGCGAAACTCATAACGTTCTGAACTGACTTTCAATGTGGGGTTTTTTATCACCATCCGGTTACCAGACACACCTCTTACGTAACGCATGGACATCTATCAGGCACTTACCAGGCAACTATCACGCCAGCGTTGGGGCACCTCGCCCTGCGCGATTTGTACTGTGTCGGTTGTACCAAAACCAGGCAACAAAAAAGACCCACATCGATTGACGTGGGCCTCTTGTCGGTTCAAAACCGGCCTTCAACAATCTCGCCCGCCCAACATCGACACCGGCTTTTCGGTTAACTGACGGGGATAGTCCGCGCCAAACCAAGTCCTCGCAGCATCTTAATAGCCAGGCGATGTGGCCGTCCGGGGACATTCTGTCCGTTGGTTCGGTGACTCATTGATCAGGCCAGGGCAAAACCGGCCGTCATACCGCCATCAGCAATAAATTCAGAGCCCGTCGAATAGGAGCTGTCGTCTGAAGCCAGGTAAGCGGCCAGTGTGGCCATTTCTCTGGGTTGGCCAATCCGTCCAACCGGCACCGCAGAAAACAGGTTATTTGCGGCATCGCCGGTCAGACCCGCATCCGTCACCATGTTGGTCAATATTCCGCCAGGGTGGATTGAATTTACCCTGATATTGTCCGGTCCGAGCTCCATTGCGGCGACCTTGGTCATACCGCGCACGGCGAACTTGCTGGCACAGTACGCGATGCCGCCGACCATACCGCCCATTCCAGCAATCGACGAAATGTTTATTATTGAACCACCACCGGCCTTTTTCATCTCGCCGGCTACCGCGCGCATACCAAGAAATACACCCAGCTGATTAATATTAATTACATTCATATAATCTTCAGGGCTCATATCGTGAAAAGGCTTAATGCCAGCGATTGCAGCATTGTTAATCAGCACATTAACTTTTCCAAAAGCCGCCACCGTTGCCGCCACCGCCGCTTGCCACGCATTTGCATCCCTCACGTCAAGATGTATGGCACGGGCCGAATCGCCAAGATCCGCAGCGACCCTTTTAGCCTCGGCATCCAGCACATCACAAATCATTACTTCGGCACCACGCTCAACAAACAGGCGGGCCTCGGCTTCTCCCTGACCGCGAGCTGCCCCCGTAATTAACGCTACCTTTCCTTTTAGATCAGACATTTTCACTCTCTCTTTATAGTGGGTTTATGGCAAGGATTTTTGCACCCTCGCCGCTCGCAAGTCCAGCGGTTTGTGCACTCGGCGCGATAGATGCCCATTAGCGAATAGATGCCTGAGAATATTTTTAAGAAAATTCGCGCGCTATAACGCTCTTGCTTAACGGAACAAAAAGCTCTCTAATTGATTAAAATAAAGACAGACAACAATTAGAAATATTTCCTGTAAAAATAAGTCAAAGCGGCGGCTGAAGTGATGTTACAACCATAACTGGATGCCAAAATTCGCGGGGTGCAGCACACAGGGAATGCTCAAATAATTTTTAACTACAGGGGTTAACCTATGGCGGCACATGAAATAAGTATTGGCGTCGATGTCGGCGGTACGCATACAGATTTGTGCGGGGTACAGGGTAAAAATATTGTTCGCGCCAAGGCGCTGACAACGCACGACGATTATTCCGTGGGTATTTTTAACGCCCTTGGCAACGTGGCAGATACCCTCGGCATGTCGGTTGAAGAATTGCTGTCCAGGCACTGCCGCGCTTTCGTTAATGGCAACACCATTGTCACTAACTCGTTAACCGAGCTCAAGGGTGCCAGGGTTGGCGTACTGGTGACGGGCGGGTTTGCTGATATTTTGCGGGTTGGTCGGGGCGCGCGCCTGAATATCCGCGACGACCATTTACAGCGCAACCTGCCGCGGCTCATCCCCCAGGAGTTGGTGGCCGAAATCGATGAACGAATCGACCGAGACGGCAAGGTCATTGTCGCCCTCAATCATATGCAGGTCGAAGAAGAGGTTCGCAGGCTGGTCGAGCGCGGCGTTGACTGCATCGCCGTGTGTTTTTTATGGAGTACCGCCAATGGCGATCACGAACGCGAAGCCGAAGAGATTATCAACCGCATAGCACCAGGTATCTTTGTTACTCAGTCAGTCTCGGTGGCATCTGTCTTTCGCGAATACGAACGCTGGCAAACTGCCATTTTGAACTGCTACGTGCAGCCTCCCGTCAAAGGTTTTGTTGAAACGGTATCGCGGGGCCTGCGCAGCCGCGGCTATACCAGAGCCCTTGAGTTTTTTAACGGCCTGGGCGGCGTCCTCACAGAAGAAGTGGTCAAACAGGTCCCCATCCAGCTGTACAGCTCGGGACCGGCGGGCGGCGCAGTGGGCTCCGCGGCACTGGCCAAACGCTACGGCCTCGATGAAGTGCTGTGCGGCGATATGGGTGGCACCAGTTTCGACACCATTCTTATTCACAAACAGGAGCCCAAGGTGGTGCAGCGCTGCACCATCGGTCGCTTCGATACTGCCCTCAATCTGCTCGACATCGACTCCATCGGCGCGGGTGGCGGCAGTATCATTCACCTTGATTCCCGAGGTATACCCCAGGTTGGCCCACAAAGCGCCGGCTCAACACCAGGCCCCGCCTGTTCAGGGCGCGGCGGCACCGAACCCACCGTCACGGACTGTATGGCGGTCATGGGTTTTATCGACCCGAAGAATTACCTCGGTGGTAACTACGAGCTCGACCTTGAGGCGGCCAAATTCGCACTGGAAGATAAAGTTGGCAATGCGCTGGGCTGGGACGCCCTCAAAACTGCCGCCGGGGCCTATGCCCTGGTCGTTGCTAACATGGCCAACGCGCTACGCGAGGTCTCGGTCAGTCGCGGCCGCGATCCGCGGAAGTGCACATTTATCGCTTACGGCGGTGCACTGCCTGTGTTCAGTGCATCAATCTGCCAGAGACTGGGTATCACCGACATGATTGTACCCGGGCAGAGCTCAGCTTTTTCAGCCTACGGCCTGCTAGAGGCGGACTATATCCGCCGCGAGTCAGCGACGATCGGCTGGCTGATCGGTCGGGAAGAGGGCTACGGCCACATGATCGCTACTCGCGACCGGCTTGAACAGATCATTCGTCAAGATTTACAGGAAGCTGGGTTCAGCGATAGCGATATGCAGATCACCTACGGCGGCGACTTCCGCTACGTTGGCCAACTGGCAGAAATGTACATGCCCATGCACAAAGCCGATGTGGAAAAAAACCTCGGCGCGGCTATCGGGGCGGTCTTTAATGTCGCGTATGAAGAGGAATTCGGTCCCGGTACCGCCTGGACCGAATCGGAACTCATGCTGGTTAATTATGTGGTGACCGGTGTTGGCCTGCGACAAAAGCCGGACATTCAGCCAGTCAGCGCCGAACCCCGTGACGCCAGCAACGCCATCATGTCGACCCGACGTCTGTTTTTGCCGGATGAACAACAGTGGGCCGAAACACCGATTTATGACGCCGTAAAACTTGAACCGGGCACATACTTTGAAGGCCCCGGCATTATCGACTGTCGCGACACCACCATCTACATTCCGCGCGACGCCACCGCGCGCCGGGATGAATACAACAATTTCCGGGTATCCATTGCCCGCTAATTGTCCGGGACAGACCCGCATTTAACCTATTAAACAGGGGTAGCGCCTCGCTAGAGGCAGGAGAAATATCATGACCGCCAATACTGCCACCAAGCCGGCTTCACAGGACATGCCACGCACCGCGACGGATGAATTCGATCCCATCACCGCCGAGGTAATTCGCTCGGCCTTCGACAACATCACCACCGAAATGAGTCTGGTGCTACTGCGCACCTCAGGTTCCCCGGTGTTAACCGAATCGAAGGATTTTTCCACCGTTGTATTTGATGCCGATCTCAATCAAATCGGCACATCCGGTTACATATTACTGCACATGTCATCGTCGCGGCTTGGCGTGGAGGCCATTGCCAAAGCTCGGGTGCCCCACGATATCAACCCCGGTGATGCCTTTATCTGTAACGACCCCCACACCAGCGGCGCCCTGCATCAGGGCGACGTCGGCATTGTCATGCCTGTGTTCCACGACGCAGACCTGGTGGGCTGGACATTTTCTAATGCCCACCTGATGGACGTCGGCGGTGCGGCCATCAGCGGCTTCGCACCAGAAGCCCGCGACACCTACTCTGAGGCGCTACGTTTTCCCGGCACACGGGTGGCGCGCAACGCCGTACTCGACGAAGAATGGGTGGGTTTCATGCGCAACAACGTGCGGGTTCCCCTGTCATTTATCAGTGATCTACGCAGCCTGGTTGCCGCCTGCAATGTCGGCGGTGAACGGCTGGTCGACCTCATTGAAGAATATGGCCAGCAGACCCTCAGGAAATACACCAACTACAACATCGAACTGACCGAAAAGGCGCTGCGCGCCCGCATTTCTCGCCTGCCCAACGGCACGTACCATACCTACGACTACGTGGAATACGACGGTTTCGGTGACGGTAGTCTGAATCCGATTTTTTGCGAGATGGCCGTTGCCGGCGACCAGCTCAAATTCAAATTCTCCGGCTGTCCCCAGGTTGCCGCGTTTATCAATGCCGGACGCTCCGCAGTGGAAGGCAGTTTGATTGCACCGATCATGTGCCAGTTTGCGCCGGACATCCCCTTTAATCAGGGTTTCTGGAACTGTCTGGAAATCGATCTCGGCGAGCCGGGCACGATTATTAATCCGGTCGTACCCGCCCCGGTCACCAGCGGTCACGCCTCGGCCGGTATGCGCGCTGGCCGTATGGTGCAGGAAGCGCTGGCAGCGGCCTGCGCCGCCTCCGAAGATGAAGAATTGCGCAGCCGAGTGTCGGGACAGTCCTCAGGCGCTGTGACGTTGGGCATCTGGTTCGGTACGGATAACAAGGGCAACCCATCGATGTTTATGCCTTTTGGCATGGCAGTCGGTATTGGCGGCCCCGGCCAGACCATCGGCGACGGACAGGATTGCTACGGCATGCAATCAACGCTGGCCATTAAATGGGCTGATGTGGAAGTGCAGGAACTGGACTCTCCCGTGTTAATGCTGTGGCGCAAAGTCCTCGGTAATGCTGGCGGCGCGGGTGCCAGCCGCGGCGGACTGGCAATCGATGAGGCCTTTACGCTGTATGGCGCCGATAATTTTGTAGGCATGAACTTTCAAAGCGGAGCGGAAATACCCGCCCGTGGTTTTGCCGGTGGCATGCCAGGCGGCAACGGTAAAGCCTGGTTGATCCGCAATGGTGAAGTCGACAAATTGCTGGCCGCTGGTAAATTGCCCACTTCGCCTGAACTGGTCAAAGGCGTGGTTGACCAATCGTTACGCGGCTGCCAGACCAACATCGCGTTCGCAAAAGGCGATGTCTTCAGGGGTATCGGTGGCGGCGGTGGCGGACTGGGCGATCCCTTCCTACGCGCACCGGCTCTCATTGAGCAGGACCTTATCGACCGCGCCATTTCAAAAGCCGCCGCCGAACAACTCTATGGTGCCGTGCTGGCCGTGGGTAGTGAGACCCACGTAGATGTCGCGGCTACCTGGATCAATCGCAACACCCTTCGTGCAGCGATGCTGCCGTCCGCCAACGTCGCCCTGGAGAAATTACCTGCCAGCGCGAACATGTCTGGTGTGCAGACAAAAAACGGCGCCTGGATCTGTAGTCATTGTCGCCACAAACTCGCCAGTACTACCGCAAGCTGGGTGTCCGCCACCCATACTCGGCAGCGAGATCTAGCCGATGTCTACGAAGAATCTGAAACCTGTACGCGGCGACGCCAGCACCCGGTTATGCTGATGGAACACTACTGCCCAGCCTGCGCCGCCTGCCTTACCGTGCAGGTAACGCTAAACCAGGAGAGTACACCAACCTATCATCTACACGGCTAAGCAATACCTGCGTCTGGTAATGCGCTCGGGCGCGTTACCAGCGACTGTTCTGGCGCGGCAGGGCGTGGCGAACCATACTCCTGTCAACCGTGTGCAAATACTTCCCTCGCGGCGCAACACCTAAACGAGCAACCGATGAGCACCGAAACCTATTATCGCGATCACTGGGTCGATATTGACACACAACGCCTGGCGACCTACCAGCAGATGTTTCAGTGGCATCCCGCCATGGAACCATTATTGGCGGCAGCGGATATCCGCGCCGGGCACACCGTCGTGGACTATGGTTGCGGCCCCGGCGGCCTCGCACTTGAGCTGGCGCGACGGGTCGAGACCGCGGGCCACGTACACGGCATCGACCTCAATGCAGCGTTCGTGACCCTCGCCAGAACAAATCTGGCTGCGGCAGGCTTCGCTAACCGCGCGACTATCCACCACATCACTAACGACAGCATCCCTCTCGGCAACGACTCAGCCGATCGGCTGGTATGTAAGAATGTGCTGGAATATGTCACCGACTACGCTGCGGTGATCGCCGAGTTTTACCGCGTCGTCAAACCCGGCGGCATTGCCCACATCATCGATAGCGACTGGGGCATGATTGCGGTAGAACCCCTGGGACAGGGCAAATTAGGCGAACTTCTCGACGCCGCTCGTTGTGCTTACCACACGCCACTGATCGGCCGGGTACTCTATAGCGAAATGAAAAAAGTCGGCTTTCGCGATGTAAAGGTACAAATCATTGCCTCGCCAGATACCCGTGGGCGTATTTTACCGGTGCTCAATAATATGGTGACTTACGCCAGGGTAGGCGGCATGGCACCCGAACGAGCAGACGCCCTGCTCGCGGAAATTCACGCGGCTGTGGCCGATGGCACATTCATGATGGTGTTGCCGCAGTTTTTAGTCACCGCAATCAAATAAAGCCACGCAACCAACTTACAGGAACAACCATGAGAGATTCAGCCTGTGTTATTGTCCGGGACGCCAACCGCGTACGGACCATCACCCTTAACCGCCCCGATGCACTTAATGCATTCAATGACGATTTGTACGACGGCGCTGGCGATGCACTGGTAGATGCCGCAACAGATAACGATATCGCGGTCATTATTATTACCGGTGCCGGGCGCGCTTTTACTGCAGGCCAGGATCTGGGAGAAATGGCCAACCCGCGTCAACACCATGATGGCGAACCTCACGGGTTCCCGCACTTTCTCGACACGCTGGCCAGCTATCCAAAGCCGGTGATCGCCGCCGTAAACGGCATGGGCATCGGTATCGGGGTCACCATGTTGCCCCACTGCGATTTTGTTTTTATCAGCGAGGAAGCCCGTCTCCGCGCGCCATTTGCAACGCTTGGTGTTACCGTGGAAGCCGCCAACTCATACCTGTTACCCATGCGGATTGGTTGGACTAACGCCGCCCATATGCTGTACACAGCAGCATGGTTTGACGCCGACCAATGTGTCGAAATGGGTCTGGCCTGGAAAAAAACCAGTGCGGCGGATCTGCTACCGGAAGTGCAAGCCCTGGCCACGCAAATTGCGGCGATGCCCATCAGCTCCCTGATACACACCAAACAACTGGTGCTAGCGCCACGGCTGGCTGCCATCAAGGAGGCACGTAAGCGCGAGATAGCCGCCTTTGCCGAGCTGGTGGGCGCGCCGGCT
Organism: Porticoccaceae bacterium; assembly: GCA_041603535.1. Taxonomy (GTDB): domain Bacteria; phylum Pseudomonadota; class Gammaproteobacteria; order Pseudomonadales; family Porticoccaceae; genus HB2-32-21. The sequence continues at coordinate 58,412 of JBFIEE010000007.1, forward strand.
AATCGCGAAGCAATCCAGGCATTTAAAGAAAAACGCCCGGCGGATTTTACGAACTTACCTGAAATGTAGCTCACCAAAAATATAGATTGCAGGAAACATAGCGCAGATGAAGCCAGCACATCCGGGAACCTAACCAGCCACCACTGCCAGGAGAAAAGCTATGGAAACTATAAAATTTGGTCTGTTTCTTCCCACCGGTAATTTTGCGGATGCCAAAGCCGCGGCCTTGCAGGCAGAGCGCGATGGCTTTTACTCGGTGTCCACCAATGACCATTTTTTCTCACCCCTTGGCACCCATGACAGCCCCCAGCTTGAATGCTTTACCAGTTTGACGGCTATCGCCGCCGTGACCGATAAAGTTCGCCTGGCGCCGTCTGTTGTCGCCGCTTCGTTTCGCAACCCCGCCCTGCTGGCAAAAATTTCTTCAACGCTGGATCAGGTGAGTAACGGTCGCTTTATTATGGGTCTGGGCGCGGGCTGGTTTGACAGGGAATATGCCGCACACGGCTACCCCTTCCCCGCAACCCCCGAACGACTGGCGCAGCTGGAAGAAACTGTGCTGATACTGAAAGCCATGTGGTGTGATAAAGAACCCACCTTTAGTGGTCAGTATTTTTCCATTGACAAAGCCTACAACAACCCTCGTCCGGTGCAGCGACCACACCCACCGATCATGCTCGGCGGCTCCGGCCCTGGTTTGCTTAAGATCGCCGCGGCCCATGCCGATATCCTCAACATTATTCCACCCACGTCCAACGGCAAGGACTTCATCAACGATCCCGCAGCCACCGTCCGATTTACCATGGCGACGCTCAAGCACAAGATAGCTCAGCTACACCAGTTCGCCGAGCAGGCCGGGCGTGACCCGGGCGAGATTGAACTCGGCGGTATCACGCTGTTGGCACTGTCAGAAAATTCTGCAGATGCAACGCTACGGGGTATTGCCACACAACTGGGTTTTCCAAATTATCAAACAGCCCAACGGTCACCCGTTGCCCTGCTCGGCACCCCGGACGAAGTCGTTAACGAACTACAGACCCGTATTGACGAGACGGGGATGACCTATTACATCGTGATCGCAATGACGCCCGAGTCACAGGCACTTTTCGTCGATAAAGTGATGCCTGCGTTCAGGTACTAATATCTGCCTAACGACCAGAAACTGCCGGAGAACAGCCATGAAACTTAACGAAGTAATGCGCACCACCTTCGCCGCGCGGGACTACACCGGCGAACCGCTACCCGATGATGTTCTTTACCATATTCTGGACAATGCGCGCTTTGCGCCCAGTGGCGGCAACCGTCAGGGCAACCGCGTCATTATTGTCAAAAACAAAAAAACGCGGGCGGCACTTGCCAGGCTGGCCGAGCCCGCAGCCAAACAATATTTGGCACAGGTGAATGCAGGGGAAAACCCCTGGAACACCGTCACGCCAAGCAAGGTCACCGCCAAACAAATAGCCGACACACCGGTGCCAGCGATGCTGGTCGAACCCTACATAAAATCCGCCGTTGTACTGGTCTTTGTGGTTGACCTCAATGCCGTCGCCTCACTGGATAAAAACCTGGATCGCATTGGTATTATCAGCGGCGCATCGGTTTACCCCTTTGTCTGGAATGTCCTGCTCGGCGCACGCCAGGCTGGTTTCGGTGGCACCATTACCACCCTGCCCACCGCTCAGGAACCGGCCGTTCAAAAACTGCTGAATATTCCCGAACACTACGCTGTGTGCGCCGTCGTACCCCTTGGTAAGCCGGTTAAACAGTTAACCCGCTTAAAGCGTCGGACGGTTGAGGAGATTGCCACCAGGGAGCGATTTGATGGCAAAGCTTTTGGCAAAAGCTGAAAAATAGATCGGCGCAGATTTATTCCTGCTTCACGACGGGCAAATTTTCTCTATCCCGGCGCAACGCATATGGCTGTCGCCAGGAAGAATAGGTGCCATTGAAATCAGCACTGGGAACACGGGCAAAGGTGTCAGGCGCCTGCGACAAATAGTGCCCTTATACAACCAGTCGATACATGAAAACTTCGGCACCCAGTTAGCGTCTGGCGCATTTCTCAAACCACACCGATAGCTCGGGGAAATGCCTAACGTAAAGGCAAACCGCTAATTTCGCCCCACCGAAAAAACTCGCTCTTTACAGGCGAGCGGGTTGGGGGTCGGCGAACACCCGAAGGGGCAATGAGACAAGGTAATTATGAGACTCTGGTCGTTACATCCCTCTTACCTCGATAGCAAAGGCCTGGTCGCCCTGTGGCGCGAAGGCCTGCTGGCGCAGAAAGTCCTGGTCGGGGAGACGAAGGGGTACAAAAATCATCCGCAACTGATGCGGTTTAAGGCTGTCAGCAACCCTGTCGGCACGATCGCCAGTTACCTGCGGTGTGTCGCCGATGAAGCGGATAGCAGGGCTTACAACTTTGATCGCAGCAAAATTGTTAACCAGCGGACAAAAAATCGCTTACTCGTCACAGACGGTCAGCTGGAATACGAGTGGCTGCATTTACTGGGCAAACTGGCAACGCGAGACCCCGATTTGTATCATCGTGTCCTGATCGCCCGGCAAGCCAAAGGCCGGCAAACTATAGCCCGGCAAACCGGGAAAATACGGCTCCACCCCTTATTTACAGAAACGCCCGGACCCGTGGCCGATTGGGAGAGAACCCAGGCACCTGGATCTGACGACACGTGACTAAACGCAGAAGTCATCCTCTACGGATAGTCAGCGCGGCATCCTTCAGGATGGCGAAGTCGGGCGCTAAAACAGGCACCGCGTCGCGTTGATCCGATCAAACCTGTAATTACCGCAAGGAGCAATGATATGAAACCCAAGCACTCGTATCGGCTAGCAAGCCTGATAAGCGGCGTCGCCCTGATTGTTCCTGGTCTCGTTGATGGCAAAATAAACTATTTCGCCTTTCTTGATGCCGAATGGCTGTTGGTTGCCGGTGTTGTTCTGGTCGCTGTCGGAGCCAGAAAACTCCCTGACTCCATCGACGGCAAACCGGGCTGAGGCAGGGCCCGGGGTAGCAAATCAAACGGCTACTCGAAGTCCCGTTGCTGCCACCAGGGGAAGAAATCCGGCAAATCTGCGCTCGGAGAGTTGGCAAACTTCGGCGGCCGCTTTTCAAGAAACGATTCGACGCCCTCCCTGGCATCCGCTGTGCGGCCCAGGGCCTGCACCGCGCGCGAATCAATTTTGTGAGCTTCCATGGGATGATCCGCACCGAGCATGCGCCATAGCATGTGTCGACTCAGGGTGATGGACAGTGGCGCCGCATGCTCGGCAATTTCCCCTGCGATCTTGCGCGCCGCAGGCAACAGCTCTTCGGCGGTATGGACCGAGCTGACCAGCCTGTCCTGCAGGGCTTCCGCCGCAGAGAATACCCGCCCGCTATAAACCCACTCGAGGGCTTTGGCAATGCCGACAATGCGCGGTAGAAACCATGACGAACAGGCTTCGGGGGCAATGCCACGTCGGGCGAACACGAAACCCATACGCGCCTTTTCGGAAGCCAGGCGGATATCCATGGCGAGTGTCATGGTGATGCCCACACCTACCGCTGGACCGTTAATGGCCGCGATAATTGGCTTTTTCAGTTCAAAAATACGCAACGTGAGCAGGCCGCCGCCATCCCGATGCACAGTGGCCTTTGCGCTACCACTCCTGGCACTATCACCCTTTTTGCTTTTACCCATTTTAAAGGTATCACCGCCCGCCTCCAGATCTGCGCCGGCGCAGAAACCACGACCGGCACCCGTCACAATCACCACGCGGATGTCATCGTCGGCGTCGGCTTTATCCAGCGCATCAAGTAGCTCTCTCTGCATAACACTGTTAAATGCGTTAAGTTTATCCGGGCGATTCAGCGTGAGCGTCAGAATATTGGCTTCCACCTCGTAGCGAATGGTTTCGTAGTTCATCTTGTGTATGCCGTTTTATATGAAAGAACTGACTCGATAGTAGCCATAAAGCCCATGCTTTGCACAGTCTCTGACCGCCGCTTTGCACAAGCCCTGACAATAGTAATATCATCCGGCTACTAAACAGGTGAACCAGTACCCAATAATTGGTAATTTAAGGTGCAATATGTCAGACGATAAAAAAAAGGATTCTCCAGAACAGGCCGAATTTCGCGCCTATTGTCGAGATTGGTTAAGTCGCAACGATCCAGGCGAGGCTCCGGAAAGACTCCCGCAATCAGCCATTGAAATTATGCATTTGGGGCAGCTGGACTACCTTCGGGACTGGCAGGGCCTCGCGTACGAGGGCGGCCTGGTGGGTTGCGATTATCCTGTCGCCGAGGGCGGCGCTGGCCGAAAAGATTGCCAGATAGTTGCCAATCAGGAGATGCAACGCGCAAACAGACCATTTTTCCCCAATATTCTCGGCCTAGGTATGGCCGCACCGACGATTCACTTTCATGGCAAACAGGGCGTGCGTGAGGGTCTGCTGCCACGCCTGTTTTCCTGCGAAGACGTCTGGTGCCAGGGCTTCAGCGAACCCGGTGCAGGTTCCGACCTCGCCAATGTACAGACGTTTGCCGAACGCAAGGGTGGCAAATGGGTAATCAATGGCCAGAAAGTATGGACGTCACTCGCCCACTTTGCCGACTGGATGATCCTGTTGTTGCGCACCGACAAGTCTGACAAGTACGACGGTCTGTCCTATTTTGTCGTGCCCATTAAGAAAGCCCTGGGCAACGGGGTAACGGTGCGGCCATTGATCAAAATCACCGGCGAAACCGGCTTCAACGAAGTCTTTTTCGACAACCTTGAAGTCAGCGACGATTATCTGCTGGAAGATGTCGGCAAAGGCTGGCAGGTGGCCCAGACCACACTCCTCCATGAACGCGGTGCTGGACCGATGGTAACTCCGTCCAGTGGTCGCGGTGGCTCCAGCAAGCAAAGCAATAATGTGGGCGAAGCCTACGCCTTGATGGACCTTGCCAAAACGTCGCCACGTGACGGTAAAACCGCGGCTGATGACCCGGTCATACGCGACCAGATTATGCAGATGATTATTCGCCAGGAAGGTTCCAAACAAGGTGCCAGGCGCGCAAGGGTGCCGGAGTTATGTGATCACCCAATGCGGTTGCCCCTGCAATCAAAGCTGGTTATGTCGGAAATAAGACAGGATTGCGGTGCCCTGGCGATCGATATTCTGGGCGCTGGCAGCACACTTTATATCAATGACGAAAACGCCCCAGCAGGTGGGGAGTGGCCGTTGGCATACATGAACTCTTACGGCGTTACCATCGCCGCAGGCACCAGCGAAATTCAGCGCAACATCCTCGGCGAACGCGTGCTGGGAATGGCCAAATCCAAATAGCCAAATAGCCAAATAGCCAAATAGCCAAATAAGCAGGCGCCGAATATGACCAGGCGTTCGCTTGCTAACGAACAGGTAGCCACATGACTCAACCTAAAAACTTTGCCTTCGGCGAAGATGAAAAAATGCTCCGTGATACCGCACGGAAATTCCTTGCCGATAATCTACCCACCGAAAAACTCCACCAGCTGGTCGCCAGTAATTCTGACATTTACCGCAAATCTGAATGCCTCTGGGACAGGGATTTGTGGCGGCAAATCGTCGACCTGGGCTGGACGACGGTGATCGTGCCGGAACAGGATGGCGGTATGGGTATGAGTCTGGTCGCGCTGACCGCTCTGGTGGAAGAAACCGGCCGGGCTGGCCTGCCGTCGCCCTTTATTGTTACCGCTCACTCCAGTCTCGTACTGCGCGAATGCGGCACGGCCCCAGCGAGCCGCCTGCTCGGTGAAATAGCGAGCGGCAAAACCGCGACGCTTGCAATAACGCCGAAGAATGGCTCGTGGAAGGCGGTCGACTGTGACGTGACCGTTACCGACGGCGTCCTGAATGGCTCAGCCTGGTTTGTTCAGGATGCCCGCAAGGTCGACACCCTGATTGTCAAGGCAAGAGGCGACAGCGGCATCGCGCTGTATGAAGTGCCGGTAAACAGTGACGGAGTTAAAATGATCGCTGACGGCATTATCGACTTAACCCGCGATCAGGCGCATATCCATTTTAGTAACGTCAAGGTCGATAACGATCGACAGCTGGCCGCCGCGCCGAATGGCAGCGCCGTACTCGATCGAGCCGAACCAGGCATCCTCACCCTGGTTGCCGCTGACATTTGTGGCGCTGCCGAATGGCAACTGCAAACCACTGTGGAATACACCAGGGTCCGGGAACAGTTTGGCCACCAGCTCGGCTTCTTTCAGGCGCTGAAGCACCCTCTGGTTAATCTAATGATCATGATCGATCAGTCCAAATCTCACGTGTACAACGCAGCCTGCGCAGTGGACAACGAGCCAGAAAATGCCGCCAGGTTTGCCCGTATGGCCAAAGCCTGTGCCTCAGATGTTGCGGCTTTTGGCTCAAACCGCTCAATCCAGTTTCATGGCGGCATAGGCTTTACCTGGGAATGTTTTGTCCATTTGTACACCAAACGCCAGAAGCACAACCAGGTGCTGTATGGAGATGCCAAATACCAGCGCGCCAAGCTCGCCGATCTATTGATGGGTCCTATAGCCGTCTAACTATCATCGCCCTAAAACCCCAATATCAACGACCTAAATACTGGCGCCCGGGCCCACCAGCTGTTCAGCGTAGCGTGCGACCTCCTGATACAGCTTTTGCGGCTCCGCGCTCAGGGCAAAAAGAATGACCTGATCAACCCCGACGTCGCGGTAGCGTTTTAGCATATCAAGATCACAGGGCACGCCATAAGGTGACACGGCGATTTGGACATCGGCCAGTTTACGACCTTCAATATCCAGTAGTTCGCTGAGCTCTCGCAGGTGGGCGGGGACATCCTCCGGCAGCACTTTAACGCCATACCAACCCTGCCCAAAACGGGCAACCCGACGCAAAGCGGCTTTACTCTCACCACCGAACCAGAGGGGGGGATGGGGCTTTTGCACGGGTTTCGGTCCCTGCACACAGGTTGGCAAAGTGTAAAACTCACCTTTGTAACTGGAGACGTCATCGCACCAGAGGGTTTGACACACTTTGAGGTAATCCGCTGTCCGCGCACCACGGCGCTCGAATGGTACCCCCAGAGCGGCAAACTCCTCAGCGAGCCAGCCGACGCCGATACCTATATCGAGACGGCCACCGGAGATGACATCCACATCCGCCGCCTGCTTGGCAAAATAAACCGGGTTGCGCTGAGGCAATATAGTAATCCCCGTGGCCAGCCGAATACGGCTGGTTTGCCCGGCCAGAAATGACAGCGCCGTGAACGGCTCCAGGGGCACGTTGCGCGGATCCAATGGCACTTTGCCGTTATCCGCGTAAGGATACGGGGAGTCATAGTCTTCAAACAGAAGCACATGCTCTGGCATCCACAGTGAATAAAACCCTGCATCTTCCACCATTTTGGCTGTTTTGGTCATGTGCTCGGCACCGGCAGCGGGACCCGCAAAAACACCCTGTAAACCTATTTTCATGTCACTTACTCCAAAGTTTTTAATTTTGTTTAACGCGTTGTTCTAATTTTATATCGCTAAAAGTCGTCATCCTGGATTAACACCGTCCAAGCTCTGTCAGTTAACAGCATAGACCAGCGCTGCATACTATTCCCGATGAGCATACTGTCCAGCGTGTTCTTGTCGGACTGAGGTCCTGTCCAAACTAAAGCCATGCCGAACTTGACGGCGTTATCTGACCAGCTCGGGTATATCTTATCGGCGAGGGCTTCTCTAGTCAGCGATATTAAGTGGCGATACTACAAAAGTGGCCATACTACAAAAGTGGCGATACTACAAACCGGTGCTATAACTAAGGCCATGATTACGGCACTTAAAAAGCGTTTTTATTTGCTCAGCGATATTTAACGATGGCGGCAACGACAACGGAACCAACCGTGAGATCTACCGAGAGGTCAACGAACCTATTTGAACCGGATCAAGACCGCCACGAACCAGACACTTCGACAATTAAAATCCACAACGTTCAGGGAGCTTAACATGGCTATTTACGACACTATTATCAAGGGCGGGACTATCTTTGACGGTACCCGAGGGCCGCGCTTCAGCGGCGATATCGGTATCAGGGACGGGCTAATTAATCATATTGATCGGGATGGCAAACTCGACCCTGCCACGGCGGACAAGGTCATTGACGCGACCGGACTGAATGTCTGCCCGGGCTTTGTCGACCTGCACACCCATTACGATGCGCAAATTCAGTGGGACCCCTACGCGACGCTGTCTGGCTGGCACGGCGTCACATCCATTGTGCTGGGTAACTGCGGCTTTGGCTTTGCACCGATTGCGCCAGAGTTGCGCGAACGCGCCATGCTGATGATGTCACGGGTCGAGGCTATTCCCATGGAGTCGATGAGAACCGGTATGAAGTGGGAATGGGAGAGCTTTCCAGAATGGCTGGATTTTCTCGATCGCGCGCCACTTGGCGTCAATGTGTTGAGCTATGTACCCATCAGTCCGATCATGATTACGGTGATGGGTCTCGACGAAGCAAAAAAACGCGACGCGACGCCTGCGGAAACTGCCGAAATGTGTCGCCTGCTCGATGAGGCCCTGGAGGCGGGTGCCTGCGGCTGGTCTGCCCAACGGCTCGGCAAGGATCAGTATTCGGTGCAACGGGACTACGACGGCACGCCCATGGTCACCGATACCATGAGCGACGATCTATGCATGGCCTTCGCCGAAGTAATTGGCAAACGTGGCGAGGGCAATATCCAGCTAACCCAGGTGAATAATTATCACTTTATTGAACAATTGGCCCGCACCTCAGGCCAGCCACTCATTTTTAATGCCATCGCGTCCAATGATTATCGGCCCCACAGTTTTCGCGAACTTATTCAGTGGGTCGAGGGCTGTCAGGCTAACGGCAGCCCCGTTTGGGGTCAGGCCGCGGTCGTCGGCAACGATGAATATTTTATGCTCGCGGACTACAACCTTCTCGACGGCACCGATGCCTGGCGCGCCATCACCCTGGGTACGGTCGCAGAACGTATTGAGCAGATGCAAAAACCCGAAAACCGAGCGGCGTTGCGCGAACATTACGACCATGGTCGTACGCCCATTGTCACAGGCCCGGTGTCCAAATTTGTGATTAAACTCGCCGTCAACCCGGAAAATAAAAAATATGAGGGCAAGACGATTGTTGAAGCCGGTGAGATGATGGGCAAGCACCCGATGGACGCCATGCTTGATATTGCGGTGAGTGAAAACCTGCAAACCACGTTTTATCACGAGGCCTACAACACCAACAAAGGCCACGCCAAGGAAATCCTCGACTGTGAGTACGCCATTCCGGGTGTCTCGGATGGCGGCGCGCACACCAAGTACATCACCATTGGCCGTTATACGACGGAGTTCATTGCCAGGTCGGTGAGGGAAGATGCGCTGGTCAGCCTGGAAGAAGCGCACTACCGACTGTCGGCCATGCCAGCAAAATGCGCCGGCTTTAAAGATCGCGGCACTCTGGTCGAAGGGGCACCGGCTGACATTCTGGTCTACGATTATAAAAATCTAAAAGTCACCCCTGATGAACCGGTGATCGTCCACGACTTTCCCGCCAACGAATGGCGTCGTGTGCAATATGCCGAAGGCTACCGCTACATCATGGTCAATGGCACCGTCACCTTTATCGACGGCGAATGCACCGGTGCTACGCCGGGGCAACTACTGCGCCACGGCCAGGGTAAGGCAGTCACCGGTCGACAGATTCGGTCGGCTTGACGTGTACCGACGGGTCAGCCCAGATCGGTGCTGACCCATCATTTTTCGATGCCTGGCGTCGCCATTAGATGCCAATGAAGTAACGCAGATGGGCACGCATTCTCGCTCCCGCTGAGTTAACACTTTCTTATTACGCCAACTTTGGCCATCATGTTGGGCTGACATGCAGCATGTAGAGGCTGGTTTGTGGCCCCTAAAGAGGTTTAATGGCTCGCGATAACGAAGTTGATGTTCGACGTTTCAGCAACAAAGAAAGCTCTACGAGGGTTGGTCGCATACCTACACCCTCAGGATTCCCCGGGCTCGGTGATATCAATAGCTACCTGATCTTCCCGGAGGATAACTCGGACGAACTGATTCTTATTGATACGGGTGTACGCTCGGACGAGGCGTGGCAAGCGCTGACTGACGGACTCAAATTGCTAGATTACCGGGTAGAGGATATCACCAGAATCATTCTCACCCATGGCCACACCGATCACTACGGACAGGCCCAGCGCATACATGAAGTCTCCGGATGCGAACTGTGGGCCCACGAAAATCTGTGGCTGACTGTTGAACGCATGGAACCGCCACCGGATCGCCTGGAACTGGAGCTGTATTTCTATGCGCGATGGGGCGTTGATAAAGATCTGGTCGAGAAAGCCCTGGCGCGACGGGCGGGGTACGCAAAAACGTTTGAGTCAATGGAACCAACCCACTCCCTGAAGGACGGCGAGCGGATCGAAATCCCCGGCTTTAACCTTGAAACTATTCACACACCGGGGCATTGCCCGGATGAAGTCGTTTACTGGCAGCCGGAGACCCAGATATTTTTCTCCGGTGACCATCTGTTACCGCACATCACACCAGTCTGTCTGCTACAGATTCCGCGATCTCAGGATGAGCCCCGACCGCGCTCGTTGATGGAGTACCAGGCATCGCTAACGAAAGTGTCCCCCTACCCCGCACGTGTGACTTATCCGTCTCACGGCGAGCCGATCACAGACCACCTGGAGCTTATCAGGTCATACAACCTGTCAACGGACAGACGCATGCTGAAAATTAGTCGCATCCTGGAAAAGGGAGGCTTGATGAGCCCGATGGATATTGCCAAAGCGCTCTTCCCCAAAGCCTGGCAGGAGCAGATGGTACCCGTTATGTCTGAAGTCCTCGGACATTGTGACATCCTCGAAGAAGGCGGCCATGTGGCGGTTGAAGAACGCGCTGGCGTAATCCACTACCGGTATATATCGACCCCACCGCCCTGAACTCAGACAACACTGTTGCCTTCATTGTAGGCTGACTTCCTCCCGGGTCAATTAGTTAGTCGCGTACGCGCCGCGTAAAGCACGGGGTCTGTGAACGTTTAACTTAAAGACGACGGCAATCAACGGCTGTGGCAATGACTGATTGTGGCGGTAGATAGTGGAATCAGGATAGTGGAATCAGATAGTGGCACCGGGCGGCGACCACTTGCACTGGGTAGGCAGATGTATGGCGGTGAGGGAGGGATTCGAACCCTCGATACCGATCAAGGTATACTCCCTTAGCAGGGGAGCGCCTTCAGCCGCTCGGCCACCTCACCTGATGTTCGGTTGATTCGCTTCCCTACTCGCCGTCCATTTAACGTCAGTCCAACTTCGGTTTAACTTCGGTTTAACTTTGTCAGGCGAGAATTCTTACGGGGAACCAGCTGTCACTGGAAATTAGCGAGGCGCGATAATACCACACAGCAAGAAAAAACAAAGGGGCTATTCAGCCCCTTCACCCTGTTGCTTTTCATTCTGAATACGCTGGTAAATCTCTTCCCTGTGTACCGATACATCGCGAGGCGCGTTTACCCCCAGGCGAACCTGGTTGCCCTTAACGCCCAACACCGTCACCGTCACGTCATCACCAATAATTAACGTCTCTCCTACTCGTCTGGTCAGAATTAGCATTGCCCTCTCCTACACTGCTTTGATGCCGCTTCCGCGGCTTGTCCATCGGCTGAATATATCCCAGTCGCCAACTCCGCGCTCCTGGCTACGCGCCATAATATACCAAGTATTCCAGAACTCATATCGAGAGCCCAGTTTACTTTCTCCGGCGCAGCCAGTATCGCTTATTGATTTTTTTTGTCTTTCGCATCCAGATCAAAGGAGGTATGCAGTGCGCGAACGGCAAGTTCGAGGTATTTTTCTTCAATCACCACCGTAATTTTAATTTCCGAGGTGGTGATCATCTGGATATTGATATTGTGTTCGGCCAGCGCGGCGAACATCTGCGACGCGACGCCAGCGTGAGAGCGCATGCCCACGCCAACCAGCGATACTTTGACAATGTGGTCGTCGGCAACTACCGAACGCGCCTGCAAGTCGCGGGCAATACCATCAAGCAAAACTTTAGCTCGCTTCATGTCGTTGCGGTGCACGGTGAAGGTCAGCGCCGTTGTGTTGTCTTCGGAGACATTTTGCACAATCACATCAACTTCAATATTAGCCTCGCCAATGGGACCAAGAATTCGATAGGCCACACCGGGGGTATCCGGAATGCCCAGGATTGTCAGTTTGGCTTCATCACGATTAAAAGCGATACCTGATACCACGGGCTTTTCCACTTGTTGATCCTCCTCCAGAGTGATCAGCGTGCCGGGGCCATCCTCGAAACTGGACAGCACGCGCAGCGGCACCTGATATTTGCCGGCAAATTCGACGGCGCGGATTTGTAGCACCTTTGAACCCTGACTGGCCATTTCCAGCATCTCTTCAAAGGTAATTGTATCGAGTCTCCGGGCGCTCTCGACCACGCGCGGATCGGTGGTGTACACCCCATCGACATCGGTATATATCTGACATTCATCGGCTTTCAAAGCGGCAGCCAGGGCCACTGCCGTGGTATCCGAACCACCACGGCCAAGCGTGGTGATGTTGCCGTCGCCATCAATGCCCTGAAACCCGGCTACGACCAGCACGCGGCCCTGGGCGAGATCGGCCTGCATGTGGCGGACATCAATATCTTCAATACGGGCTTTGGTATAACTATTGTCAGTGAGAATCCGCACCTGAGCCCCGGTATAGGATCTCGCAGGACAACCAATTTTCCCCAGAGCGATCGCCAGCAATGCAATGGTCACCTGCTCTCCGGTGGATATCAGCACGTCCATTTCCCGAGGCGATGGTGTATCACTGATGCTTTCGGCGAGTGCGATAAGACGGTTAGTATCACCGCTCATAGCGGACACAACGACCACAACGTCATCGCCGCCGGCACGAAAACGGGACACTTTCTCGGCAACCGCTTCGATGCGCTCAATTGAGCCCACCGACGTACCACCGTACTTCTGTACTATTAGACTCATCTCAACACTCGTATTTATTAAATACGCTCAAATTCAGTTATACAGGGGTAACAGAAAACGATCAGTGGCGCCAATTCATGGCAACCACCACCCCATTGCAACTGCCACGGCTGCCCGAAATTTGGGGCGCCAATCTACACCAATCGTCGGCAAAACGAAACCGCCCTGAGCGCAATTAGCTCAGTCGCTTACCCGCTCGCGAACCCAGTGACGAACCGAGTCGATCGCGATTGGCAGGGCGTTGATATCTGTGCCGCCGCCCTGCGCCATATCAGCCCGCCCGCCGCCCTTGCCACCAACCTGAGCGGCAACAAATTGCATCAAATCGCCGGCCTTTACCTGTTCGGTCAAATTTTTGGTAACGCTGGCCACCAATGCCACCTTGTTGTCACTGACCGCGCCCAGCAATACCACGCCCCTGGTCATGCGTGATTTGATCTGGTCAGCCATCTCCCGCAAGGTTTTGGCGTCAGCGCCCTCTATCACTTTGGCCAGCACAAAAATGTCGCCAACTGAGAGCGCCTCGGCGAGGATATCAGCACCGGAGCTGCTGGCCAGCTTGACTTTTAGCGCTTCGATTTCGCGTTGTAACTGACGGTTCTGTTCGGTCAGTTGCACCGCTCGATCGACCACGCCGGACCGGCCGGTTTTAAGGGTCAGGGCAACGCTATCCAGCTTGTCTTCAAGGTCACGATAGTAGGCCAAGGCCTGGGTACCGGTGAGCGCTTCGATACGTCTCACCCCGGCGGCAATACCAGATTCCGCTACGATTTTGAACAGTCCGACGTCCCCCGTGCGGGTGACGTGGGTACCACCGCACAACTCCACCGAAAAGCCGTCACCCATGGTCAGCACCCGCACCGACTCACCGTATTTCTCTCCGAACAGCGCCATCGCACCCTGTTGTTGCGCCTCAGTCATCGTCATCACCTGAGTTTGCACCGCTGTATTGAACAGAATCTGCTGGTTCACCAGCGCCTCAACAGCGCTTATCTCGACACTGGTGAGGGCTTGCGGATGGGCAAAATCAAAACGCAGACGCTGGGCATCAACCAATGAACCTTTTTGGGTTACGTGGCCACCCAACACTTTTCGCAGTGCAGCATGCAGCAGATGAGTAGCGGAGTGGTTCAACGCTGTTGCGCAACGAGCTGTGGCATCCACGGTAACGGCGATCGTGTCACCGACGGCAAGCTGACCCTTGACGAGTCGACCAATGTGCAGATGATTATCGCCCTGCTTTTTACAATCACTTACTTCAAAGTCGCTGGCCTTACCTGAGAGGCGACCCCGATCACCTACCTGGCCGCCAGATTCGGCGTAAAAGGACGTCTTGTCCAGCACCACAACAGCCTCTTCTCCGACGCTCAAATTGTCGACAGCTTTGCCATCTTGATAAATTGCCGTTATCCGCGCCGCATCCTGTAACGTCTGGTAGCCGGTGAACGTGGTTTCGCCAGGTATTTCAAGAGACGCGGTATAATCAACATCAAAGCGACTGGCAGCACGGGCTCGCTCTTTCTGTGTCTGCATGCAACGCTCGTAACCATCAATATCCAGGCTATAACCGCGTTCACGAGCAATATCGTTGGTCAAATCCACCGGGAAACCAAACGTATCATAAAGCTGAAAAATTACTTCCCCAGGGATAACAGCGCCAGCCACCCTGTCGAGCGCCTCCTCGAGCATCGCCATACCCCGATCCAGGGTTCTGGCAAACTGCTCTTCTTCGCCCTGCAAAACCTTTTCTACCACAGCCTGGTTGTCAGTCAGCTCTGGGTATGCCCCACCCATCTCTGCAACAAGCGGCTTAACAAGCCGGTAAAAGAACGGTGTATTAACGCCTAGCTGATGTCCATGACGCAGCGCACGGCGAATAATCCGCCGCAGAACGTAACCGCGCCCTTCGTTGGATGGCAGCACACCATCAAGCACCAGAAACGAGCAGGAGCGAATATGATCCGCAATCACCCGCAGAGATTTATTGTTGATATCCCCAGTTTTCGTAACGTCCGCGACGGCCTCGATCAGCCTGGCAAAGATATCGATCTCGTAGTTACTGTGCACGCCCTGCATGACGGCGGCGATACGTTCAAGGCCCATGCCGGTATCGATAGACGGCTTCGGTAGCGGCGTCAGCGTGCCGTCGACACTGCGTTCATACTGCATGAAAACCAGATTCCATATTTCGATATAGCGATCCAGGTCTTCTCCTGCGCTGCCTGGCGGCCCACCAGGCACATCTTCGCCATGATCGTAAAAGATCTCCGAGCAGGGTCCGCAGGGGCCGGTATCACCCATCTGCCAGAAATTATCCTCATCAAGCCGGGAGAACCGTGTCGCGCTAATGCCCATCTCGTCGAGCCAGATCGCGGCCGCCTCATCATCTGAAACGTGTACCGTGACCCACAGCCGTTCTGCGGGCAACCCCAGCACCTCGGTAAGAAATTGCCACGCAAAGCGGATAGCCTCCCGTTTGAAATAATCGCCAAAACTGAAATTGCCGAGCATTTCGAAAAACGTGTGGTGCCGGGCGGTAAAACCGACGTTTTCCAGATCATTGTGCTTGCCGCCGGCTCGGACACAGCGTTGGGACGACGCCGCGCGCCGAAAATCTCGATGTTCTGTGCCAAGGAAGACGTCCTTGAACTGCACCATCCCAGCATTGGTAAATAGCAACGTCGGGTCATTGCCCGGCACCAGGCTACTGCTCGCCACCACAGTATGCCCATGACTGGCAAAGTAGCTTAGAAATGCCTGGCGGATCTCGGCACTGGATTTAATTACTGGCATGAAATCCCCACCCTTACGGGCCATAGCTACCGCAGTAGCGTTCGCAGAATCGGCTATTTAAAATGGACGACAAATAAATCGGTTCGGCTAAAAGCCCAGTTGGGCCTCGGTGAACTGCTTGCCTGCCAGTATATGCAAATGTAGATGAAAAACCGTCTGGCCCGCCCCCGCGCCATTATTCACAATGACGCGAAAGGCCTCATCGACCCCCAGCTGACGAACTATGTCACCGGCAACGAGCATCAGGTGCCCAAGCATGGCCTTGTCCTCGTTACCGGCATCCACCAACCTGGGAATTGGCTTTTTCGGTATTACCAGGAGATGCGTCGGTGCCTGAGGCGCTATATCTTTGATAACAATACAGTGCTCGTCTTCGTAAAGGATCTCGGCAGGTATTTGCCGATTAATAATCTTCGTGAACAACGTTTCTGTCATGGTCGATCTCTTTTCGCTAGTGCAACTGTCGTTGTCGCTAAAATTGTCGCTAAAATTGCCACTAAAATTGTCGCTAAAACTGGTGCTAGCACTGCAGCCAGTCGGTGCAACAACCTGTTAACTGGTTATCTGAGGATGGAGGTCACCGCGTCGCTTATCTCTGAAAATTTTATATCCCCCTGTCCACACACCAACCGTCAGGTATCGCTTTCAAAACTAGGAGGTTCCATCAGAATGCGTTTGATGAGGCTCTTTTTTGCCTAGCTTTTCGTCACTGCCAAGTACCCGTGCTTCGCTTTCAAGCATCACCGGGATGCCGTCCCGGATAGGATAGGCCAGGCCGCTAGCACGGCATACCAGCTCCTGTCGCTCGCGGTCGTACTCAAGGGAGGCCTTGCTGACCGGACAAACCAGGATGCTGAGCAATTGCTTATCTACCATGCGGGCTGCTTATCCACCATTTAAAAAATTTATCTGTTGTGCAAGGCCACGCGCCAATCAAACGCACCGTATAATTGCGCTAATTCTAAGCCAAAGCCGAGTCGAACTCCATGTTCGGATAGTGACACTGATAATAGCTGGCGAGGCCACATTTTATAATCTCAGCGCTAAAGGCGAGAGTTTTGAAACAAAATCTCCGCAACCATATTTTTGGAACGATGCTTATTGCCCGCTACTGCCTGTACTAGCACCCGCGCCTGGAAAATGCTTCAGCGCCAATGCCGGGTCAAGGCGTACATTAAACCAGTTGATCCGCCAGTCCAGATGCGGCCCGGTAGCACGACCACTGGCGCCAACGCGCGCCACATCTTGCCCCGTTTCAACACGAGCTCCCCTGGCCACGAGAATTTCACTCAGGTGAATAAATGTCGACGATATCCCGTAGCCGTGATCGATAATTAGCGTTCCGCCAGAAAAATACATATCCGGATGTACCAGTTTGACGATGCCCGGCGCTGGTGCCTGCACAAGCGTTCCGGTCGGGCGCGCAATATCCAGACCATAATGGGGGTTTTTGGGTACACCGTTATACACTCTCTGGCTGCCGTAGACACCAGTAATCGGACCTTCCAGCGGTTTCACGAATCCCTGTAAAAAATCCTCTCTGCGATCAATACCTTTACGAGCCGCCGCAACCAGTGCTGCCTCCCTGCCTATCCGTTCCAGCACCTCCGGCGGCGGATTGACCGTTCCCTCTGGCACACCGTCAACACGCTGGATATCATACTTGCGCGCTGCCACAGGGTAGTCAAAGACCTGCTCCTCATTACCCCTGACAACCTTCAGCTGGACTGTGCCTATGACATCGCGATCCAGACCGAAAACAAAACGGCCCTCGGGGCTCAGCGCTAAACGGCGCTTGCCAAGATAAACCCTGGCGTCAGGCTCCGCTTGCCCGATAATCATCCCCCCAGGCTCCCAGGCTCCCCTAAGTTGCAGGGCGCTAACGTGAAAACTCATCAATACAAGACTAAAGACCAGCAGCCTCATGGTTGCCCCTGCGGTATATGGGACCGCCATTCTAAGCCGAACCTGAACGACAATAAACCGGAACTAAAATAAACGGATTCCGAAATAAATTTCAATTGCAATAAGCCAAAACATCGATAACCCTGACTTTCACATACCAGGCCCTTCGACCAGCAGGGACATACATGCTGCACAACGTTTCGAGGCTTACTCAATCTACAGGGTTTGCGCCTTCGCTACCTCTGCGCAACGGCCATCTTCAGACAATCCTGAACAGCGCCTGGCCGCGCAAAAAGTTGTTCCGTCAAAAAATTCTGGGGGTGGCTAATGCCGCCGAGATCCAGTTAATTGACTGCGGGCAGGGTGTCCTCCTGCTCGGCGCTTTTAACCGGGCAGTGCCACTTCACTCCGGCCAACCACAGCCTCTTGACCAGTCAGCGCTATCCCGTCCAGTTAATCGGGGGTTGGTCATTCTCCTCCACGGATGGGAAGGCAGTTTTGAGTCTACTTATGTTATGACCGCGACCAGCACCTTAGTCGCCGCCGGATTCGATGTCTTTCGGCTTAACCTGCGCGATCACGGCCCGAGTCTTCACTTGAACAGGGCCTTGTTCAACGCGACACTCACCGATGAGGTAACCCGTGCTGTACGCGCCATATCTGCCGCCCATTCACCACCCGCATGCTTTCTGGCGGGCTTTTCGCTGGGTGGTAATTTTGCGCTGCGCATCGCAGCAAACTCGGGGCTCGCGCTTAACCTGACAGCCGCCATGGGAATTTGCCCGGCGACCGATCCCGCGCATACGATGCGGATTCTGGAAAACCCTTACTCGCTTTATCACGCTTATTTTTTTAGAAAATGGCGCGCCTCGCTACAGACAAAACTGGTCTATTATCCTGACCTCGCCTACCACGCGCAGTTAAAAAGATGCCGAACCCTGGCCGATATCAATCGCTTTTTCATACCCGATCACACACCCTGCGGAACACCAGACAACTACTTTGCTGCCTACGCCCTGACCGGCCATCGACTGGCTAAACTTAGAACCCCCGCCCTGTTGGTAGCCACTCGCGACGACCCTATTATTCCCGCTGTCGATATTGCTAGCATTAATGCCTCTGCGGAGCTACAGATTGAATTACTGGACGATGGCGGACATTGTGGCTTTATGGAAAACCATTTGCTTGATAGCTGGGTTGAAAAACGTATGGTTGACTACTTTCTCAGCACCCTCGCTTCGGGTTCACGGTCTCGATAAACGGGATTAAAGATCGCAACGTGGGGTCAGGGATCGAGGGCAAAATTGATCTGTTCAGCGTCAAACCCTCTGTACTGCAAAAAGCGTCTGCGCCTGACCTGCTGCCTGACATCCGTCGCCGCTTCATTGCCAAATTTTTTTTTGGCTACATCCCGAGCCAACTGAGGCCAGTCGGCCTCGGCATTCTGCAATGCTGCCGTTGCCAACTCGTTACCTATACCCCGCTCACGGAGTTCCTGCCTGATACGCTGCGGACCTTGCCCCCGACGAATACGCACCTGTACCAGGCTTTCCGCAAACCGCTGATCGGACAAAAGGCCATCGTTAACCAGGGCATCCAGGGTCGCGTCTAACAGCAGTAGCTGGTCCGCAGTCAATGCGTATTTTGTCACCAGTCTGGCGGCCAGCTCCTGATACGAATATTCGCGTCGCGAGAGAAAATCCATGGCCTTGATGCGCAACGTTACCACCGTTATATCCAGGTCTGACGGGGCTGTCACGACCGTGCCTAAGAGGCAGACCGATCTTGTGAGCTGTCACCCAATGACGGCAGCACTGCCTGTGGCGCTATCGGTGGCACGGCTGACGGATTTTCGGCTTTTTTTACCAGCCCCAACCACTGCCCAACCCGCCGCAGCACCGCGCACAATAAGCGCCAGATCTTTGGTAACAACCAGATGACCACAACAATAAAAATCACCATCAGCCCCACAAACAACCAGGGGTGGTTGAGCATCGTCCACAAACCGCCAAAGACCAGCAGATCCTCACTGATTGAAGCGCCCCAATTAGAAAAAGGCTCAGGACTGGTGTTTATCAACAGCCGCGATGATGCCTTGGTGAAATGACTGCCCGCAGCCATAGTGCCACCGACCAGACCAGCGCCAACCTGTAACGCGGGCGCAACATCCCCGACCGCACCAGCAGCCAGCAACACACCGGCGGGGATACGAATAAATGTGTGCAGCGTATCCCAGCCGGAATCAACCCCCGGGGTCTTGTCGGCAAAGAACTCCACCACATACATAAGGCAGGCCAGGCCAATGACCAGGGGGTTTTGCAGAACCTGTAAATCCGGCGGAAGTTCAAGGTTACCACTGATGCCGGCAAACCCCAGCACAGCCACGGCGGCATAAAGATTGATGCCGCTCGCCCAGCCAACGCCCATAACCAGTGCCAGCGTAGTAATCAGTTCCTGATAGGCATCCATAAGTTAACCTGCCTTGTGTAAGCCCGTTAATGATGAACCCAGGCGGCCTTACGTTGCAGGCTCGGGCATGTCTCGCCTAGTTTTCCATGGCGTCAGGTTGTTGTTCCACGACGACAGGCCTGGGTAGATC
Source organism: Porticoccaceae bacterium (assembly GCA_041603535.1). GTDB lineage: Bacteria > Pseudomonadota > Gammaproteobacteria > Pseudomonadales > Porticoccaceae > HB2-32-21. The sequence goes on from JBFIEE010000007.1 coordinate 78,768, forward strand.
ACCCAATAGCTGCTGGCGAATTCCAGCTTCGATTTCTGCGGTAAGGTCTTCGTGTTCCGCCAGGTACTCACTGGCGTTGGCCTTGCCCTGACCGATTTTCTCACCGTTACAGGAGTACCACGCACCGGCTTTTTCAATCAAACCGCACTTCACACCCAGGTCGATGATCTCACCGTAGCGATTTATGCCTGAACCGTACAGAATCTGGAACTCCGCCTGCCGAAATGGCGGTGCCACCTTATTCTTGACCACCTTGACGCGCGTTTCGTTACCTACTACCTCCTCCCCTTCCTTGACCGCACCAATACGGCGTATATCGAGTCTGACCGAGGCATAAAATTTTAGCGCATTGCCCCCGGTAGTCGTTTCGGGACTGCCAAACATAACGCCAATTTTCATACGAATCTGGTTGATAAAAATGACCAGGCAATTGGAATTTTTGATATTGCCGGTGAGCTTACGTAGCGCCTGTGACATTAACCGGGCCTGCAAACCAACGTGGGTATCGCCCATCTCTCCTTCGATTTCAGCCCGAGGCGTTAAAGCGGCAACGGAGTCGACCACCAGCACGTCTATCGCGCCGGATCGCACCAGCATGTCGGTCACCTCCAAAGCCTGCTCACCGGTATCCGGTTGCGACAACATGAGGTCATCAACATTGACACCAAGTTTTTCTGCGTAGATTGGGTCGAGGGCATGTTCGGCATCGATAAAGGCGCAGGTCCCACCACGTTTTTGCGCCTGCGCAATGACGGATAGCGTGAGGGTGGTTTTACCAGAAGACTCAGGACCATAGATCTCTACCACGCGCCCCTTTGGCAAGCCGCCGATGCCGAGGGCGATATCAAGACCCAATGAGCCGGTCGAAACACTCGGCATGGCAACGTGTTCCCTGTCGCCCATACGCATAACAGTGCCCTTGCCAAACTGTTTTTCGATTTGGCTAAGTGCCGCCTGTAACGCCTTTTCCTTGTTAGGATCCATCAAATGCACCTCTAGTATGTATTGTTGATGTTTACGCTTTGTCGCCCTACACGCGGCGTACACGCCACTCGCCCATGCTAATCAGTAAGCGCTTAACTTGTGCCAAAAAATACTCTATTGCTATCGTGAAAATAGCTTATCGCAATCTACTCGAACTGTACAGTCATACAGTATTTTAGTCGGCGGCCTCTGCCCCCAAACGCACTGCTCATTAACTGAAGGTCACTGCGACAACCGCCGTCTAAAATTGTCCCGCCAATCATCAATCAAACCACCGCCCGACAGTCAAGGCTGACACGCCACTGCCCTCATGATGACCGTCCTGGGCTCTAAGGAACCCCTGAATAAGCCCGTGATTTTGGTAGCATAGGTAAACCCCGCTTAAGAGACAAGCCCATGGATCAATTGATCCCCTGGAAACGACTTGAGAAGAAGATAAAGCCCTACTAGCCAAAGAATGGCCGGGGCCGCCAGCCGTACCCGATCTCTACGATGCTGCGCATTCATTGTATGCAACTGTTCTACAACCTGAGCGATCCTGCGATGGGAGATGCTCTCTACGAGATTGAATCTATGCGTCGCTTTGCGGGGCTTTGTTTGAGTGATCGTCTTCCCGATGAAACGAGCATCCTTGACTTCCGGCATTTGTTGGAGCGTCATAACCTGGGCGAGGAATTGTTCAACGAAGTGAATCGCCATTTAAAATCCGAGGGGTTGATGTTGCGCGAAGGCAGTACAGTAGACGCGACAATTATATCGGCGCCGACATCGACCAAGAATAAATCCGGCCAACGCGCATGATATTACCCAGGCCGATCAGTTGCTTCGCGGCGAAGAGCAGAAGGTATGGGGAGACGCCGGTTATCAGGGCATTGAGAAACGCCCGGAGCATGAGGGTCGAGATGTCGATCGGTACATTGCCATGCGCCCAGGCATGCGCCGCCAACTTCCCGAAGATGACATTGAGGCTCAGGCGGAAAGACTCAAGACACAGGTAAGAGCCAAGGTGGAAAACTCGATTCGCTACATCAAGCGAGTGTTCGGCTACGACAAAGTTCGCTATCGCGGTTTGGAGAAAAATGGCGGGCGGCTACACCGGCTTGCAGCTTTCACCAATTTGATGGTGGGCAAGAAATACCTTCTCACACAGGAGATGTACGCCTGAAGATCACCGATTGGTGATTTACAGGTTGATTTTGAGGAAAAATTCCGCGTCGAGAATTAAAATTGAGCGCATTTCCCGACGTCAAGCTACGAATTCCTGCTTATTCAGAGGTGCCCTAGTACATGGCGCGGGGCAAAGCCCACCAGCATAGGGCACCAGACCGTAAAGTAAAACACAGGGCCGGGGACTGCAAGACGGTTTTTTAGTATCTGGTATTGCCGTAGAATTCCCTACTTTATAGCATCACCGGTAACGCTCCCCTCCCCCATGACCAACGGCCCAGGCGCACACAGTTCACATACGCCCATGATGCAGCAATACCTGCGCATCAAAGCGAACCATCCCGACATGCTGCTGTTCTATCGCATGGGCGATTTCTACGAACTTTTTTTTGACGATGCAAAAAAAGCCGCACGGTTGCTCGACGTAACGCTGACATCAAGGGGCAAAGCTTCCGGCCAGCCTATTCCGATGGCCGGGGTACCTCACCACGCAGCAGAAAACTATCTGGCCAGACTGGTGCGTATGGGCGAATCTATCGCCATCTGCGAGCAGATCGGCGATCCCGCGACCAGTAAGGGACCTGTAGAGCGTCAGGTAACCCGCATCGTCACTCCAGGGACGGTGAGCGACGAAGCATTGCTTGATGAGCATCGGGACAACCTGCTCGTCGCGGTGGTGGCCGCGGACCACCATGCTCCAGACGGCAACACGTCTACCAGAGCGTTTGGTATAGCCTCGCTCGATATCAGCAGCGGTCGGTTTAATGTTCTGGAGGTCGACTGCCTCGACGCATTACTCGGTGAACTACAAAGACTGAGACCCGCCGAACTGTTGGTGACAGAACAACTGGCCGAAACTGGATGCTGCAACCCCTTTCAGGGCCTACGAGTGCGACCTGAATGGGAATTCGATCTCGACTCGGCGCGAAAAAACCTGTGCCGACAATTTGACGTCGTTAATCTGGCCAGCTTTGGTTGCGAGGACCTGGTTTTCGGGGTGCAGGCCGCTGGCTGCCTGCTCAATTATGCGACCGAGACACAGCGCACAGCACTGCCCCACATCCGCGCCATTCACCATGACAACAGTGATGACAGTGTCATCCTGGATGCGGCCACACGACGTAATCTGGAAATAGACAGCAATGCCCATAACGACCGCAATCATACTTTGCTGGCGATCATGGATAACACCGCTAATGCCATGGGTGGTCGGCTCTTGCAGCGCTGGCTAACCCGCCCCTTGCGCGACCGAAGTATCCTCACGCAGCGCCAGCAAACCATCGCCGAACTCCAGATCAATTATCAGTACGAAGGGTTACACACCATACTCGGAAATATTGGTGACATGGAACGCATTCTCGCACGGCTGGCGCTGCGCTCGGCACGCCCGAGGGACCTTATTCGACTAAGGGAGTCGCTCGCAACACTCCCGCAGCTGCAAACAGCGCTATCAGGCTTTAGTTCCACATTAAGCCAGCAACTTAAGGACGCTATCAGTTTATTTCCTGAACAGGTCGCGCTGCTGAGCTGCGCCCTGCACGACAACCCGCCCGTCGTCATACGAGACGGCGGTGTTATTGCACGGGGCTATGACGGCGAGCTCGATGAACTGCGCGCGATTAGCAGCAATGCTGGCGACTACCTGGTAGATCTTGAAAAAAAGGAAAAGCTCGAGACGGGTATCACCTCGCTCAAGGTTGGTTACAACCGAGTGCATGGCTACTACATCGAAATCAGCAAGGGACAGGCCGAACAGGCGCCGCCGCGGTATATCCGCCGACAAACCCTGAAAAATGCCGAACGTTATATCACTCCAGAGCTAAAAACTTTTGAAGACAAGGCCCTTAGCGCCAGGAGTCGAGCCCTGACCCGCGAAAAACTGCTTTACGAAGCGCTACTCGACGATCTCAATGAACACCTGTGCCCTTTGCAGGAGAGTGTCGCCGCCATCGCCGAGCTGGATGTGCTGGTCAACCTCGCAGAGCGGGCGGTGACACTCAACTTCTGTCGCCCGGAACTCAACGATGAACCCGGCATCGCTATTATCGGCGGCCGCCATCCGGTCGTCGAACAAGTGCAGGACGCCCCCTTCGTGGCAAACGATCTATCCCTCAACTTGCAACAGCACATGTTGATCATTACCGGCCCCAATATGGGTGGCAAATCGACATACATGCGGCAGGCTGCCCTGATCGTGTTACTGGCGCATACCGGCAGTAGTGTACCCGCCGAGCGCGCTGCCATTGGCGTCGTTGACCGGATTTTCACCCGGATAGGCTCATCAGATGACCTTGCTGGCGGACGCTCGACTTTTATGGTTGAGATGACAGAAACCGCGAATATCCTCAACAACGCGACGGATAGAAGCCTGGTATTGCTGGACGAAATAGGTCGCGGCACGAGTACCTTTGACGGCTTATCGCTGGCCTGGGCCTGTGGCATATATCTCGCCGAAAAGGTTAGAGCCTTCACCCTGTTTGCTACCCATTACTTTGAACTCACCGCCCTGCCTGAAACCATTCCTGGCGTCACCAACGTCCACCTTACCGCCACCGAATATCAGGACAGGATCGTCTTCCTGCACGAAGTCCAGGCAGGTCCGGCTAGCCAAAGTTACGGTATCCAGGTGGCAAAGCTGGCTGGGTTACCCGATGCCGTCATCACCAGGGCCCGGCACGAATTACGCAATCTGGAGAACGGTGGCCACCTGACGACAGTGATCACCAGACCAAACTGCGAACCTCGGCAAAATGACTTGTTTACGACGCCGACGCACAATGCTGTGATCGCTGCACTCGAGGCTCTTGACCCCGAC
>JBFIEE010000008.1:0-79755 GCA_041603535.1 Porticoccaceae bacterium
AGCTCTTTTTTGCAATACATTATCGTTCTCGATGAGGAGGGCAAGTTGTTTGGACTTTACAATGCCCTTGATCTTGCAGTGTGGTTTCGCACCACCGGTGATCGGGCGTACCGGGATTTTGCCGACTGGCTAAATCGCGCGGGTACGGGGCGCGTGAAGAACTGGCCAGGTTGCCCGGCTTTGTCGGTAAACTGGATGCTGTCGCCAAGGATATGAGTAAACGAGATGTGCTGCGTAAAATGGAAGAACTGGGCGCTAACAGTTTGCCCGTGGTGGACGGTAGCGAGCTTTTCGTCGGCACCGTCGAACGCTCTCGGTTGACCTCCAGCCTGATCCTCGAAGTAGCCGATCGGATTGAATCGGGGGGGCGAGTGCTCAGTAATTGAGCGTCTTGCCCTGTACAAAGCAGGGATGAGTTGTGTCCAGTTGTTGCATACTGTCATATTCGAGACGACCATACGGCGGTGCGCTGGTTTGGAACGGCCAGGGGCGGATTTTCTGTCTCGATTTGCCGCGCTGTCAACGCGTTTAGCCTAAGCAATTAAATTTTCCGGGGCAGGTGTTTGTTTAGAATTATAAGCCGTATAGCCCCTCTCAGGATGTCAGTCATGATGTCCGCTGTGGCAGCCTGCCGCATCTCGGTGGTCGTGCTCGGCGGAATGCTGGTTGTACTACTCGGTGGCTGCATCCTGGTGCCGGAATATACGCGACCTGCCAATCATGCCTCGTCTGCTGAAGACGCCCTGGCGGCAGATCGGTTGGTGGTCGAGGGGGGCATTCCGCCTGCGGAGCAAAGCGCAGCGCACCGGACTGCGCGCTGGTGGGAAAGTTACGGTGATGCGCAGCTCAACAAGTGGATCGCACAGCTTGCCGCCGACAATCTGGATCTGCGCGCGGCTGCCGAGCGTATGGTGCAGGCCGACGAGCAGGTAAGGATTCAGCGCGGCGGCTGGTGGCCGGCGGTGGGTTTGACCAGTAACGGCGCGCGCAGCTTTGCCCCTGGTCCTGGCGGTGGTCTTGGTGTTAGTCAGCAGCGTGTCTATACATCCAGCGTCGATGCCGGCGCGACTATCTCCTGGCAGATAGATTTGTTTGGACGTGTGCGTAATGCGGTGGCGTCGGCCGAGTACAGTGCGCTGGCTAGCGCGACGGATCACAGCGCATTGCTGCAAACATTGATTGCTGAGTTGGTTAGCCGTCGCGTGGCGTTGGCGCTGCTCCTGCGGGAAATTGCTATTCAGCAGGACATTGTGCAGAGCCGGGCGCAAACCCTGAGTACGGTATCGCGGCGTTACGAACTGGGAGTAAAAAATGCTTCCGCCGTCGATGTGCATACGGCTCGTGAAAACCTGACTTCAGCGCGTGCGCAGCTGGTGCTGTTGCAGCAACAAATGGCAGAGACACTGTTAGTCGTCGATGTCCTGCTGAATCAGCGTCCGGGTGCTCTGCAAGGCGTTGAGACGCTTTTTCCGGTACTACCGCCAAACGATGGCCCACCCATCGAGACACCGCTGGCTCTGCTTGATCAGCGGCCGGACATCCGCGGTAGCGAGTTGCGTTTAATGGCCGCCAATGCCGGTATTGGTATCGCCGTCGCAGATTTATTTCCAGATCTGACGATTTCAGCCAGTCGTGGTTTTAATAATGACCAGTTCGGCGGTCTGTTAACAAACAGTAACGCCGTGGGTGTGATCGCCGGTAAGATTTCAGCGCGCCTTTTTGAGGGTGGGCGGTTAAGGGCGCAAATTCGATTGCGGGAATCCAGAATGCGGGAGCTCACCGCCGATTATGCACGGACGGTGCTTGTCGCCATGGCCGAGGTTGAGACGGCGCTGATCCAGGCGCGGTTTTTGGGAGAGCAGATCGACAATTTGCAGGCTGGCGTAGTGGCCTCTCGACAGGCTGAAGTTCTCGCTCAGGAGCGTTATCAACGCGGCATCACCCCCTTGCTGGAGTTGCTTGAAGCGCAACGCCGTCGGCAAAATGCTGAGCGCAGTTTGTTGGCGGCGCAGCGAGCGAGCTGGTCGGCGCGTATTAACCTGCATTTGGCCTTAGGTGGTGACTGGTTGGTCGAGGAGCGATTGTAAAGCTCTGGTATCCCGGTATTGCTGGGTGTGGTTTGAAAGGGCCGGTTTGAAAAGGCTGTTTTGAAGATGCGGGGATAGAGGGGCAGTGGTTGAGGGAGCAGGGCATGATGGATCAGGGCATGATGGAGAACGGGGATAGCAGAGATGGAGATCGCAGGGGCGGGGATTGATGTGAGCAAGCGGTGGCTGGAAAAAAAATGGTTAAAATAATTAGCCGCGAAAATCGGCAGTTGGTGTTGGTGATAGCCATTATCATCGGTGCCATCGTGCTATCGCGGATGCTAGGTGCTACCCGTACGTTGCCGCAGGCGACAAGTAATTCGGTGGGTTTGCCCGTTACCGCAACCGAGTTAAAGAAGGGGGCTTATCCGGTGCAGATTCGCTCTACCGGGCGTGTGATACCGCGTGGCACGGTGTCCATTACGCCACAGGTGTCGGGTCGCGTGGTGTGGGTCAGCGATCATTTATTCGGCGGCGGCTATCTGGTTCGAAATGAAGTGTTGTTTCGTGTCGAGGCCGCCGATTATGAAAACGATGTCGCTCGCGAACGGGCTGCGGTGGCCAAGGCGCAGACGGACCTGGCGTTGGAGCGAGCCGAAGCGGATGCGGCGGTGGCGGAATGGCGGGGCTTGAACCCGGCGGTAGAGCCACCGCCGCTGGTGAGCCGGGTGCCACAAATCGCTCAGGCAGATGCCGAGGTGGCGGCAGCGAAAGCGCGTTTGGCCCAGGCGGAACTAAATTTGTCGCGCACGCATTACCGCTTGCCGTTTGACGGTCGGGTTATAGCCAGCACGCTGGAACCTGGGGCATACATACTTGCCGGACAGAGTTATGGCGAAATTTATAACCAGGACTCACTCGAAATAGTTTTGTCCCTGGCTCAGGCAGATTTACCCTGGCTGCGTCGACCGGATGAAGTCGACGTCGACATCATTAACTTTAACGCGCCAGATGACGAGTCTGGTGTCGAATCGGATCGCAAATCAATCGGTGGAAAAATCCTGCGGATGGGCGCCATCCTTGACGATGCGACGCGGTTTCAGCAGGTCGTTATCAAACCCGTTGGTGACGGGAATTTGTTGCCTGGAATGTTGGTTGAGGTAGTGCTGCGAAGTTCACCCGTGGCAGACACCTGGAAGGTGCCAGCGTCCGCTGTTCAGTCAGGTCAGGTTATCTGGCAGGTGGATGAAAGCGCCACATTGCGTCGCGTTGAGCCGCAGATCATCGCGACCCTGTCTGATAGCGTGATCGTGCGATTGCCTGTGAACACTGACTCTGTGCTGGTGGTGGATGCGCCCATCAGCGGTGTCATAGAGGGCGCCAAAGTCGTGGTGCTTGACTCGCAGGATAAGCCCGGCCGTGAGTGAGGGAGACGCGGGCCGGGTGAATAATCGCTTATCGCTTGTTGGGTGGTTTGCCAACAACAGCGTGGCCGCCAATATCATCATGGTTTTTCTGCTGGTGGGTGGGTTTATAGCTGCCCGCAGCATGATTACCGAAACATTTCCTTCCCTGGATCCACGCACCATTACCATCGCTACCCCCTACCCAGGCGCGACTCCCCACGATGTTGAGGAAAGTATAACCCGGCGTGTCGAGGAGGCAGTGATCGGTATACAGGGGGTCAAACGGGTGACCTCAAGCGCCAATGAAGGTGCTGGCGTGGTAACCGTGGTGATGGAGGATTTTGCCAACCAGAATCAGGTGCTGGACGACGTACAAACTGCGGTGGATGGGCTGGTTGACTTCCCGCCCGAAGAGGCCGAGGAGCCGTCCATCATCAAAACCAAGCGGATTTCCAGCATGATGTCGCTGGCGGTGTTCGGCGCTGTCGATGAACGTACGCTTCACTACTGGGCGGAAAAGGTGGAAAGCGAGATGTTGCAGTTGCCTGAGGTGACGCTGATTGATGTCACCGGTGGACGCAATCTGGAAATTGCCATCGAGGTCAGTGAAGAAACACTGCGCCACTACGGATTGACCATAGACGATGTCTCTCGTCGCATCGCCGAATTTTCTATCGACGTTCCGGGGGGAACCCTGCGCACTGAAGCCGGCGACATACTGATTCGAGTACAGAGCAAGCGCTATACCGGCGCAGAGTTTGCGGATATTACTATCCGTAGTCGTAAAGATGGCGCGAGGCTGAGGCTCGGCGAAATTGCAACCATTCGCGATGGCTTTGAAGATACGCAGGTTATCAATCACTACAACGGTAAACCGGCACTTTTCGTCCAGGTATCGCGCAGCGATACCCAGGATACCCTCGATACCGAGCGCGCCATCAAGGCGTATCTGGCGACCCTGCGATTACCCGTCGGGCTTAATATAGAAATATGGCGGAATTCTACCGATGTGTTGCGGGATCGTATTAGCCTGATGGTGCGTAACGGCATTCTTGGCTACGTTCTGGTTTTCCTCAGCCTGTTGCTGTTTCTGGATTTGAAGCTGGCGTTCTGGACCAGTCTGGGTATACCTATATCGTTCATGGGTGGTCTATTGCTGGTATCTGTTACCGGTATCACGATGAACATGATTACCCTGTTTGCATTGATTATCGTATTGGGCATCGTGGTTGATGACGCCATTGTCACCGGCGAAAGCATTTTTAACGAGCAGGAGAAAAACCCAAATAATCCGAATGCGGTGCTGGATGGCGTGTTCCTGGTCAAGGCACCAGTTACCATCGGAGTGTTGACCACTATTGCAGCCTTTGCCCCATTGGTATTTTCGACGGGAGCGATGGCGCAAATCATGCTGCCAGTACCGCTGATCGTTATCGGTATTCTGGCGGTGTCATTGATTGAGGCGTTTTACATATTGCCAGCCCACCTGGCTTCTACCTCCCGCTGGAGCCTGGGTTTGTTAGCCGCTTTACGCGATAAGACCCATGGGGGCCTGGCGCGCTTTATTGAGCATAGGGTGGTACCTTCCATTACCCTTGGCCTGCGTTATCGCTACGTTGCTGTTGCGATTGGATGTGCGACCATTATTATTGCGCTGGGTATTTTTCAGGGCGGCTTCGTGCGTTTTATTTTCTTCCCGCAGATTGACAGTGATCACATTACCGTTAACCTCAAAATGCCGGTAGGCACGCCTTTCGAAACGACCTACCAGTACGCGGCGAAAATTCTTCAAGCCGGTGAAACAATGGCCCGTGAAACTGATGCCTTGATTGCCGCGGAGCAACCCGCTGAGCAATCTATTGTCGAGGCGATCTCGTTCACTGTCGGTAGTCAGGGAGCGGATACGACAGGGCCCATGGCGAGCAGTGCCAGTGCTAATGCAACCAACCTGGCGCAAATCCGCATGGAACTGGTTCCCGGTGATCAACGGCCATTCTCCTCCAGTGAACTCGAGCGTCGCTGGCGAAAAAATACGCCGCTGATCCCGGGCGCGGAGAGCCTGACGTTCAGCAGCAGCCTGGTTCGCGCGGGCGATGATGTAAATGTGGAGCTGTCTCACCGTGATGAGCGGGTCTTAGCCAGCGCTGCTACGCAGCTCAAGCAGTCCCTCGGCTTGCTTGAGGGTGTCAGCGAAGTAGAGGACAGCTTTGAACCGGGCAAACGGGAATATGTATTTGCACTCACCTCGGCCGGATTAGCGGCGGGCCTGACACCGGTCGACGTCGGTCGTCAACTACGTTTTGCCTACTATGGCGCAGAAGTGCATCGTGTCCAGCGCGGGCGCAATGAACTCAAAGTGATGGTGCGTTACCCCCAGGCACAGCGGCGAACACTTAGCGATCTTTACAATACCCGTATTCGACTTAAAGATGGCACGGAAATGGATTTGCGCACGGCGGCGGTGATTAGCGAGCAGCGCGGCTATTCGCGAATTGAACGCGTCGACGGTCATCGCATTGTCAGCGTCAGCGCCAACGTCGAAGAGGCGGTTACCACGCCGGATGATGTCATTGCCAGTCTGCGTGAAACGGTGCTTCCCGAGCTTCTGGTCGCGTATCCAGGCCTGTCTCACTCCTTTGCCGGGATCAGCCGCGATCAAAGCGACGATATGCAGTCTCTACTGCGCAATCTGGTGATCGCGGTGATGGTGATGTTTGTCATGCTGGCATCGCAACTGCGCAGTTACGTACAGCCGCTGGTTATTCTCAGTGCGATTCCTTTTGGTTTTGTTGGCTCGCTGCTGGGTCACCTGATCATGGGTTTCGATATCTCGTTTATATCCATGTTCGGCATGATAGCTTTATCTGGTGTAGTGATTAACGATTCTCTGGTGCTGGTCGACTATTTCAATCATCTGCGGGCAGAGCAGGGCCTCGATATCAAAGATGCGCTGATCGCCGCTGTCGCCCGTCGGTTTCGGCCGATTTTGCTAACCACCATGACCACCAGCCTTGGCCTGTTGCCGATGCTCCTGGAAACTAGCTTGCAGGCAAGATTTCTTATTCCCATGGCCATTAGCATCGCTTTTGGCATTCTTTATGCCAGCACGGTGATTATATTTCTGGTGCCAGCATTAATTCTTATCGCTGAGGATTGCAAAGCGCTGGGCCGGACGCTTATTGGCCGCCAGCACGAAGCGTCTACATAATGCGGGGCGCTGTTTCTACAGGTCTATTGGAGCTTGCGTTGACGGCACGAAGGTTGACAGTCATATGTAGAGCTGTCTAAATGAAGAGCGCGGAGTAGAGCTAAAAAAATACCGCGAGTCAAGCACAGATATAACGAACCAGGGAGTCGAATTCATGGAGTGTCCTAAATGTCAGCGAGAAATGCTAAGGCGAACGTTTAACCGTGTCACTGTAGACAGATGCACCGGCTGTTTTGGTTTATTTTGTGAGCCAGCCGCCATTGAGGACGGCAAGGAAGTGTGGCTGGCTGAAGCGGTGGTCGATATCGGTTATCCGAGAACGGGGGCGCGTTACGATACGATTGACGATATCGACTGTCCTGAGTGCAAAGTCAAAATGGACAAAATTTCGGACCCGGAGCAGACACACATCTGGATGGAATCCTGCCCCCAATGTAATAAAATATTTCTCGATGCGGGAGAGTTTACCGATCTGAAATATAACACCGTTCTGGATCGTATTCGCGGTTGGCGTAAAGGTCAGCGACTCTAGGTCCTGGCCTGCGGTATCAGGTTTTCTTGGTCATTCTATCGAGTGCGCCCATGGCAAACGCTGACGCCACAAAAGTTAGATGTAAAATGATGTACCAGAGTAATTTGTCATTGCTAATGTTCTCTGCGTTCATAAATATTTTTAATAAATGAATGCTAGAGATAGCCACGATACTGGCGGCGATTTTCATTTTTAGCGAAGACGAATCCATTTTGCCCAACCAGCCGAGCTTTTCTTCTTCCTCCGCAACATTCAGCTGTGAGACGAAATTTTCGTAACCGCTGATCATGACCATGACGAGGAGACCCCCAACCATGGCGATGTCGATGAGCGACAGGATGACCAGAATCAGGTCAGCTTCGGCAATCGCCAACACGCGCGGGAGCATGTGGAAGACTTCCTGAAAGAATTTTATTCCCAACGCGAGTAGCGCCAGCGCGAGCCCCAGGTAGATGGGCGCAAGCAGCCAGCGCGATCGATACATGGTTTTTTCAATAACTATTTCAAGCTGACTTATTGGCAAGCTGTGGCATCCTGTGTGGGTAGAGTTTGCGTTACATCGCCGCGCCAAAGCACGGCGAGTGCGATTCTACTAGCGTCTATGTCAGAGTGCTACCTGTCGACGTAGATGCTGATAACTGCCGACAACCTGATATGACTGCTCAGGCAAAGCTGAACAGGGAAAACCGATTTGCCATAAGCAGGTCTGATTAAGGCCGGGCTCTGGTTGGCTCGGGAGAACAGGCCGGATCGCGCGAACAGGGCGGCTTAGCCCGCCTGCCTCGTAGGCGCGGGGCAGGGGCTTTAGGCGCGGGGATGTCAGGGCTGGGGTGGGGTGAAATTGAACAGGCGTGCTGCATTGGCCCCCAACAGCTTTTTGCGGGTTTCCGATTTCAGATGACCCATGGTGCGTTCTATGGCTTCTGCGGAGTGGGGCCAGGTGCCTTCATGATGCGGGTAGTCATTGGCCCACAGAAAATTGTCGACCAGGCCAGCGCCTTCCACCAGCGCCAAACCCGCCGGATCTTCCTGGAAGCTTGAAAAGCCATGGGCGCGATAGTAGTCGCTGGGCAGGCCCTGTAGCTTTGGTCGCGCCCACATATGGTGTTTTTTGTAGGCTTCGTCCATGGCATTGAGCGCCCACGGAATCCAGCCAATACCCGCTTCGATGGTGGCGAACTTCAATTTCGAGTACTTTTCGAGGACACCGGATGCACACAGGCTGGCAACCGGTTCAATGGTCGGGGACAGGGAATGGGAAACATAATTGATGACTGCGCCGCCATTACCTCTGGCGGCCCGCGGGTCACGACCGGTGGAAATATGAAAGGTGATCGGCAGGCCGGTTTCTTCAATCAGCGCCCACATAGGGTCAAATATTGGTAAGTTGTAGTTGGGGTCATCATGGTGGTGAGCCCCGAATACGGGCTTGCATGGCAGGCATAAACCCTTGAAACCGAGCGCCGCGCAGCGCTCGATTTCTGCCATGCCGGTTTCGATATTCGACGTGGTAATACAGGCCATTGGTGCGAGACGATCGTTGTAGGGGCCAAATAACTCCCAGGCCCAGTCGTTCCACACGCGGCACATCTCTGTCGCAAAGGCGGCATCGTTGGTGGCCCACATCATCAGGCCTTTGTTGGGGAAGAGGACTTCCGCATCGACACCGTCCATTTTCAGATCAGCCAGGCGACCTTCCGGCAACTTGCCAGCTTTATTGCGGGCCAGGTCTTCGCCGACAAAGGCATGTTCGCGAATTTTTACCCGGCGAGAACCTTCAGATAAGGTCCATTTCTCGCCTTTTTCATCAACTTCTACCCGTGGCAGGCGAGACCTGTATTTTTCTGCGACCCGGTCGCTAAATAAATTGGGTGGTTCGTTAACATGACCATCAGCGGAAACAATAAACAGCTTGTTGGGGTCATCGGCCCGCGCAGTTTGCGGCCAGCCCTCGGCACCAGGTGTTTCGAGACGCCACAGGTTGGGCTCATTGATCTCGATGTTGCTCTGTTCCATGTTTGCTGCCTCTTTTTTATGGTGGGGCGAACTGTGGGCTGAATTGCGGGTTTAAAGGGTGGGGCGAACTACCAGGGGTTTGGCGTTGCCAAGTAAGTGCTGATGCGCAGCTATCTCCTTGTAGACCTTTTTCCATTAAGCAATCGTGTTTCCGCTAATGATCAGGCCAGTTGCCACTGCACCAGCGTAAACGGTACTTTACCTTCGGGGTGGTGTTCGAATACGGCTGTAACCGGCGCACCGATGGAAATGTCCTGGCGAGGATCGCCCAGCAGGTTGCCGACCATACGAATATTGTTGGCTTCGGGTAGCTCAACGAGCACGACAATATAGGGGCCATGCTCCTGTAAGGCAGGGTGTACCGGATGCCAGACACGCTCCCAGCTATAAATGAGACCGGTGCCCGTTACTTCGCTCCAACCCAGATCAAAAGATCGGCAACTGTGGCACAGCCACTCCGGGCCCCACTGCCACTCATGGCATGATTTGCATCGCTGCACCAATAGTTTATTGTCTTTGAGCCCTTCCCAATAGGGTGTGTCCAGTCCGTCCCGGCTCGGCATGGGGGCTGGCAGTCCTGGGGGAAGATAGCTATTTGAGTCTGCGCTGCTCATGCGAGAGTCTCCTGGCTGCCAAAAATGCAGTTGCTGACGGGTGTCACCATGGGGCCTGAAGTGACCATGGACACACTGGCTCCGACTACCTGATTGGTAGACTCTCCACGGATCTGGCGTACCGCCTCGATAATGAGCTCAAGGCCATGCATGTAACATTCCGCTAGATTGCCGCCGCTGGTATTGAGCGGCAATTTACCGGTGGGTGCCAATAGATTGTCATAACGAATGAACTCGTTGGCTTCTTCATGGGTGCAGAAACCATGTTCAATGATTGACATCACCACACCGCCGGTAAAGTTTTCGTAGCTTTGCAGCACATCCACATCCTCAGGGCCGACACCGGCCATGCTGTAGAGGCGTGGCGCCAGCGAAGTAAAACTGGATGTCGCGTAAAGTGGTGCATTGTGACAGGGTGCCGCATTGCGGTATTCAGAACCAGCAGTTGCGCCGAGAAGATAGGCTGGTTTCTGTTTCATGTGCTTCGCTTTGTCGGCGGAGACCAGCACCATGGCCGCGGCGCCGTCATTTTCCATGCAGCAGTCGTAAAGTTGATAGGGCTCGACGATCCAGCGCGCATCATCATATTTCTCGGCGCTCAGGGGGCGACCGTGCATTACCGCCCTGGGGTTATTCTGAGCGTGTTGATAGGTCGCCAGCGACACGGCTTTATAGGTATCACGGGTGACGCCGGTCTCATGGAGGTGCCGGGTGCAGCGCATGGCGAACATCTGCGCTGGCGACATCATGCCATAGGGGATGGTGTAGGCCGGGTCTCCGGACACGCCGGACGATTTTGGCCCCTGGCCAAAGCGGGCAAACTGGCCCTGCGCCAGGGCACGAAATACCACCACGCAGTCCGCCACCCCCGTCGCGATGGCCGCCGCCGCATTGGCAACCGCAGCACTGCCACCACCACCACCGCCACCCCACTGCATGTTGGCGAATTTTAGTTCGTGCATGCCGAGCGCGGCGGACAAACGCGACGGATCGCTGCGATCATTGCTGAATGACGAAAACCCGTCGATTTCGCGGGGGTCAAGGCCGGCGTCGTCACAGGCCGCGAGAACGGCTTTTAGCGCCAGGACAAATTCAGGGTCTTGCGAACCGCCGCGTTTGTAGTAGACGGTTTCACCAACACCGACCACTGCGACTTTGCCTCTGAGTGTTCTGTTGGTCATATTCAATTGCCAGTCATGAGTAATTTTTTTAATTGGTCTGTTTGTGTTGCTATAACGCCGAGCGGATCATCAGACTGTTTAGCGTGCTGGTCGCCATGTCTCGCGTGAACTGCCGGAGCGTATGTTGTACCACCGAACATAATTGAGACGTGGTGAATCTGCTGCGCCTGGCGAGACTGGTTCGGTGGGTCGCCCAGGCCACTGACAAATTCACGATACCGTAAATCGCCGACTCGCCCGTGTATGGCGTGAGCGCCCCGGTGATGGGGTAGTTATAGTTGGTTCTCGCATCGCCTGTCAAACGAAGCGGTCAGGGGCTGCTGATTATTTTCTGTTACGTGGCCTGTTTTTAGGTATATTCGTTGTCCAAAACTGAGTGCGTATAACGTAGCGAAGTATCTTGTTGAAAACTCCGAAACCAGATAAAGGATAGAGAAGGCCGCCATGAAAATAGATGTCATGAGTAATCCCCGGGAGCTCCACGCTATTCAAACTCAGGCTCGGGACATAGAGCAGTCGGGCTTCAGCGGCATTACCTTCACTGAGGGTGGTCGCACGGCTTATCTATCTGTAGCCGCAGCAGCGCTGGCCACGGAAAAACTTGAGTTTGCCACTGGCATTGCGGTGGCTTTCCCGCGTAGCCCCATGGTCACTGCCGCCTGCGCCTGGGAACTTCAGGAGGCCAGTCGGGGCCGGTTTCGGCTCGGCCTTGGCACGCAGGTGCGCGCCCACATCACTCGTCGCTACGGTGTCGAGTTCGATCCGCCGGGTCCGCGAATGCGCGACTATATCGGTGCACTAAAAGCTATTTTCAAGGCGTACCAGGGTGAAGCAAAGCTTGATTACCAAGGCCCCTATTATCAGTTGACGCTGCTGAACCAGATGTGGTCGCCCGGACCGATTGCTTACCCTGCGCCCGCCATCGACGCGGCAGCGGTCAACCCGTACATGCTGAAAATGGCTGGCGAATTGTGCGACGGCGTACAGGTGCATCCGTTCCATAGTCAAAAATACATCACGGATATGTTGCTGCCTGCGGTCGCCGAGGGCGCAGCTAAGGCTCAGCGCGATCCAGCCGAGGTTGAACTGCTCGTTCCCGTGCTCACCATTGTCGGCAACAACGAAAAAGAAAAAGCGGCTTCGCGGGAGTTCTGCCGCCAGCAGGTGGCTTTTTATGGCTCGACACCAAACTATGCTTTTCAATTCGACTTGCTGGGCTTTGATGGCACCACTGCGAAAATACGTGAGCGCCAGAAGGCTGGCGATATGGCGGGTATGTCGGCAGTGATCAGCGATGAGATATTGCAACATTACACCGTTGAAGCCAGTTGGGATGATCTGGCAGACAGGCTGTTGGGGCGATATCGGGGCGTCGCTGAGCGCCTGATTATTTACACCGCGGGAATGGACTACGCTCGTGATCCGAGTTCCATTGGTCGTTGGGGGGAAGTCGCCAGAGCGGTGATCGCACAGGACTAGTTCACCGAGGTGGATCAAGACGGCTGCCGGTAGAATTATTCACCCGATACCAACCGGTGACGCTGTAGCGATTATTTTTCGTGGCAAGCACTTCGTGCGGGAAGTCTTCGCTGAGGAACACCGCCAGCGTGCCCGATAGTGGCGCGACCCGGGCGACGATGTCGCTACCTGCATCGGCGTAGATAACGAGTTCGCCAGCATCTTCGGGTACCCAGTTCGGGTTGAGATAGGCAACCACGGACAGTACGCGGTTAGCCTGACCCTTAAAGGCGTCACGGTGTATTTTGTAAAAGTCGCCGGGGCGGTAACGGGAAAAATGACTTTCAAAGGAAAACAGACCGAGCAAGAGCGTTCGATTAAGGTAGGTCTGGAGCAGCGCGGTCCAGGCTAACCATTGGCGTTGAGCCGCTGTTTCACCGCCAATCCAGAGGATGTCATTGCGGCGAACCCCCTTATTACATGTGCGATGGTTCTGCCGTCCTATACCGCCTCTGGCAAAAATGCTGTCTGGAACCTGCTGGATTTCCAGCAATAAAGCGCTGGCCAACGTAACCGGGAAAGCATTGGGCGTTATGCTGTAACCGTGCTGCAGGAGATCGCTTGCCATGCGGGCGAAGGTGGTCTCTCCGCCGGCGACGCCAACCGTTTCATAAGGCCGATGACCGGATAGCAGATGGACTGATGTGGGGCGAAGTTGCGATACGGTCATTAAAGGTCTTCTCGGTATCGGGGACTGCGCAGTATTTGCCTCCTGGCCGGTGGAGTAAAGGAATTTGTCTGTATCGGGTCAAGGTGGAATTTAATGCTGGTTGTTCAATTAATGTCTTGCCATTTTTGTGGTTTGGTCTTATATAGCACCCGCAATGGGTGAGGCGTTCTGCCCGCTCAAAAAGATCGTGATTGCCGACTGCACTGGTGTCGGTGCTCTGGGTAGCATGACTGATATCAGATGGAAAAGCTCGGGGCGTAGACTCGGGACAAGGTGCCGGACAAGAACTGTATGAGAAGTGTTATTCAAGAGCTGACCCATATTGTTCAGGCCGTTTCGCTTGCCGATTCGCCCGACCAGCAGGTGTCGTTGATTGTCGAGTCGATCAGCCGCTCGATGGCTGTGGATGTCTGCAGCCTTTATCTGGTCAACGAGCAAGGCGATATGGTGCTGACGGCGACCCACGGCCTGGCTGGCGCGGCAGTGCGTAAGGTGATTTTGCCTGCTGGTAAGGGTCTCGTTGGCCTGGCCGCCGCCAGCCGTCGCCCGGTTAATATCGCCGATGCGCCGCAGCATCCCGCCTATTTTTATGTACCTGAGGCTGCGGAAGACCGCTTTCACGGTTTTTGCGCAGTGCCGCTAGTTTCTTTGGGAAAAACCATCGGTGTCTTGGTGGTGCAAAGCAGCGAGATGCGGAAGTTTTCAAACGATGAAGAAGGCTTTTTCGTCACGCTGGCTGCCCAGTTAGCGTTGCTGCTGGTTAATTTTTCGCTGTCACCCTACGGTACCGAGAACAATGTGCGCGTATTCGGTGTTAGCGGTGCCCCCGGTGTGGCAATCGGGCATAGCCAATTCTGTGATCACGGTGAACTCTATCAGGTGCCCAGCGGGGTTTGCGAAAATATCGAGACTGCGCTCGCTGACTGGCGCGCCTTGTTAAAGCAGGTGCGTTATCAACTGGAGGATGAAAGAAAAGCGCTTGGCAAGGTGCTGAGTGACGAGGCAGGCGGTATTTTTACGGCTTACAGCATGTTGCTTGAAGATCCCGCATTTAATCTCCGAGTAGAGACCCGTATTCGCGAGGGAAACTGGCTGCCGGGTGCTTTACGCTTGACCATACAACATTTTGCCGAGTGCTTCCTGGCGATGGAGGATCCTTATCTGCAAGCCCGGCATGAAGATATTCGTCATCTCGGTAACAAGTTGTATCAGGTGTGGCAGGGCGACAAGGGAGCAACGTGTCAAGCGGCAGTGGATGTGATACTGGTTGGGTCACAGGTTAGCGTGTCAGATATCGCCGCCGTTGCCGCGGGCCACCTACAGGGCATTGTCAGTTTTGGTGGATCGCGTTTATCTCATGCGGCGGTGTTGGCTAACGCACTTGGCATCCCGGCAGTGATGGGCACGGGGACAATTCCCGGATTGATGGATGGGCAGCCGCTGATTGTCGATGGACAACAGGGCCAGGTCTTTGTCAATCCGAGTGAAATCGTGTTGGGCGAGTATCGCAAGCTGATTCGTGAACACGATAAATTTATCCGTCAGCTAGATAATCTCCGTGAACAACCAGCGCTAACCATGGACGGCCAGTTCATTCATCTGTATACGAATACCGGGCTGTTGGCAGATATATCGCCTGGGCTGCGAGCCGGTGCACAGGGTATTGGCCTGTACCGCACGGAAATACCGTTTATGGTGCACGAGAGTTTTCCATCGGAAGACGAACAGGTGGCGGTGTATCGGCAGGTACTTGAAGCGTATCGAGGCAAGCCTGTTTATATGCGAACGCTTGATATTGGCGGTGATAAACAGTTGCCGTATTTTGCCATACGGGGCGAAGACAATCCTGCGCTCGGCTGGCGGGGCATTCGTTTTTCCCTGGATAACAGTCAGTTGTTTATGACGCAGATCAGGGCTATGTTGCGAGCTGCGGAAGCTAGGAGCGATTTGCATATTCTGTTACCCATGGTGAGTTCGACCCAGGAGATCGACGACTTCCAGGTGTTGCTCATCGAAGCCATGCGCCAGCTCATTGAGGAGGGTGTAACGGTAGCGTTACCGCGGCTGGGGATCATGGTCGAAGTGCCTGCGGCTATTTCACAGATTCCGATTTGGGCCAGAAAACTCGATTTTATTTCAATAGGTTCCAATGACCTCAGTCAGTATCTACTGGCCCTGGACAGAAACAACGCGCGGGTTGCATCGCGCTACGACCATGTGCATCCGGCTGTATTACACGAAATTCAACGTATCGTGATGCATGCCAGGGCCGGTCAAATCCCGGTCAGCTTGTGTGGTGAAATGGCCGCCGACCCCGTTGCTGTCGTGCTGCTGCTGGGCCTGGGACTGCGAACCCTGAGTCTGAGTGCCGCGAAGCTGCCCTATATAAAATGGTTAATAAGGACTATTTCCATACAGCAAGCTGAGGATGTCGTTAATCAGGCGCTGCTAATGGACAACGCCAAAACTATCAGGAGTCTGGTCGAAACAACGCTGAAAGAACTGGGGTTGACGGAAATTTTCCGTTGATGATTTTGGGAAAGGCTCATTTATCTGAGGGAATGCAGATTGAAGGGTGATAACTTACTGTCCATCGCGCCATATGACTGGCCATCCATTGCCACGGCAATTTTTTGTGGCGCCATCATCGGTCTGGAGCGTCAACTTAGAGGCAAGCCGGTGGGAATTCGGACCTCATCAATAATCACCATGGGGACGTACATATTTCTACATTCGGCTATGTTGCTCAATAACGATGTTAGCGACCCTTCCCGCGTGATTGGTCAGGTGGTTACTGGTATTGGGTTTTTGGGCGCGGGGGTAATGCTGGCGCGCGATGGCACGGTAGTGGGGGTTACTTCCGCCGCGTCAATTTGGGTGCTGGCTGCGATAGGCGTTACGATTTCTCTTGGTCATCTGATGGCCGCGATAAAATTGTCACTGGTCACGGTGGCGATTCTTTATGGCGTTGAGTTTCTGGAACAACACACCAAGACATTTAGTCGTGGCGTGCATTCGCGATACAGCAATCGCCGAAAAACGGACAAGTCTGGAGGGAGTAAGTTGTGACCAATGTGCTGGTAATCGTCGACAATGTAGAAGATATTGAGGCATATGATGCCAACGGTGTTGTGATTACCTTTGCTGAGTATCTGCAGGAACATCCCAAGAAAGGCGAAAAGAAAATCCGTCTTATTAATCTGTGTGATACCACGCATTACCTGAGCCGTGGTTATTATTGCTCTCTGCTGGCGGAGGCCCGTGGTCATCGGGTATTGCCGTCAGTTAACACTATCAACGACCTCCGCAACGAACAGCTTTACATGGCGCAGATTTCGGAAGGGTTGTTCCCTGATAAAGGGAAAGAGCAGGACCCTGAGCCGGGTACCAAAGAAACGATTTATGTATATTTTGGACACGCGTCCGATCAGCGTTATGAAAAACTTGCACAGCGTTTATTTACGCTATTTCCCGCGCCCAGCCTGAAAGTGGTGATGACCTGGAAATCCCGATGGAAAATCAATAGCATCCAACGCGTTGCTTTTGCCGGGTTGCCCCACAAGCAAAGACCGGCTTTCATGGAGGCATTGAATCGCTTTACTGAGCAGCACTGGAAAAGGAGCACCAGCAGGAAACGCTATCGTTGGGATATGGCTATTCTGGTTGAACCTGATGAAGCGATGCCGCCGAGCAACAAACTTGCATTGAGTAAGCTGATCAAAGCCGCAGAAAAAATTAATATCAATGCTGACCTGATCACCTCCGCCGATTACGCCAGGCTTAACGAATACGATGCCCTGTTTATCCGCACGACAACCGCCATTGATCACTACACCTACCGGTTCTCTCGCAAAGCGGATATTGAGGGTATGGTCGTCGTCGACGATCCCACATCTATTTTGCGCTGTTGCAATAAAGTATTTTTACAGGATGCGTTTACCTACAACAAGGTGCCATCTTTAGCGACGCAGGCGGTATTTGGTTTTGATGGCAAAACTGTCAGGGATATAGAACAACAATTTGACTACCCCATGGTATTGAAGGTGCCTGAGAGCTCCTTCTCGCGCGGTGTTTTCAAGGTCGCTGGACGAGAGGAGCTGGTCAATCGGCTGGAGCAGTTGCTGGCTGAAACGGCCATCGTACTCGTGCAGGAATACCTTTATACAGATTATGACTGGCGTATTGGTGTGTTCAACAATAGGCCGCTGTTTGCCTGCCGGTATTTTATGGCGAGAAACCATTGGCAAATTTATAATCACAGCAGTGAACGCCATAGCAGTGGTGACTTCGAAACAATGCCCACATTTGAAGTGCCCAAACCAGTGCTCGATGCTGCGCTTAAAGCGTCGAAAGTGATTGGTGATGGCTTATATGGTGTTGACATCAAGCAGCTGGGAAAGCAGGCCTATGTGGTGGAGGTCAACGACAACCCGAGTCTTGATCACAAAGTTGAAGACGTCTATTTGGGTGATGAATTATATATGCTGGTGATGAACGAAATGGTCAGGCGCCTGGAGCTGCGAGGGCGATAAGTGGCGGCTTCACTGGTTATTCGAAATGCCACTGCCGCCGACATCCCGATGCTGCTGGATATTGAAGGGAGCAGTTTTCCCAGCGACCATATTTCAAAACGGCAATTCAGTTATTTCCTGAAAAAAGCTAAAGCCAGGACATTCGTTGCCCTTGTTGACGGTGTAGTTAGTGGCTATGGCATTGTGTTATTGCCTGCACGGAGGAACTACGCGCGACTGTATTCGTTGGCGGTGGCCAAAAATATGAGGGGGGTTGGTATAGGCGATCGCTTATTGACGGCTGTCGATCAAGCGGTGGAAAATATGGGCTATTCTGCGCTGGGGCTGGAGGTTCGAGTTTCCAGTGTGGGCGTAAGAAGGCTCTATGAAAAACACGGGTTTGTAGTTTGCTGCGTTCTGAGTGGATACTACGGCGATGGCGAAGACGGGCTCAAAATGAAAAAGCAGATGGGGAGTAGCGATACTAAAAAATCGTGAATATTGAGGGAATTATTTTTTATGCTGAATAAAAACAGAAAAACTACTTGGTATGGAAAATTGGAAACCGCTACGTCGAGTACGGAGGTTATTTACGATCCGACACTACCGGAAGCACCAAAAAACCGAATCTATCTTTACAATGTCGAGCGTGGGCAAGTTATCCCGTACGTCTGGGAGATTGTCAAGGACTTGCTGAGTGAGGCTGAAGGTGAAGAGCGGACCGGGATTAAAAGCCGGGCAGGCAAACGCTGGAAGACCGCCCGCAAGACCTTTATGCAGGGCCGTATTATGTTGCCAAGGCAACCGATGTCCCCGGTGGAAACTAAAGTGGCCAGGCAGTCAGATGATGAAGAAATTATCGATCTGGGTATTCGCTTTGCAGACGATGTGGACGATGTGGATGATGTGGATGATGTGGGTGATGTGGACGAAGTTGATGAGGAGGAAAGCTGCGAGGAAGATAGCTGAGCGTGGCGAGGGTCAGCATCGACGGCCACGCAGCTGTGCTGTTACGCTGGACCTTGGTTAGCTGGACAATCACTGTACCCGTCCTGGACATGATTGCTCAGGGCCTGATTGGTTCAGTACGCGGTTA
Source organism: Porticoccaceae bacterium (assembly GCA_041603535.1). GTDB lineage: Bacteria > Pseudomonadota > Gammaproteobacteria > Pseudomonadales > Porticoccaceae > HB2-32-21. The sequence goes on from JBFIEE010000008.1 coordinate 18,780, forward strand.
GTGTAGTACCAGGTTAATGTAGTACGCAGTTAGTTCCGTGCCAGGTTGGAGTTATTCTGCGGATGTCGAACGTTGAATAATCCCCATCATTTTGTAAACCAGTAAAGCGGCGGAAAACTCGTAGGTGTGAAAGCCCTGGATAGGAGAAAATTCCATTAAGTCAAAACCGATGATATTACGCTGCTTTGCTACAGACTCGAATAACGACAGCGTTTGATACCAGCCTAGACCACCCGGCACCGGGGTGCCGGTCGAAGGGAATATTGAAGGGTCCATGCCATCAATATCCAATGTGAAAAATACTTTGTCAGGAAAATCATCAGGTAAGTTTATCTGCATATGATTTTTCGGAACTAATACGTCAGCGTCGAGATGATGTATTGCGTATAGCTTTCGTGTGGCGATTTCTTCTTTACAGATGGCCCGAATGCCCAGCTGAAATAGCGGTATGTCTTCGTCGACGATGCGTTTCATTACCGACGCATGACTGTAAGGGTTGCCCTCATATGCATCGCGTAGATCTGCGTGGGCGTCGATTTGGACAACACCGAAATCACTAATCCCGGCGGCCAGCAAGCCTTTAATTACGCCGAAGGTCACGGTATGTTCCCCGCCCAGTGCAACAGGTATGCCGCCATGTTTAGCGATAGCTTGAGTCGCCAGGGTGATATTGGCTATGGTCTGATCGGCATCGCCACTGACGTCAACCGGAGGATGCGTGAAAATACCTTTTTCACAGGGTGAACTGGTGCCGTCCCAGGTTTCAAGTTGCCAGGAAGCGCCCAGAATGGCGGCCGGCCCACGCGCTGTTCCACTGCCGTAGGAAACGGATTTTTCGTAGGGTACCGGCAGAACATGAAAGAAGGCTTCGTCCGGCTCCGGTTGCTTGAGCTCCGAGCCAAGGAAGATGGGGTAACCAGGTGCGGCGAGCTGATCAAATTCACTCATAACCTCTGCTTCCATATGCCGTTAGGTCTAACGTTCATTAAGGTTGTCTGCATTTGAATTAATTTGGTCATTGCACAGTCTATGCGACTATCAGGAAAGTCGGCTTTTGAAATCATGGTATGAAAATGTGCGGACAATTCTAAGTTCGTCGGTGGTTGAATTCCAGATGGCAATTGAGGGTAAGCCAATCCCGTTAAACGTACTCGTTTTAACCATGGTGTAGTGGGCCATGTCGTCGAAAATCAGGCGTTGCCCAACCTGCAACGGATTATCAAAACTGTAATCACCCATCACGTCCCCTGCAAGGCAGGTCTGGCCACCAAGACGATAGGTGTGGGCTTTGGTGTCGGCTTCTCCGGCACCAAAAATGTTGGCGCGATAGGGCATTTCCAGTGTGTCGGGCATGTGGCATGTGGCGGATGTGTCGAGAATTGCCAGATCCATGCTGTTGCGGGTGATGTCGAGGACCTCGCTCACCAGTACGCCGGTATTAATGGCCGTTGCTTCGCCGGGCTCCAGGTAGACCTGGACGTCGTATTTCGTCTGGAAGCATTTTATGCATTCGATGAGGGCATCAACTTCATAGTCCTCGCCGGTAATATGGTGGCCACCGCCAAAATTAACCCATTGCAATTGTGGTAAGAGTTTGTGGAAATGCCGCTCAATGACGGCGAGAGTCCTTTGCAGCGGCGCGAAATTCTGTTCGCAAAGGGTATGAAAATGCAAGCCGCTAATGCCGTTTAGTTGCGAGTTTTCAAGCGGCTGGTTTTTTGAAAGCAGGGCATTAAATTCGGTCAGTGGGATGCCCAGTCTGGAACCGGGTGCACAGGGATCGTAAATCGCTGCGGCGCCTTCGGAATGGAGCGGGTTGATTCGCAGGCCAAACTGAAGTTCTGGACGCGTTTGCCTGGCCATTTTTAGAAGTGGTTGGTAACGCTCCCATTGGCTGAAGGAGTTAAATACCACATGATGGGAAATCTTGAGGATTTCCCTGAGATCTGCTTCGGTGTATGCCGCTGAGTAAGTGTGAACCTCGCCGCCGAATTCTTCGTGGCCTAGTCGGGCTTCAAACAGGCCGCTGGCGCAGGTACCGGTGAGGTATTGACTGATCAGCGGTGCGAGGCTAAACATCGAAAACGCTTTTAGCGCGAGTAGAACCTTTCCACCGGATTCGGTTTGTACGCGACTGAGGATTCTGAGATTCCGTTCAACCGCCACTTCATCCACCACGAAACAGGGCGAGGGTACGCGCGCTGCGTTGAAGTTGAGGAAGGTTTGACTTTTAATCATGCAGTTATGCCAATCTGGTATTCTACCTAATAAACTCATGGCACCTAAACAAGCGAGTAACCTGGCTCTTCTATGACCGTCCACGGTAAGCCGTATTTATTCATATCGGCCATAAATGGGTCAGGGTCAAGCTGTTCCATATTCCAGACGCCTGGCTTCATCCAGGTTTTCTCCAGCATCATTTTAGCCCCGATCATGGCGGGTACGCCGGTGGTATAGGAAATTGCCTGCGATTGTACTTCTCTGTAGCAAGCCTGATGGTCGCAGATATTATAAAGAAAAACGGTTTTTTCCCGCCCATCCTTAACGCCGCGAACCACGCAACCGATACAGGTTCTTCCCTGGGTGCGTGGTCCAAGTGTTGATGGATCCGGCAGCAGTGCTTTTAGAAACTGGATAGGAACAATTTGTTGGCCCTGATAATCTATGGGATGGATGCCGGTCATGCCCACGTTACCCAATACTTCCAGATGCTTGAGATAATTGTCGGAAAAACTCATCCAGAACTGCGCCTTTTTTAAGCCTGGAAAATTTTTGCTTAGAGATTCCAGTTCTTCATGATACAGCCTGTATATATCGAAAGAACCCACGTCTTCAGGGCAGGTAAAGCGCTGTTTGAGCGACATGGCTGGGGTGGTCACGAATTCACCATTTTCCCAGTGTCGGCATTCTGCCGTCACTTCGCGGATATTAATTTCCGGATTAAAATTAGTGGCAAAGGCGTAGCCATGGTTACCGCCGTTGACATCGATAATATCGAGGTAGTGGATCTCGTCAAAATAATGTTTGGCGATATACGCGGTGAACACATTTGTGGCACCAGGATCAAAGCCGGAGCCCAGTAGGGCCATTAGACCAGCCTTCTTAAACTTTTCCTGGTAGGCCCATTGCCATTTGTATTCAAATTTCGCGGTGTCCTGCGGCTCGTAATTAGCAGTATCCAGATAATGCACCCCCGCTTCCAGACAGGCATCCATGATAGTCAAATCCTGGTAGGGCAACGCAACGTTGATCACTAAATCAGGCTTTTCTTTATTAAAGAGGGATACCAGTTCCGGAACATTATCGGCATCAACTTGTGCCGTGCGTATTGGACGCTTCAGCTGGCTGGCGATAGCCTTGCATTTGCTTTCAGTGCGGCTGGCCAGAACAATTTCATTGAAGATCTGGGGTAGTTGCGCACATTTGTGGGCGACGACACCACCAACGCCACCAGCACCGATGATTATTACTTTTGACATAATATACTCCCGGGTATTGGTTATCAGGGATAAAGGTAACAGCCAGTTGCCAGCTGGTTTCTGGAAGCGGAAATATTGTTCCAAAAGGCTATGGTCAATAGATCCGAGCGCTTAACGTTCAAAATAGGTGTAACCCTGCATGCTTTCCCTGAATGCGGTCAACATGGTCTGGCGCATCGCTACTGATATTTTGCCCTGACGGACAGCTTCCTCGGCGATGCGGCGAAACTGTTCCAGCATTATTTTCGGGTCGTACTCAACGTAACTTAGAACATCAGCGATGCTGTCGCCATGGAATTCGCGGACAAATTCAAAACCGCCATCCTCGGTGATACGCACGCTGACCACGTTGGTGTCACCAAATAAATTATGTAAATCCCCTAATGTTTCCTGATACGCGCCCACCAGAAAGACACCGACGAGGTAGTCTTCCCCTTCTTTGAGCGAGTGCAGCGGCAAGGTTTTTCGCAGGCCGTCAGGTGAAGAAAAGTTATCAATTTTTCCGTCACAATCGCAAGTCAGATCAGCAATAATGGCCTCTCGTGTCGGTCGTTCGTCGAGACGGTGTATGGGCATAATGGGAAATATCTGGTCTATCGCCCAAATGTCTGGCAGTGATTGAAAAAGGCTAAAATTGCCGTAGTAAATATCAGAAAGCAACTCCGGCAAATTCTCCATCTCCGGAGGGATACGCTCAACTTCGCTGAGCAAACTAGCAATACGCTCCAGTGCCGCCAGCGTTATGTTTTCGGCCAGCGCGCGGTCGCGCAAAGTTGCCTGGCCGTGGCGAAATAACTCCCTTATTTCGTCTCGATAGTACAGCGCGTCGTTATAACACTCCTGAAAGGTCTTCGATGTGATCAGCGTTGGCACCGCAAACAGATTTTCTAACAACTCGTGACAATCGTCTGGGAGCGTCGTTGGAAGTGGGGTAGGTTGATGGTCGCGGACATCCAGAATGTTGAATATCAGCACGGATGAATAGGCGATAGTGGCGCGGCCGGACTCCGTGATGATGACGGGGTGAGCAATATCCAGCGGGTCGAGACTTTCGCGAATTGTTTCGACGATATTAGTGCAGTATTCCTGCAACTTGTAGTTCATGCTGTGCGTGCTGTTGGTGCGGGCACCCTCGTAATCAACTGCGAGGCCGCCGCCCAGGTCGAGATAGCCCATCGGTGCGCCTTCGCTAATCAGGCCGCTATAAAATCGGCAAGCTTCGAGTACCCCGCCCCGGATGTTGCGGATATTGGGGATTTGCGATCCTAGATGGCAGTGCAGTAGCTGCAGGCAATGCAACATATTGGCCTGTTTGAGCACATCGACTACGTCAAGCAGGGCATTGGTAGAAAGACCAAAAATTGAGCGATCCCCGCTGTCTTCGTTCCAGTGCCCGTCAACGATCACAGAGGGTTTAATACGAACGCCAAGCAAGGGCTCAATGCCGAGCGCGCGGCTACGCTCAAGGATAGTGGGCAATTCTGCTGGCGTTTCAAGGACAAAGAAACAGGGAATACCTATTTGCCTGGCGTACAGGCCGAGTTCGACAAATTCGGAGTCTTTAAATCCGTTACAGATAATCAGGCTGTCGTGATCCTGCAACTGTGACAGGGCGACAATCAATTCCGCCTTGCTGCCTGCCTCAAAACCGTGATGGTAATGGCGACCAAAATCGGCTATTTCTTCAATGACGTGGCATTGTTGATTGACCTTAATCGGGAAAACGCCGCGGTAGTGATTGTTGTATCCGTCCTGCTCAATAGCACTTGCAAAAGCCTCATTGAGCGTTTTTATGCGGTGGTCCAACAGGTTTTCAATGCGCAACACCGTGGGCATTTCCAGGCCCCGGGCTTTCATGCCAGCAATAATATCCATCAGTGGCACGGCAACGGTTTTGTCCCCAAAGCTGGCGTGAACCACCGTCTCACCCTGCTCTGAAATACTAAAGTATCCGCCGCTCCAGTCGTGGATTCCATAGAGCTCGATACTTTGCGCGGACGACCAGTCGTTAGTTGAGGCTATGTTTTTGGTTGCGATCTGTGTGGTCAAGTGCTCGTCCATTCTCTAACCTCGTTACTGGACAGACGATGAATTGTCGCTGTTTTGCGGCGTCTGCTGCTTGCCTCTCCTGTCGATCAAGGTATGGGGCAGATTGGCGACACTTTGGGCGCTGGTTGCACGACGTGCTGATAAATAGACTGGCTGCGTCTTGCTGGAAGAGAGTGAGAATATCTGGCGAAGCCGTACACGGCCGTTGCGCGTAAGCGCATGACACCGGGTTGATATCTGTGGGTAAGAAGGCGTTGCCCTCATCAAGCACTCCTCACTGCTGAGCTTTAATCTGCTGAGCAATATAAAAGGTTGTTAGCAAATTACGTTGCTTTCACGCCTTCATGCTGTGAGTGGCAGAAAACGCTTGGGCTAGGTGTACATATAACTACAGGTAGAGCTTGAAATTCATATTTGTAAAGTGGTACCAGAGGCCGGACTCGAACCGGCACGCTTTTAAGGGCGCGGGATTTTGAATCCCGTGTGTCTACCAATTTCACCACTCTGGCGCAGGCCGAGGATTATAACAGTGGCTGATGAGTGGTCAATGTGCTGGCCTAATTTGTTTGTTGCTATCGCCAGTCTGGATCTATTTATCCAGAGGATAAAGGCAGTACCCAGAGGATAAAGGCGGTACGGGACTGGCGCGCACGAGGATTTAATTTGGTGATCTCGATGTTTTCCGCTAGGCTGGCGCGATTTTCGCGTGAGCCAACACCGTAGCCGTTATGCGCCTTGACCAATTCCATTACGAGTTACCGAAAGACCTGATCGCTAACCAGCCGATGAGCCGGCGCACGGATAGCCGTTTGCTGGTGCTGGATGGAAGTACGGGCACGATCGAGCATACGCAGTTTGCGCACATTCTGGGTCTCATAGAGCCTGGCGATCTGTTGGTTATGAACGACACGCGGGTGATTCCAGCCCGCTTATACGGGGTCAAGGCCACCGGCGGCAAGGTGGAGATTCTCGTTGAACGACTACTGGACGAGCGGCGATTGCTGGCCCATGTGCGCGCCAGTAAATCACCCGGGCCGGGCAGTGAACTTACCATCGAGGGCGGGTATCAGGTACGGGTGACTGCTCGGGATGCCGACTTATATGTGCTTGAGTTCAATGGTAATGACACAGTCATAGATATTCTTGATGCTGTGGGGCATATGCCTTTGCCGCCGTACATTGATCGCGCCGACACGGCGCACGATCGGGAGCGTTATCAAACTGTTTACGCGCGCGTACCGGGCGCCGTGGCGGCGCCGACTGCGGGTTTGCATTTCGACGAAGACATGTTAGGTCGGTTGCGGGCAAAAGGCGTCAATGTTGCTTTTGTGACCTTACATGTTGGTGCCGGGACGTTTCAGCCGGTGCGCGCGGAGCATATTGAGCAGCACCATATGCACAGTGAGGTAGTTGATATAAACCAGGCACTTTGTGATCAGGTTGAGGCTACCCGCGCGGCGGGCAAGCGGGTCATCGCCGTGGGTACCACCAGTGTACGCTGTCTTGAAACTGCCGGGCGTGGAGGCGTGATGAAACCGTTGCGAGGCGAGACGGACATTTTCATCTACCCTGGCTACAAATTTAGCATAGTTGATGCGCTGATCACTAACTTTCACCTGTCTGAATCAACGTTGCTGATGCTGGTTTGTGCGTTTGCAGGCTACCGACGTGTCCTGGAGAGTTACCATCAGGCTGTCGCTCAGGGTTACCGATTTTTTAGTTATGGCGATGCCATGTTTGTCACCCGCAACCCACATGCCGTCGAGGATATGCCCGGATGAATCGCCACTGTTTTATGAGCTTTCAGGTCAGCGGTACTGACGGAGCCGCACGCCGGGGGCAGTTGTGTTTCCCTCGTGGTGCTGTGGAAACACCAGCTTTCATGCCGGTAGGTACCTACGGTACCGTTAAAGGGATGTTACCCAGGGATATTGTTGCGATCGGCGCGCAAATCGTTCTCGGTAACACCTTCCATCTTATGCTGCGGCCGGGTACGGAGGTGATAAGGAAGCACGGCGACCTCCATGATTTTATGCAGTGGCCTGGACCTATCCTCACCGACTCAGGCGGATTTCAGGTATTTAGCCTCGGCGATATGCGCAAGATCACTGAGCAAGGTGTCGCTTTTAAATCTCCCATTGATGGCAGCGCAGTCTTCCTGGATCCGGAGCGCTCAATAGAAGTTCAGCGGGATCTGGGTGCGGATGTGGTGATGGTGTTTGATGAATGCACGCCCTATCCGGCCAGTGAACAGGAGGCGCGGGACTCTATGGCGCTGTCGATGCGCTGGGCGATGCGTTCGAAAGCTGCCCATGGCGACAGTAGCGCGGCCTTGTTCGGTATTGTGCAAGGTGGTATGCACGAACTGCTACGCCAGGAGTCGGCGCGCAGTTTGCGTGACATCGGTTTTGACGGGTACGCGATTGGTGGCCTTTCCGTCGGCGAGCCCAAGGCAGATATGATTCGTGTACTGGACTGTCTGCAAACCGAGTTGCCCGCAGATCGGCCACGTTACCTGATGGGCGTCGGTACGCCCTCAGATATCCTGCAGGCAGTGATGCGGGGCATTGATATGTTTGATTGCGTGCTGCCAACACGTAATGCGCGTAACGGCCATCTGTTTACCAGCGAGGGAGTGATTAAAATCCGTAATGCTCAGTTTCGTGAAGACATCGGCCCGTTGGACAGGGAATGCGATTGTTACACCTGCCAGAATTTTAGCCGCGCCTACCTTTATCACCTGGACAAGTGCAAGGAAATTTTGGGCGCACAACTTAATACCATCCACAATCTGCGTTACTACCAGAACTTCATGGCGACCTTGCGTGCAGCGATCAGTGAGCGACGCTTGCAGCAGTTTGCTGAGCAATTTTTGGCTAAAACTTCGGAAAATAGTCGGTACACCTAGTTGCGAAAGTACGTTCAACCCGGACAACGAAGCCGTAAGGATTGGGTAGAAAGGATTGGTTCATATGCGTTCCGTTGCGCCATCTCCGTCCCTGTCACCTCAAGGGTGGGACGGCGATCTTGTCAGCAATTGGTTGGCCTGGGTAATTACCCTATAATGCCTCGCTTTTATCGGGATACAAACGCCAGCCCATGAATCGCTACCCGCTGTGGAAATACCTGTTACTTGCCATCGTTGTGGCACTAAGCTTTATTTATGCCGTCCCCAATCTTTACGTGCCTGACCCAGCGATACAAATTTCGGGTCAGAGCAGCGCGATGGTTATGGACGAAGCGGTCGTAGACAAAGCTCTCACTGCGCTGAAAGAAGATGGCATAGCCTATTTTGGTGAAACGCGTTCCGATCGAAATATTCTTATCAGGCTCGACCAAAGTGCGCATCAATTGGCCGCCAAGCGAGTAATTCAGCAGGCCCTGGGGCTCGATTACATTGTGGCGCTGAATTTGGCGCCGACGACTCCGGCCAGTTTGGAAGCGCTGGGCGGAAAGCCGATGAAACTCGGACTTGATCTCAGCGGCGGCGTACATTTTTTGCTGGAAGTGGATACCGCCTCCGTGGTGAACAAGCATCTGGAAACCCAGTTCGGTGAGTTGAAGAAGGCTCTGCGGGAGGCAAAAGTTCGCTACAAGTCGGCGACGCAGGCGGAGGATCATCTGAGTTTTACATTTGCCGAGGCGGCGGCGCTTGACGAGGCAGTCAACGTTGTGCGCGCTGATTTTCGCGATTTATTACCCCTCAGCGAAGGGAGGACCGATCTGCCTCAGTTGACACTGAGCCTGTCCGATACCGCCGTTAGGGAAAACGAAGAGTATGCGGTTGCCCAGAACCTGACCACCCTGCGGAACCGTGTCAATGAACTGGGTGTCTCGCAACCCATCGTGCAGCGCCAGGGCCGTAATCGCATTGTCGTAGAGTTACCAGGCGTGCAGGATACGGCTGAAGCTAAACGAATTATCGGCAAGACCGCGAATCTGGAATTTCGTCTTGAAGCGCAGCCGGGTCGGGTAGTTGGCCGGGAGCAGTTTAAATTTCGGGATTCAGCCGCACAGCCGTCCACAGCCTGGCTGGAACGAAAAGTGGTGATTACCGGTGACCGGGTGACCAATGCGTCGGTTGGCTATGATGAAAATGGCCTGCCCCAGGTCAACATCTCTCTCGATAGCGGGGGCGGTCGCGCCATGCACTACGCAACTCGGAAGAACATCAAACGTCGCCTGGGGGTTTTGTTTATTGAATCGAAAGCTCGATTCGAAGAACGAGTCAATGAGCAAGGCGAGAAAGAGTCGGTCGTGGTGCCTTATGCTGAAAAAAGTATCATCAGTCTTGCCACTATACAGAGCGCGCTGGGCGTGCAATTCCGCATCACCGGGCTTGATAACCCGGAAGAGGCATCCGAACTGGCCTTGTTACTTCGCGCCGGCGCGTTGGCGGCACCAATGCATTTTGTTGAGGAGCGCACGATTGGGCCGTCTCTGGGCGCTGAAAATATTGACGTGGGGTTGACGTCCGTAAAAATCGCCCTGGTTCTGGTATTGTTATTTATGATCGTCGTTTACCGGGTCTTCGGAATATTTGCCAATGCCGCGCTACTGATGAACGTGGTGTTGCTGGTCGCGGTGATGTCGCTACTGGGTGCGACACTGACGCTGCCTGGTATAGCCGGAATCGTACTAACGGTGGGTATGGCCGTCGATGCCAACGTGTTGATCTTCGCCCGTATTCGGGAAGAGCTGGCAAACGGCGAGTCGGTGCAGCGTGCGATTGATGCGGGCTATGATCGAGCCTTTGTATCCATCCTTGATGCTAACGTGACAACACTGATTGTTGCCGTCATCCTCTATGTCATTGGTTCCGGTCCGGTACAAGGTTTTGCGGTGACCCTGTCCATTGGAATTTTAACCTCAATGTTCACCGCGATCATGGGTACCAGAGCCCTGGCCAACCTCGTTTACGGTGGCCGCGCCGTCGAAAAACTCTCGATTTAGGAGCCGGTCATGGCGACACAACGTGTATTTAATTTTATGGGGCATCGTGGGCTAATCGGCCTGGTGTCAGTCGTATTGCTGGTCGGTTCCCTGATGTCGCTGATGACCAGGGGTCTGGTACTTGGGCTTGATTTTACTGGCGGTACATTGATCGAAGTTGGTTACCAGCAAAGCATTGATCCGGACGTGATTCGTACGCGGCTCGAAGCCAGTGATTTCCGTAATCCTACCGTTGTGCAGTTCGGTGCGGAAACCGAGCTGCTGATCAAGCTTCAGGGTGAACCGGCCGCCGACCTCGGCGATCGCGTGCTGGCGATCTTGCAGGCCTCGGGAGAGGCGGTGGAGCTACGGCGTATCGAATTTGTCGGTCCGCAGATCGGCGACGAACTGCGTGACGACGGCGGGCTGGGAATGCTGGCAGCGTTGGCCGTGGTGATGTTGTATGTGGCGATCCGCTTTCAGTATAAATTTGCCATAGCCGCAGTAATGGCATTGATCCACGACGTGGTGATTACGCTGGGATTTTTTTCACTGCTGAGCATAGAATTTGACCTCACGGTGCTGGCCGCGTTGTTGGCGGTTATTGGCTACTCGCTCAACGACACGATAGTCGTATTTGATCGTATCCGGGAGAACTTTCGCCTGTTACGGGTCGCAGAGCCAATTGCTGTGGTCAATGAATCATTGAGCCAGACTCTGGGCAGAACCGTCATGACGTCCCTGACCACCCTGATAGTTCTTGTTGCGCTGTTTATTTTCGGCGGAGCGTTAATTCATAACTTCGCCATTGCCCTTATATTTGGCGTGATCATAGGTACCCATTCGTCTATTTATGTTGCCGCCAATACCCTGCTCAGTTTCAATATTTGCCGTGAAGACTTGTTGCCTACGGTAAAAGAAGGTCCGGAGTATGACGGCCTGCCCTGACGGAGCCGAAGTCCGGGGAAAGTGTTGCAATACCCTGCCCAGTATTGACGCTCAGCGGAGTCTGTGCCGAGCTACTGGCCGCTTAGCGCCTCTGGAACTTCTGTTCTAATCCCACACTAGAACGCCGTAGCTGCAAACGAAACAGCCAGGCTGAAGCTGCTATGCATAAGTTAAACCGGCTACGCACAGGATGTACGACGCCTGCTGCGAACAACTCTGCGCATAGTTTTTGTCCGGCGAGTATGCCTTAATAGATGAAAAGGCGCGGTGACAGGTGAAACGGCGCGACCAAAATTGCCGGCGCAATAAAAAATAATTCAAAAATAGTCGGAGGTAACTAGCGTGACTGAAAAACACGTACTGGACGGTATTCGAGTGCTGGATTTTACTCAGCATCTGGCCGGCCCCACGACCACCCGATTAATGGCTGAAATGGGTGCCGAAATCGTCAAGCTTGAACTCGCCCCCTGGGGTGATCAGGTACGCAAGGTGGGTTATCTCAAAGGCGGGCGTTCGGCTTATTTTTTATCTCAAAATCGTGGTAAGCAAAGCCTGTGTGTGGACGTAAAAACTGACCGGGGTCGCAAGATACTGCTCGATCTGATTCCCCACTTCGACGTGCTGGTGGAAAACTTTGCGCCCGGTGTGATTGGGCGGCTGGGCCTGGACTGGCCGACAGTACATCGGCTCAACCCAAAATTGATCATGTGTTCGATCTCTACATTTGGCCAGACCGGACCGCTTGCCGACCGACCGGGTTTTGATTACATAGGTCAGGCTTATGCCGGTGTGACCGGTTTGATCGGCGAGCAGGACGGCCCGCCCGTACTGCCGATGGTGGCTATGGGCGATGTGATGACCGGTGTACACGGACTCGCCGCTATTAACGCGGCTCTGTTTCGTCGTGCGATGGGTGGCCCTGGTCAGCTTCTCGATATTTCCCTGCTGGACAGTTATTTTCATTGTCACGAATCCAGTGTCGGCATGATTAGCGCCAGCGAGGGCCGCTTTGAACCGTCACGCGGTGGTTCCCATAGTCCGGGCCTGGCGCCGCTCGGGGCCTTCAAGGGTAACGACGGATATCTGATCATTATCGCGGTATTGCATCAATGGCCGGCACTCTGCAATGTCATGGGCAATCCGGGTTTATTGAAGGATCCGCGTTTTAAAAAAATTGGTGACCGGGTCAAAAACCGTTATGAGCTGGTAAAAATCATTGAAGACTGGATCGCCAGTTGCGGCAGCGATGATGAAGTAATTGCCAGACTTGAAGCTGAAAGGGTGCCGGTTGCTCCAGTCCTGACGCTTAAGCAGGCAATGGAGCACCCGCATCTGATTGAGCGGGGAACGGTGCGCACTGTTACTGAACGGGAGTTTGGTACGTTCCAGATGCCGGGTATGCCCTTGCGATTTTCCGAGTATGCCAATGATCTGGAGCTGCAGGCGCCGTTTCTCGGTGAGCACAATCGGCAGACACTACAGGCTCTGCTCGGCTATAGCGACGCCGAGATAGATCAACTCGAAGCGCAGGGCGTACTGGTCGCTGAAGTACTGCCCGATGCCAGCAGCGCGTAACTAGCGTTCGCTTTCCATGACGGCGACACTTTTCACCTGCAGATAAACAGGTAAACCCGGTCGTAACTTCAGCGTACTGGCCGCGCGCCGGGTAATTCTCGACAGACAGCGCTGTCCAGCCAGGTCGACTTGCACCAATACCTGTGCGGGTTCATTGGTAGCGTTTAAAGAGACAATCGTGCCCTGTAAAAGGTTCTGAATGCTACTTTGCGAGGGCTTGCTCAAGGCCAGGCTGATATCTCTGGCAAATAGTTGCAGCCGTACCTGGCGGCCAATCGGTAGTTTAGTGTGAGCGACCCAGATGTCACCGGCAGGGAGGGCGACGGAGCTCAGGTGGAATTTACTGTCGTGTGCGACAACCGTGCCGATGAGGATTGCGGCGGCATCCTCTCTGTACGCAAGGGGCAGCGCGGGGTTGGTCAGTAACTCGTTGATCGCGCCGTTAGCTGAGACCCGCCCCTGGTCCAGCAGCAGCATCTGGTCGGCCAGGCGTGTAACTTCCATGGCCGAGTGGCTGACATAAAGGATGGGGATACCCAGGCTTTTGTTGAGCCGTTCAATGTAGGGCAGAATTTCTTCCTTGCTCTGTGTGTCGAGACTGGACAGCGGCTCGTCGAGCAATAGCAGACGGGGGCTGGTTAGCAGTGCTCGTGCGATGGCTACACGCTGTTGCTGTCCCCCGGACAACTGTTGAGGCATGCGATTAAGAAAAGGCTCAAGTCCCAGCAAAGTAACCGCTTCATCGACAGGGATGGTTCTGCCCGACTGAGCGACGCGGTTAAACCCATACAATAAATTGTCCCGCACAGACAGGTGCGGAAATAAACTTTGTTGTTGAAAAACGTAACCCAGGGCACGCTGATGGACTGGTGTGAAGTTGCAGTCGCTTTGCCAGCGCTCGCCGTTGACCGTGACCGAACCAGTGGCTTGATCGAGTCCGGCAATACACCGCAAAAGAGAGGTTTTGCCGGCGCCAGAGCGACCAAAGATGGCAGTCACGCCAGCTCCGCTAAGCGACGTTGATACAGCGAGCGAGAAGCCCTGGCGCGTGAGCTTAAGATCGATATCAATACTCATGGCGGCCCGATGAGCCTGACGCGGCGGTTGCAGGTGAAGACCACGCAGAGCAGGACGAAGGACAGGCCGAGCAGCGTAAGTGAAAGAGCGTGTGCGGCGCCATAATCCATCGCTTCTACATGGCTGTAGATGGCGATTGAGGCGACCTGAGTCCGGCCGGGAATATTGCCGCCGATCATCAGCAGCACGCCAAATTCCCCGAGTGTGTGTGCGAACGTTAATACGGTGGCAGTCAGAAACCCGCGCCGCGCCAGTGGCAAAACGACGCTAATAAAGCGATCAACAGGCGATGCCCGCAATGTCGCGGCAACTTCCAGCATATCCTTGCCAATCGCTTGAAAGGCGTTTTGCAGAGGCTGGATTGCGAAGGGCAGTGAATAGATCATTGATCCGATCACCAGGCCAGTAAAAGTGAAGGCCAGCGGCCGCTGGCCTGTGGCTATCATGAGCTCGCCGCCCCAGCCGCTGGGGCCGAGAAAGAGCAACAGGTAAAAACCGAGTACAGTGGGTGGTAATACCAGTGGCATGGCAACGATTGCCTCGACGACAGGGCGTAGCCGCCAGCGCGTGTGCGCCAGCCACCAGGCCAGTGGTATGGCGATAATAAGTAAGGCGATTACCGTGATGGTGGCCAGTTTCAAGCTCAACCAGAGCGCGGTGAGATCAGCTGAGGCGTACCAGTCGGACACGGCGCTAGCCTACTTTAGGGCCGCTGCATCGGTGTGGTAACCGGCTGCGTGAATGATGTTTACGGCGACAGGGTCTGAGATTAACCAGGCGCAGAAGCGGCGTGCTGCCGCGAGGTTTTTACTGGCTGCAAGAATAACGCCCTGCTGGACAATGGGGGCGTATAAATGTTGCGGAGGCAGCCAGTAAAAGCCGGGGTTATCTGGCGATTGCAGTGACTCAATGGCAGTTTGCGCCTGATATGGCGTAGCGGCTGATCCAGGTGCTAAACCTGTTGGGCGGGCAGTGGGTCGGGCTTGCCGGAGTTGAGAAAGGGCAACAAATGCGACATCAGCGTTGCCGGTGGCCGCGTAGTGCCAAGCCTGACCAACACTTTCAGCCAGGGCCAGTCGTTTGCTCGCCACCAGCGCGTCCCACTGTTGCTCGGCGATCAATACCTGCCTGGCGGCACGTCCGTAGGGCGCATGACGAGGGCTGGCCAGGGCGACAATCCTGGTTGCGCCGAGATCAAGTCCACCCTTACTGGTGTTGTCAGGGTCTCCTCGGGCGTGCCATACCGCCAGCGTGCCGAGTGCGTAAGTGAAGCGGGAGTCGCGCAACGCTAATTGCTGGTTCGCCAGCATGACTGGAAGTTCGCTGTCCGCCGACAGAAAGATATCGTAGGGCGCACCCTGGACGATTTGAGCGTAGAGTTTGCCGGACGAACCGACACTCATTCGCACCGTATCATTGGACTGGAGTTGATATTGATGTACCAGGGTCCTGAGCGTAGCAGCAAAGTTGGCCGCCACGGCAACGCTGAGGTCAGCACCGCTGGTGGTGGTTGACCAACCGATTATCAGCACGGCCAGCAGGCGTTGGGGAAAGGCTGTTGCCAGGGGCGCGCTTGCCGCGCAATGGCGGCGGGACAAACCGATGAGGAGACTGATTGCCCTGCTTACTGACGGTCGCATATAGGTTCGTTCAGTGCCTGATCTGGGCGGCCCGGGATACCCTTGTCGTCAGTTGGCCAGGCCCCGGGCAACCATCGACGCCATTTCGTCCGCTACCTCTCTGGTCGTCATTTCACCGCCCACCTGGTACCAGCGGGTCATCCAGTTTATGGCACCGAAAACGGTAAATGAGGCTATTTTGGGGTTGCACCTGCGTATTGAGCCGTCGCGTATCCCCCCTTCAATCATCTGCCGCATCGCCGTGTCGAGTCGAAAATAGAACGGATCTATCTGTGAAAGATATTTTTCAGACAAGGGCTCAGGGCCAGGATGAGACAGGCAGCGGCCAAATTCGTCGTCAAATACTGACGTGAATACATGAATAAAGCGAACCAGCTTATCCATGCCGGGCAAGTCTGAATTTTCTATCTCTTCAGTTTTATCCAGTAACTGTGTGATCGCAGTGAGCAGGCATTGAAACAGGATGTCTTCCTTGTTTTCAACATAGTAATAAAGCGTTGGCTTGGTGACCTGTAATTCGTCAGCGAGGTCATTGAGTGACGTTTCGCGAAAACCGTTTTGATTGAACAATCTTCCCGCCGTGCGCAAGATAGCCATTCTTTTCAGCTCGTGCTGCACGTCTTTGCTTTGAATTGTTTTGCCCCAGCGCGTTTTATTGGATTTATTCATGGCTTTGTTTCGGGTGCATGATGACTTGGCCCGCAAGTTTATCCAAATAGCGGCTCAATTGCCATGCAAAAGTAACAATTTCTACCTTCTGGTAAATAATTGATACCGTGTTTGCCTGTAGATAAATTATTTTAAAAACAGCATATTAAGCCAAGCTGCAGGTTGCATTTGATGTCGTTAGAATTTCCAGGCCGAGTATGCCAGCTTGCCGGTAACTGTATTGACCATGTTGATGGTGATGGCAGGGCAGAGCAACGTCGAAGGCGAGTTCCTTCAGGCTTTTACACCGGCGGTTGTTACACGACATCGATGCCCGCACTTACGCCGGCGCAGGCTTGTTGCTCAGCAGCCCGTCAATACGCTTGTTTTGTGACACGGGGGGCGATACATTGACCGGCTTTTAACCGGGTGGGATTGGCCGCTTACGCCGATGATAGAAGAAAAGTACATAGGCGAGACATTCCCGGCGCTTACGGTTGACGTCGAGATATGGCAATTGAAGTTTTTTGCCAAAGCGGTTGGGGAAACTAACCCGATCTATTTCGATGAACAGCGTGCCCGGGAGGCTGGCCACCGCTCGATTGTGGCGCCACCGACGTACGCGGTTACCTTGAGCTGCGCGGTGCCCAACCCTTTTGCCAGATTGACTCAGCTGGGTATGGATCTCACTAAAATTCTGCATACCAATCAGCGTTTTGAATACTTCGCACCGATTTATGGCCGTGACTGCATTACCTTCGTGGCAACCATCGTGGACGTTTATGAAAAACGCAACGGCAAGTTCCAGTTTATGGTGGAGGAAACTGTCGCCACCAATCAAATGGGTGAGTTGACGACACGTTTCAGACAAACCATTGTTGAGCGCAGGTAGCAGGTGGGCATATGACTGGGGCGCTCATGAACAAGATTGATTTTTTAAGCGTTGCAATTGGCGATGAACTACCCGCGTTGACCAAGCCGCCCATTACGCGGGCGACCTTAAGCTATTTTTGTGGCGCTTCCAACGATCACAACCCGATTCATGTCGACCTTGATTTTGCCCGTGCGGCTGGTAAGGACGACGTTTTTGCACACGGTATGCTGGGTATGGCCTACATGGGACAGTTGCTCACCAACTGGGTGCCGCAGCTGGCGATTGTCAGTTTTGAGGTTAAGTTTGCCGCCATCGTTTTCGTGGGTGATGAAATTACCTGCCGGGGGGTGGTCAGCGAGCGATTTGAGGGCGAGGGCGGACCCTATGTCAGGATTAAGTTAAAAGCAGTTGATCAACAGGGTGAAGCGAAACTAAGCGGTGAAGCGATTATTCGCCCTTTCGATCTGGCCTGAGTGATCGCCTGCCTGAAGGCTTGCCGGACAGATAGATAACAGTTAATAGAATCCCAGTTAATTAATAAAATCCCAGTTAATACATAGACGCTCAAATAAGGATGATCATATGCACCCATACCGATCCCCGTGGATGGATGAAAATCTGGAAATATATCGCCAATCGGTGGCACGGTTTGTCGAAACCGAGATGGTACCCAGCGATGAAAAGTGGCGTAAACAACACTACGTGGATAAAGACCTGTGGCGCAAAGCGGGTGCCCAGGGCTTCCTGTGTAGCGATATTCCCGAACAGTACGGCGGTGGTGGGGCGGATTTCCGTTTTGAGACGGTATTTTACGAGGAGCAATGGCGTCGCGGTTTATCTGGCATGGGCCAGGGTGTGCACAGTATCAGCGCGCATTACATTCTGAATCACGGTACCGAGGCCCAAAAACTACGCTGGCTGCCAAAGATGGCGCGCGGCGAAATGATCGGTGCCATTGCCATGACGGAACCGGGCACGGGCTCTGACTTGCAGGCGATCACAACGCGGGCGGTGAAGGATGGCGACCACTACGTGGTCAACGGCGCGAAAACGTTCATCACCAACGGGTTTTTATGTGAGTTGCTGGTGTTGGTTGTCAAAACTGATCCCCAGGCCGGTGGCAGGGGCGTGTCCTTGCTGGTGCTGGAAACAGCGGGTTTGGCGGGCTATCGGGTCGGTCGCAAGCTGGAGAAGATGGGACAAAAAGCTCAGGATACCTGCGAGCTATTTTTCGAGGACGTGCGAGTCCACGAAAGCCAGTTACTGGGCGAGTGTGAAGGCGAGGGATTTAGACAATTGATGAGCGACCTGCCCTACGAAAGAATGACCGTTGGGGTCCAGAGCATCGCCACCATGGAGGGTGCTCTTGCAGAGACCGTCAAATACGTCAAGGAGCGCAATGTCTTTGGTAAGCCTTTGTTACAGCATCAAAATACGCGTTTCAAGCTGGGTGAATTGCATGCTCTGATCAGGGCTGCACGGATTTTTGTCGACCGCTGTGTGGAGGATGTTGTCAGCGGTACCCTGGATACGGCGACGGCCTCCATGTGCAAGTGGTGGTCAAGTGAGCTGCTACAGAAAGTTGTCGACCAGTGTTTGCAGTTACATGGTGGGTACGGATACATGGACGAATACCTGATATGCCGCATGTACGCCGATGCGCGAGTGGCGCGCATTTACGCCGGAACCAGCGAAATCATGCTGGAGGTCATCGCGCGGGATCTCTAGCGGATTTATAGTCCCGGGATTTCGTCAGGGGGCAGTAACATCACGCAGTGCCACAGTTGAACTTTGATGCGGTCAGTCAATGGCCTGCAGTCCAATATTCCCCTGGGTAGCCGTTCGGGACAGCCAAATAACCATTGGGCGCTTACTCGGTGTCGATTGTTGCGCCGTGCTTGACCTTGTCCCTATACTCGGCTCCGCAAAAGAGGATACCAGGCCTGCTAGTGCCAACCTCGTTGGCAAACACATAATTTATACTGAGGCTAGAATGGCCAAGGCAAAGCAAGTCGCGCGGCACCTAGGGATAGCAGCTTTATATGCCGCGGCGGGTTTTGCACTGCAGTATGCTGGCGGTGTGCTGGCTGTCAATAACTGGTTAACCTTCATGCTGTTGGGTGTGGCGTGGTTGCTGACCAGTGCCTACGTGCTTTATCGAAACTTCATGGCCGATGTTGTTCCAGATCTTGGCAAAGGTGCCCTGCTGGACAGGGTGGCGACGGTGTCGCCCCTGATTGTCTGGAACATAGACGGCGGTGGCAGGTTGACCAGTGTAGTCGGGCGACCTCGCGATAACGAAAATTTGCCGCTCAGCGACATGGTTGGCTTGCCATTGGAGGGTTTTAAACCGTTAAGCGCGGATTTTTACTCCCTGTTGCAACGCGCTCAGACCGGTGAGCAGTTTGACGATGTCTGCTTTATCAGAAACCGCTGTTACCGCCATTATTTTTTCCCAGTCGACGACGGACAAGCGGGGGACGACAATGGGCAGGGTGCTTTTCAATGTATCTCAATGGATGTCACGGCGGTCAACCAACTCAGGGCCAGGGCAGAGCTTTCCCAACAAATTTTAGCAGGCGCGACCGAAGCAATTGTCGTCCTCGACCGCCGTCACAGAGTGACCAGCGTCAATCGCGCCTTCACGCAAATAACGGAGGTTTCGTCTGAGCGTGTGGTTGGCAAGCGCAGGGGTTTTGGTGTGCTTGGCACCCCCGATTTCGGCTTTTACCGGACAGTGTTAAAGGGCCTGAAGGAGTCCGGTTCGTGGCAGGGCGAAGTCCCGTTGCGGCGCAGCTCTGGCGAACTGTTTACGGCCAACTTTGTTATTAGTGTGATCAGGGATCGTTCCGGTTCGGTTAGTAATTACGTTATTTTCTTCAGTGATATAACCCACATGCAGCGTACTCATGAGGAGTTACGTTATCTGGCGAACCACGACAATTTGACTGATTTACCCAATCGACGTCTGTTTCTGGACCGCCTTGAGCAGGGTATCAAGCGCGCCAAACGCGGCAACGCGCAGCTGGCAATCTTCTTTATTGACCTGGACAACTTCAAGTTGATTAATGATGCCCATGGGCACTATGTTGGCGATGAAATTCTCAAGGAGGTCGGACGTCGTTTGCTGTCGGTGGTGCGCCAAAGCGACACGGTCGCGCGCTTAGCGGGTGATGAATTTACCGTCATCACGGAAAACATTGAGGACGCACAGGAGGTAACGTCCATTGCCCGAAAGATCATGGGTTGTTTTGAAGAATCCTTTGCCGTTTCTGACGAGCGGCTGGAGATGTCGGCGAGTGTCGGCATTGGGGTTTATCCCGATGACGGCGAAGACCTGATGAGTTTGCTGAAGGGTGCCGATACGGCGATGTATAAAGCCAAGGCGGAGGGGCGTAACGGATTTTACAGTCTGTCCGAAGGTAAAACGGGTCACCTCCCCAGAGCGATGTTCTTCCCTTCGGAATTACGCCTTGCGCTGAAGCGCCAACAGATGGAGCTGGTATATCAGCCATTGCACGATTTACGCAATGGGCGGGTGGTCGGTTGTGAGGGGCTGTTGCGCTGGAATCACCACCTTCGAGGCATTATATCCCCGGCCGACTTCATGACGTTATCCGAGGGCGCAGGTATTACCTCGGCCATTGGTAAATGGACCTTGAACGAAGCGTGCCAGCAGCTGCAGGCCTGGCGTGTGCAGCATGTCGATCTGCAATACGTGTCCATTAATATTGCTAGCTCGCAAATAAATGATCCCGGTTACCCGGAGTTGGTGATGGACGCGCTTGCCACACATCGTCTGCATCCATCGAGTTTGATGCTGGAAATCGCCGAGGGGGTGCTGTTACAGAACCTGACCAAAGCCTGTCAGTTTATGCGTCACCTCAGTCATGTCGGCGTCAAGTTTTGCGTCGATGAATACGGTTCATCTCATGCCGACTACAGCTATATCAGGGAGGTGCCGGTCGATGCGTTAAAAATCGATCAACGCCTGCTGGCCCGTATTCGAACCGGCAAAGAGGACTCCGCGTTGATAAGAGCCCTGGTTGGCATTGGTGATATCCTCGGCAAAAATGTCATTGCTGTGGGTGTTGAGCGACGCGGACAGGAGGAGCTCATGCAGGAGCTGGGCTGTCAGTGGGGCCAGGGTTTCCTCTACGCCAAACCGATGACGGCGGCAACGTTCAGTAAAACCTATGCCAGACCGACCATAAATCCTTATTTGTCGCGCAGTTAGCGCCCAACAGCAGTCTGTTTAATACCGCATAGCCTCCCTCGTTGTGTCGTCGAGACACGATGTCAAAACCCAAAAGTCACAAAACCTCATGAAAAAAACAGTCTCGGCAATTAAAATTGCTGGCCCGCCGTGACTGCGCATAGCTCGCATGGGGAGGCTGCTGACTGCAGAGCGATGCCATTGACTAGTGCCGCGAATGTAACGGGCGTTGCCTTAACGTATTACCGGTATTTTTATTCAGGACGGAATTAGACTGATGACCGATTACACACCGCCCGTTACTGACATGATGTTTGTTATCCGAGATGTGCTCGGGCTCGACGCTATCGCGGCGCTACCCGGGTATGAGGAGGCTGCGCCGGATCTGGTGGGCGCGATACTCGAAGAGGCGGCTCGATATTTTGGGGGAGTGATAGCGCCCACCAATCAACCTGCTGATATTGAAGGTTGCAGGGTGGAAAACGGTGCCGTCGTGACACCGCCATCGCTGAATGGCTTATATGATGGGTTTAGGGATGCTGGTTGGCCTGCGCTAACCGGTGACGTTGACTACGGTGGTCAGGGGTTTCCACAGCTCGTTGGTATTGCTGTCGATGAAATGTTCCAGAGCGCTAACCTGGGTTTCTCCTTGCTACCCCTGTTGACCATGGGCGTGACAACCGCCCTGGAAAAGTTTGGCGATGCCAGGCAAAAAGCCCTCTATCTGCCGCGGCTGATCAGCGGTGAGTGGTCGGGCACCATGAATCTCACAGAGGCACAGGCAGGCAGTGATCTGGCCGCGGTTAGAACCCGGGCGGTGCCTGAGGATGATCACTACCTGATAAGTGGGCAGAAAATTTTTATCAGTTGGGGGGATCATGCGCTAGCCGACAATATTGTCCATCTGGTGCTGGCGAAAACGCCGGACGCCCCAGAGGGAGTCAAGGGCATCTCCCTGTTTATTGTGCCGAAATTCCTCCACGACGAGAACGGTAATATCGGGGCGCACAACGATGTTTTGCCGGTCAGTGTCGAGCATAAAATGGGCATACATGCGAGTCCAACGTGCGTGCTTAGTTACGGTGAAAATGGCGGTGCGGTCGGTTATCTGGTGGGCCGGGAAAACGAAGGGCTCACTTACATGTTTGCGATGATGAATCATGCGCGACTGGCGGTTGGTCTACAGGGCGTATCGGTGGGTGAGCGCGCTTATCAGCAGGCTGTGACGTTTGCGAAAGAGCGGGAGCAGGGTTCGATGCCTGGTGTAGAGGGGCGCGCCACCATCATTCATTACCCTGATGTGCGCAGAATGTTGATGTTGATGAGGTCTCTGACCGAAGCTGGACGCCTGCTTTGCTATGCAGCGATGGGCCATTGGGACCGGGCCAGTCGCAGTGAGAGCGCCGCTGATCGGGACTATCATCAGCGGCGTGTTGATATTCTCACGCCGCTGGTTAAAGGCTGGTGTACCGAGGCGGGCAACGAGGTGACTTACTGGGGTGTTCAGATTCATGGTGGCATGGGTTTTATTGAGGAAACTGGCGTTGCCCAATACATGCGAGATGCCCGTATCACGCCGATATACGAAGGCACGAATGGCATTCAGGCAATGGATCTGGTGGGTCGTAAGCTGTTACGAGATCGCGGCGCCGCTGCTCAGGAATTGCTCAACGAGTTGCGTGAAACGCTGCCGAAGCCAGCTGGGTCAGCATTGAATGACATGACGGCGTTGGTAGCCAGGAGTATTGACGCCTGTGAAGAAGCGATCAATCTGGTATTGACCAGGTCGGGTAGCAGCCCCGATTTTGCCGGTGCCGTGGCCTTTAATACGTTGTTATTAATGGGCACGACGACAGCTGCAGCGTTGCTGCTGAAAAGCGCGGATATCGCTTGTCAACAGCTAGCTAGTGCGACAAATAACCGGTCCTTTTTGAACGCAAAGATAACGACAGCCCGGTTTTTTGCCGAACAGGTGCTGCCCCGTACCGACACCTATCTGCAAGTTATCAGATCCGGTGATACGGCCACGATGGCACTGGCTGAAGACGATTTTTAGGGCAAAAGAGTAATCCCGCGGCAGTGGTCGACGCTCGGAGTTGCTCGGTCACACGTCGGCGCCCCGTCCGAATTCAATGAGGATTTGACTGCACCAACGCTTGATTCTGTCGTCATTTAGCTCGAACTCATTGTCTTCGTCGAGGGCAAGACCAACGAAATGTCGACCGTCCGCAGTAAGCGCCTGTGATTCCCTGAAATTGTAGCCTGCGGTGGGCCACTGCCCGATGCTGTGCGCCCCGAGGCCGGTGACGTGAGTCCACAGATAGCCCATAGCATCCTGAAACCAGTCCGGATAGCCTAACTGGTCGCCCAGGCCGTAGAGCGCGACGGTTTTGCCGTGCCAGTCGATATCGCCAAGCTCCGCCCAGACGTTTTCCCAATCCTCCTGCAGCTCACCGTAATCCCAGGTCGGGATCCCGAGTATTAACTGTTGATACTGAGCGGCCAGTGCGATCGGCTGGTGCGCGATATTGAACAGATCAACACGCGCCGGGCCAATGGTAGCGCGAATTTTTTCTGCAGCGATTTCCGTGTAGCAGGTAGCTGTGCCATAGAACAGGCCGATGTCACCGGGCATAACTACCGCGCTCCGCAAAAATCCAGTTGCCGCCAGGCTTCATAGCAGACGATGGCGACAGCATTAGACAGGTTGATACTGCGATTATCAGGCAGCATGGGAATTCTCAACCGCGCTGATCCGGGCAACGTATTCAGGAACTCCGCAGGTAAGCCCCGTGTTTCGGCACCGAATACCAGTGTGTCGCCGCCGCTAAAGCGGGTGGTGTGGTAGTTGCAGCCACCCCTGGTGGTGATGGCGAAAATACGGCGGGGTTTGGTGTCGACGACAAAAGCTGGCCAGCTGTCGTGGACGGCAACTCGCTGAGTCTCCCGGTAATCGAGGCCCGCGCGACGCAATTTTTTATCATCCATCGTAAAACCCAGCGGCCTGATCAGATGCAGAGCGAAGCCCGTGTTGGCGCAGAGCCGAATGATATTGCCTGTATTGGGCGGAATTTCCGGTTCGTAGAGAACGATGTTTAGCATGGTGGAGAAAGACCTAAAAAGTGCATTTTGACGGCTTCGGTGTTGCGGTGACAAGGATAGATCACTGGCGTTGGTAATAAACCGTCGGTGCGGTTTGTTCCTGACAGTACAGTGTGTAAAATCGCGCACTAGATGCCGGGACCCTGAGTGGTACCGGAGCATAATAAACGCTGGTCAAAGAGTGATCGATGCGCCTCAAATGTATTAAACTTGCCGGATTCAAGTCTTTTGTTGATCCTACGACCGTGGCCTTTCCCAGCAATCTTTGCGCGGTGGTCGGTCCCAATGGCTGTGGCAAGTCCAATATCATTGACGCAGTGCGCTGGGTGATGGGTGAAAGCTCCGTTAAACAACTGCGCGGCGAATCCATGGCGGATGTTATTTTTAACGGCTCCAGCGGTCGGAAACCGGTGGGGCAGGCCGCCATTGAGCTGATTTTTGATAATTCTGATGCGACGCTGGGCGGTGAGTACGCATCCTACGGCGAAATTTCAGTGCGGCGCACGGTCTCGCGTGACGGGCAGTCAAACTACTTTCTCAACAATAGCAAATGCCGACGTCGCGATATCACCGATGTGTTTCTTGGCACTGGCCTGGGGCCGCGTAGCTATTCGATTATCGAACAGGGCATGATCTCCAATCTGATTGAGTCGCGACCCGAAGACCTGCGCGGCTATATCGAAGAGGCAGCCGGTATTTCCAAATACAAGGAACGCCGCAAAGATACTGAAAGCCGTATTCGGCGTACCCGCGAAAACCTCGAACGCCTGACAGATATTCGCGAGGAGCTGGCGCGACAGCTGCAACGGCTTGAGCGGCAATCCCGTGCGGCAGAAAAATATACCGAACTGAAGCGGGAAGAGCGGCTGTTACGCGGACAGTTGCAGGCTCTGCGCTGGCTTGACTTCAACGCGCAGGTCGACCAGCAGAACAGGCTTATTAATGATGCGACGTTGCAGACCGAAGCACTGGTCACTGCCAAAAGTCGTTGTGATACCCAGTTGGAGAAATACCGGGTCAGCCATTCCGAAAGCAGCGAGCAATTCAGTGAAATACAGGGACGTTACTATGCCGTCGGCGCTGAAGTGGCGCGTATCGAGCAGTCCATCAAGCATGCCAGGGAGCGGGCAGAGGAATTAAAGAACGACCTGGAGCAGACACAGCGCAATTTTGCCGAATCAGAATTACATCTGGTCGAAGACAATGCCAAAGCTGAGGGCTGGCAGGCTGAGCTTGGTGAGATCGTGGCGCAGCTTGAGCAGGCGAAAAGTGCCGAGGGTTCATCAGCTGAAAAACTCAGCGTTGCGGAGAATGCCATGCGTCAATGGCAATCGAGCTGGGATGAGTTTAATGAGCGGGCCGCGAAACCCCAGCGCGAAGTGGAAGTTCAGAAATCACGTATTGAACATCTGGATACCGCAATGACTGCGCTGGTAGAGCGCGTCTCGCGACTGGCTGATGAGCAGCAGGCGTTGGATGCTAAACCGGCGGCAGTTGATACTGGCGCCATCGCCGCGCAGATAGCGGAAACAGAGGCCCGGCGACAGGCGGCCGAGGCACAACACCGAGATTTGCTGGCAGGGATTGAAAAAAACCGTCGCGACAGAACCGAAGTGGCTAGCGCATTGAGCCAGGCGCGCCAGGTGCTACAACAGAGCCTCGGGCGGAAAGCGTCGGTCGAGGCTCTGCAAACGGCCGCATTGAATGGCGATGCGGGGCGCGAGCGGTGGTTAAGCGAGCACAACCTCGCTGGTGCGGAACGGCTGGCCAGTCAGTTGCGGGTTGACGATGGCTGGGAAACGGCCGTTGAGACAGTACTGGGTGATTTTTTGCAGGCTGTCTGCGTGGACGACCTTACCAACAACTCTGTGGCGCTTGAAAGCTGGTCGTCGGGCAAGCTGGTGCTGGTAGACAACGCGGCTTGCAGTGCGGTTGCCTCACCCGGGAACGTCAGTTTGGCCAGCAAAGTGGCACCCTGTGTGGTCAGTCATCTGCTGGAAAGTATCCGCACTGTTGACACGTTGCATCAGGCGACCGTGATGCGCGGTTCATTAAGCGCCAACGAGTCGGTGATCAGCCGTGACGGCCACTGGCTGGGTAGCAACTGGGTGCGGGTGACGCGCGATGATAACAACGTAAGCGGTGTCCTGTTGCGTAAGCGTGAACTGATAGAGATCGAATCCAGGGTGACTGCCCAGCAGCATGAAGTGACACAACTGGAGAGCAAACTGCAGAACAACGAGCAACAACTGGCTGACCTGGAGCGACAGCGGGAAAAGCTGGGCGCCGAGCTGACTGTGGTGCAACGCGGGGAAACTGAGTTGAAGTCACGCCTCAATATTGCCCGGTCGCAGCTTGAGCAGGCGAGCCAGCAGCGATCGCGCATTGTCGCTGAGCGTGACGAGGCGCTGGCGCGGCAGTTGAAGGACAGGGAGGTGCTTGCGGAGGCTCGGCGTTTACTGGCAGTGGCCATAGAAACCATGGCGACGGATAACGAACATCGTGAGGAACTACTCAAGCACCGGGATCAGTGTCGTACGACGCTGGATCGGGCCCGTCAGGCTGCGCGGCACGACCATGATCGAGTGCACGAACTGGCGATACGAGAGCGCTCGGTGGGTGCTCAGCTCGGCTCTATTCGCGAGGGTATTACGCGTCTTCAGACCCAGCTGCAACGCCTTGGTGAACGGCAGGCCTCGCTGCTGGCCAACTACAACCGTGAAGACGATCCACGTGAACAGCTAAAGACTGATCTGGAGCAAAAACTGGCGCAGCGTCTCGATATCGAGAAAGCGCTCGGTGAAGCGCGGCAGGCAGTTGAACAAATTGACACTGGCATGCGCGAGGTAGAGCAGCAGCGCACTCGACTTGACGACGAAATTGAGCAAAGTCGCGGCGCGCTGGAAAACCTCCGAATAGCTGCCCGTGAATTGCAGACCCGGTGTAAGACTTTAGCAGAACAAATCACTGAGCTTCACTTTGTTCTGGAAGATCTCGTTGCGGCCATGCCGGATGGTGCGGAACAAAGTGAGTGGCAGAATCGACTGACCCAGATGGAGAACAAAATCCAGCGCCTGGGGCCGATTAATCTCGCCGCCGTCGACGAGTACAAAGTTGAATCAGAGCGTAAATCCTATCTCGACGCTCAAAATGATGAGCTGGTTGAGGCGCTGGAAACGCTGGAATCCGCGATTCGTAAGATTGACCGGGAAACGCGGACCAAATTCAAGGAAACCTACGATTCAGTCAACGGCTCCCTGCAGCAATTATTTCCAAAACTGTTTGGTGGTGGCCATGCCTATCTCGAACTCACGGGTGACGACTTGCTCGATACCGGCGTCACGATTATGGCGCAGCCCCCCGGAAAAAAGAATACCACCATCCATTTGCTGTCGGGCGGCGAAAAAGCGCTGACCGCGATAGCATTGGTGTTTTCCATATTCAGGTTAAATCCGGCACCATTTTGTATGCTTGATGAAGTTGATGCGCCACTTGATGATGCCAATGTTGGACGTTACGCAAACATGGTAAAAGAAATGTCGGAAACGGTGCAGTTCATTTATATTACCCACAATAAACAATCCATGGAGATGGCCCATCAATTAATGGGTGTGACCATGAATGAACCAGGTGTTTCGCGGCTGGTCAGTGTTGATGTGGACGAGGCCGTAGAGTTGGCACATTAGAAAAACAGGCGAGTTGACGACGGGTGCAAACAATTAAACATATGAGCGAACTGCTGGGGTGCGCTCAGTTGCGGGTATTGGCATGGATGTAGGCGGACGAGAAATACTGATCGCACTTGGCATTTTGTTGCTGATTGCCATATTGCTCGATGGTTTTCGGCGAACGCGTGGTCGTGGTGCCGGGAAACTGCGGGTGCGGCGACGTAAACAGCCGATATTTGATGACGATGATAATTTCGACGACCTTGGCCCTGAGTTGCCCCTGGGTAAGGCTCGCGTTGTGGGAATTAGAGATGAGCAGAGTGCCGAGCAGGTCAGTCTCTCTATCAAGGAAAATGTCGCAAAAAATAATAATAAGTTAACGGCGCCGTTTCGAGAGCCGGAACAGGCGAGCCTTGGTTTTGATGAGGTCATACCGTCCCGGGGAGACCATGGTGCTGCGCCGCCAGCGGCCAGACAAACACCAGGGACTGCAGCACACGATGGTGTGGCGAAACCAGAGAGAGCAACCAATCACGATAAAGCGACGAAGCGTCGCGAAGTGCCGGTGCGTGATAAGGCGGCGAATCGTGACAAGGCAACAATTCGTGATGAGGCAACAATTCGTGACAAGGCACCAATGGATCCGGTACAGGATGTTATCGTGGTGCATGTGATGGCAGCCAGGGGCGAACGGTTTGACGGCCACAAATTACTGGATGTGCTGCTCGAAAATGGCCTGCGTTACGGGTCGAGAAAAATCTTCCATCGCCATGAAGACCCCGATGGGGCCGGGAAGATTCTCTTTAGCATGGCCAACTCGGTAAATCCCGGTACCTTTGATCTTGATGATATGGATCGTTTCACAACGCCAGGTATAAGCTTTCTGATCATGTTTGAGGATCACGAAGATCCCATGGCGGCTTTCGATTTGATGATGGAAACGGTTCACGCCGTCAGCAGTGAGCTTGGTGGCGAGCTCAAGGATGAGCACCGTAGCGCACTAACCCGGCAAACGGCTGAGCACTACCGCCAGCGTATTATGGACTATAACCGCCGCCAGCTTGCCGGTTTATAGTGCCGTGGGTCGGACCGACTCCGTAGAAAGTGAGTTGGCTGTAGAGGCTGCGACACTACGCGAGCAACTCAATCATCATAACTACCGCTACTATGCGCTCGATGATCCTGTTATCACGGACAGCGAGTACGATCGTTTATTACGTCGTCTGCAGGACATAGAGGCGCGTTTCCCGGCATTGAAAACGGCGGATTCGCCAAGCCAACGAGTCGGCTCTGCGCCATTGTCCGCGTTTGCCACGGTCTTTCATTCAACCCCTATGTTGTCACTGGATAACGCTTTTGACGATGCTGAATTGCGGGATTTCGATCAGCGCCTGCGTAACAGACTCCACCACAAAGGACAGAGTGAAGCCGATATTGAGTATGTCTGTGAGCCCAAGCTAGACGGCATTGCGGTGAGTTTGTTGTATGAAGACGGGATATTGGTTCAGGCCGCAACCCGTGGCGATGGCTACAGCGGCGAGAATATTACTGCCAATATCCGGACCATTGCTTCTGTGCCGCTGCGCCTGCAGGGCGACAATTTTCCCGCCACGGTGGAAGTGCGTGGTGAGGTCTATATGCCTCGCGAGGGATTTGAGCGCCTCAATCAGCGGGCACGCGAACTTGGTGAGAAGCTCTTTGTGAATCCGCGAAATGCCGCAGCGGGTAGCCTGCGTCAACTTGATTCAGCCGTTACGGCAAGTCGACCCCTGGAAATGTGTGTCTATGGCCTGGGAGGGAACTTGGTTGCAGGTCAGAGCAGCCTGGATCAGATGAGCTCAGAGCAGTGGAATTCAGGCCCGTTGAACCAGCACCAAGCTGGTGACGGGCGGCTGCGCCCCGGTTTGACGTTGACTAACCATCTTGACGCCATGATGCGGCTTAAGCGCTGGGGTTTTCTGATCAATAAGTTGATGGTCGCCGTAAACGGTATTGAAGCATGCATCGATTATTATCAGCGCGTTGCGGCACTGCGCGACAATCTGCCCTACGATATCGACGGCATTGTCTACAAGGTCAATAGTTTTGCATTGCAGGAGCAGTTGGGCTTCGTGGCCCGAGCTCCGCGCTGGGCCATTGCGCGTAAATTTCCGGCCCAGGAGGCGACCACGACTTTGCTGGCAGTGGAGTTTCAGGTGGGGCGAACTGGCGCTATTACTCCGGTCGCCCGGCTGCAACCGGTATTTGTGGGTGGCGTGACGGTCAGTAACGCTACGCTACACAATCAGGATGAAATTGCGCGCCTCGATATTCGCGTCGGGGATCAGGTCGTGGTACGCAGGGCTGGCGATGTCATTCCTCAAATCGTTCGGGTCGTCAGCGATGGCGCAGCGCGATCGAAGCAGTCCATCCAGTTTCCCACCCGCTGTCCAGAGTGTGAATCAGACGTAGTGAGGGCGCCAGGCGAGGCTGTGGTGCGTTGCTCTGGCGGCTTGTATTGCCCGGCCCAGCGAAAGGAGGCAATTAAGCATTTCGCCTCGCGTAGAGCCATGGATATTGACGGGCTGGGCGACAAAATCGTTGAGCAACTGGTGGATACAGGTCTGGTCAAGGATCCAGCCGATCTGTATGCGTTGACGGTCGAACAGATCGCGGCGATTGACCGGATGGGGGAGAAATCTGCGCAAAATCTGGTTGCTGCGCTGACCAGGAGTCGCCGTACTACCTTACCCCGTTTTTTGTATGCCCTCGGTATACGGGAGGTCGGTGAAGTAACGGCTGCTGCTTTAGCCAGGCACTTTTGCTCAATTGACAGGTTGCGGGCTGCTGGCCAGCAAGACTTTATCGACACAGGCGGTATTAAAGGTATTGGCGAGGTGACTGCCAGCGCGCTCGTCGACAGGCTACAGTCACAGCAGCCCGAGGAGCTGACCCCGGCGGAGCTGGCGGGCGATGCTCTGGTCAACTGGTTGGTAGGTCTCGATATTCGCGGTATCAAGACCGAGGTTGCTGAGGCTGTTGTGGCTCGCTATACGTCCTACGAGGAGCTGAAAAATATTACCGCCGAGGAATTAGCCTCGGGCACGAAAAGTATAGTGGAAGGCGTGGGGCCGGTCGTTGCCCAGCATGTCGTCACATTTTTCCATCAGCCGCACAATCTCGAGGTACTGGATAAATTGCTCAATGGGGCCAGGATTCACTGGCCGGATGAGGGGCCGACGCCGCCGCAGGAACAACCCTTGCTTGGGCAAACCTGGGTGTTAACGGGTACATTGTCGACCATGACCCGGGACGAAGCCAGGCGGCGACTGGAGGGGCTTGGTGCCAAAGTGGCGAGCAGTGTGTCGGCGCGAACCACCTGTGTTGTCGCTGGTGACAGTGCCGGTTCCAAGCTCGTCAGGGCGCGGGCGTTGGGGGTTCGCACTCTGGACGAGGCGGGTTTTGGTGAGCTACTTGAGCAGAGCGCCGCTCCATGAAGCGGGAAAACGTTGATTGATCGGAGTGAAAATGCAAGAAGAATCAGTGGTGTACGGATGTATTAAGGACACTGTGCATGAACAGAATGTGTCGCACCGTATACAGACCAATCGCGATGCCCTGCTGGCGTTGCCCGCAGCGGAGAGCTGGCCGCTGTTAAGTCGAGAGATGTTTGCAGCGACGGCACATGCCGCAGACATCGCGGTGCATACGGAGGTGGTCCATTTTGGCGCATCTTACCTCGGCATTGAGTACGAGTGGGGCGTCTGGATGGAGCAATTCGAAGCCCTGCTAAGCAGGATGTACTGGGTCACCGCAACGGTGCATCTGGAAACCGAAGGATCTGGAACACATTCATTCATCTGGGAAACCACCGACGAATACCATGAGCCGGGCAACTCGGATATCCGGCTACGTTGCGAGTGGGTGCATGAAAGTTGGCTGGGCTGACACGCAGACGGCAATACGTGATTTCCTGCGCGATAACGGCAGACTTTCTCCCTACTACCCGATCGAGCCGTGGGTATGTTGGCTAAGCAAATTAAGCGTAACTGCTGTGCGAGATAGGGCACAGCAGCACGCGTGTGGATTGACAGTATGACGGCGTATCGTCGGCTCACCAGTTTTCAGCTTTACCTCGGCTGTTTAGGCAGCAGCGCCGTAGCGATGGGTTTGCAGGTGGTCATTTTCCCGTGGCTGGTGGTTGGCGTGCTGCACGAATCCGCGGATCGCGTCGGTCTGGCCCAAATGGCGGTGATGTTGCCTAATTTGTTGCTTATTCTGGTCGGTGGCGCGTTGTCTGATAATCGCCATCTGGGTACTTATTTGAGTAAGTTGTATCTTTTGTACCTGGTGCCTTTTGGCGTCATGCTGGCCGCCGTTTCGATGGGTCACCTCAGCTATCGCCTGTTGATTGTGTTTGGGGTCACGTACGGCGTGATTACCGCATTTATTCAACCGGCGCGGGAAAGCCTGCTGATGCAGGTGTATACCGATAACCTGCAACGTTCGGTTGCACGCACGACGTTTATCCAGTTTGCGGCGCAAAGTGTCGGTCTGCTGGCAGCGGGGCTATTTGATCGGGTTGGGTTGCCGGTATTACTTTGCATACAGATGGCCATGTTTGTGCTCGCCGCCTGGCTGATTCGCGCCAGCCAGCCACCGGGTGTCGGTTTGTCCGCCGGGCGGAATCGCTCGCGACTGCGGATCTGGTCAGGTGTGCGGGAGGTTTGGCACCATCCACGGCTGCGGCCGCTGATGGTGGTAGTGGCTGCTACCGGCTTCCTCGGCTTTGGTGCCTATCTGGTTGCTATGCCGCTGATGACGCGAGAAATATACCAGGGAGGTGCGATATTTTATGCTGGCCTGCAATTGTGTTTTACGGTCGGCGTATTGTTTTCCAGCTTTTTATACATGCGTCTGGCGGGCGGTTTTCGGTGGCCCGGTCGGGTCATGTTGCTGAGTCTATTTGCCCGTGGATTTATAATGCTGTTCATCGCGATGCAGTTGCCTGTTTATGCCTTATTTCCGCTGGTCATCGCCTGGGGTATGTGTTCCGGTATTTCCATCAGCCTGGGCAGGGTGATGACGCATACTGAAGCGCCAGAGTCACATCGCTCCCGCATTGTGTCGATATATCAGCTCTCATTGATGGGGACCGCACCGCTCGGCGCGTGGCTCTGCGGCCACGTGATCAGCTTATGGGGCGTAATGGAGGTGTTTGCAGTGCTCGGTGGGTTGACCTTGCTCGCTTCCCTGCTCGGTATTTTTAGCCAGTTGTGGCGATTACATCCCGAAAAGCCAGCAGTGCAGCAGTAACCGCCACGTTTAGCGATTCGACACCGTTACACATGGGGATGTTCAATTGATGGTGCGCCAGGGCTGTAACTGGTTGGGAAACGCCCGTTGTTTCATTGCCGAGTACGTAGATTAACGGTGCTTCGACACGAAACGAGGCCAGAGACTGGCCCTGGTTTGCGCTGAGTGTACATACGCGCGCGCCGCGGGCGACAAATTCCGGCAAGGTCTGGGCGAGGTCGTCACACCGATAGATTGGGCAGTGAAACACGCTGCCAGCGCTGGCTTTGATGACAAGGGGTGAGAGTGGCGCGCATCCTTTGGTGGGTAATAACAGACCCTGCAAAGGGCTGGCGCAGACCGAACGAATGACCATGCCCAGATTTTGCGGGTTGGTTACGTGATCAAGTGCGATCAGTTGATACCGCGACGGCGCCGAGTCGAGAAAGTCCCGATAATGTCCGTAACGGGGGCATTGCAGGTCGAGGGCAACGCCCTGATCCTGACGCTTGTTGCCAGATATTCGAGATAGCTCATCGCGGCTGTGATAAACGATTTCTATGCTGCGTTGTTGCGCAAGCCGGGTGATCTTGTCGACGCTCGCGCCCGCTCTATTGCTTTCAGCCAGGTGCAGGCGGTAAGCGGGCACGGTTACTTCCTGCAGAGCTTCGAGCACAGGGTTGCGACCGTAAACGGTCAGTAACTGATCAAAAAATTTCTTCCGTTCTGCGTAGGTCATGGCCGATGTCTTTTAAACCTGCTTTGATGTCTGCGAGATTGATGTCTCAGAGATTAATGTCGGGAGATTCATGGTCAGGGGTTAATGGTTACCAGCCGCGCTGTGGAATCTGGCAGTTGGCGCCGGTTGCTGTATGGGCGGGCTGCATTATATACGGTTGAGCACATGGGGCAGGGCTCTTCGTTTTTCGCCGCTTCAGGGACAGTATTAAAGATCGGCATCGTCGCCCGCGCGCGTGGGCGAGCCTGTATTGTTAACACGGTTTGTCTCAGGAGGAAAACAGTGCGGTCATCTCGCTCAGGCGGGATTCCCTCAGCTGTTGTTGGTCCCGTGCTATGCGCACGGCAACTTTGCCGAGTTCTTTGTAGGCCGGCAGGTACTGCGGAATCTCCCTGGCGATGGCGTCGATATGTTTCGTCAATGTCTGGATGTCGCCTCGTGAAACGGGTCCAGTTAAGGCGTTGACGGAACCATTGTCACGGATATTGAGTAAGGACTGATCCATCAATGGTTGTAAGATTCGCTGGGCATCAATCGCGCCCATGCCCGCTTGCACGAGCATGTCCTGGCTGATTTGCTGTAGTGCGACGAGGTAGTTAGAAGCCACTACTGTAGCGGCGTGATAGACAGCTTTTCCGGCCGCCGAGAGCGGAATGACGCTGCTGCCGATATTGCTGAACAGCTCGCCCAGTCTTAGTGTGGCAAGTGGATCGCCCTCAATGGTGCAGGCTGTACCGCGATAGCTGGTTAGCGATTGTGCAGGATTGGCGAAGCTGTGCACCGGATGTGCGCTTGCGACCGCCGCGCCCCTGTTTTTTAGCGGTTCGAGTAAGGTGGAGCTGTGCAAGCCACTGGCATGGAACACAATTGTCTGTGCCCAGTCGTGCCGACAGGCCGCCAGAGAACAAGCGACTTCGCCGAGCACGTCATCCGGGGTCGCCAGCAGCCATAGTTCGGCAGACCCCATCTCCGCAAGTGACGGACTGCTTTGACCGCCGCCGCAGAATTTGACGGCAGCGGCACTGTGGGTCGCGTCGCGATTAAAGAAGTCACCAGGCTGTACCAGTTTTTGATCAACAAACAACCTGACCAGTGTGCGCCCTAGTTTTCCGGAACCGATGACATTGATGTGAGGTAATGGCATGGGTCTGGTTAGTGTTTCGCGAGTGCTAACCCGCTATTCGCTTTAACAGCATTTTATAGGCCTGCACAGCGCTGTGCAGGCCTATGTCGATAGCGTCAATGATCAGGGCATGACCAATTGAGACTTCCAGCAACCCGGGCACAGTTGCAAATGTCGCCAGATTCTCGAGATTAAGATCATGGCCAGCGTTGACGCCCAGGTCAACCTCTGTGGCATAGCGTGCTGCCGCGCGGTAACGATCAAAGACCTGGTCGCGCAGCTGTGGGTCTGACCGCGCAGCTGCGTAGGGGCCGGTGTATAGCTCGATGCGATCTACACCGAGTTGCCGGGCTAGTTCTATCTGTGAAATATCCGCATCCATAAAAAGACTGACCCGCGTGCCCAGGTACTGTAGACGAGCGACAATTGGTGCCAGTTGGTCGGCGGTTTTGGTGAGATCGAAACCGTGGTCCGAGGTCAGTTGATTATTGGTATCGGGTACCAGTGTGCATTGTTGGGGTTGTGTTTGTTCAACCAGGGGTAGTAAGCCAGGGTAATTGCCCCGCGGTGCGGCGAAGGGGTTGCCTTCGATATTGAATTCTATGCCCGCAAATTGGTGGGTGAGCTGCGCCAGTTGGACAACGTCACCTGGCCTTATGTGGCGCTGATCGGGGCGAGGGTGCACCGTAATGCCATCGGCGCCCGCCTCAATGCAGCGCCGCGCGTGGCTGGCGAGATCCGGATTATTCCCCGCCCGGGAATTGCGGATCAGGGCAATTTTGTTGACGTTGACGCTGAGTGCGATCATCCGTTTTGTTCCTCAGCGCAGCGTAGCGATGCCCAGGTTGATCGTCAGGCCCATTCGGAATAGCCACGGCTCCGACGTCGCATGCGGGGCAACAGGATGGCAAGCAATGCCCCCATCACCACTGCGAGCGCGCCGTAGAAAAACCACTTCTGGGCATTGTTGTCGGTCAGGCGCTCGGTGGTTGCGGTTAAAACATCTATCTCGTTTTGCAGCATTTTATTTTGTTTGATGAGTTCCTGGTTTTGCGCATGCAAGGTCAATGTGTCAGTGGAAATCTCCCGTATTTCTGCCAGCTCTGCGGCCATTGCGTTGTTGTCTTCCTGCAGGGCGACGAGTTCATCCTGCAGCAGATTGAGTTCTGTTTCGGACTCCTCGAGACTGCTCCCAATACGCGCGTCTCGAGTTTTGATAGCTTCGTGGCGTTTCCGTAGCTCGGCGAGCTGCGTACGAGCTATGGGCTCGTCGACCAGATACTGACTTTCCATCCAGCCTTCAAGGCCGCCCGGCGTGGAGACATGGCTCCAGCCGTCCGCTGTTTCGATAACGGTTAGTTTCAGGCCTGATTTGAGGCCGTTATGCAAAATAGCGCAGTTGCCGCAGGGGCTTTTACGTAGCGGCACGCGCAGTTCGTCGTTGATGTAGCGTATTGTCGCCAGTGCAGGGCCTGCGGTCACTAGCAGTATTAACAGGTAGACAAGTCTGTACATATTTCCTGGCCTTGAGTTCCGTTGCATTGGTTTCAGTGGTGTTGCGAGTTCGGTCGTGCGGGGTTTGGCCGAGCCGGGTTTAGCCGAGCCGGGTTCAGCCAAGCTGAGTCTGGCGCCTTAAGACGGAGAGCTGCCGCGTTAAATCGTGTCACGCAGGCACGTGTCACACAGGCCATGGAAATAGTATTGGTTTGAGTCAAATCCATTACGGCAATACCTTTTTGAACGGCTTGACGGTGACCGATGCGTAGACGCCTGCGGCGAGATAAGGATCGGCATCGGCCCATGTCCGGGCCTCATCCTCACAGGCAAATTCGGCAATAATAATGCTGCCGGTAAAGCCCGCTGCGCCGGGATCACTTGCCGCGATAGCCGGGTTGGGGCCGGCAACCAATAACCGCCCAGCTTGCTGCAGGGCTTCCAGGCGCGCCAGGTGCGCTGGCCGAGCCCCTTGCCGTAACGGCAGGCTGTTGCCAATGTCTTCGCATACAATACTGAACCACATCAGTGATCGTCCTTCCCGTGGTGTCTAATGATCGATTCAAACGGCATGCCGGTTAGCCGGGTGATGCCACGAAACAGATAAATCATGGCGATTACCATGACCGCCATAGCAGGCAGGGCAATGACTGGAAAGCTGAGCGCGGTCATCTTACCGAGTTGGGTATTGTACTCCACACTGCCAGGCTGACTGGTAACGATGAACGTCGCCAGTAAGTAATTTAACAGTGACGAAAGAAAAAACGAACCGGCAATAATCCATGAAGCGGTGATCAGTCGTTTGTCGAACGCCTGCGTACTGTCATTTTCAATTAGTGCGGTCTTAACTTTTTCGGTCTCCACCACAGTGTCGTTAAACAGCAGGGTGCGCACCAGGGGGTAGCGCGTTTTCAGTGATAGCAGCGTTGCCAGGCCGAAGATGGCTGGCACCGCGGCTTCCTTGATGGCCAGAAATTGGGGGTCGAGGCCCAGTAAGCTGATACCCCCAGTGAGAAAAACGCTAAATACGCCAAGCCCGGAGAAAAAGTTGATTTTGCGCCGCTGGTGGAAGTCTCGTAGCCCGTAGCTGATGGGAAATAACAGGGCTACGACGATAGCCCAGGTGGTGCCAAGGTACTGTGCATCACTCAGCTTTACCAGGATCAGGGTTGGCACGACAACATTAAAAGCCAGATTGACGAGCATATTCTCCCGGGGTGGTGGCTGTTCAGGGGTTGCGCTATCTGTCATTGCTTTATCTGCTGGATTCATGAGCAGTGATTTTACCGGTTCCGTCTCGCTTTGGCACGGGTCCTCGCTTCCGGCCAATCGGCTGTGGATAAAGGATGAAAATTCATCCCTATGAATCGGCTTAATGTGCCTGTCGCGATGTGCCTGTCGCGGAATTTTGTATTTGGCTTGTCCCGTTTGGATCTGGCGTTGTGTCCGGCTATCGTGTTTTGGTGGTGAACGGACTATAGTCTGCAGCCTTATTTTGACCCCGTCAGGCTTCCTATGGCGCAAATGCTTTACATCCACCCTGACAATCCCCAGGGGCGGTTAATTGAACAGGCTGTGGCGATTATCCGGGCGGGTGGGGTACTGGTTTATCCGACTGATTCGGCCTACGCGATTGGTTGTCATCTTGGCGATAAAGCGGCCCTGGACAGAATTCGCCAAATCAGACAACTGGATAAGCACCACAATTTTACTCTGGTGTGCCGGGATCTTTCCGAACTGGCGATTTACGCCAAGGTAAACAATCAGGTATTTCGTCGATTGAAGGCCAATACACCCGGGGCCTATACCTTTATCCTGGAAGCGACTTCTGAAGTACCGCGGCGGCTGATGCACCCCAAACGCAAGACCATCGGCCTTCGCGTACCGGCCAACCCCATAGCCCAGGCCCTACTGGCCGCGCTGGGTGAGCCGCTGATGAGTAGTACGTTGATCATGCCTGGTGCCGAGTACCCATTGACTGATCCCGATGACATCCGCGATATGCTCGACCGGCACGTCGATCTTATCGTCGATGGAGGTTACTGTGGGCTTGAAGCGACAACCGTGATTGATCTCACCAACGAGAGCCCGGTTGTGCTGCGCCGCGGCATGGGTGATGTTGCGGCTTTTGATCTATAAGACTAGCGCTGAGCAGGGCAAGATTGCATTTTGGCTGAATCGGGGCCGTATTTAGGCGCAACAAGACTCCGTTTAGCGACACCGTTTCAGTATAATGCCGGTCACGACAACGTGATCGAGACCCCCAGTGACCGCAGAGACTGTAGGAGAAAATGCCAGCCTGGCAGCGCCGCCGCAGTTAACCAGCGGTCATTCATCTGGCCCTGCACAGGGTGAAATGCCGTTTGTCATTGTGCATGGCAAACAACTGACAGAGTTACCCAAAGATCTTTATATTCCGCCTGAAGCACTTGAGGTTATCCTCGAAGCATTCGAGGGTCCACTCGACCTACTTTTGTACCTGATAAAAAGACAGAATCTCGACATTCTGGAAATTAACGTCGCTGAAATCACCCACCAGTACATGGCTTATATCAACATGATGAAAGCCATGCGCTGGGATCTCGCCGCCGAGTATCTGTTGATGGCTGCTATGCTGGCTGAAATTAAATCGCGCATGCTGCTGCCCCGGCAGGAAGAGCATGCGGAGGCCGAAGATGACCCACGAGCCGAGCTTATCCGCCGCCTTCAGGAGTATGAGCGTTTTAAACAGGCCGCCGAAGATATCGATGGATTGCCGCGCGTTGGCCGCGATGTTTTTGTCGCCCAGGTTAAGCCGCCAGAGCGGGGTCGAGAACGCGCTTACCCTGAAGTGACCATTCAGGAGCTGTTGGTTGCGCTGGCCGCCACCCTGCAGCGAGCGACACTGCTTGGTAGTCACCATATTTCTTTTGAAGTGTTATCGACGAGAGAGCGCATGAGTCAAATACTACATCGCTTGCAGGGGGCGAAATTTTTACCGTTTTTGGAGTTATTTACCGTGGCAGAGGGGCGCAACGGTGTTGTTGTGACTTTTCTGGCATTGCTCGAACTGGTCAAAGAAACGTTGGTGGAAATCGTCCAGGGCGAATTCCTGGGGGCGATTCACGTCAAGGCGAGAACCCACTGATGCAGGGAGTTCAATTAAGAAATATCATCGAAGCTGCCCTGCTGGCGGCGGGGCAGACGCTGGATGTAAGCGCTCTCGAAAAATTGTTTGATGAGACGGAGCGCCCGGATCGGGATGTACTTCAGGCCGCCCTGGAGGATATAGAAGCGGACTGCAAGGGGCGGGGGTTTGAGCTGAAACGCACTGCCAGTGGCTATCGATTGCAGATTCGGGAAGAGTTCGCGCCCTGGATTAACCGTCTCTGGGAAGAAAAACCGAAGAAATACTCGCGCGCCTTGCTGGAGACATTGGCCCTGATCGCCTACCGACAACCCCTGACCCGAGGTGATATTGAGCAGGTGCGTGGTGTTGCCGTGAGTTCCGATACGATCCGTGCTCTTCAGGATCGGGAATGGGTGCGTTCTGTTGGGCACCGCGATGTGCCGGGTCGGCCAGCGCTCTACGCCACCACAAAAAAATTCCTCGACGATTTTAATCTGGCCAGCCTGAACGACTTGCCACCCCTTAGTGAAATTCGCGACATGGATGTATTCAACGAAGAGTTTGGTTTCGATAATCCACAACCGTCCACAAGTAATGCGCCCAGCACCGTCGTCGCGGAAGACGGTGAAACTTTAGACGAAACGGGTGATTTAGATCTGGGAGCTGACCCGGAGGTGCAGGCCATCCCTGGCGACAGCGAGTCGGAAGATGATCTTGATGACGCAGTGTCAAATAACGATACTTCCACCAATGACGATACTTTAATGAATGGCAATACACCTGCAAGGACACCGACAGCACCGTGACTGAAAAAATTCACAAAGTACTCGCTCAGGCTGGTCTGGGGTCGCGCCGGGAGATTGAAAAGTGGGTCGCCAGTGGGCGGGTTTCGGTCAATGGCACCGTGGCGACGACGGGTGATCGTGTGGCCTGGGATGATCAGATCGCTGTCGACGGTAAACGAGTTAAGACAAATAATCGTGATGAACGTCTTCGGGTGCTGATCTATAACAAGCCAGTTGGTGAAATTTGTACACGTCGCGATCCGAAGGGTCGTCGCACGGTATTTGACTCTTTGCCGTCGATCAGCAATGGCCGTTGGGTAGCTATTGGACGACTGGATATCAATACCAGTGGCTTATTGCTGTTTAGTAATCACGGAGAACTGGCCAATCGCCTGATGCACCCGTCCAATCAGATTGAGCGAGAGTATATTGCTCGCGTGCGCGGTGTGGTTGACGATGCCATGCTGGGGCGCCTGCAGGAAGGTGTGCTACTCGATGATGGCATTGCGCGGTTTAGCAAAATTGGTGTGGGTGCGCGTTCCGGTACCCACCAGTGGTTCTCGGTGGTGTTGACCGAGGGCCGGCAGCGCGAGGTACGCCGTTTGTGGGAGTCCCAGGGGGTAGAGGTGAGCCGCCTGAAGCGCGCGAAATATGGCACTGTGGAAATGCCTTCCTATGTAATGCCTGGGCAGTGGCTTGATCTTGCGCCAACAGAAATCGCGGTACTTGGCAAACTGGTGGGTCTGAAATTGAAGCAGGCGCCCCTGACGCCGGACGAGCGTAAGGAGCGCGAGCGTCAATTACATCGCTTGAAGGCGCGGGGTGGGGCGGCGAGCCGCCGAGTCTAGATTGTGATGAATCTGGTCTTTCTCGGGCTTAGCCTGTCACGGACCTGGCCTGTTTTGACTGGGTTGGTGACATTGCATTCTTTTTTGTCAGGTGTCTGGTCCTATTGGGCATCGACGGACTGACCGTTAGTGCCTTTACTGTCCGGTCCCATCAAATAGAGGTACGCGGGCATGATTTGCTCCGCGCTTTTCAGCGTTGACGGATTTTCCGCCGGGTAGGCGACAGCGCGCATGGCTGTGCGTGTGGCACCGGGATTGATACAGTTCACCCGGATATTGCTGACATCTTCAAGTTCGTTGCTGAGTACCTGGGACAGTCCTTCAATAGCAAATTTCGACACGGCGTAGGCACCCCAGAACGCGCGGCCATGACGACCGACACCGGACGACGTGAAGAGAATGGATGCGTCAGGAGAAGCCTTTAATGACGGCAGTGTGGCTTTGGTGAGCAGGAACGCCGCAGTGACGTTGACCTGCATTACCTGCTGCCAAATTGCCTGCTGGTAATTGCCAATGGATGTGCGTTGGCCGAGTAAGCCAGCGTTATGAAGCAGTCCGTCTAGTTGACCGAACTGATTTTCGATGGCGTCAGCCATGTGCTGATAATCGGCTTCCACGGCGGTTTCCATGCAAAGCGGAAAAATTACGGGTTCAGGGCCGCCCTGTTGCCTTATGTCATCGTAGACCTGTTCCAGTTTGGCGACGGTCCTGCCCAATAAAATAACCGTGGCGCCCCTGTCTGCAAAGGCTTTTGCAGCCGCCTTGCCGATGCCATCCCCAGCGCCAGTGACAAGGAT
Organism: Porticoccaceae bacterium; assembly: GCA_041603535.1. Lineage (GTDB taxonomy): Bacteria > Pseudomonadota > Gammaproteobacteria > Pseudomonadales > Porticoccaceae > HB2-32-21. The sequence continues at coordinate 61,157 of JBFIEE010000008.1, forward strand.
AATCCTGTCTTTAAGCAGGTGGGGCGGTGCAGTATAGTTTTTCGGCGTGATATCAGTCATTGGCATCTTCAGTAGCATGTGGAGTGAACGAGGTACGCGGTGATTAGCCGGTGCGACGTCTGGTAACGGGGTTTATTGCTGACGGATCTGACGTTCCTCAGGCTGCCTCGGCTAAAACAGAATGTGCTGGAGTTCATCGGCGTTGGCAACGACATGGTGGGCGCCCCAGGTGTCCGGGTGGTCCTCCTCTATATAACCGTAGGCAGCGGCAACCGTGATGACTCCAGCGCTGCGTCCTGCTTCGATGTCGCGGCGGTGGTCGCCAACAAACATGGTTTGTTGTGGTGTCACTGCCAGCTCCTGGCAGGCCAGCAGTACCGCCTCCGGGTGGGGTTTTGTGTTCGTGACGTGATCGGGGCAGATAACGGTGCCTGGTGCGGGTTGCAAATTTAACGCTGCCAGAATGGGTGTGGTATAGCGACTCGGTTTGTTGGTGACTATACCCCACGGCATACCCTGCTCACCCAGGCGGGTTAACAGAGCCTGGATGCCGGGAAAGGGCCGGGTTTGTCGGCATAAATTTTGTAGATATAGCTCAAGAAATTCGCCGCGGATGGTTTCAAATTCGCTGTCCTGTTCGGTGCAATTGAAGGCGTAAGCGACCAGACCTGCCGAACCGTTACTGATCAGGGCGCGAATGGCGGCTTCAGATAGCGCGGGCCGATTTTTTTTTGCCAGTAATTGATTCATTGCTACCGCAAAATCGGGGGCAGTATCGAGCAGTGTGCCGTCCAGATCAAACAATACAGCCCGACAGCTTGTGGACCGCATTATTCGGGCCTGCTTGCGTGCACCATGTAGTTGACGCTGACATCGGTGGGGTGCAGGCGATATTTGCGCAGGATAGGGTTATATATGAGGCCGACAATGTGGTTAACCTCAAGGCCGGCTGCCCGAATCCATCGCGTCATCTCGGCAGGCCGGATCAGATTGGCGTAACTGTGTGTGCCGCGAGGCAGCAGGTTGAGCACGTACTCGGCACCGACAATTGCAAACAGGAAAGATTTTGGATTGCGGTTGATGGTCGAGAAATACAGGTCGCCACCGGGTTTGACGAGAGTCGCGCAGGCGTTGATTACCGATGCGGGATCGGGAACGTGCTCCAGCATTTCAAGGCAGGTAACGACTTCATAGCTGGCAGGGCGCTCAGCGGCGTGTTGTTCCGCAGTCGTCAGCTGGTAATCAATGCTGAGACCTGATTCGATACAGTGCAGGCGGGCGATCTCCAGTGGCGTCTGACCCATGTCGATACCGGTCACGGAGGCGCCCCGTTGCGCCATGGCCTCGGCAAGAATGCCGCCGCCGCACCCAACATCGAGGAGGTGCTTGTCGGCGACGGGAGAGTGACCGTCGATCCAGTTAGCGCGCAGAGGGTTAATTTCGTGGAGCGGTTTGAATTCGCTATCGGGATCCCACCAGCGTGTCGCCAGCGCTTCGAATTTAGCGATCTCCGCCGCATCGACGTTATTGCCTTGATGTGTGTCGTTGCCTTGCTGTGTCGACATGAGAGCTAGCCGCCAGTGATTTTGTCTTGCCAGTATTTAGCCTTGCTGATGATTTCGCGCTGATCCATGGTCTGCAGCACACCGTCATTGACCAACAACCTGCCGTTAACCCAGACGTGGCTGACCTGTCTGGCGCAATCAGTATAAATTAGCTGCGAGAGTGGATTATACAGAGGTTGCGAGTAGAGCGATGACATGTTGATAGCAATGAGGTCGGCCGCCATGCCGGCTTCAATAGTGCCGATCTGGTCGTCCATGCCGAGTGCTTTGGCGCCGTTGCAGGTAGCCATGGCGAGCGCCTGCGTGGCGCTGACGGCGGTGGCATCTCCGGTGGCACCTTTGGCGATCAGCGCTGCCAGATTCATCGCAGCAAACAAATTGAGACTATTGTTGCTCGCTGCACCATCAGTACCCAATGCCACGTTGACGCCTGCTGCAAGCAGTTGTGATGTCGGGCAAAAGCCATTGCCGAGCTTCATGTTGGACTGCGGACAGTGCAGCACATGAGCGCCGGTGCGTTGCAGCGTGGCAATATCGGCTTCGTTGACCTGGGTCATGTGGACGCATTGAGTCAGCGGTGAAAGCGCGCCCAATTGCAACAGCCTGTCCAGGGGGCGGCGACCGTCAGCGGCCAGGGCATCGTCAATTTCCTGGGCCGTTTCATGGAGGTGAATCTGAATTCCCGCATCGAGCTCCCCGGCCAGAGCAACCACCTTGCGCAAGGCTTCATCGCCAACGGTATAGGGGGCGTGTGGGCCGAAGGCAACGTTGATCAGTGTGTCACTTTTGCACTCGTCATACAGGCTAAGGCCTTTGTGGATATATTCGTCGGCATCTCGCGCCCAGGCCGACGGAAACTCCAGAATCGGAAATGTCACCTGCCCCCTCATACCGGTTTTGCGCAGGGTGCGGGCAACCTGGTCGGGGAAAAAGTACATGTCCGCGAAACACGTGATGCCGCTGAGTAACATTTCCGCCATGGCCAGCTCGGTGCCGTCCCTGACAAATTCATCGCTGACCCAGCGGCCTTCGGTGGGCCAGATGTGGTCGTTGAGCCACTGGTGCAGCGGCATGTCATCAGCAAAGCCGCGTAGCAGAGACATCGCCGAGTGGCTGTGCGTGTTGATTAACCCCGGCATTAACAGGGCATCGGGCAGGCTGTACTCCCTGTCCGCAGAGAAGCGGAGTCTGGCTTCATCGGTGGGCAGTACGGCGGTAATTCGCTGGTCGCGGATAACCACACTGCAACCGGTGAGAACGCTGTCGAGCGGTTTCATCGGCACAATCCAGCCTGGGCTGATAATGAGATCGGCGCGGCCGGTGGTTACCCTGGGGGCAGTTACACTGGTGGTCATATTACGCTGTTAGCCATAGATGTTGTTCTTACACGGGCGCAGATGCGGTGTCCTCGTCGATACATAACACAGGCGTCCAGTATACCCCATGGATCGCGCCCATTCCGGTGCCTGGTGCTGGCGTTTTATGCCGACTTTATATGGTACAATTTGCGGCTTGCATTTGGCCTTTCGGTGGCGTTTCAACGAGCCTGCTGAGGCCTGTCATTTGACAGTGAAGTTCGGGGGTATAGGCGAAACGTGGCTGAATTAGCAAAAGAAGTCCTGCTTGTAAACATCGAGGATGAGCTGAGTAAGTCCTATCTCGATTACGCGATGAGCGTCATTGTCGGACGTGCTTTACCCGACTTGCGTGACGGTTTGAAGCCGGTGCACCGCCGCGTACTGTTTGCCATGAGCGAGTTAAACAACGACTGGAACAGGCCCTACAAAAAGTCTGCTCGGGTGGTTGGCGATGTTATCGGTAAATATCATCCTCATGGCGATTCTGCGGTGTACGACACCATTGTGCGTATGGCGCAGTCGTTTTCGTTACGTTACCCGCTGGTCGACGGGCAGGGTAACTTCGGTTCGGTTGATGGCGATTCGGCTGCGGCGATGTGCTACACCGAAATTCGCATGTCTAAAATAGCTCATTCGCTCCTTGCCGATCTCGACAAGGAAACTGTTGATTTCGTGCCGAATTACGACGAAACCGAGATGATTCCGGCGGTAATGCCGACCCGTGTGCCCAACCTGCTGGTGAATGGGTCATCGGGCATTGCAGTGGGCATGGCGACAAACATACCACCCCACAATTTGCGCGAGGTGATCACTGCCTGTTTGCAGCTGATTGAAAACCCGGATATGTCCATTGATGAAATTATGGCGTGTATCCCGGGCCCGGACTTCCCCACAGGCGCTATTATCAACGGCCGTGCCGGTATTATTCAGGCTTATCGAACGGGCCGAGGCCGGATCTATATTCGCGCTCGCGCCGAAGTAGAGGTCGATAAAAAGACCGCCAGGGAAACCATCATCATCAGTGAGATTCCCTATCAGCTGAACAAGGCTCGCCTGGTTGAGAAAATTGCCGAGCTGGTGAAGGAAAAGAAGATTGAAGGGATTTCTGAATTACGTGATGAGTCTGATAAAGACGGGCTGCGCGTAGTCATCGAACTCCGGCGCGGTGAGATGGGCGAGGTGGTGCTGAACAACCTCTATGCGCAAACTCAGCTCGAAACGGTGTTCGGCATCAATATCGTGGGCCTCGTTGATGGTCAGCCGCAAACGCTGAATATCAAGCGGCTGTTGGAAGTGTTTATACGTCATCGCATGGAAGTGGTGACACGCCGTACAGTCTATCTGTTGCGCAAGGCCAGGGAGCGTAGTCATATTCTGGAAGGGCTGGCCATCGCGATCGCGAACATCGATGCGGTAATCGCGCTGATAAAGGCTTCTCCGACACCTGCTGAAGCGCGCGAGAATTTGCTCAGGCAGAGTTGGGCGCCGGGTGATGTCACCGAGTTTCTGGAGCGGGCTGACGCGACCAGTCGGCCCGACGATCTCGACGAATCACATGGCCTGCGCGACGGCAGTTACTATCTGTCACCGCCGCAGGCTCAGGCTATTCTCGAGCTGCGCTTACACCGCCTGACCGGCATGGAGCACGATAAGCTGCTTGGCGAGTACCGTGAAAAGCTGGATGAAATTGCCGGCTATCTGTCGATTCTGGGCAGTTCGGTAAACCTGATGGCGGTTATCCGGGACGAGCTCGTTGAAATAGATAAAGAATTTGGCGATGTACGGAAAACGGAGATTGTTGATTCTCGGCACGATCTTACAGTCGCCGATCTGATCCCGGTGGAAGACAGGGTGGTAACCGTGTCCCACGGTGGTTATGCCAAAACCCAGCCGATTGACGACTATCAGGCGCAGCGTCGCGGTGGTACGGGTCGATCCGCGACAGCTGTTAAGGACGAAGACTTTATTGAGCATTTGCTGGTTGCCAGCACACACGACACGATTCTGTGTTTCAGTAATGCGGGGAAGGTTTACTGGCTTAAGGTGTATCAGATTCCGGTGGCCAGCCGCTCCGCCCGGGGCCGCCCCATGGTCAATCTATTGCCCCTGGAGGAAGGAGAGCGAGTGACATCGATTCTGCCGGTTAGCGAGTATCGTGAAGATCAGTTTGTTTTTATGGCGACGTCCAGTGGAACGGTGAAAAAGACCGCGTTGACAGCATTCGCCAGACCCCGCAGTGTTGGTTTGAGGGCCGTTGAGCTGGACGAAGGTGATCGGTTGATTGGTACCGCCATCACCGATGGCAGTCAGGATATCATGCTGTTTTGCAGTTCCGGTAAGGCGACACGCTTCCATGAAACGGACGTGCGGGCGATGGGACGGACAGCCCGTGGCGTACGCGGTATCAAAGTACCGGCAGGAGAGAAGTTGATCGCGCTGATTGTGCCGGACCCCGACAAGACGCTGTTGACTGTCTGTACAAATGGGCACGGTAAGCGAACCTCTGTAGACGAATTCTCTGTATTTAAGCGGGGTGGTCAGGGGGTGATTGCAATTCAGACTTCTGCGCGAAATGGTCAGTTGGTGTCAGTGGTAGATGTTAACGACAACGATGAAACGGTATTGATCTCTGATCAGGGCACAATGGTGCGCATCAGGGTCGATGAAATACCGGTGCAGGGCCGAAACACCCAGGGTGTACGGCTGATCAGAGTTAAAGATGATGAGGCCCTGGTCGGCGTCGCCGTTATCAAAGACGAAGAGGTTGAGGCATAGCTGTGTCAGATCAACAGCCGAAAAAGCTGCCTGATTTACGCAGGCAGATAGACGAAATCGACGCGCAGTTGCTGGCTTTGATCAGCCAGCGTGCCGCTTGTGCGCAAACCGTTGCTGAAATCAAAATTCAAAATGGCGATAGCGTATTTTACCGCCCTGAGCGCGAAGCGCAGGTGTTGCGGCGGGTAATGGAGCAAAATGAAGGCCCGCTTGACGATGAAGAGGTGGCGCGGCTGTTTCGGGAAATTATGTCCGCCTGCCTGGCCCTTGAGCAGCCCGTAACAGTGGCCTTTCTTGGCCCGGAAGGTACGTTCACCCAGGAGGCAGCGTTAAAACATTTTGGCCATTCGGCGCACACCCGACCCATGACCGCCATAGACGAAGTGTTTCGGGAGGTGCTGGCGGGCGCGGCGAGTTACGGTGTTGTACCCATAGAAAACTCTACAGAAGGCGTGGTCAATCATACCCTCGATAGCTTCCTTGATTCGTCATTGAAGATTTGTGGTGAAGTTGAATTGCGCATTCATCACCACTTCCTGATTGGCCCCAATACCAGGGAGGATGGTATTACCCGTGTTTACTCCCACCCGCAGTCGCTGGCACAGTGCCGCAAGTGGCTTGACGCTAACTTCCCGAACATTGAGCGGCTGCCACTCAACAGTAACGCCGAGGCGGCGCGCCGTGTTCAAGGGGAGTGGAATTCGGCCGCGATTGCCGGCGATATGGCCGCAAAACTTTATGGCTTGACCCGATTGCGGGAAAAAATCGAAGATCAGCCCGATAACGCCACGCGATTTTTGATTATCGGTGGGACCGAGGTGCCGCCTAGCGGCGATGATAAAACCTCGATTGTCGCCGCCGTGCGCAACGAGCCGGGCGCGCTGTACAGTCTGCTTGAACCCTTTCGTAAGCATGGTGTTGACCTGACCCGTGTCGAAACGCGCCCGTCGCGCACCGGCAAATGGAGCTATGTGTTTTTTATAGATTTTGCTGGTCACCACACCGATCAGAATGTCGCCGCTGCTTTGGGCGAGGTGCAGGATCGCGTAACAGAACTGCGTGTACTCGGATCCTATCCGCGCGCTGTGCTCTGAGCTGTTCATGTCGCCACCCGTCAATGATCAATCATCCATCGCGACCCCCGTAACAGCGGCAGGTGGTACAGAAATTCAGGCTGACACGCCGGTTATTGGTCGGCTGCTGGTTATCGGACTCGGACTTATTGGCGGCAGTCTGGCCCTGGCGGCGAAGCAGCGTCAGTTGGCGATAGAGGTCATCGGTTCATCCAGGAGTGAGCCAACCATGGCGCTGGCCGTGGCCATGGGCGTGGTTGACCGGGTGGTCGCGGATTTGCCCACAGCACTGCAGGCCATGCGGGCCGGTGATGTTGTTGTTATCGGTGTGCCGACACTTACCGTACCGAGCATTTTAAAAACCATTAGCGAACATCTGCCGACAGGCGTGACGTTCACTGACGCGGCCAGCGTCAAAGGCAGTGTGGTTGATGTGGCATGCGCTATTTTTGGCGGGATGCCCGCCGAGTTTGTACCCGGGCATCCCATTGCGGGCTCTGAGCAAAGTGGCGTCGCTGCCGCCAGGGCAGATCTTTACGATGACCACCAGGTGATTGTCACGCCGGTGGCGGCAACCGGCGCAGATCACCTTGCGCGTATCAAAGCCCTGTGGCGTGGCGTCGGCGCATCGGTCAGGGAAATGCCGGTCGCAGAACATGATGAGGTGTTGGCGGCGACCAGCCACTTGCCCCATTTACTGGCGTATTCATTGGTCGACACCCTCGCCAGTCTGGAAGAGAATCGGGAAGTTTTCCGTTACGCAGCGGGTGGTTTTCGAGATTTTACCCGTATAGCTGCCAGTGACCCGGTGATGTGGCATGACATTACCCTGGCGAACGGAGGCGCCATCGTTGAGGTACTCGATACACTCACCGGAAATCTGTCACGGTTGCGGGACGCGATCATTAACCGGGACGGCGATCACTTGCTCGGTGTGTACACCCGAGCCAGAGAGGCGCGGAACCATTTCCAGAAAATGCTTGATAAAAAGGCCTATCTCGAACCGATGAATGAACAGACCATTAATTATCGAATTCAGCCAGGCGGTGTGTTGCAGGGCGAAATTCGCGTGCCAGGGGATAAATCGATATCCCATCGCGCCATTATGCTGGGTTCGCTTGCTGAAGGCGTCACCGCAATCTCGGGGTTTCTTGAAGGAGAAGATAGCCTGGCCACTCTCCAGGCTTTCCGCGATATGGGCGTGGTAATCGAAGGCCCTGATCATGGTCGGGTGGTGATTCACGGCGTCGGTCTCCACGGCCTGCAGGCTCCACCTGGGCCGCTGTATCTCGGTAATTCCGGGACATCCATGCGCCTGTTGGCCGGCCTGCTGGCTGGCCAGGCCTTCGATAGCGTGCTAACCGGGGATGATTCGTTATCTGAGCGACCGATGCTGCGGGTTGCCAGTCCCTTGCGTCTTATGGGCGCAAAAATTGGTACCGGTGAGGGCGGCACCCCGCCTTTGGTCATTACCGGTAAGCAACGTTTAACCGCGATTGATTATGCCTTGCCCATGGCCAGTGCTCAGGTGAAATCCTGCATTATGTTAGCCGGGCTTTATGCCGACGGTCGTACGGTCGTTACCGAGCCCGCGCCGACTCGCGATCACACCGAGCGAATGTTGACAGGTTTCGGGTGTCCAGTAGCAAGTGTCGGTCCAACAATTAGTCTCAGCGGGGGCAGCACGCTAAGGGCGAGCGCTATCGATGTGCCCGCAGATATTTCTTCCGCTGCCTTCTTTATCGTCGCGGCAACGATTGCGCCCGGTTCCGATATTTTATTGCAACATGTTGGGGTTAATCCGACACGCACCGGCGTGATTAATATTTTGCGCCTGATGGGTGCAGATATTGCGCTGCTTAACGAAAGGCTAGCTGCGGGTGAGCCTGTTGCCGACATCCGTGTACGATCTTCATCACTGAGAGGTATCGAGATACCTGAGCAGCAGGTACCACTCGCTATCGATGAATTCCCGGCTATTTTTATCGCTGCGGCCTGTGCACAGGGGCAAACCGTATTGACAGGAGCGGAGGAGCTGCGTGTCAAGGAGACCGATCGAATTCAGGCTATGGCCGATGGTTTAATAGCATTAAAAGTTAAGGCTCGCGCGACTCCTGACGGCATGATCATCGACGGTGATAATGCCGGAGCCTGTCTCGGCGGAGGCGAGGTCGATAGTCGCGGCGATCACCGCATTGCCATGGCCTTTGCAGTTGCTGGCTTACGTGCCTCAGCCCCGGTGCTGGTGAAGAATTGCAATAACGTTGCAACATCTTTCCCGGGCTTTGTGGCGTTGGCCAGGACCCTGGGTCTTCAGGTGCGAGAGGAGGACGCATGATGTCTGCACAGGCACTGATTATCACTATTGATGGCCCCAGCGGTTCCGGCAAAGGCACGATTAGCCAGTTGCTGGCTGCTGAGTTGGGTTTTCATTACCTCGATAGCGGTGCTCTGTATCGTTTGCTGGCCATGGCGGCGCAACGGCATCAGGTGGCCCTCAATAACGTCAGGGGCCTGGTTGTGCTGGCAGCTCATATGGATATAACGTTCAAGATGGATCCCGAGGGCGGTACTCCGACGGTATTACTTGAAGGGGAAGACGTCTCGGCTTTGATTCGCAGTGAGGAAGTAGGCAAAAATGCCTCGCTGGTGGCGGCCATTCCCGAGGTGCGCAACGCGTTGTTACAGCGCCAAAAAGCCTTTGCTCGTGAGCCCGGTCTGGTAGCCGATGGTCGGGATATGGGGACGGTAGTATTTGCTAACGCAGCACTTAAAATTTTCCTCACGGCGAGCCCCGAGGAGCGCGCGCAAAGGCGTTATAACCAGTTGATTGATAAGGGGGAAAGTGATAGCCTTGCCGCCCTTGTCGATCAGGTCAGGCAGCGGGATGAGCGTGACAGGGGCCGAGTTGCAGCACCGTTACGGCCCGCCGCTGACGCGATTTTGCTGGATAGTACCGCCTTGTCTGTGGCTGAAGTATTCGCCAAAGTGCGCCAGCAGGTTGAGGAAAAGTTACATATTTAGACGAAAGTGACAAGTTTAACTGAAGCCGTTTGGTGATCATGCCAGCATCGCGCTACGCGGTTTTTAATTGTGGATACCCCGGGATTCTGGTGTTCCGGCGAAGAGCCAGTCGGCTCTATTAATGAGGTGTAAGTTACATGAGCGAAAGCTTTGCGGAATTGTTTGAGGAGAGCTTAAAGTCAATTGATATGGCCCAGGGGGCCATTGTCACAGGTGTCGTTATAGACATCGACAAGGACTGGGTAACCGTTCACGCCGGCCTGAAATCGGAGGGTGTAATTGCTGTCGCCGAGTTTTTTGATGACAACGGCGTGTTGGCAATTGCCATCGGCGATGAAGTGCAGGTCTCCCTTGAGTCGGTTGAAGATGGTTTTGGCGCGACTCGTCTGTCGCGTGAAAAAGCCCGCCGCGCTGAATCGTGGCTGGAACTTGAGGCAGCACAGAAAGCCGATGAAGTGGTAATCGGTGTGATCAGTGGCAAAGTCAAAGGCGGTTTTACGGTAGACATCAGTGGCCTGCGAGCATTCTTGCCCGGCTCCCTAGTTGATGTCAGGCCGATGCGGGAAACAACTCACCTCGAAGATAAACCCCTCGAATTTAAAGTGATCAAGCTTGACCAAAAGCGAAACAACGTGGTGGTCTCCCGCCGCGCGGTTATGGAAGCGGTTAATTCAGCTGAGCGCGAAGAACTGCTTAGTACGCTCGAAGAAGGTATTACGCTGAAAGGCGTCGTTAAGAACCTTACCGATTACGGTGCGTTTGTCGATCTCGGTGGCATTGATGGGCTACTGCACATTACTGACATGTCCTGGAAGCGTATCAAGCACCCGTCCGAGGTCGTTAATGTCGGAGACGAGATTGACGTCAAAGTGCTTAAGTATGATCGTGAGCGCAACAGGGTCTCTCTTGGCATGAAGCAGATGGGTGAAGATCCCTGGTCAGATATCAAGGGACGTTACCCGGAAAATACGAGGGTTCAAGCCACCGTCACCAATCTGACCGATTACGGTTGTTTCGCTGAACTGGAGGATGGCGTCGAAGGTCTGGTGCATGTCTCAGAAATGGACTGGACCAACAAAAATGTTCATCCGTCCAAGATTGTCCAGGTTGGCGATCAGATTGACGTGATGGTACTGGATATTGACGAAGAACGTCGTCGTATCTCCCTTGGCATGAAGCAATGCGCGCCGAATCCGTGGGACGAGTTTGGCAAGCACCACAGCAAGGGCGATAAAATATCAGGGAGTATTAAATCGATTACCGACTTCGGTATTTTCATCGGTCTAGATGGTGGGATTGACGGTCTGGTTCACCTGTCCGATATTTCCTGGAACGAACCTGGTGAAGATGCCGTTCGTAACTTCAACAAGGGCGACGAAATTGACACGGTTATATTGGCCATAGATGCCGAACGGGAACGCATTTCGCTTGGCATTAAGCAGTTGGCTGACGATCCGTTTTCGAGCTTTCTCGCGGCCAATGAGAAAGGTGGGCTGATTAAGGGTGTGGTTAAGTCTGTCGACACCAAAGTGGTCATTATTGATCTCGGCGAAGGTGTTGAGGGTTTCCTGAAGGCGTCTGAAATATCTCAGGATCGCGTAGATGATGCACGCTCTGTCTTCAAGGAAGGTGATGAAGTAGAAGCCCGTGTTGTCGGCACCGACAGAAAGAATCGTGTTGTCAATTTGTCCATAAAAGCAAAAGATGCGGCGGCGGAAAAGGCTGCTATCAAGGAGCATAAAAGCCAGGAGGCTGAAACGATTGCACCCACGACCATCGGTGATCTTATTAAGGCGCAAATGGAAAACAACGACCGATAAGGTCAGTTAAGTCCGACTGATCCGTAACTCGATAAAAGAAAAATGACCAAATCTGAATTGATCGAGAAAATTGCCAGGCAGCAAGATCAATTACAGCCAAAGGATGTTGAATTGGCTGTAAAGATGATTCTTGAAGAAATGACGCAAGCGCTGGTTAATAACCATCGTATCGAGATAAGAGGGTTTGGTAGTTTTTGTCTCCATTTTCGGGGCCCCAGACAGGGGCGCAACCCAAAAACTGGCGAGAAAGTCGAGCTGCCTGGTAAATACGTTCCCTATTTCAAGCCTGGGAAGGAGTTGCGAGAGAGGGTTAATGCTGGGATTCCCGAGTCCTAGGCGGGGTCTGGTGGGCTGGCTAAAATGACGGCAAAGCGGCAGCTTTGCCGTTTTTTTTGAGGTTCAGATGCGAAAGATAAAATTGATCTTGCTTGTTGCTTTACTTTTGGTGGCTGTTTGCATTGGTGCCTGGTTTGTTCAGGACAACAGCAGCTTGACGGATGTGGTTCTACTCGGCTTTCATCTTGGCATAATGCCCGTCGGTATCTGGATGCTGGTGTTTTTTTTGTCCGGAGCAGCTGTCGGCATCGCGCTGAGTTATCCGGCAATTTTTGGTCTGAAAAGGCAATCCCGGCGATCCCTGAAGATGCTTCGAAAACTTGAGAATGACCTGGGGAAAGCTCAGCATAACGCGGCTGGCGAATAGCCTCTCATCGGGTGTGGTGTGTGGCGGTTGAGAGCCGCGGTCCAGTGTGGTCGAAAAAGGCGGTGGAACCGTCGTTCAGCCCAGGGCCACATTTCACATCAGGCGATGCGATTTTAACTGAACTGCGTCCATTGGTATTCACTTGTTTGTTCGGTTCACAAGTATGGCAAATCAGCTAGATAGCAAGATTGTTGTGGCGCTAGATTATGCCGATGAAGAATTGGCCCTTGACTTTACCCGGCGTGTGTCGCCGCTGCTGTGTAAGCTGAAAATTGGCAAGGAGCTCTTTACACGGGCTGGACCCCAGTTGGTCAGACGCTTGGTCGACCAGGGTTTCGATGTATTTCTGGATCTCAAATTTCATGATATCCCGGCCACAGTGGCCGGTGCCATAGCGGCTAGCGCTGACCTCGGGGTGTGGATGGTTAATGTGCACTGTCTTGGCGGATCAAGGATGCTGGAGGCGGCGCGCAGTTCACTGGACAGGCATGGCGGACATACCCTGTTAACAGGGGTAACAGTGTTAACGAGCATGCAGAAGGAAGATTTGACTGAGCTGGGTATTGATCAATCGCCTCAGGATCTAGTTTTCAGGCTGGCATCCCTCGCTGCGACAAGTGGTCTCGACGGTATCGTGTGTTCTGGGCAGGAAGCGGGTGCGATAAAACAGCATTTTGGTAATGCGTTTCTGAGAATTACACCGGGCATCCGCCCCGCGAGCTATGGTTCGAGTGATGATCAGCGCAGGATATTAACGCCTGGGGAGGCGCTTGCTGGGGGCAGCAGCTACCTTGTCGTTGGGCGACCTGTAACTGGTGCCCGTGATCCAGCCGAAAGCCTGCTTGCCATCAAAAAGGAAATTGGCGAAGATGGTGATCGGGACTGAGTTCCCGGTTTGTTTGTAAACTATATGGAGTGCTTTTTAGCACAGGGAGTAGGAAATGAAAAAGTTGTCAAGTTTGCGTCGCTCGTTTGCCGTACTGGTGGTAGCGCTGATGTTGTTGGGTGGGTCGGTGGTTGCCTGGTCGGCCGAGGGTACGTCGTCAGAACCTTCTGCAGCGGCGTCGGTTGGAGTCGTCAATATCAATACTGCTTCGGCCGAACAATTAGCGGCGTCTTTGAATGGGGTCGGTAAAGCTCGAGCCCAGGCAATTGTAGACTATCGGCAGCAGCATGGTCTGTTTACCGACAAGAATCAATTGTTGAATGTTAAAGGAATTGCAGAGGCGACTCTGAAAAAAAACAGTGCGGTAATTGTCCTGGAATAACAGCATTTGGACAATATTCTATGGCCACACCCCGGTGTGGCCAGTTTCGTTTGAAGACCTGTAAAACGATATTCTATAAGTAAGGCGGGCGACAACGTTAAGATCATGGCGATCTCCGAAAACGGAAATATTTCAGGTTTGGCCTGGGGATTGTTATTGGTAGACGTTGCGCTGCTGACCCTGTCCGGGTATGGCAGTTACTATCTGCGCTTTGTCCATCTGCAGGTGCCGGATTTCTATCACCTGGCGATCACTTCCGGGGTTTTGTTTGCTGCGCTATCACTTATTGTTAATGATTCGTACGCATCAATCTATACCGCGACGCTGAAAGGCCAATGTGTCGATTTGCTGACGCGTTATATCGTCGCGTTCGGTCTGTTCATGCTGCTTCTGGTGTTCCTGAAAATATCAGAAAAGTACTCACGGGTATGGCTGGCTTTATGGATCGGCAGTTCGTTTGTATTGTTGATAGGCGCTCGGGGGGTGTGGCACCTTCTGTTGAAACGTTATCGTGCCCAGGGACGTTTTACGCGGAGGATTCTGCTGTTGGTCAGGAACCAGGGCATGTGTGAGCACGAAGATATTGTGAACAGGGAGTTAGCCACCATCCAGGGCTATGACATATGCCGACGGATTGATCTGGATAATCCGACATTTGTGGTAGGTCAGCTGGCCGATGTCGTGGCCAAGGAAAAAGCCCACGAAGTGTGGATTTCAACCCCGTTACAGGCCAGTGGTGGTATCGGGGAGATTTCCTACGCACTGCGGCACTCGCTGGTCGATATCAAATTTATTCCCAAGCTGGACGACTCGCAGTTATTAAAGCACCGCATGAGGCGACTCGGTTCACTAAATGCCATAGATCTCAGTTACTCGCCCCTTGACGGGATTAACGGCGCGATCAAGCGGGTTGAGGATGTCGTGCTGGGGTCCATTATTGGCGTATTGATCATTCCTGTCTGCCTGGTTATTGCTATAGCGGTTAAACTGACTTCAAAGGGCCCGGTTTTATTCAAGCAAATTCGCCAGGGCATGAATGGTGAAATGATCAAGGTGTATAAATTTCGCAGTATGGAAGTACATGATGAGGAGGATGGACAGCTTACTCAGGCGAGTAAGGATGACCCACGGATTTCCGCGTTGGGCCGGTTTTTACGCCGTACTAGCCTTGATGAGTTACCGCAGTTTTACAATGTCATTCAGGGCCGGATGTCCATTGTCGGACCACGTCCCCATGCGCTGGTGCACAATGAATATTACAAGGATCTCGTGGAGTCGTACATGTGGCGACACAAGGTCAGGCCAGGGATCACCGGGTGGGCGCAGATCAACGGTTATCGGGGCGAAACGGATACTCTGGACAAGATGCAAGATCGTGTTGCCCACGACCTTTGGTACATCGATAACTGGAGCCTGTGGCTGGATTTTAAAATTATTTTTTGTACGATCTACAAAGGTTTTATCCATCCTAATGCTTATTGATTAACCCGCCTAACGCCTTATACAAAGATTTTCTTCGATTCCGTTCTCCCACAATTCGCGTTTGTGCACGATGCCAGGTTGCTATAGCGCGAGCGGCTGGATTTATGCCGTGTATAATTGCTCGGCTAAAATATTTTCGGAGTGGATCATGCAGCGGTTTCAGAACATAGGCGTTGTTGCGAGACTACGTCACGCCGAAGTGGTCGATAGCCTGCATCGGCTCGTGGCGTTTCTGAAGGCTGATGGACGCACGGTCTTTGCGGAAGCGATGACCGCCGAGCTACTCGCGGATGACAGTGTGAAAACGATTAGCCGCCGCTCCGTCGAGAACGCCGTCGACCTGGTCATCGTGGTCGGTGGCGATGGCAGTATGCTGGGCGCGGCGCGCGCCCTAGCTGATCTCAATGTACCGCTGCTGGGTTTGAATCGTGGGCGTCTGGGGTTTTTGACCGACATACATCCCGATGACATGGAGGAAGGCATAGGTCGGGTGCTGGCGGGTGAATTCTGCTCGACCGAGCGTTTTTTGCTGGAAATGTCGGTCGAGCGTAATGGCCAAACCATCAGTGGCGGGGTGGCTTTGAACGACGTGGTACTGCATCCGGGTAAATCGGTGCGGATGATGGAGTTCGAACTCTATATCGACGGTCAGTTCGTTTACAGCCAGCGTTCCGACGGTCTGATCGTCGCGACGCCTACCGGATCAACGGCTTATGCACTTTCAGCAGGCGGGCCGATTATGCACCCTGAATTAGATGCGATCGTACTGGTGCCAATGAATCCTCACACACTGACCAGTCGACCCATCGTTGTTGGCGGGCAGGCCAGGCTTGAGGTGTTGGTCGGTACGCGCAACGAGTTGCGTCCGTTGGTTACCTGTGACGGTCAAACGGATACTGCGACCGAGCCGGGAGATGTGATCAAAATCCAGCGCAAACAACGCCCCATGCGGCTGATTCATCCGATCGACCATAATTTTTATGAAACCTGCCGTAACAAACTGGGCTGGGGTAAACGCCTGGATTCCATGCATTTGGACGAGATCGAGTAGTTAGCCGATGACCGAACAGTGGCGGGAGATGGCGCTGTCCCCGGATATAGATCTCGATATGCTGGTTCTTGTCCTTAACAGAGAGGGTATCGTGTATCGCATAGATCGGGCCGACAGCGGCACACGATTATGGGTGGCGGCGCCTGCTGATATGGATGCGGTGCATTATATCGTTGAACAGATCCAGCGCGTTGCCAGTCACGACCGTCGCGTGCAAGCCAGCCAACCGGCGACTGAACTCGTGGTTCGAGCTTATTTGACACGCTTGCCAGTTACAATAGTCGCACTCGTGCTGGGCATACTTGGCGCTGTCCTGGTTAGCCTCGCCCCGGATCTGGTCGCAATGTTCACCTTTCAGAGTTTTACGGTTAATGCAGTCAATGGTAACCCGTCACTAACATTTGAACCGTTGTCCGAGACCTTGCGACGGGGCGAATGGTGGCGCCTTGCGTCACCGGCCTTTTTACATTTTGGTCTTTTCCATATTGTTTTTAATAGCCTGTGGCTGTGGGAGTTTGGGCGCAGAATCGAATTGCTGGTCGGCAGCTGGACTTATCTGGTGCTGTTCTCTGCATTGGTTCTCGGCGCCAATGCCGGTCAGTATTTGTGGAGTGGCCCGGCGTTATTCGGTGGACTTTCCGGCGTGGTATACGGTTTGCTGGGTTATATCTGGATTCGCGGCAGGCGTATCCCGCACCCACTGTTGACGTTGCCGGGGGCGATATTGCCGATCATGCTGGTCTGGTTAGTCGTCTGCCTGTTAGGTGTAGTCGATATTTTTATTGGCGGCGGTGTTGCTAACGGCGCCCATGTTAGCGGCCTGGTGATCGGTATGATATTTGGTGCGATTGCCGGTCGCACACCGAGCGAGCGTGTCTAGAAACATGTCTGGAAAGTGAGCGTCTTTTCAATTTCAAACTGATAACGGCAGGCCCGGTGTGGACATTAACCAATTGATTGAAATGATCAATCCCGATATTTACGAAAACCTGAAATGTGCGGTTGAACGGGGTAAATGGGCGGATGGTGTGGTCTTAACCACGCAGCAGAAAGAATTTTGTCTGCAGGCAATTATCGCATATGACTTGAAGCACACACCGGAACAGGAGCGAGTGGGTTACGTGCAAAGCCTGAAACCCACGGCGTGCGAACCGACTGATCGGGGGACGCCATCGATCGATTCCACAGAGACGGAAGACCAGCCAGTAAGGTGGCGCGACCGTTAAATATGGGTGCGGCTGACCACGGGCAATATGGACAATTAGGCCGTGAGTGAGGCGCAGCAAGAGTGTGCGCTATACGAGAAAGAGACTCGGGTGAATCAGAGCATGTCAGAAAATATAGCAGGTCATTTGTCAAAAATGGTGGTGGCAATGGCGGGGCCGGTTGAGTACACCCTGTCTCTAGATGAACATCTTATCCCTTTAAATCCCTTGCTTGGGCATTCTGTGCAACTCAAATTCGCTGGTGCAATTCATTGCATCCACTGTGGTCGTCTCAGCAGGAAAAGTTTTAATCAGGGTTATTGCTACCCCTGTTTTAAAAAGTTGGCGAGCTGCGATATCTGTATTGTCAGCCCCGAAAAATGCCATTTTGACCAGGGTACCTGCCGGGAACCGGAGTGGGCAGAGCGCTATTGCATGACCGATCATTTCGTCTACCTGGCCAATTCGTCGGGTGTCAAAGTAGGTATTACTCGCGGCAATCAGATTCCCACCCGCTGGATTGATCAGGGAGCTACGCAGGCCTTACCCATCATGCGCGTGGCAACCCGGCAGCAATCTGGTCTGGTTGAAGATATGTTGCGCCAGCATGTCGCTGATAAAACAAACTGGCGGGCAATGCTCCAGGGCAACGCGGAGTCTACCGATCTTGTGGCGATAAGGGATCAGCTATTTGAACAGTGCGCGGTGGAGCTGGAAACCCTTGAACAGCGCTTCGGCTTACAGGCCATACAGCGCATCGACGGGGTTGAAAGTACCACCATCACCTATCCTGTTTTAGAGTTTCCGACCAGGGTCGCGAGTCTGAATTTTGATAAAACCCCGGTAGTAGCAGGCATTCTGATGGGGATCAAAGGGCAGTATCTGATACTGGACAGTGGTGTCATCAATATTCGAAAATTTACCGCCTACCAGATAGATTTTAATTGCCGAGAGGGATGCGGGCTTACTCAGTCTCAATCGGCAGCGCTTCAAGGTAAAACCGGCCATGGTCATAACCGGCGCTGATTAATACCGGCGCCGATCGACTCTATCCACATCCGCCGTGCATTGGTGGGTGAGCTATGCTGTTAACTGACTGGCTGGAAAACACCGCACTCCTTTTGCTTGTCGTGACCAATTACAGGGAATCAAATATATGGCATTTCGCGATGCACAACCTAAAACAATACATCTCAAAGACTATCGTTCACCAGATTATTTTATAGATCGCACGGAGCTGCGTATTGAACTGGGTGATGACGAAACCCTGGTCAG
>JBFIEE010000009.1:0-77802 GCA_041603535.1 Porticoccaceae bacterium
AGCCACTGGCTCTATATCACTTTGGCACCTGATCCCAGAACATGCAGCAAAGCTCTTGATTTTATCACCTTTAAAAACAACAGGTTGGTAGTTTTTGGATGTCTGATGAGCTGACATATAGAGCCATCCTTTGCTGTGTTTATGCTTTTCCTAGCCCCTTATCATATTTGAACATCCATAAAAATCAAGGAGTTACTGGTTATTCTCTGGTGATATAACACCAGTGGCTTCTGATCTCGGAGTTATTAGAAGTTATTGGGTTATTCTGATGTTTTTACTACCGAAATTTATACTCATGTCGTTAATCGCGGTAATAAGGGAGTGCTGAGTCCCGCTGATAGCCTGGCGGTTTAATGTTCGGGTCGCTCCTGCGTACAGTTATTGACAGAACTCCGAGCAGAAAGAATAAGGAGGATGAAGGCGATAGCGCAGGTAAATTTTTGGCCATCGTGGCGCGATTCAGGGCAGTTTCGATGCGGTCAGCAGGCTAAACGGGCGCGTGCCACCCCGGGGATATGTAAATCACGTGTTGACTGGCGAGGGAAAGGGCTTTCATTCCTCCTATACCCTTATGCGAGTGCGCCATCAATAATTAGTCGGCATTAAACAATGAAAACGCAGAAAAAATGTCTAGACTAATGGGTAATGGTCTGTAAATTAACAAGGATATGTCAAGATATATTTCATATCGATATATTGACGTTGTCGGTATAAGTTATAAAGTGATAAATCATGATAAATATAATTGGTTATAGTAAATATTTATTAGCCACGCCGAAGGTTGACAACACTTCTTGATAACGTGGTGACAGGGATCAGGCCGATAATAGCTAAATATTAGCGTGATCGATAGCCTTAAGCCATATTGTTAAGCGATGGTCTAATGAAAGCGCCATAGGTAAAAAAGTTTACGGTAGGTGATTTAAAAGCAAACAAGAGTTGAAAATGGAATAAGGGTTATGTATTACCCGGAATAATAGTAGGTAACACAAGGATTGATTCGATGATACTAGCGATTGCATTAGTAATCTTAATTATCGGTTCAGTACTGTTTCATTTTTTAAGTCCCTGGTGGTTGACGCCTATCGCTTCTAACTGGGGCATGATCGACGACACTATCAACCTTACTTTTGTTGTCACTGGCTTTGTCTTTGTCGCCGTCAATGCCTTTATGGCCTATGTGATTGTTCGCTATCGTCATCGCGATGATAAGCGGGCTACCTATGAACCGGAAAATAAGAAGCTCGAATGGTGGCTGATTGGACTGACCTCGCTGGGTGTTGGCGCTATGCTCGCGCCAGGCTTATTCGTCTGGGCAAAAATTGTTGATGTCCCTGAAGATGCAGCGTTAGTGGAGGTCGTTGGCCAACAGTGGCACTGGAGCTTTCGTTACCCGGGTGAGGATGGCATTTTGGGCAAGGTCAATTCTCGCCTGATTAATGAATCTAACCCTTTTGGCCTCGATCCGGAAGACTCAACGGGCCTTGATGACGTATTGGTCATGGGCAATGAATTGCATCTACCTGTAGATGAATCAGTCAAGCTGGTGTTGCGATCCAAGGACGTCCTGCACAACTTTGCGGTCGCACAGTTTCGAGTAAAAATGGACCTGGTGCCAGGTATGGTGCCCTATTTGTGGTTTAAGCCTACCCGCACGGGAAAGTTCGACATTCTTTGCGAAGAATTATGTGGGGTTGGACATTTTGCGATGCGTGGCTATGTGGTTATCGATGAGCGAGGTGATTATGAGGACTGGCTTGGGAAACAGTCAACCTATGCGGATAGCCTGCATCAAATAGCCGGAAATGCTGATGCAGGTAAGGTTCTGTATGCCACCTGCGCCGGTTGCCATGGTGACGATGGCCAGGGGATTGCCGCACTAAACGCTCCTAAGTTAAGTGGACAGAGCTATTGGTATATGGCCGAGCAACTTAAAAACTTTCAGTCGGGTGTTCGTGGTGCGGACAAAGACGATGTTTACGGTGGACAGATGGCGCAGATGTCAGCCCTGTTGACAAACGACCAAGCCATAAAAGATGTCGCCGCTTACATCAATACACTGCCTGATACTTTAGCAAAGATCACTGTCAAGGAAGGGTCGCTCGTCAACGGTGAAAAACTATATGCTACCTGCGCCGCCTGTCACGGTGATGAAGGGCAGGGAATTGGGGCAATGAATGCTCCACGATTAGCGGGCATGAATGACTGGTACCTCGTTAGACAATTAGAACACTTTAAAAACGGCGTGCGTGGCGCACACGATCAAGATAAATATGGACCTCAAATGGCCCTGTTAGTATCGATGTTGAAAGATCAACAGGCAGTGAATGATGTAGTGGCATATATCAATACACTAAACAGACCTTAACAAGGTGTACAGCACAAACACAGGCATGGTAGCGAAGTGAATAAGAAAAGTGCATAAGAAAAGTGCATAAGAAAAGGAGACGTCCGCCAACCAGGGGTTAACACGGGGAATAGTAATGACACAGCTAACACACGAAGAATCCTCCTTCGCACCCGCCGCTGAAGTCGAAGAGGTCGAGCTTTACCACCCTAAATCGTTTATCGGTAAATACATCTGGAGTCAGGATGCCAAGGTTATAGCCATTCAGTACTCCATTACGGCAATCGGTATTGGGCTGGTGGCTTTGGTGTTATCAGGCATCATGCGTTTGCAGCTTGGCTTTCCCGATACATTTTCCTTTATCGATCCAAGCTCCTATATTCAGAATGTCACCATTCACGGCATGATTATGGTGATTTATCTGCTCACCGCGTTATTTTTAGGGGGGTTTGGCAATTATCTCATTCCCTTAATGATCGGTGCCCGCGACATGGTATTTCCCTATGTCAATATGATCAGCTACTGGGTGTATCTGGCGGCAGTACTGGTGTTGCTGGCGAGCTTTTTTGCGCCTGGAGGGGCTACCGGTGCTGGCTGGACATTGTATCCTCCTCAGGCAATTTTGCCGGGTACCCCCGGTTCGGATTGGGGCATTGTGCTCATGCTGGTATCCCTGGCGCTATTTATTATTGGCTTTACCATGGGCGGGCTGAATTACGTGGTCACGGTATTACAGGCGCGCACGCGGGGCATGAGTTTGATGCGAATGCCGCTGACAATCTGGGGCATATTTATGGCGACGGTGCTGGCCTTATTGGCTTTTCCAGCGCTATTTGTCAGTGCCATCATGATGATACTGGATCAGACTATTGGCACCAGCTTTTTTATGCCTGCAGTCGTGTCTATGGGCGAACAACTGGATTACGATGGCGGCAGCCCGATTTTGTTTCAACATTTATTCTGGTTTTTCGGCCACCCCGAAGTCTACATCGTAGCGCTGCCTGCTTTTGGCATTGTTTCTGATTTGATCAGTGTCCACGCACGGAAAAACATTTTTGGTTACCGAATGATGGTCTGGGCTATTTTAGCCATCGGTGGTCTTAGTTTTATTGTCTGGGCTCACCACATGTATGTAAGTGGTATGAATCCTTATTTTGGCTTTTTCTTTGCCACCACCACATTAATTATCGCCGTGCCGACTGCTTTAAAAGTGTATAACTGGGTACTCACATTGTGGCGAGGTAATATCCGTCTTACCGTGCCAATGTTATTTGCGATCGGTTTTATTTTTACTTTCGTCAATGGCGGTATAACGGGCTTGTTCCTCGGCAATGTCCCCGTCGATGTGGCTTTGTCAGATACCTATTTTGTGGTGGCTCACTTTCATATGGTCATGGCGGTTTCGCCGATCCTGGTTATCTTCGGTGCCATCTATCACTGGTATCCAAAAATTACCGGGAGAATGCTTAACGATACTCTGGGCAAGGTTCATTTCTGGATCACCTTTATCGGCACTTATGCAATTTACTACCCAATGCATTATCTGGGTTTTCTTGGTGTACCACGACGCTATTACGCGATGGGCAATACCGATTTCATTCCTGAATCGGCGCAAAGTTTAAACGCAGGTATTACGGTGGCCGCGTTGATAGTTGGTGTCGCCCAGACTATTTTTATCTATAACCTGATTGTCAGCTACAGGAAAGGTAAAGAATCAGGTGGTAATCCCTGGGAGGCTACGACCCTGGAGTGGCAAACACCTGAGACACCGCCGAAGCACGGCAATTTCGGCCCAGAGCTCCCGGTAGTATATCGCTGGGCCTATGATTACAGCGTGCCCGGTGCGGAGCACGATTACATCCCGCAAAATCAGCCGCCGGCTACTGCGAGTGGTCAGTCAGTTGATAAAACTACGGCCGGTTCCGAGGTGTAGCTATGACCATTTCCCTGATGCTGCTGGCTATTATGATGGCAATTATTGTCGGCTGGCTGGTACGACAAACGACGAATGTGAGTCCATGGGTCGCTGATACTGGTGCTCAGACGTTTGATAACACAGACCAATTACGGGGCGGCTCGGTCAAAATCGGTCTGGGTGTATTTCTCGCAGTGGCGACATCATTGTTTGCGTTATTTATTAGCGCTTATATGATGCGTATGGAACTGGCTGACTGGACGCGCCTGGCTGAGCCGCGCATGCTCTGGTTCAACACAGCATTCCTGGTGGTTGCCAGTATTTACTTCCAGCTCGCACATAATAAACTCAAGTACCATGCCCTGGACAAAGCACGTATTTATTTGCTGGTCGCAGGTACCTTTACCATTATCTTTCTTCTTGGTCAGCTGGAGGCCTGGCACCAGCTTGGCGAGGCTGGCTACTACCTGTCCAGTAATCCAGCTAGCGCCTTTTTTTATATGTTTACGGCGATCCACGGATTACATTTATTGGGTGGACTGTGGGTCTGGGGTAAAACCACGTTGAGATTGGCTAATTTGAAAAATGTCGTGGCAGTGAGCCGCGGCGTAGAGCTGTGTGCGATTTACTGGCATTTTCTGCTTATTGTCTGGCTAGTGTTATTCCTACTATTTATCTATACATAGCGGGCCCCTGATATGGCATCAACAGCAGCGGCACAACCCGAAGATATACCCGGCGACGGTTTAGAACGCTTTATTGCCGATTGGTCATCGGATCAGCGGGCGTTTAAAAAAGTCCCCTGGGGCAAGGCTATGATGTGGATTTTCCTGCTCAGTGATACGTTTATTTTTAGCTGCTTTTTGACCAGTTATATGGCCGTGCGCACCACTACGGTAGTGCCCTGGCCAAATCCTAGTGAGGTATTTGCTCTGACTGTAGCGGGTAATCACGTGCCCCTGCTGCTTATTGCCATCATGACCTTTATTTTAATTAGCTCCAGCGGAACTATGGCGATGGCGGTTAAGTTTGGTTACGAGCAAAACCGAAAGGTATGCGCCATTTTAATGATTATCACGGCCCTGTTTGGCGCTTCCTTTGTCGGCATGCAGGCTTTTGAGTGGACCAAGTTAATTGTCGATGAAGGCGTCAGGCCCTGGGGGAATCCCATGGGTGCGGCTCAGTTTGGAGCCAGTTTTTTTATGATCACCGGCTTTCACGGCTTTCATGTCTCCATAGGTGTCATTTTCCTGATAATCACCGCGACCAAGGTCTGGCGGGGAAGTATAGCGCTAGGTCGTCCGGGGTTTTTAACCGGCCGACCTGGCAGTTATGACATGGTCGAGACGATGGGACTGTACTGGCATTTCGTCGATTTGGTCTGGGTATTTATCTTTGCGTTTTTCTATCTCTGGTAGGTGATTGTTATGTCGACAACCGAAGGTCAACAGCATCCCATCAGTGTTTATCTCTGGATTTGGGCACTGCTATTTGTGCTCAGCGCATTTTCATACATGGTCGATTATTTTCAATTTCAGGGTTTATTACGCTGGACTTTAATCATTGTTTTTATGCTGTTAAAAGCGGGTCTAATTGTTAGCATATTTATGCACATGGCCTGGGAAAGAATGGCCCTGGTCTGCGCGATCCTGGTGCCGCCGGGCTGCCTACTTGTGCTAATTGCTTTGATGTTTGTAGAGGGGGACTACACATTTCTAATACGGGGAACATATTTTACAGGCCAACCCTGACCTGATAATAAACCGCTAGATTGTAAACTGGTAGTCAGTGAGCTGTTAGGGCCTGTTCACACTAATTAGCGTATCGACGATCAGATCAAAATGTATAAAGAACTTAAAAACGACATCGAGCTTGTCAAATCGAGAGAAAATTCTTCGGAAGCCTTTCAGTCGCCGGAACAACCTCTCGACCTCATTGCGCTTTCTGTACATTTCTCTATCGTATGCCCAATTACTCAAGCGATTACTTTTGGGCGGGACAACCCCGGCGTAATGCCGAGATCAAAGACCAGCTGCTGCGTTTCATCGCCTTCATAGGCCTTATCCATGATGACCTGGGTACCTTCCCAACCGCAGTTTTCAAGGCTTTTCAGCAGTTTTCGTCCTTCAGGCGCATCACCAGCCTGCCCTGGTGACAACGAAAAGGCTACAGCGCGGTTGTGACTGGCTGCAACCCTATGAACTTTGGTGGTCCAGCCTGCTCGCGATTTGCCGATAGATTGAGGAGCTTTTTTTTAACGCGCCAGTACCGTCCTGGTGGACTTTGACAACGGTGCTATCGAGCGAAACATGATCAACTTGAATATTGATGACATCGTTTTCCTGAAGGGCAAGAAACACGTCGTCCAAGACACCTTGTTTTGCCCAGCGGTTAGCGCGCATGTAAATGCTGTGCCAGCGGCCAAATATTTTTGGCAACCCTCGCCATTTGCAGCCATGCTCCGCCACATAAAGTACTGCGTTAAGCACTTGCAGGTTCGGTATTTTCACGTTGCCACGCGGAATCGGCAGCAAATGTTCGATAATTTTGAATTGTTGCGCTGTAATTTCCATCCGGAAATTATACAATAATCAGTGTGAACAGGCCCTGGATCACTGTTCTTATACACTGAACCCGGCAGTAAGCGAAAAGCGTCCCAGTCGACCGTGCGTTCAAGTTTTGGCAGCGGTTCACCCCGCTGCTCAAGGTGGTCAAGTCGGTTTTGATGATCAAAGAAACTGGGTTGTATCGCGAATATCTCACCGGGCATTGACATAGTACTATTGTCAAAAATTTAGGGAGGTTTTTAGATATCCCTTTAAGGCATGGTTTGGACAAAGTTACGGAATTTTTGATGGGCTCGGACAAACCAGGTCGCGGTGGCTTTTGCTTCTCCAGCGTAGATCAACCGCGGGTGCACACGAATGACACTATCGAGTAGCTCCTGTTGCTTATCCTCGATATCAACAAAGAAAATATGCTTGCCTTCTTTTAAAGACTGTTCAAATTTCTTGAACTGGTTATGTGGTTCCTGAATGCCAAAAAAACCCCCTTCCCAGGTACAAAAGCCCAGTGCCACGATCGACAGACAGATAAAGGGAACCCAGGTCCATTTTTCAGGCAGCCCCATGTAGTAGGCAGCCACCAGAATCAGGGGCGCAGTAATTAAGCCTACTATCGCACCGTGTTTCATCGATCGAACTACATCCGTGCGCATCACTGCTTCCACTTCGTGGAGGTGCTCGTGGGCGGCAACACCAGCATCGTCCCGGGACAGAACATGTATCTGTGGCGTAACAAAACCGACGTTTTCAAGCTCTTTTTCTATATTGTCAAGATCATCAAGATCATTGCTAATAAAATAATGACGCTTCATGGCAAACTCCTTCAGACAGATTAAGAATATCACTTAGAGCAGCTTGTCGTTGTCGGCAACTACTGTATCTTTAATATAGACAAATTTAGAAAAGCACGATAGTGCAAAAAATATTAAAGCGCATTGTTTTATATGGTGCTTAATTATTAGCTGTTATCGATGTTATGTGCGTTGTCGCTTGGCTGCCAGACCTGCTTGTCGGAATTAAACGCAATCCACTGGAAACCTAGGCAAAAAAATAATGCGGAAACGAGATAGGCGAAATACCGAATCAGCGACTGTCGCATACTCAACGCGTTGTAACTGGGCAATGTGTCAGAAATATCATGTACGACAAAATATGGGGCGGTCGGATGCTTGGTGGAGCATGGTCGAGGCATTGCGCAGCAAAAGGTCGCTGGCTGAGAGCGCGGTGTTATTGGTCGATGAGGTGCTGCCGGACCAGCCCATGTGTCAGTGGGTACTAAGTTTCTCTTTCCAGTCGCGCATTCTTTTCGCCAGCCGGCGGGCGATCATGGGCCAGGTGCTGGGCATCCTCGACCGCGTGATTGCTACGCACCTGATTAAGAAAGCGGGGCAGACCCGCACGACCGCCCGCACTGGTGCTATCACCCTTATTTAACACTTCGACAGTGGTGAATCAACTACTGGGACATTCCATCACCTACCCGATTGCCGTCGAGCCGCAGGCAGGACGCAAGATATCCACGCTGCAAACGCTATCCGCTTGCGACCTGGAGGACCCTTTCGGTGATGCCGTGGGAAAAGTCGCCGGCTTCAACCTGCATGCCGGAGTGACGGCCAAGGCCCGTGAACGCAAAAAAGCTGGAATGGTTGTCTCGGTAGATCAATCACTCGGCGGTTTTGGAAAAACGGTTTTCGTTAACTCGAGGCGGTCATGTTCACTATGAGCTCAAGACGCTTTACTGGGACGGCACGATTCATGTGATTTTCGAGCCGCTCGATTTCATCGCTCGGCTGAAGGCCCTTGGTGCCCGCACCCAGGGTGAACCTCATCCGCTTGCACGGGAAACTAAGGTGCCAACCAGCTAGGTTTGCGCAAATATGGGGTCGGGTCATGCAATGCCATATATACAAGCTCCATGTCGGCTTACACCTTAATCCCAGGTCAACGCTCCACCGGTTTGATACTCAATCACTCGCGTTTCAAAAAAGTTCTTTTCCTTTCTTAAGTCCATCATTTCTGACATCCAAGGAAAGGGATTTTGTGCGCCGGGAAATTGTTCGGGCAGGCCGAGCTGGGCGAGGCGGCGGTTGGCGATAAAGTGGAGGTATTCTTCCATCATAGAGGCGTTCATGCCGAGAATGCCGCGTGGCATGGAATCGCGGGCATAGGCGATTTCCAGTTCGGTGCCCTCGAGGATCATTTGCATGGTTTCCAGCTGGAACTTTTCGGTCCACAGGTGGGGGTTTTCCAGTTTGATCTGGTTGATGACATCGACGCCGAAGTTGAGATGCATGGATTCGTCGCGCAGGATGTACTGAAATTGTTCGGCAACCCCAGTCATTTTATTGCGGCGCCCCATGGAGAGGATCTGTGTAAAACCGCAGTAGAAGAAGATGCCTTCGGTAACGCAGTAAAAAGCGATGAGGTTGCGGAGCAGTTCCTGATCGGTTTCCGGGGTACCGGTTTTAAAGGTGGGGTCGCCCAGTGACTGGGTATATTTAAGACTCCAGGCGGCTTTCTTGGCGACGGATGGCAGCTCGCGATACATGTTGAAGACTGCGCCCTGATCCATGCCCAGGGATTCTACGCAATACTGGTAGGCGTGGGTGTGGATGGCTTCTTCGAAGGCCTGTCGCAACAGGTACTGGCGTGCTTCCGGGTTGGTGATAAGGCGGTAGAGGGCCAGCACGAGGTTGTTGGCGACCAGGGAGTCGGCGGTGGAGAAATAGCCGAGGGAGCGTTCGACCACCTGACGTTCGTCGGCGCTGAGGCCGCCTTCGCTTTTCCAGGTGGCGACGTCGGCGGTCATGTTGATTTCCTGGGGCATCCAGTGGTTGGCACAACCGTCCAGGTATTTCTGCCAGGCCCATTCGTATTTGAAGGGCACCAACTGGTTGAGGTCGGCGCGGCAGTTGATCATCGCCTTGTCGTCAACTTCTATGCGCGCGGCACCCATTTCGAGCTCTTCGAGGCCGGGGGCGATGTCCAGCTCTTCCAGTGCGGCCAGCGCTTTTTCCTGTATGGAGCCATCTGGCTTTCTGCTGATTCTATTTATTGCCGGGCTATCTGCTGCCGGGCTATCTGCTAATGCCGGACTATTTACAATTTCCGGATTATCTGAGGTCAGATCGTTGCTCGCTGCGCGGCTGTTGTCTGTTGCGAGGTTGTTGTCTGTAGCAAAGTTGTCGTCTGTCTGGGGGCTGTTGGCTGACACGGGCGCTGGAGATGCCGCTGCTTGACTGGCCGCAGTTACCGTATTACCTGTTTGAGTGTCGCCGACTTTAGTGTCGCCGGCAGTACGCTTGAGCGTTTGCGCCTGCTCACTGAGGACTTCTTCTATGCGTCCGGTTTTGATGGCTTCGCGCACTTCGTTGGCGTGCATGGCCGAGGGCGCGGCCTGTATGTTGGCTGGCCGGGTACTTTTGGCTGTTGTGGCCTGCGGCATCTGCCTGGTTGGCACCGGTGGCGCAGCCTTTGGCTGAAACTGCTTGATGGGCTCTTCGCTGTGGTAATCGTCCCAATTTAACATCGTTTTCCTCAGTATTTGGTCTTTGCGTCGTTATAGTTGTCGTTATAGTTTGTCGTGATCATACATAACTGTCGTTTTATGCCTGTTCGCAGTGCGGTATCCGCGCCATGTACATGGCGCTTACTGGCATGCTTCGCAATCCGGGTCGTCAATGGAGCAGGCTTCGGGGATGGGCGCCGGCGCTGGTGCTGCGCTTGACGACACGGCATTGAGCTTGCCCCCGCTGACGGTGGATTTCTCAGTGCTGGTGGCGGCCAGTGAGCGTAGGTAGTATGTGGTTTTGAGCCCCCGGTACCAGGCCATACGGTAGGTGAGATCGAGTTTTTTACCGTTGGCGCCAGCAATATAAAGGTTGAGGCTCTGCGCCTGGTCGAGCCATTTCTGGCGGCGGCTGGCAGCGTCAACTATCCATTTTGGTTCCACCTCAAAGGCGGTGGCATACAGTGCTTTCAGGTCGTCGGGTATGCGGTCGATGGGCTGTGCTGAGCCGTCAAAATACTTCAGGTCGTTGATCATCACCGCATCCCACAGGCCGCGGTCCTTGAGGTCGTGAATCAGGTAGCTGTTGACGACGGTGAACTCGCCGGACAGATTCGATTTCACATAGAGGTTCTGATAAGTCGGTTCGATGGACTGACTGACCCCGGTGATGTTGGCGATGGTTGCCGTCGGCGCTATGGCCATGACATTGGAGTTGCGCATGCCCTGGCTCTGTACTTTGTCGCGCAGGGTATCCCAGTCAAGGGTGCGGGATTTGTCTACCTCGATGTACTGGCTGCCGCGGTGCTGCTCGAGCAGTTCAATGGAATCGATGGGCAGTATGCCCTGGCTCCACAACGAGCCGTCGAAGGTTTCGTAGCTGCTGCGCTCGGCCGCCAGGTCGGAGGATGCTTCGATGGCGTAGTAGCTGATGGCTTCCATGGAGCGGTCGGCAAATTCGATGGCGGCATCTGAGCTGTAGGGGAGCTTGAGCTGGTAGAGCGCATCCTGAAAACCCATCAGGCCGAGACCCACGGGGCGATGGCGCATGTTGGAGTTGCGCGCGGTATCCACCGAGTAGTAGTTGATGTCGATAACGTTGTCGAGCATGCGTACGGCGGTGCGTATCGTGCAGCGTAACTTGTCGGTATCGAGCTGACCCCGTTCATCAATGTGCTGGGCAAGATTGACCGAGCCCAGATTGCAGACAGCGATCTCCTCGTCAGCGCGGGTATTGAGGGTGATTTCCGTGCACAGGTTGGATGAGTGCACCACGCCAACATGTTGCTGTGGTGAGCGCAGGTTGCAGGGGTCTTTGAAGGTCATCCAGGGATGGCCAGTCTCGAATAGCATGCCGAGCATCTTGCGCCACAGGTTCTGGGCGCGCAGAGTTTTGTGCAGTTTCAGTGTGCCGGCCGCGGCCATGGCCTCGTATTCTTCATAGCGCTTTGCAAAAGCGGTACCGTACAGGTCGTGGAGATCCTGGGTGTCGTTGGGTGAAAACAGGGTCCAGTTGCCGTCGTCAAAGACCCGCTTCATAAACAGGTCGGGAATCCAGTTGGCGGAATTCATGTCGTGGGTGCGGCGGCGGTCATCACCGGTGTTTTTGCGCAGCTCGATAAACTCTTCAATATCGATATGCCAGGTTTCCAGGTAGGCGCACACGGCACCTTTGCGCTTGCCGCCCTGATTGACGGCCACTGCGGTGTCGTTAACGACTTTCAGGAAGGGCACCACTCCCTGGGATTTGCCGTTGGTGCCTTTAATGTAGGCGCCGAGACCGCGTACTGGCGTCCAGTCGTTGCCGAGCCCGCCAGCCCATTTGGAGAGCATGGCATTGTCGCGGATGGCGCCATAAATACCTTCCAGATTGTCTGGCACGGTGGTCAGATAACAACTGGATAGCTGTGGGCGGAGGGTGCCGGCATTAAACAGGGTCGGCGTTGAGCTCATGTAATCAAAGGATGACAGCAGGTTGTAAAACTCAATAGCACGTTCTTCGCGCTGATCTTCATTGATGGCAAGGCCCATGGCGACGCGCATAAAAAAGCACTGGGGCAGTTCAAAGCGGGTTTGGTCGCTGTGAATAAAATAACGGTCATAAAGGGTTTGCAGGCCCAGGTAGGTGAACTGCAGGTCGCGCTCCGGACGCACGGCCTGCCCCATACGGTCGAGATCAAACGTGGCCAGTTCCGGGGCGATGAGTTCCAGTTCAATGCCGGTACTGATATACGCTTTAAGCGCTGTTGGGTAGAGGTTGATCATTTCGTGTTGAGTGGCGGCTTCGGCGACACCGAGGAACGACAGTGCCTCGCTGCGCAGGTTGTCCATCAGTAAGCGCGCGGTGGCGAAGGTGTAGTTGGGCTCTTTTTCAACCAGTGTACGTGCGGTAATAACCAGCGATGTGTTGATATCGCTCAGCGATACACCATCGTACAGATTGCGCAGGGCTTCAGTGATAATCGCGTCAACTTCGACATCCTTGAGGCCTTCGCAGGCTTCACTGACCACCGTATAAAGCCGGGCCATATCCAGCGGTTTTTCGCTGCCATCTGGGTACTTAACGTTCAGGCTTGATTCGGCATATTTTGCCGGTGCGGGTGTCAGCGCGGATTGCTGGCTCGCCCGTTCACGGGCTCGCTCCTCTCGATAAATCACATAGGAGCGAGCGATTTTCTGTTCGCCGCTACGCATCAGTGCCAGTTCGACCTGATCCTGAATATCTTCAATATGAACCGTGCCACCTGAGGGCATGCGACGCTTGAAGGTGTCGGTGACCTGCGTCATGAGCTCTGAAACGGTGGCGTGGATACGCCCTGAGGCGGCAGCAGCAGCGCCCTCTACCGCAAGGAAAGCTTTAGTGATGGCAACAGCTATTTTGGTTTTGTCATAGGGCACCACAGCGCCGTTGCGTTTAATTACTTTCAGTTGCCCCGGCGCGGTTGCCAGAACAGAGTTGGTGGCAGGCGCACGGGTTTTCGAGGGTGCGGATGTCGTTGGAGTAGTGCTTGAAGTGGGTGTTGTGTCCATAGTTTTCTGCCTGCTGCGCCTTGTTGCGTTTATGGTTAAAACCGGCGGTTGTTATCGTCGATGGATGGTCCCGGAAACGGTGATGCCGGGGCTTGCTCCGTTATAAATGCCTTGATATCGCGTTGACCGATTGTTCCCTGGGCTGGCCTCGCCGTCTGGTGGGCGCGCACTGTTTGACGTCATGCCCTGAAGACGGATTTGGTGATGCTCTGGTGACTGGGTTGGCGCTTGTGGTGTTACACCCTCAGTTGCCCCGGGACGTGCGCTCTTTGCGAGCCGAGTACGGAGCCTGGTTAATGTGTTGACTGCAAGCGATGTATCCATGATCTAATGCCGCAAATCGACCACATACGGTGGTTATAACGATTCTATATCCGAGGTAACAGGGTGTCGAGACACAAGATAATGGGCTTTCCATTTGATTGCAACACAAGATATGTGAAACATTGGGTTTTAGTCGACAAATTTGGTCTGTTGGTCGCGCCGCCCTCCGTGGATGACGATTGGGAGAGGTCGGGTGCCACGGTGGCGACCATTGGCTGCGCTTTGCTGGAGCGAAAGCAAGCACTACCGGTGACTTTTTTGCCTGTGGTCGCCCGCAATTTTTCTGGCTGGAAAACCCCGCAAATTTTTTTTGTTAGTCTTCGCTGAGCGATTTTTTGCGAGCAAAATTGACGAACGCCGGCAGATGTTTAAGCACTGCCAAATCGACCTTTTTGGGTGTCAGTGTATTGCGCAATACCCACCACCTGGCAGCCCACCCGAGCTGGCTTGAGTGCACCTCTTTGCGGATAACCCGAATGATGGCATGAGCCACGCTGGCGGGGTCATCCTGGTGTTGTGTCAGGGGGGTATTCAGATTGGGCGGTGGTGGGGGCGAGTTATGCTGTTTGTCCCGTGCCAGGCCCCGGTGTGCGAAATAAATCGTGTTGATCGATGTGTTGACGAGTTCCCTTGCCAGTGCCTCGCTAAAGCCTCTCATACCAAAGCCGACACAGGATGCCATCGTCAGTCCGGGCAAACCGATATTGCCGGATAGTGTGCCTATGTTGACAATCATCGCAGCTTTTCGCTCGGTCAGCTGGGGCGTCAGCGCTCGTGTTAACAGCAGCGGTCCGGTGAGGGTGTTCTGTATAAATTCGGCAATTTCGTTTTGCGGGGTGGTGCGAAACAGGCCGACGCCACCGCTACTGGCATTGTTGATAAATATATCAATGGGGCGATCACGACAGGCTTCGAGTACCTGGAAGCGGCCCGCTTCGCTATTGATGTCAGTGGCCAAAACCGTGTGCTGGCCTGCCGGGAGCTGTTTGGCGAGTTCATCTAGCGCGGCGGCATTGTTGCCCGTGAGTACCAGGGTGGTACCTGCCTTTGCCAGCACTCTGGCAAGCGCTCTACCCAGGTCGTTGCTCGCGTGGATAATTAACACCACTTTGCCGTTTAGCTCCAAGTCCTGTCTCCGTCACGGTGTGTCGTTGGTATTGTCTACCCCCCAGGCCGCTGCGTCGAGTACGTCACTGGGCGACCGTCAATAGCGGCGCAGCGATTTATAATGGGAGCCACAATTTATGGTGGGGGTGCAACGGCGGACCGGTTATTTAATAGAGGGATTTGTAGTGAGGGGGCTGGCTATTGGCGGGGCGGGCTGCAGTTACACATCTACAGGTCGAGCAAATGCAGCATTAAGGCTTTCTGTGCATGGAGGCGATTCTCAGCTTCGTCCCAGACGACGGAGTAACGTGGGTCTTCCAGCAATTTGGCGCTAACTTCTAAACCTCGGTAGGCGGGTAGGCAGTGCATAAACAGCGCGTCATCGGTAGCCAGCGCCATAAGCTGGTGATTGACCTGGAAGTTAGCAAAAGCCTGTTCCCGCTGCTTTTTCTCGTCCTCCTGACCCATTGATGCCCAGGTGTCGGTAACCACAAGGTGTGCGCCTGCTACGGCCTGTCGAGGATCTTCTCCGATACTGACTCGATCACTATGCGCGCCCAGCAGGCTGGCATCGGGCCGGTAATCCGGCGGACAGGCGATCTGCAGTTTGAAGTCAAATTGAATCGCAGCGTTGATATAGGACTGACACATATTGTTGCCATCACCCACCCATGCGACAGTTTTGCCGGTGATGTCGCCGCGGTGTTCAACGAAGGTCTGCATGTCGGCCAGTAACTGGCAGGGATGGTAGTCGTCCGTCAGGGCATTGATTACCGGGACGTGCGAGTGCTGAGCAAAAGTCTCGATTTTTTCGTGGGCGAAGGTGCGTACCATAATGATATCGACCATCCGTGAAATAACCCGGGCGGTATCTTCAACGGGTTCGCCGCGGCCCAGTTGCGTATCATTGGGCGAGAGGAAAATAGCGCTGCCGCCCAGTTGCGCCATACCTGCTTCGAAGGAAACCCGTGTGCGCGTCGATGATTTTTCAAAAATCATGCCCAGCACCTTGCCTTGCATGGGTGTGCTGGTGGCGCCGCTGAGGCGAGATTTTTTGAGTCGAATAGCGCTATTTATAAGCGACCGCAAGGTGTCACCGGATAAATCGCTAAGCGTCAAAAAGTGTTTAACCGCCATTGGTTATACCTCTGGTGAGAAGGCTTTAATCAGCGGTACCAGCGTACTAACCAGCTGTTCACTCTGCACGTCGCTAAAGATCAGCGGCGGCAGTAAGCGGATTACCCGTTCGGCGGTGACATTGATCAGCAGGCCGGCTGCCGCCGCCTGATCGACCAGCTTGCCACAGGGTTTGTCCAGCTCGATGCCTATCATCAGGCCTTTCCCGCGAACCTCCCTGACCATTTCGCAATCTGCCAGGGCCTCGCTGAATTGTTTGAGTAGGCGTGCGCCCAGTTCGGTGGCGCGCCGGCACAAATGGTTTTCCTCGATAGCAGTCAGTGTAGCTGAGGCCGCTGCGCAGGCGACCGGATTGCCGCCGAAGGTGGAGCCGTGGTTGCCGGGTTTCATCAGTTGTGCAGCGGCGCCCTTTGCCAGGCAGGCGCCGATTGGCATGCCGTTGCCAAGCCCTTTGGCAACCGTCACGACATCTGGATGGAGGCCGTGTTGCTGGTAATGAAAGAAGCTACCGGTGCGGCCATTGGCCGTCTGGATTTCATCGAGGATTAATAACCAGTCGTTCGCGTCACAAAGTGCCCGTAACTGCTGCAGGTAATCCTCAGCCGGAATTCTAATGCCGCCTTCGCCCTGGATGGGTTCAACCATTACGGCAACCACGTTCTGGTTGTTAGCGGCGATGGCCTGCACCGCAGCCAAATCATTGAAGGGCGCTCTTACAAAGCCGCGCACCAGGGGTTCAAAGCCAGCGTGGACTTTGCGATTGCCGGTGGCGCTTAGTGTCGCCAGTGTGCGCCCATGGAAGGAATTCTCCATGACGATGATGGTGGGGACGTCAATGTTTTTGGCGTGACCGTGCAGGCGCGCAATCTTAATGGCGGCTTCATTGGCTTCGGCGCCAGAATTGCCGAAGAACATGTTGGTCATGCCTGATACGGCTATTAACTGTGCAGCCAGTTGTTCCTGTGCGGGAATATTGTACAGATTCGAGCAATGCACCAGCGTTTGCGACTGTTTGTGAATAGCAGCGGTTACCGCGGGGTGGGCATGGCCCAGGCCGCAAACGGCAATACCAGCAAGGGCATCAAGATAGCGGTTGTCCTGGTCATCCCAGACCCAGGCGCCTTCACCTTTGATGAGCCGCAAAGCCCGCTGTCCGTAGTTATTCATCAATGCATTGCTTGTCATTTGTTGTAACCTGGCGGGCTGTGCTGTTGAAAAATGCTAGCCCCAAAACAAAACAGGCAGCTGTGTGCTGCCCGATAAGGGGCGGGATTCTATCGGCAAAACAGGGTTTATACAATGGCGTCAAGTGACGAGGAAAAAAGCGCCACGTTGGCAAAATTGTGTCGTGCGAGATAACTTTGGGCTTTGCCGCGCTAAATTAAAAGGGTAGAATAACCTACCAATGCGATCAACTATTTAGCAAGGTGTTTTTTATGAATGACCGAGGTGCTTCTTTATGACCGACATTGTCGATACCATTCGCGACCAAATTGAGACTAACCCCATCATTCTCTACATGAAGGGATCGCCCAATCAGCCCCAGTGCGGTTTTTCGGCGCGTTCGGTTCAGGCGCTGATGGCCTGCGGTGAGCGTTTTGCTTATGTGGATATTCTGCTAAACCCGGAAATTCGCGCCAAATTGCCGGAATACGCCAATTGGCCTACCTTTCCGCAGTTGTGGATAAAAGGTGAACTGATGGGTGGATGCGATATCATCACCGAAATGCATGAAAGCGGTGAGCTAGAAAAGCTCGTTAAAGCTGCTGCGGTTGCCGCTTCGAGTTAGCTCAGCCCCGTCCGGTAGTGCGCGGTACAAGAGCAGACAATTGTCTGCTCTTGTCGTTAGTGACCCGAGTTAGTGACCCGAGATAGCGATCCTGGTTAGCCTGCGTAGTTAATGTCCAGAGCCCGAGCCGCACACACGGCGCCCGCCAGTTATCGGCGCTACCTGCGTCATTCAGCACCGTGCCTTATTAAACAATAAACCTCAAATTGTCAGGAAATGTTGTCAGTCTGACTTCTATGTCGTGGCGGCTGGCGCCCAGCCACCGAG
Organism: Porticoccaceae bacterium; assembly: GCA_041603535.1. GTDB lineage: Bacteria > Pseudomonadota > Gammaproteobacteria > Pseudomonadales > Porticoccaceae > HB2-32-21. The sequence goes on from JBFIEE010000009.1 coordinate 17,989, forward strand.
TTCCCGCCAACGGTTAACGATGGTGCAAAATAATTCGGCGGTGCGCTTGGCGTCGTAGTCGGCGCTGTGAGCCTCGTTATTGTCAAACGAGATTCCCGCTGCCTGACAGGCCTTGGCCAAAACAGTCTGGCCAAATGCCAGACCACTCAATGTCGCCGTGTCGAAACAGGAAAACGGGTGGAATGGATTGCGTTTTACATCGTTGCGCGCGACGGCTGCATTGATGAAGCTAAGGTCAAAGTGGGCGTTATGCGCGACGATGACAGCGCGGCTGCAGGCGTGGGTTCTGACATTGCGACGCACCATCTGGAAAATACTCTGCAGCGCGTCTTTTTCATGCAAAGCGACGCGGGTCGGGTCGTCTGGATCAATACCGGTAAACTCCAGTGCGGCCTGTTCGCTGATCGTCTGGGGGTGGGGTGCTACATTGTGGGCCAGCGAGTCGGTAATAAATAGGTTGCCGCATTCATCCATGGCCAAAGCAACAGCGGCTATTTCGAGTAATGAATTATTTTGCGCATCAAACCCGCCGGTTTCAACATCAATGACTACGGGAAGAAAACCCCGGAATCGTTCGGCGAGAAAAGTCTGGCTATATGCCGCCATCGACAGTGGGTCGTCAGTCATTTTAGTACTCGCCATTGCAGTGTTTCGCCAGCGTATAGCGGCGCCATTTTGGCATTGCCAAGACTGATCAATTCGGGGGCCAGCCAGGGATTATGTTGCAGGGTAATAGCGTCGGTATTGCGGGCGAGACCATAGAAATCTGCGCCAAAATGGCTGGCGAAACCTTCCAGCCTGTCTAATGCCCCGGCGTGACTAAACGCCTCTGTGTACAGTTCAATAGCCGCGTGATGCGAATAGCAGCCGGCGCAACCGCAGGCGGCCTCTTTACGGTGCTGCGCATGCGGTGCCGAATCTGTCCCCAGAAAGAATTTGGCATTGCCGCTGATCGCCGCTTCAATCAGTGCCTGTTGATGGGTATTGCGTTTCAATACCGGTAAACAATACAGGTGCGGGCGTATACCGCCAACCAACATGTGATTGCGGTTAAACAACAGGTGTTGTGGCGTGATGGTCGCCGCAATTGATGAGCCGCCGGCGCTAACAAACTGGGCCGCATCTCTGGTGGTGATGTGTTCAAAAACGATTTTGAGCTCGGGGAAATCCCGAACAAGTGGGGTTAGCACGCGTTCAATAAAAACCGCTTCACGGTCGAAAATATCAATATCCGGATCGGTGACCTCCCCATGAATCTGTAAGGGCATACCCAGCTCCTGCATCCGCTCTAACGCTTTTGCGGCGTGGGTGATATTCGTAACCCCGGAGGCGGAATTGGTGGTCGCTCCAGCCGGGTAATATTTGATGCCATAAACAATTCCGCTCGCTCTGGCGCGCGCGATTTCTTCGGCGGTTGTATTGTCTGTTAAATACAGGGTCATAAGGGGTTGCCAGCTGCTGTGTGGTGGCCGAGCATCCAGTATTCGCTGACGATAAGCCTGTGCGGCAGTGGTGCTGAGCACCGGTGGAGAAAGATTTGGCATGACAACGCCGCGCGCGAAGTGTCGGGCGGCATCGGCGACAGTGTTGATCAGCGCCTCGCCATCACGTAGGTGCAGATGCCAATCGTCTGGTCGGGTGATGGTTAACGTTTCCATAAACTGCCATAGCCACTAAGGGCTTGCATCCTACCCGAAACTTTCCTGCCGGGACAGGCGGGTCTTTCTGTCAATCAACGATCAGGCAGTTTAAAATTGACTATTATTGTTCACAATATTGTCTGTTTCTGGAGTGTTCGGTGTCTGATATTAATAAAGTGGTTTTGGCTTATTCCGGTGGTCTTGATACATCCGTAATTGTGCGCTGGTTGCAGGAAACCTATCAGTGCGAGGTGGTTACTTTTACGGCGGATATCGGCCAGGGCGAGGAAGTGGAGCCCGCGAGGGCTAAAGCCGAGGCGCTTGGCGTCAAGGATATCTACATCGATGATTTGCGCGAAGAGTTTGTGCGGGACTTTGTGTTCCCAATGTTTCGCGGAAACACCATCTACGAAGGTGAATATCTGTTGGGAACGTCCATCGCGCGGCCGCTCATCGCCAAGCGACTGGTGGAAATTGCCACTGAAACCGGGGCTGACGCGATTTCCCATGGAGCGACCGGTAAGGGTAATGACCAGGTGCGTTTTGAGCTCGGTGCCTATGCCCTGAAGCCCGGCGTTAAAGTCATTGCGCCATGGCGGGAATGGGATTTGACTTCCCGGGATACCTTGATGGCTTATTGCGCGCAGCACAACATTCCTGTTGATTTTGCCAAGAAGAAAAAATCGCCTTATTCGATGGATGCAAATTTGTTACATATTTCCTATGAGGGTGGCGTTCTTGAAGAACCCTGGGCAGAAGCCGAGGAGGATATGTGGCGTTGGACCGTGTCCCCCGAGGTCGCGCCTGACAAGGCGGTTTACATTGAGTTGAGCTACGCGTCTGGCGATATTACGGGCATTGACGGTGAGAGCCTGTCGCCAGCACGGGTGTTGGAGAAGCTCAACAAAATTGGCGGTGCCAATGGTATTGGGCGGACAGACATTGTGGAAAATCGATATGTGGGTATGAAAGCCCGAGGGTGCTATGAAACACCCGGTGGCGTCATTATGCTTAAAGCTCACCGGGCCATGGAATCCATAACACTGGATCGGGAGGTGGCGCATCTCAAAGACGAGTTGATGCCGCGTTACGCGAGTCTAATTTACAACGGCTATTGGTGGTCCCCCGAGCGAAAAATGCTACAGACCATGATTGATGAATCGCAGCGTTATGTGAATGGTGTAGTACGGTTGAAGCTTTATAAAGGTAATGTCTCTGTCGTTGGCAGGCAGTCTGACGACAGCCTGTTTGATGCCCGCATAGCCACCTTTGACGATGATGCAGGTGCATTCGACCAGAAGGACGCAGAAGGTTTTATCAAATTGAATGCGTTACGTATGCGTATCGCAGCGGCCAAAAATCGTTGATGCCGCACGGACTGGCGGCGTGGGGCAGGGTGGGAAGAGCGACCAGGATAAGCCGACTATTCGCTAACAGGAGAACAACATATGAAATATTTGCACACGATGCTACGCGTCGGTGACCTGGATAAGTCCATCAAATTTTACACTGAACTGCTGGGCATGAAACTGCTGCGCAAAAGGGATTTCCCGGATGGCAAGTTTACGCTGGCTTTTTTGGGGTACGGGTCGGAAACGGACAATACGGTGCTGGAGCTGACCCACAACTGGGAGACCGAGGGCTATGATCTTGGTAACGGTTACGGACATATCGCCATCGGTGTTGAGGATGTTTATGCGACTTGTGAGGACATTCGCGCCAGGGGCGGCAAGGTGGTTAGAGAGCCTGGCCCGATGATGCACGGCACTACCGTGCTGGCTTTTGTGGAAGACCCCGACGGCTACAAGGTAGAACTGCTATCCGTCGATCACTAGGTTTGACGCGTATCTAATCCTCTCCGTCGATTTGCAGCGGGGCTGCGTTGGCACGGGTACGCAGCCAGTTCAGCCCCTTGTGAACCTTTTCATTGCGGACTATGCGCCGCTCCAGTCTGAATTTACCTGGGTAGTCGAGTAACAGCACGCCCATGGCTATAGTCAGCAATCCCTGACCGGGGATGAATAGCATAATGAGGCCGCCGGTCAGGAGTACTACCCCCAAAGCGTTTTTGCCGATCAGTAGCGTCATTCTTATTAGCGGATGGGTTTTTTTCAAAGGTGTCGGGTGGCGTTTCCGGTACATAAAGTAGTCTTCGGGAATACGGGCCACCAGCCACGGCAGGGTCACGAGACTGATCACGAAGGTCAGCGCCGAAATCGCTGCTAGCCAGGCAAAGACTGTCGGGTGACTTGTCAGCCATGAGATCACTGGGTGCCGATCTCGTAGGGCAGGCCAGCAAAGCTCACGGTGACTTTTTGATCTGCAATCAGCAGTTCGGTTTGATCCAGCGCGGCTTCGCGCAATATTGCCAGCATGGCAAAACCGCTGGCGTTCGCGGGCGCCGCTTGCAGGACGGTACCGACAACCTTGCCGTCAGTGACAGTTTTTATTTCGGCTCCGGGTGATGGCAGCGATGACGCGTCAGTGGCAGTGTCACTGGCTGCGTTCACAATATACGTTCGGCGTTTGAGCTTACCGAGATACTGCATCCTCGCCACAACTTCCTGGCCGGTATAGCAGCCTTTTCTGAAGCTCACGCCGCCAATGGCCTGGAGATTGAGCATTTGCGGCACACATTGCTCGCTGAGAGGGGCTGTTACGGACGCGATGCCTGCGCGAATCATTTGTAAGTGCCACCAGGGCAGGCCAGTGGGACGCAGGTGGAGCGTCAACTGTCGCCACATCTGCTGGGCGTGATCGGCTTTGGTGATGACGACGAACAAGCCCGTCGCAAGACAGGTCAGAAGGTTGCCGGCGCTATCTGTCACCGAGTGACTGGGCGCGGGGATCGAAGGAAACAGCGCTATGAGAGCCTCGCTGGCGAGTGGCCCGGTAATCCCCAGTTGACAGTAGTCAGCGCTGCCGTCGGTTAACACAGTTTTAAAAAAAGCCGCGTATTTGGCGATGGCCGTTAGGGTCGGTGTAATCAGGGCCCTGTCCATCGCCAGTAATATCTCGTCCTCGGCATTGATATGGGCCTGAAACGAAGTCAGCATTCGGCCCTTTGGATTACAGATCGCTCCGGGTGATGAAGCGCCCTGCGCCAGCGCCAGTAAATCGCAGGTGCTTTGCCCCTGTAAAAATTTGCGGGCATCCGCGCCACTAACTGACAGTATGCCCTGGTGGCTCAGGTCACTTACGGTATTGGTGAGGTCGGGATAGTCGGCCATCGTTTCATGGAAGGCGATGACCTGACCCTCGGTGTACTGCGCGCCTTGTTCAGCGAGAAATTGTTGCCAGTTGCTCATAGGACAAACCGTTGCAAGTTATAAATGGAATGACAGTTGGGCCGAGTAGTTGCTCAGGCCGTCATCCATTATACTATTGATGCCGGGTGATAACTGCGATTGCCGGTAGCAATCATGTCCCTAAGATCCTTGAAAGTGATACGAATGTTATGCCAATGGAAAAGAGCCGAATTTTTTGGGCAAGTCGACGCGGTATGCTTGAGCTCGATCTGATACTGCAGCCTTTTGCCGAGAACATCTATCCAACCCTGGCGGAAGCGGACCAGCGTTGTTACGAGGATTTGCTTGCCTGCGAAGATCAGGATCTGTTCTCGTGGCTGTTACGCAGTACAAAACCGGAAGATGCGCGGATCAGCGGAATTGTTGATTGCATTCTGGCTAGTCGTGATCAGACAAATCGAGTTTAAAACATCACCTGCCGCCGCACTCTGGCGTTTTCAACGGCTTGTGATAGCGCTATCGCTGGTGTTGCTATTGCTGTTGCCCCTGGCCTTTGCTAGCCGTGCCGTTTTGTTGCTTTTGCTGGCTGTGTTCAGCGCAAACCTGTGGTGGCAACGCTGGGCGAGTGAGAACGTTGAAAGCCTGACTGTCGACGGTGATTGCTGGAAATTGCAGGCCAAGGGTAATGACAGCGTGCATCCGGCGTGTCGCCCCGAGTATTTCAGCAGCTGGCTGGTACTGTTGTCCTATCAGGAAAGTGATCGCCGCTACGTCTTACCGGTATTTTCGGCCACGGTAAGCCCGCAGGATTTTCGTCGTGTGCTAGCTCTGGCGCGAGCGGCGGGGGAGCTGAGAGATGAGGGTGGCGCGCCCTAGTTTTTGCCGACTATTATGTCCTGTCCCGCAAAGTTCATAGGGACCAGGATGGTATCCTTGACGACCGGAGACAGTTCCGGGTAATCGAGGGTATAGTGCAACCCTCGACTTTCCTTACGCAACAAAGCGGAGCGGATGATCAGATCGGCAACCACCGCGAGGTTGCGTAATTCGAGCAAATCCCTGCTTATCTTATAGTTAGTGTAGTACTCCTGAATTTCTCTTTGCAGCAGGCGAATTCTGTGCTCAGCTCGCTCGAGGCGCTTGCGAGTGCGCACAATGCCAACGTAGTCCCACATAAAACGCCGTAATTCATCCCAGTTGTGAGAAATGACCACATCCTCATCGGAATACGTCACCCTTGAAGAATCCCATGCGGTGGTGTAGCTGGGTTCGGGCACCTTATCGATTTCACAGCGTATGCTAGCCGCAGCTGAGCGCGCGAACACCAGGCATTCGAGCAACGAATTACTGGCCATGCGATTGGCGCCGTGTAAACCGGTAAACGCACATTCACCGATTGCGTAAAGGTTCTTCAGGTCTGTATGCCCGTCAATATCGGTGACGATGCCGCCGCAGGTGTAGTGGGCCGCGGGCACCACTGGAATGGGTTCACGGGTAATATCGATACCGTATTCGAGGCAGCGGGCTTTTACCGTTGGGAAATGCAAATCTATAAACGCCTCGGGTTTGTGGCTGATGTCGAGATACACGCAGTCGCTGCCAAGGCGTTTCATTTCATGGTCGATAGCCCGAGCGACGATATCCCTTGGCGCCAGTTCGGCATCAACGTGGAAATTCGGCATGAACCGGCTGCCGTCGGGCAGCAACAAATGAGCGCCTTCTCCGCGTAAGGCTTCAGAAATAAGGAAGGATTTGGCTTTGGTGTGAAACAGGCAAGTTGGATGAAACTGGTTGAACTCCATGTTGGCGACCCGGCAACCACGTCGCCATGCTACTGCAATACCGTCGCCGCTGGCACCGTCCGGGTTGCTGGTGTAGAGGTAGGCTTTGCTGGCGCCGCCAGTAGCAAGTATGACGACCCTGGCTTGAAAAAGGCATACCAGATCGCTATTCCTGTCCAGCACGTAGGCGCCGTTGCAACGCAGGCTTCGCGATCCAGAGTCGGCCTGTGTCGTTAAATCGACGACGACATGATGCTCATAGACATCGATGTTAGCTGCCTCCTGAACTCGATTCGCTAGCGTGCCAGAGATCGCCTGCCCGGTAGCATCTGCGGTGTGAAGAATACGGCGATGGCTGTGCCCGCCTTCTTTCGTCAGATGAAAGGCGTTGTTGTCATCGTCTTTACTGAATTTAACGCCCTGGCCAATTAGCCATTGCAGCGCGGCGGGCCCCTGTTCCAACGTTGCCCGTACAATATCTTCGTGGCATAACCCAGCGCCCGCATTCATGGTGTCGGCCACATGAGCATCGATGCTGTCGGCCTCATCAAACACAGCCGCAATACCGCCCTGGGCAAACCACGTGGAGCCTGTTTGTAGTCGATCTTTGCTGAGAATAGCCACCCGGTAGTCTGGACTGAGTTCCAGGGCGGCAGTCATACCAGCAGCGCCGCTGCCAATAATTAATACATCGTGGTGATAGGTTTTGTTCACTGCGAATCAAGTAGCCGTGGCGGCCCCAGTGCATAAGAGCGGGCATGATAGTATAGGGCGGTCGAAAAACCCAGATAACAGATGGCGTCCCTATTGGGCCCACAGAAGAAATGACGCTGCTGTCGAACCAATTCGGTTTTCCATGGTCAGCTAGTGGGGCTTTGCTATAGCTGGAAGATTATCTGTCACTGAGGAAGGGTGCGTCTTGTGATGCCTGGCAAAGAAGTATCGAGAAGAGGGAGGGAGAATGGCAGCCGACAAGTCCGAGGTTTCCGATAAACAACTTGTCGCGCGCGTACAAAAGGGGGACAAGAGGGCTTTTGATCTGCTGGTACTGAAGTATCAGTATAAAGTACATGCCATCGTTGCTCGCTTTGTCAATGATCGCGAAGAAGTCAATGATGTCGTTCAGGAAGCCTTTATTAAGGCTTACCGCGCATTGGGTAACTTCCGCGGCGAAAGCCAATTTTATACCTGGCTCTACCGCATCGCGGTCAATACCGCCAAAAACTATCTGGTGTCTCGCAGCCGACGCCCACCGGCCAGTGATATAGATGTCGCGGACGCCGAGTATTTTGCGGGTAGCGATAACCTGAGAGACCTCGATACACCAGAAAATCTGGCATTCAGAGATGAGCTTGAAGGGGTGGTTGACCGCGCTATCAAGAATTTGCCTGAGGATTTGCGGACGGCGGTGACGCTTCGGGAGTTTGAAGGGCTGAGTTATGAGGACATCGCCGCTATCATGGAATGCCCCGTTGGCACGGTGCGCTCGAGAATTTTTCGCGCGAGGGAGGCTATCGACGAACAGGTCACCAGATTGACGAACGGGGGTTGGTGATTTATTTGTTTGTCGGGAACCTTTCTGTCAGAGCCGGGTCAGATCAGCTAGATTAAACATTGGCAGAGTCTAATGTTGCGTGAAGTGAACTGTCGCTTTAAAGTCTAACTTCGCTGCTGATTGTATTGGGCTTTGTACAGGAACTCTAAATTTGTACAGGAAAACTATATGAGTGATCAAACGGATAACAAGGTGCGAGAAGCCGTCTCCGCAATGATGGACGGTGAGCTGTCGGAACTTGAGTTACATCGAACCCTGAAAGCGTTATCCAACGACACAGACTTACGCCTTAAATGGCAACGCTACCACATTGCCTCCGGCGCGATGCGGCGCGAGCTTCCCTCGGTCAAAATCGACTTTTCTGCACAAATCGCCGCTGCAATCGCGGATGAGGAAATATATGCTTCAAAGCGCTGGTATCAGTCTTTAGGTAAGGTGGCCGTTGCCGCGTCGGTGGCAGTGCTGGCCGTGTTTGGCGTCCAGCAGCTACAGCCGGGCTTTGGTGGCCCTGGCGCTTCTTCAGGTGCTGTGGCGCATCTTGCAGTTGATGATATCGAAGCCGAGGGCCCACGTTATCAGTTGCCTTCCGGCTTTGAAATGCCCCAGATCAGGACGCGAACAGTTAGTACTGCGCCATGGCAGGCTACAGAGGGCGCGGGTTACCGATCCCTCGATAACTTTGTTGACAGGGAAACCCATCGACAGATCGAAGCCTACCTTAATGGTCTGATGATTCGTCGGGCTGAACAGGCGGCGCAGAGGTCTGATCAGCGGATGCTCCCGTTCGTGCGCATGACACAGGACATCACTCAGGAATAGCATGAGCGATAGCGGCGGATTTGCCCTGCCTGCACAACAAGTCAACGAGTAACATTATTCGTTCTGGCGCTGACCAGGATGGTGTTGCCTCCATCATGAGGGAATCGCCAAATCGATTATCGGGTAGATTGCGAGACCCGAGCTAAGCGAAATACAAACCATCAGGTTGCGAAGTGATTAAAGAAACGGCCGTCATCATGCGGATCGAAAAGGATTCTCTTTGGGTTGCCGGTGTGCAGGGATCTACCTGCGGCGCCTGTAGCGCCAGGGCGGGTTGCGGGCAGCGATTATTGGCTGCAATAACCGCGCGCGCGCCAATGGTGAGGGTTTTGCTGGATGGTCGCGACGCTGCGAACTACCAGGTTGGGGATGAAATCGAAATTTCTATCCCGGAGGACGTCGTCGTGAAAGGCTCTCTCTTTATATATTTTTGTCCGTTACTGGGACTGTTGTTGGCCGCTGGACTGGCTGAGAGTCTTTTCGGTCGCGAGGCGCTAACGGTGGCAGCCGGTTTTGTCGGTTTCATGGGCGGTGGGCTTCTGGTGCGCGCGGTTTCTGTCATGGCAGGTAACAAGCGTCATCTGCAACCAAGCATCGTGACGACAATTTCTGTCGCGCGAGCCGTTTAGCAAATAAAAAAGATTTATCGTCCTGTGCGGGAGTATCGACAATGAAAAAAATGGGAGACATTAGTGGTTAAGCGTTTTTTTGCGGGGATTACTCTGAGCTTTCTGGTTGTGCTGCCGACGCTGGCGGATTTGCCCGACTTTACGGGGCTAATAGCGAACAATTCACCGGCGGTAGTAAAAATAGTGACCGTTGAAAAGACGCAGGAAAGACGGCGCCAGCAAGTGCCGCAAGGGGACATGCCGGACATTTTTCGAGACTTCTTCGGACAGCGAGAGTTCCCGCAACGCAAACCTTCGGCGATGGGTTCCGGGTTTATTATTTCCAGCGATGGCTACGTGCTAACCAACAATCACGTGGTAGGTACCGCGAGTCAGATTTCAGTGCGCCTGAGCGACCGGCGTGAGTATGAGGGCAAAGTGGTCGGAGCTGATTCACGATCGGATCTGGCCCTCGTAAAGATAGACGCAAAAAATCTACCGACCGTGACGTTTGCCGGGCCCGACGATCTCAGGGTAGGCGAGTGGGTAGTAGCAATTGGTTCGCCGTTTGGCCTCGACTATTCTGCCAGCGCCGGCATCATCAGTGCCATCGGCCGGAGTCTCCCGACTTCCCGCGGTGAGGATTATGTGCCATTTATCCAGAGCGACGTGGCGATCAACCCTGGAAATTCTGGCGGCCCCCTGTTTAATTTGCAAGGTGAGGTCGTGGGTATCAACTCGCAGATTTACACACGCTCTGGCGGCTCTATTGGTCTGTCATTTGCGATTCCGGTCAGTGTGGCGCTGGAGGTTGTTGCGCAGCTCAAGGAAAAAGGCCATGTCGACAGGGGTTGGCTGGGTGTTTACATACAGGATGTGGACAAAAATCTCGCTGAATCACTCGGGCTAAAGGAATCTCGTGGGGCGTTGATCGCCCAGGTTGAATCCGGGAGTCCAGCGGATAAGGCAGGACTCGAAGCCGGCGATGTGGTGATTCGCTTTGATAACCAGGAAATTGTCGATGCCAGTGATTTGCCCCACGTGGTTGGTCTGCTTGCTCCTGGCAAAAAGGTCCCTGCGGTGGCGGTGCGTAAAGGCAAGGAACGCAACATAACGGTTGTTGTTGGCGCCCGACCAGGTGAAGAACGACAGGCGGCAGGTGTCGATCAAGGCGACGTGCTGGGTCTCGACGTGGCTGAGCTGACCGACGAGACCAGAGATAACTGGCATTTGCCCGGTGGCGTTGTGGTTGGCCAGGTGTACCCTGACTCTCCTGCCGCAAATGCCGGTTTACAGGCCGGGGACGTGATAGTGCAGCTGGGTTATCGGACCGTGACGAACCTTGGTGACTACGATGCGGTAGTCGCAGAATTGCCCAGGGGTACACCCGTAGCCCTGCGCTTTTTCAGGCGTGGCAGGTCAGTATTCCGCACCATTGAAATCAACTGACGAAGCGGCAGACATTCGCAAGTAGTCCGTGGCACGAGGATATCAAATAGGCTAGACTGCGCGTCGCCCTGCCGCCCCTTGCCACCGGTTTGAATTAACGACGTGCCGAAACTCAATAATATCCGAAATTTTTCCATCATCGCTCACATAGATCATGGCAAATCGACCATTGCTGACCGATTTATTCAGTTGTGCGGTGGTCTCAGCCAGCGCGAAATGGCGAATCAGGTGCTCGATTCAATGGACATTGAGCGTGAGCGTGGCATTACCATCAAGGCGCAAAGTGTCACGCTGAATTACACCGCCACGGACGGGGAAATCTACCAGCTCAATTTCATCGATACGCCGGGCCATGTCGACTTTTCTTACGAGGTGTCCCGTTCCCTGGCTGCCTGCGAAGGGGCTTTGCTGGTGGTCGATGCTGCCCAGGGCGTGGAGGCGCAGTCAGTGGCGAATTGCTATACCGCAATTGCCCAGGGTCTGGAAGTTATTCCCGTGCTGAACAAGATCGACCTGCCGCAGGCTGAACCGGAACGGGTGGCGCAGGAAATTGAAGATATTATCGGCATAGATGCGACCGACGCGGTACGTTGCAGCGCCAAAACTGGTGTTGGTATCACCGAAATTCTTGAACAGCTAGTGGCCCGTGTACCACCGCCACAAGGTGATGTTGCGGCCCCGTTACAGGCCTTAATAATCGATTCATGGTTTGACAATTACCTGGGTGTGGTTTCGCTGGTGCGGGTCAAGCACGGTAGCCTGCGAGTCAAGGATAAAATCATCAGTAAAACGATAGGCAAGGCCCATGTCGTCGATAGTATCGGTGTGTTTACCCCCAAGAGGACAGAGACCGGCGCGTTGCACGCGGGCGAAGTGGGTTTCATGGTAGCCGGTATAAAGGATATCTATGGCGCACCGGTTGGGGACACCTTTACCCACGCGTCGACCCCCGGAACACCTGCGTTACCCGGCTTTCAGAAGGCCAACCCCCAGGTATATGCGGGCATGTTCCCTGTCAGTTCAGATGACTTTGAAGGCTTTCGAGAAGCATTGTCAAAATTGACGCTTAACGACGCCTCGTTATTTTACGAGCCGGAGAGTTCCGACGCGCTGGGTTTTGGATTTCGTTGCGGCTTTTTGGGTTTGCTGCACATGGAAATCGTTCAGGAACGCCTGGAGCGGGAATACAATCTCGACCTGATTACGACAGCACCCACGGTCATTTACGAAGTACTTGGCAGCAAAGGTGACTTACTGCATATCTCCAATCCGTCCAATCTACCTGATGCCAGTGCGATTGACGAAATGCGCGAACCGCTATGTGAGGCGAATATCCTCGTGCCTAAAGAGTATCTCGGTAATGTTATTACCCTCTGCGTTGAAAAGCGGGGTACACAAAAGGAGATGCAATTTGCTGGCAATCAGGTGTCCTTGACCTATGAATTGCCAATGAGCGAAGTGGTGATGGATTTTTTTGATCGGCTGAAATCCGTGAGCCGTGGTTTTGCATCGCTAGATTACAGTTTTTCGCGCTTCCAGGTAGCGCCATTGGTCAGGCTCGACATCCTGATCAACGGGGACAAGGTTGACGCGCTGGCGTTAATTGTTCACCGCGACAGCGCGCAACAAAAAGGCCGCATGATCACCGACAAGATGAAAGATTTAATCCCCCGTCAAATGTTTGATGTGGCCATTCAGGCGGCGCTTGGTGGGCACATCATCGCCCGTAGTAGTGTCAAGGCCCTACGCAAAAACGTCACGGCGAAGTGCTATGGTGGCGACGTATCCCGCAAAAAGAAATTGCTGGAAAAGCAGAAAGCAGGGAAGAAGCGTATGAAACAAATTGGGCGCGTAGAGATACCGCAGGAAGCATTTTTGGCGGTTTTGCAGACTGATAGCGGGTAAAAAATATGGATCTGGATTTTCCTCTAATTCTGGTGGGTCTGACCGCCGCGGCTGGTTTGATGTGGTTGCTGGATAGGCTTTATTTGTCTTCCAGGCGCTCAAAAGACAAGTCGCCCCCCTGGTATGTGGAGTCGACGGCGCCATTTTTCCCGGTACTTCTGGTCGTGCTGGTGGTGCGATCCTTTGTGGTCGAGCCTTTTCAAATTCCGTCAGGGTCAATGATTCCAACGTTACAGGTGGGTGACTTTATCCTGGTCAATAAGTTTACCTATGGTTTGCGTTTGCCTGTTACCGGAACCAAGATTCTGGAGGTGTCGGAACCGGAACGTGGTGATGTGATGGTATTTTTCCCGCCGGGGGACAGCCGATACTTTATCAAGCGGGTTATTGGCTTGCCTGGCGATGAAATCAGATTCGTTGACAACAATTTGTATGTTAATGGAGCAAAAATGCAGCAGATACCCACCGCGCAGGCGGCGTCGAGTGAGGCTGACTTGGGCGGTGGTAATTACCAGGTCGTTACTGAAGATCTGGATGGCGTCCCGCATCTCATTCGCAAACAGGTCCAGTCGAGCAGGTACGGTCGTAATTTTGTCGCCGTTGTGCCAGAAGGGCACTACTTTATGGTTGGCGATAACCGAGACAATAGTCACGACAGTCGGGCGTGGGGCACGGTGCCGGAGAAAAATATCGTCGGCAAGGCCTTCGCTGTATGGATGCATTGGGAGCAGGTGCTAAGTCTGCCCTCCTTTGATAGAGTTGGCGGGATAAGATAACGATAATAATACATTGGAGGAATTGCTCATGAGTAAATATCACCAGCGTGGTCTTTCAACCCTGGGTATGCTGGCTGTGCTGGCCGTTGGCGGTTTTTTCCTGACGGTGGCGATGAAAGCTGGTCCGCTGTATCTGGATAATTATTTTGTCGATGCGGCCCTGCAGTCCCTGCGCAATGAGCGGGTTCACGAAATGACTGACCGGGAAATTCGCCGTAAAGTCAGCGATTACTTCACCGTGAATAACGTGCGTGATGTCAATGTACTGGATCTTCAGATAGAAAAGCAGAAGACCCGTACTTTGGTGAAAATGGATTATGAAAGACGCGTTAACTTCATGGGTAACGTGGATATCGTGCTGGTATTCAATAATCAGTACGACAGCTCAACACAACATAACTGATGGCTTGTGAATATTAGTTATCGTCGCTTTTTGGATCGCATTGGGCATACGTTTGCCGATGAGGGCCTGCTTGAACAGGCGCTGACCCACCGAAGTTATAGCTCCGCGAACAATGAGCGGCTAGAATTTCTCGGTGATGCTGTGCTGGGAATGTTGATTAGTCAAATTTTGTATGAACGTTTTAAAGATGCCAGTGAAGGCGACTTGAGCCAGCTACGTGCCAGCCTGGTCAGGGGTGAAGCGCTGGCTGGTTTGGCCAGAGAAATGGGCCTGGGTGAACACCTCCGCCTGGGTGGCGGTGAATTGAAGAGCGGTGGCGCGCGCCGCCAATCTATCCTGGCGAATGTCGTCGAAGCAATTATTGGCGCCATTTTTCTCGACGCTGGCATCGAGGCTTGTCGGGATCGAATTTTGCACTGGTTTGCCAGTCGACTCGAGAATCTTTCAGTGAGTGCACTGAATCGGGATGCGAAAACGCGATTACAGGAATACCTGCAACAGTTTGGCCGAGAGTTGCCAATTTACGAATTGGTAGATATCAGCGGTGAAGCCCATGTCCGGCTTTTTAATGTACGCTGTGGGCTTATTGACGCGCCGGAGCATGGCACGGGGCAGGCCGCCAGCCGAAAGAAGGCTGAGCAGATTGCAGCCGCAAGCGTGCTTGAACAATTACTAAACTCCGGGCAGCCTGTGAAGCGACCGATACTTACTGTAAAGGCGACACTTGAACAAAATGACTGAGCAAGACGCTAAACGTTGCGGCTATGTGGCAATAATCGGTCAGCCAAATGTGGGCAAATCTACCTTGCTTAACCATTTGCTCGGTATAAAGCTCAGCATCACCTCGCGCAAACCGCAGACCACGCGGCACAAGGTGCTCGGGATTAAAACCGAGGGCAATGCCCAGCTTATTTTTGTTGATACTCCGGGAATTCATCAGAATCGCAAAAAAGCTATCAACCGGATAATGAACCGGGCAGCGGAAAGCGCGATTCGCGATGTGGATGTCATTGTCTTTGTCATTGACAGGCTTCGCTGGGATGAGGCCGATATGGCCGTCGCCGAACAGCTCAAAGCGGTTGGCACGCCGGTGATTGTGGCAATAAATAAAATCGACCGAATGGAAAATCGGCATACCTTGTTGCCGCTCTTTGAAACCATGGAGCAGGTATTGCCCGGTGCAGATGTTGTGGCGGTTTCCGCGTTGCGTGGACTGAATCTGGATGTCCTTGAGCAGGCCATAGCCCAGCATATTCCGGTTGGCGAGCATATGTTTCCAGCGGATCAGATTACTGATCGTAGCGAACGCTTTCTCGCTGCCGAGCTAGTGCGTGAGAAAATCACGCGGCAATTGGGCGCCGAATTGCCTTACCAGGTCACTGTAGAAATCGAGGATTTTGAGAATCGAGGTAATATAAAACATATTAGCGCCCTGATTCTGGTCGAACGAGAAGGTCAGAAAAAGATTATTATTGGCAGTAGCGGCGATCGGTTAAAAAAGATTGGGCAACAGGCGCGGTTGGATATGGAGCGCTTATTTGGCTGCAAAGTAATGTTAAATCTATGGGTAAAAGTGCGCAGTGGCTGGTCCGATGATGAGCGGGCGCTGCGCAGTCTGGGATATATCGACTAGGTGTTGCCGGCGAATTGTCGGAGCAGTAGATGATTGCAAACAACGAATTAACCTATGTACTCCATACCCGAAGTTACCGGGAAACCAGTCAGTTGGTTGACCTGTTTTCATGCCGCACCGGGCGGCTGCGGGCGGTGGCGCGCGGTACCCGTGGTAGAAAGAAATCGGCAGTACCAGTCCTGCAGGCCTTCACCCCTTTTTTTGCTTGCTGGCAAGGTCGGGGTGACCTTAAAACACTGACCTCTTACGAGGTTGCTCAGCCGACAGGATTACTACGTGGCAACGCTTTGTATATCGGCTTTTACATCAACGAACTTCTGTGTCGATTGCTACCTGAATATATCCCCCATGAAAACCTCTTTGCTCAGTATGCAGGGCTGATCACGACGCTGGGCGATGGCGCTGATCCGGAGCCGGGCTTACGCGTATTTGAGTTGTCCTTGCTGGAGGAGATGGGTTGTGGCCTCAATTTGTACGCCGATTGTGTCGACGACACACCTTTCGAAGCAGAAAGTAATTATATGTTTCATCCGCCTGAGGGCTTTACTCGAGTTGACAAGGCTGGCGTTTACTCGCCACAGGATATATTTTCAGGCGCCCATCTCAGAGCGATCGCCGACCACTGGTTTTGCGATCAGGCAGTGCGGCAAAGCGCCAAGCGCTTATTGCGCCAGGCGCTAGCCAGCCATCTGGGGCCACGGCCTTTGCACAGCAGAGAGCTCTTTAAACAAAGGGTTGGTCCGGCCCCTGTAACGCCGCCATGATTGTCGGCATTGGCACAGATCTTATCCAGATTGAACGAATTCGGGGTGTCTTGCAGCGCCAGGGTGAACGGTTTGCACGACGCATTCTGACGCCGCGGGAGTATCAAACATTTACCAGTCGTTATGATCAGGCAGCCTTTCTCGCCAAGCGCTTTGCGGCCAAGGAGGCGCTAAGCAAAGCCCTCCAGACAGGGATTGGGCGGATCAGCTGGCAGGATGTCGAAATTACCAATTGCCCGGCTGGTGCTCCCGCAATTCGGGTACTTGGTAAAGCACAGGACCTCCTGGTAGCGCAGGGTGGCCGTAATATATTGCTCAGTCTGAGTGACGAACGTGACTATGCACTGGCTTTTGTGGTGATCAGTACTTAGGTCTGGATGTGTCACTATGGGCGAGGGCGTGTGGCGAACAGTGACGTTATTCTTTGACATGGATGACCTTTAATCCACTATCTGCTGCTCAATCACGGTGAGACAGGCTGATGTAGCAACAGGTAAAATGATCGTTTTTAGAGCAGAGACTTTTCCATGCGGACTGAATATCCGACCATAGAAGCATGTATTGGCAACACGCCGCTAGTGCGATTGCAACGGCTGCACGCAGGGACGAACAACACGCTGTTGGTCAAACTTGAGGGGAATAATCCTGCGGGTTCGGTGAAAGATCGACCAGCCCTGAGTATGATTCGACACGCTGAGGAGCGGGGTTTAATCAAACCAGGTGATACTCTGATTGAGGCAACCAGCGGCAACACGGGCATTGCGTTGGCGATGGTGGCAGCGATTAAGGGGTATCGCATGATCCTGATCATGCCGGATCATATGACTGAAGAGCGCAAGGCAGCCATGCTGGCCTATGGTGCGGAACTGGTTCTGGTCAGTAAGGAAGCGAGCATGGAAGGCGCGCGCGATCTGGCGCTGGAAATGCAACAGGCTGGCAAAGGCCTGGTGCTCGATCAATTCAATAACAACGACAACCCCCTGTCCCATGTCGAGGGTACCGGGCCAGAAATTTGGCGGCAAACCCATGGCACGGTGACACATTTTGTCAGTGCAATGGGCACCACCGGCACCATTATGGGTGTGGCTCGATATTTAAAAAGTAAAAACTCCGCTGTTCAAATTGTCGGCCTGCAACCCGCTGAGGGTGCCAGTATTCCCGGCATTCGTCGCTGGCCGAAGGCGTACATGCCGGGCATATTTGATGCGACGCTGATTGACCTTACGATGGATATTACGCAACAGGAAGCCGAAGACACGATGCGACAGCTGGCGCGTCGAGAAGGGATATTTTGCGGTGTATCGTCGGGCGGGGCCGTTGCCGGTGCGCTGCGCCTGGCCGCAGGCCTTAACGACGCTGTGATTGTTGTGCCGATATCGGATCGTGGCGACAGATACTTATCATCAGGCCTGTATACGGCTTGAAATGTAACCGTTAGCTGGTCTTGAGCAGGCGACGAATACCATGGTTCAAATTCGCCAAAGCCATACTTTCCAAAAGATAATTCCCGACGATCTCAGCCCCTGGCTGGCCAGGATTGCCAGGAATAATCGCCGTCTTGATGTCGATATCTCTCAGCCTCTCATGGCGGCAGTTGGGGCGGTTCGGGCAGTTGAAAAGACTGTGCCGGATACCTACGACACCGGTGAGCCCCGAGTGGGTTGCTTACGCACCGGTCTGGAGATGGCGGAAATCCTTTCTGAACTGGGTGTTGATGTCGAGGGCCTGCAGGCAAGCATCCTGTATCGTGCCGTGCGGGAAAAAAAGCTGTCCCTGAACAGCGTCGGCGCGCAGTTTGGCGAAGGGGTCGCCAAACTTATTGAAAATGTGCTCCGTATGGCGGTCATCAGCGCTTTGCGCAACGATACACCCGTGCAGGCCCTGGGGCACGACAGTGCTTACCAGGCGGCGAAAGTGCGGGAAATGCTGGTGTCAATTATCGATGACGTACGCGTCGCACTGCTCAAGTTGGCGGAACGAACTTGTGCTATTCGGGCGGTTAAGGATGCTTCCGACAGCAAGCGGCGTCGTGTTGCCGGTGAGATTTTTGATGTTTACGCGCCGCTGGCGCACCGGCTGGGTATTGGTCATCTAAAGTGGGAGCTGGAGGATCTGGCATTCCGCTATATGGAGCCGGAAGAGTACCAGCAAATTGCTCATTTGCTGGCCGAGAAACGCAGTGAACGGCAGCAGTATATCGATGAAATGATTGCCATCATCGATGCTGAGCTACGCAAACTAGGCAAAGCTGGGGAGGTTAGCGGGCGCGCCAAGCATATTTATAGTATCTGGCGAAAAATGCACCGCAAGGGCATCGGCTTTTCACAGATTTACGATATTCGGGCACTGCGGGTGCTGGTGCCGACGGTAGCTGATTGTTACGCAGTGCTGGGTATCGTGCACAGCAAGTGGCGTAACATCCCTAACGAGTTCGATGACTATATTGCGTCGCCCAAGGAGAATGGCTACCACTCTCTGCACACCGCCGTTATCGGGCCTGGCAGAAAAGTTATCGAGATTCAGATTCGGACGTTTGAAATGCACCAGGACGCCGAGTTTGGTGTCTGTGCCCACTGGGAATACAAGGATGGAGCGGGACAACTATCCCGTGTCTATGAAGATAAAATTACCTGGTTGCGACAGGTGCTTGAGTGGCATGACAATATCGGCGACAAGGCGGTTGGCGATTTTCTGCGGATGGAAGGAGGCGCCGACCGGGTTTATGCTTTTACTCCACAAGGCCATGTAGTGGACCTGCCGGCGGGTTCGACACCGGTCGACTTTGCTTACCAAATACATACCGATATTGGACATCGGTGTCGCGGTGCTAAAATCAATGGCCGTGTTGTGCCGCTAAATTATCCCTTAAGCACCGCAGAGCAGGTAGACATTATTACCGGAAAATTTGCCGCTCCCAGCCGCGAATGGCTGAATAGCTCCCTGGGTTATGTCAAAACCGCGCGAGCTAGAGCCAAGATTCAGCAGTGGTTTAAATCACTGCACAGGGATCAGAATGTCCGGGCTGGCAGAGCTATGTTGGAAGACGAGTTTCATCGGCTGGGCTTGGAAACAGCACTTTTTAGTAAATTGGCAACGGTTTTTGGTTGCAAGGATGACAGCGCTCTTTATGAGGGTGTAGGTTCAGGTGAACTGGATTTGCAGAAAGTGATCGGCGCCGCCCAGCCTGTAGCGCCGTCAGTGGCGAAAGCTAAAGCCTCAGTTTCGCGACGGGCTCTGCAATTTGCGCACTCTGACTATTACATCTACGGGGCAGGTGATGTAGCGCTGAAGATGGCGGCTTGTTGCAAACCACAACCGGATCAACCGATATGCGGTTATCGTGCTAAAGGGCGTCGAGTTTCCGTGCATCGCCGGGATTGTGGAAATTTGTTGCGCCTGCAGGCGGTAGCGCCCCAAAAAAGTCTTCAGTTGCACTGGGGTGGCGCGCCACAGGAGAGCTCCCCGGTGACGGTGGCGATAAAGTCTTTTGATCGCAGTGGGTTATTACGCGACATTACCGCCTTGATCGACGGGGAAGGCCTGTTTATAACGGCGCTGAGCACTGGTGCAAGCGTGGATGGGATTGTGACCATTGAGATGGTTACCGACATTCCTAAAGTTGAGCAATTAAGCAAGGTGCTTGCGCGCATCCGCCAGATACCTAACGTGATTGATGTGTGGCGGGTCAAGAATAAGGAGTAAAAATTTGGTCGATAGTCAGATATACGGTACCGCAGATCTGGTGTATTTAATGGAACGGTTACGGGATCGGAAGACCGGTTGTTCCTGGGACATCAAACAGAGTTTTGCGAGCGTCGTGCCGTGCACGCTAGAGGAGACGTATGAAGTTATCGATGCCATTGAGCGAGAAGACTTCAGCCATTTGCGTGAAGAGCTCGGTGATTTGCTGTTTCAGGTTATTTTTTACTGCCAGCTAGGGGCCGAACAGAAGCAATTTGATTTTGCCGATGTGGTCAGCGGCCTGGTGCATAAATTGATTGCCAGACATCCCCATGTCTTCCCTGACAAGACGCTGACCAGCGAACGGCAGTCAGACGAAGTGCTTGAAGAAGGGCAGATAAAAAACAACTGGGAAGCTTTGAAACGGCGAGATCGTAAACAAAAAGGTGTTATCGGTCGGTTAGCAGATGTGCCCCTTGCGCTGCCGGCGCTGAGTCGGTCAACCAAGTTACAAAAAAGAGCGTCGCAGCACGGTTTTGACTGGTCCCACATCAACCAGGTTGTCGAGAAAATTGATGAAGAGCTTGCGGAACTGAAAGAGGCGCTGGATACGGGCAGTATTGATTTAGTTGAGGAGGAGCTTGGCGACCTGTTCTTTGCCTGCGTAAACTTCAGTCGACACTCGGCGCTGGATGCTGAATCGGTGTTGCGCAGGGCCAATCAGAAATTTGAGTCGCGTTTTGCGGCGATGGAACAACAGGCGAGGGAAGATGGTGTCGATTTTGACGCGCTACCAGCGGATGAAAAAAATCGCTTGTGGGAACTTGCCAAGCAGATAGAGAGAAAGCCTTGAGCGATAACCTCTGCGTGTTACCCACAAGCCCCTGACTTGTACAAAAAAAATATTCGGTGTAAGGTTCGTGCCCTTTTTTGACAGTGCCGCATAGTACCGTATTACTTCCGGTTCTGGTGGTGCTACAACTTATCTTATTCGGTCGTGTCATTTATTCCTTAAGTCTTAAATATTCCTTAAGTCTAAAAACTATTGCTGGAGAAGCACCTATGCGCATCATTCTGCTCGGCCCACCAGGCGCTGGTAAGGGAACCCAGGCTCAATTTATTACAGAGAAGTACGGTATCCCACAGATTTCTACCGGCGATATGCTGCGCGCAGCGGTTAAGGCGGGGACAGAGCTGGGCATCAAAGCCAAAGGCATAATGGCTTCCGGGGGGCTGGTTTCTGATGATTTGATTATCGCGCTGGTTAAAGAACGCATTACCCAGGGCGATTGTGCAAAGGGGTTTCTGTTCGATGGTTTTCCACGCACTATTCCTCAGGCACAGGCTCTGGTCGATGTGGGTATTGTTATAGATTGCGTGATTGAAGTTTTCGTCGAAGATGAAGAGATAGTTAATCGCCTGAGTGGCCGTCGTGTTCATGAGGCCTCGGGGCGGGTCTACCACACGCATCATAATCCACCGCAACGGGAAGGCTTAGATGACGTGACGGGTGAACCGTTGATTCAGCGTGCCGACGATACCGAAGAAACCATTCGTAATCGGCTCAAAATTTACCATGAGCAAACGGAACCGCTGGTGGCTTTTTATACTAACCTGTCCAGTACCGGTAAAACGGACGTGCGTTATTTCCGCATTGACGGCGTCGGTGGACTTGATGATGTCAGGCGGCGACTGGTAGCAGCACTCGAAGACCCTCGCTAAAAATTATGTTTGGGCGGCGTGGATTTTGTGCCATGAGTAGCTGGCCTGCTGAGCCCGTTAGCCAGTTCTGCGGGCGGCGTCTTGCGCCGGAGTATTTGTCGGTCGTTAGATCAGCCGTCCGGATAATCGTTAACATCGAGGTGCAATCTAGTGCCTGAACTAGTGCCTGAACGATCATTAGCGACTGAAAAAAAGACCGGCGTTATTTTGGTTAATCTTGGTACGCCAGAACAGCCTTCGCCGCGCTCCGTCGGCCAGTTTCTAAGAAAATTTTTATCTGATCCCCGCGTAGTTGAGGTGCCCAGGCTCCTCTGGTTACCGCTGTTGACGATGATTATCGTGCCGTCACGCTCACGGCAGTCGGCACGAGCCTACCAAAAGATATGGACAGATCGAGGATCGCCCCTGCGAAGCATAACGGAAGATCAGGCGGTTGCTCTGCATAAACATATCAACCAGCGTCGCGACGGGCAAATTGGCGACGGCGATATCGATATTGCTGTTACGTGGGCGATGACCTATGGCGATCCTGCAATCGAAAGCCGAATTAACGAATTTGTCGCTCGTGGAATCGATAGAATTTTGATTTTCCCCTTGTACCCGCAGTATTCGGCAACGACAACCGGCGCAGTCTATGACCAGTTAGCGGCGCTGGTCAAAAAAAGTCGCTGTATTCCAGACATCCGCTGTGTGCGCGACTACCATGATCATCCGCTTTACATAAATGCACTGGCTGACTCGATTAGGGCCCATTGGCATGTTGCAGGTCGGGGTCAACGCCTGTTGATGTCTTTTCATGGTTTGCCGGAGAAATACGCCAGCAAAGGTGATCCTTATTCGTTGCAATGTATTCGAACCGCAGAGCTGGTGGCGGCAGAGTTGGGTCTTAAGGCAACAGAATGGACTTACAGTTTTCAGTCCCGTTTCGGGCCCGCTGAATGGGTTAAGCCTTACACTGATAGCGTATTAAGCGGCTGGGCCACCGATGGTGTTAAAACTGCTGATGTGCTTTGCCCCTCCTTTGCAGCGGACTGTCTGGAAACACTTGAGGAAATAGGTATTCAAAGTAGAAAATTATTTATCGATCAGGGCGGTAAGAATCTCTCGGTGATTGAGTGTCTGAATAGCTCGTCAACCCATATAGACTTATTGGCGGCGATTGCTTTTGACCACAGCTGGTGAAGTGTTGTATTCGTCGCAACCTGCACAAGCATTATTTTATGAAATTGGGCGTTTATGAGAAAGCTTCAGGTCAACCCGATTCGGCGAATAATCAACGCAAGATAGATGTTGGACATTTAATTTTATTGTATTAAAATTCACCGTCCATCAAAGCAATAATAATTTTCTAACTTATTTTAATTTAGGAGTTCACTCATGGCGCGTCAGGCCACCCGTAAAACCAGTAAGAAAAATGCCCAACAGGGCAATGTATCTGCTTTGGTTAAAGCTGAGGGCGCTTTGCAATCAGTTCAGGCTGATATTGCTGCCCAGAAGCAAAAGCTAAGGTCCGCGCGCGACGCCTTGCGGGAGAAACGGGCGGCGGCCATGGCCAGGGGGACTCGGGCTACTCGTGCGTTGGTGGAGCGTGCGCATGCAGGCGTTGCTAAAACCGTGATTGAGCTTGAGAAGCTGGATAGAAAAGCGCATAACGCCAGAGCTGAGCTGAAGGTGGCAAAAATTCTGCATCAGGTGAAAAGTGTTGAGCAACAAGCCAAAGAAAAAGCACTAGCTCTGGAAAAAAAGCTTGTTGAGCAGGCGGAGCGTGAACTTAAAGCGGCTTCGGAAAAGTTTCAGGCGCGTTGGCGTAAACGGAGGGCGCTCGCTGATACCCGGAAGTTGCAGGCGGACGAAAGGAAAAGACTGTCAAAAATTAAATTGGCTGATAAAAAGGCGCAGGCGGAGATTCGCGCTGTAGAGCGAAAGGTTGCAAAACTAGCCAGCCAGCCAGTCAAAGCGCCAGGGCGTCCCGGGCGGCCTCGTAAGGAAGATGCAGCGAAAGGGGCGCCAAAAAAACGTGGTCGTCCATCAAAGGGAGCCGCAGGTGTAAAGGTAGCAGCGGGTGTCAAAAAAGATGCTCCGAAAAGGCGTGGTCGTCCACCGAAGCTAACGACCGATACCCTCACGGTGGCGGCCGTACCTGCAAAACGTGGTCGACCGGCGAAGGCATCGGTTGCCGTTGCCTCCGCGGTGGCGCCAAAAAAGCGTGGCCGTCCGGCTAAGGCTGGCACGTCTGCTACAAAGACATCCACCCTAGAGACATTGACCAAACAGACATCGGCTAAAAAATCGCCCATCAAGAAAGCGGCCATTAAGAAAGCGCCTGGCAAAAAAGCAGGTACAACACGCAGAGGGCGGCCGCCGAAGGCTGTAGCCGCAACTGCGGTGACACAGCCGGCGAAGCGACGTGGTCGTCCACCAAAGGCCAGGTAGTCGATAATGACCGTTCGGTAATGGTCAATCATTTCTTTGTTAAAAAAATCCCCCCATCTTGGGGGATTTTTAATTATGGGGCAGACCAGTTGTGGCCAGGATAATAGCGATAGACACTGCATTGAGTGCCTGTTCCGTAGCATTGGGCGACCACGGTGCGGTGACTGTGTTGTGCGAACCCAAGCCGCGCGAGCATATTCGTCTGGTTTTACCGATGATTGATGAGCTTCTGAGCAATGGCGGGCTATCTGTTCACGATCTCGATGCAATCGCTTTCAGCCAGGGACCGGGTTCATTTACAGGTTTGCGTATTGGCACTGGCGTTGTTCAGGGGCTGGCTTTTGGCACGGGTATTCCGGTAATACCTGTGTCTACATTACGTGTCATGGCACAGGCTGTTATCGACAATCAACTTCTGGCGTTGAATGAGTCAGTTATGCCGATTATTGATGCTCGTATGGGCGATGTGTACTGGGGGCTGTACCGAAATGTTCAGCGCCGAGCGACTACCGTTGTTGACGACGCAATCAGTCGTCCGTGTGATGTAGGCACTGACGCTCTGGGGTTCGCCACTGCTGAACAAATTAGTGCCGGGGTGGCAGCCGGTGTCGGTGATGGCTGGCAGTTTCGGAGCGAAATACCTGTCCACCCAATGTTGATAAAGGAACAGGTAGCAGCAGGTGCCGAGCAGGTGCTGATTTTAGCGATAGACGCATTTAGTCGTGGAGATACGATCCCCGTAGAGCAGGTTGAACCGCTTTATCTGCGTGACAAGGTTAGCTGGAAAAAGCGCGAGCGGCTGCGTCGTTGACGTGATTTAACTAGAGTTGAAGTGATTTAAATCTAGCCGAAGTGATTTAACTAGAGTTGAAATGGCTTAGATCGAAAGCATTTGAATGGCGTGCCATTCGAGTAATCATATACCGGTGTGACTATATTCGTCCGTCGCGTAGCCCTCCATGGAGCAGGCATATTAGTGAATACCTTGCAGCTTGTTTTACTGGCGATTATCCAGGGCCTGTCCGAGTTTTTGCCGGTTTCCAGTTCCGCGCATTTAATTTTGCCGTCCCATTTATTTGACCTGCCCGACCAGGGTTTAGCGTTCGATATAGCTGTGCACGTGGGTACACTTGTCGCCGTACTTATATATTTGCGGCGCGAACTTTATCAATTGAGTACGTGCTGGTTTCGTTCCGTCACCGGTGGTGTGCCCTCAGCCGAAAGTCGATTGGTGTGGTTTTTGGTGATCGGGACCGTTCCGGTTGGGCTCGGCGGCTTGCTATTTAATGATGTGGTAGAGCTGCACCTACGCTCGGTGGCGGTTATCGCGACAACAACCATTCTCTTTGCGCTAGCGTTGGCTGTCGCTGATAAGAAGGGCGCCCACCGACGTAAAATGGAGAGTCTGACCGCGAAAGATGCGCTAGTCATCGGTCTTGCCCAGATGGTGGCGCTAGTTCCTGGAACGTCACGATCGGGTATTACTATGACTGCCGCTCTGGCCCTCGGTTTTGAGCGACGCGATGCGGCGCGGTATTCCTTTCTCCTTGCCATACCCGTCATCGCCCTGAGTGGCGGTTATCAGGCCCTGAAGCTTGGTACGGAGGTGGCGGCTCCGTGGGGAAGTTTATGCCTGGGAGCCGTTATTGCTGGCATCACAGCGTTACTATGCATTCATTTTTTCCTTACGCTGATAGATCGCATCGGCATGATGCCTTTTGTATGGTATCGCCTGGCGCTGGGTGCATTGTTGATTGTAATTTTGTTGCGTGGCGGTGCTTGAATGATGACAGTTGAGCGCGTCATGCCTAATCAGGGGTGTTCCAAGAGCGACATCTTGGGAGGTAGCTAATGAGTCGACAGGTTGCTTTTCTGGGTTTGGGTGTAATGGGCTACCCCATGGCCAGCCACCTGAGTAGAGCCGGTTTTGATGTGACTGTTTACAATCGCACCGGGGCTAAAGCTGAACGCTGGTTGGTAGAAAATAAAGGTAGGGCTGCCAGCACGCCAGCCGAGGCGGCAGCAAACGCCGAGATTGTGTTTTCGTGTGTTGGTCGCGATGATGACGTTCGAGCGGTTTGTTACGGTGGCAATGGCGCCCTCGATGTGATGGGGGAAGGGGCGTTGTTTGTCGATCACACCACTGCGTCAGCCTCGCTGGCCAGAGAAATTGACCAGGCCTGTAGGGCAAGAAAACTACAGTTTATTGATGCGCCCGTCTCTGGTGGTCAGCAAGGTGCTGAAAATGCCCGATTAACGGTCATGTGCGGGGGCGAATCCCTCGCCTTTGATGCCGTGCGTCCCGCCATCGAGAGTTACGCCCATACAGTCAGACTGATGGGCCCAGCGGGCAGTGGGCAACTGTGCAAGATGGTCAATCAGGTCTGTATTGCCGGAATTGTCCAAAGCCTGGCAGAAGGCCTGCAGTTTGCACAACGTGCAGGCCTGGATGCTGAGCGGGTGATTGATGTGATTTCGAAAGGTGCGGCCCAGTCATGGCAAATGGAGAATCGCTTTGAGACCATGCTCGCGGGCCATTATGAGCATGGTTTTGCGGTGGACTGGATGCGAAAAGATCTGGGGATTGTCCTCGACGAGGCGCGAAAAAATGGCGCACAACTGCCGGTGGCGGCGTTGGTCGATCAATTTTATGCCGATGTTCAGGCCAGTGGCGGCGGTCGTTGGGATACATCCAGTTTGTTGACGCGGCTCGTCAGGCACTCCACCACTGATCAGGAGCACTGATCAGAAACAACACCGCGGATTAAAGTGGGTGAATCTGGGCGGCGACAGAAAAGAACCCGAAGTAGAGAGATATCTATGACGATCGACACGTTTAACCAGCAATTAATGGCGTTTTTGCAAGCGTCGCCAACGCCTTTTCACGCGGTAGAAAACATCAGGTCAGTGCTCGATCAGCATGGCTATAAGTGTTTGCCGGAGGACACCGTGTGGTCTCTGCAGAAGGGTGGGCGCTACTATGTGACGCGCAATGATTCGTCGATTATCGCTTTTGTTTTTGGTGTTTCAGCGATCGTAGAATCGGGTATTCGCATGGTGGGGGCTCACACAGACAGTCCGACCTTGATGGTCAAGCCACGGCCAGAAAAAGTACAGGACTACTTTCAGTTAGGCGTAGAAGTTTATGGCGGCGCTTTGTTGAATCCCTGGTTTGATCGCGACCTTGCCATGGCTGGACGTGTGGTTTATCGCAATAAAACCACATCGCAACTGGCCAAGGCGCTGATCAATTTTGGCAGACCAGTCGCGATCATACCTAGCCTGGCGATTCACCTTGACCGGGAGGCCAACAACAGCCGGAAAGTTAACCCGCAAACTGACATCCCGCCGATTGTGTTCGAAGGGAGCAGTAGCAAGTGCAAGGATTTCCGCGAAATACTGGCCCGGCAATTACTCCTCGAATATCCCGCGCTGGGTAAAATGGGTGATCTGGAAATCCTCGATTACGAACTCTGCCTTTACGACACGCAGCCGGCCGCGCAGGTAGGTCTACACGGCGATTTCATTGCTTCGGCCCGGCTGGATAATCTGCTTAGCTGCTTCGCCGGTTTGCAGGCCTTATTGGAAGCTGATGGTAGCCAGACCTGTATGCTAATTTGTACCGACCATGAGGAGGTGGGGAGTGCTTCTGCCTGTGGAGCCCAGGGGCCAATGTTGCAATCAACCCTGGCGCGCATGCTGCCCGATACCGAACAGCGTGCCAGAGCCATCAGCCGGTCGTTGTTGATTTCCGCTGACAATGCCCATGGTGTTCACCCCAACTATGTTGACCGGCATGATGGCAGTCACCTGCCAATACTTAACCGAGGGCCGGTACTAAAAACGAATGCCAATCAGCGATACGCGACCAACAGCATTACTGGTGCATTATTTCGCCAGTGGTGTGATCAGGAGGATGTGCCTCTGCAGTCGTTTGTTACGCGCTCCGACATGGGTTGCGGTAGCACCATAGGTCCGATTACTGCGACTGCTATCGGCGTGCCTACGCTTGATGTCGGTGTGCCGACCTTTGCGATGCACTCTATTCGCGAACTGGCCGGGTGGCGGGACGCGCACAGTTTGAGTCGCGTTATCGCTGCGTCATATCGTCACAAAGGCCCACTAAGTATCCCGGGTGCTTAGCCCCCTCAGCAAGCGTACTGGGTAGTCAAATAGCCAGCACGGTCGGAACGCGTCGGCGAATTCATAAAGATTTAACTGATTTAACTCTTCTACTAAGGCGGGAATGATGATGAGACTTAAAGATAAGGTAGCACTGGTCACCGGAGCCGGTGGCCCGATGGGCATGGGTGTCGCTAAACGGTTCGCGGCGCAGGGAGCGTCGTTGATTCTTACCGATATATCCGGTAGTCGACTCGCCCAGGGTGTTGAAGAAGTGACGCCGCTGCTGGCCAGTGGTGCCAAAATTCACGCGTTACGCGGGAGTGTGCTGGTGGAGGAGGAGGTCGATGAATTACTGGCCACCAGTCGGACATATTTTGACCGCGTTGATATCATCATCAACGTGGTGGGTGGCTTGTGGCTCGACGCCCGATACACCCCGGTGCTGGAAGTTCAGGAGGAGCGTTGGGATATGTGCTTTACCGTGAACATGAAAGGAATTTTCTATCTGACGCGGAAACTTGCACCGGGTATGCTCGAGCGCAAGTATGGCAAAATCGTTAACGTATCGTCGGTTGAATATGCCGGTGCAGCAGGTCATGCAGATTACGCGGCCGCGAAGGCGGGCGTGACTTCTCTGACGCGCAGTCTCGCCGAGGAGCTGGCGCCACACATTAACGTCAATTGTATTGCGCCCGGGATTATCCGTACCCTGGCATTACGCGATGTCGGTGAGAAAGTTGCCAACGAGTTTGCAGAAAAAAATCTCTTGAAACGCATGGGCGAGCCGGAAGATATTGCCAACGCCGCCCTGTTTTTGGCCAGCGACGAATCGAGTTATATAACCGGCGTAACGATTCCAGTATCCGGAGGGCTGTGGCCAGCCCTTTAACGGGCAGTGCATTGCAGTATTGTTGTCAGGATGGGGTTAACAGACGTGGTGTTACTTTTTAGCGAAGAGGCCGGGATCAGACCGGAGAAGCGCTGCGGATAGTTGATACCCCACTGTTCTGGTAGTTTGAAGACACCCATTTCGTTAAACTGATCGCCTTTTATACGGTCGCATTTATGCTTGAAGTAAACCCACTCAGAATGACGCTCGACGACCTCCAGGCACGGACTGACGTGCTCAGGGGGTATCTTTGACTACGTAAACAAGAAAGAGCGTCTTGCGGAAGTGGCGCTTGAGCTGGGTGAACCCGATGTCTGGGATAAGCCGGAGCGCGCTCAACAACTGGGCAGAGAACGCGTGGCCCTGGAAACGGTAGTCGAGACTATCGAGGCGCTGGATAAGGGCGTTGCGGAAACCCGTGAACTGCTTGAGCTGGCGTGTGCGGAAGACGATGCCGAAACGATCAGCGATCTGGAGCGAGAGATATCCGCCCTCGATGCCCGGCTCGAAGTGCTGGAGTTTCATCGCATGTTCTCCGGCGCGATGGACGCGAATAACGCCTACCTGGACATTCAGTCTGGCTCTGGTGGTACCGAAGCCCAGGACTGGGCGGAAATGTTGTTGCGGATGTACCTGCGCTGGGGTGATGACAAGGGCTTCAAGACCGAGCTTGTTGAAGCATCTCCCGGCGAGGTGGCGGGCATCAAAAGTGCAACCGTGCATTTTCAGGGCGAATACGCATTTGGCTGGTTGCGCACGGAGACCGGGGTGCATCGCCTGGTGCGCAAGTCGCCATTTGACTCCGGGAATCGCCGACATACTTCGTTTGCGGCAGTATTTGTGTCGCCAGAAGTAGATGACGATATTGAAATTGATATCAGCAAAGCTGACGTGCGGGAAGATACTTACCGGGCCAGCGGGGCCGGTGGACAGCACGTTAACAAAACTGATTCCGCTGTGCGCCTGACCCATATCCCCTCCGGCGTGGTGGTGCAATGTCAAAGTGAGCGATCTCAGCACCAGAACCGTGATAATTGCTGGAAGATGCTCAAAGCCAAGCTGTACGAGCTGGAAGAGCTCAGACGCAAGGAGAGCGCTCAGGCGGTGGAGGACAGCAAGTCCGATATCGGCTGGGGTAGCCAGATTCGTTCTTATGTGCTCGATGATGCCCGGATCAAAGACCTGCGCACCAATATTGAAACACGCAACACGCAACAGGTTCTGGATGGTGGGCTGGATCGGTTTATCGAGGCCAGTTTAAAAGCCGGGTTATAATCGACGACTCTCGCGATCCGTGACTAAAAGTAATCTGTATGCCATCGCAGATTATTGGCGTATCCGCTTAGGCGGATAAATCATAGGCGGATAAATATAGTTAGGCCGACACAGTGTTTTGCAGATAAGAGAATTTGATGAGTAAAGACGAAACCCCCTCCACAGACGAAAATCGACTGATCGCTGAACGTCGCGGCAAGTTGGCCGATATACGGGAAAAGGGCTCTGCATTCCCCAACCAGTTCCGTCGTTCTGACTTTGCCGATAAGTTACAGGAAACATTTGGCGATAAAGACAAGGAGGCGCTGGAAGAGCTTGGTCACCGGGTCAGCGTGGCGGGCCGTGTTATGGCCAAGCGGGGTCCGTTTATGGTCCTCCAGGATGTCTCGGGGCGTATCCAGTTATATGCGGATAAAGCGGTACAACAGGGTATTAAGGAGCGCTGGGGGCACTGGGATGTCGGTGATCTCGTCGGCGTCATTGGCCTCGTCCACAAATCGGGACGTGGCGATTTATACGTTAATATTGAAGAGCATGAGTTACTAACCAAGTCATTGCGGCCCCTGCCGGAGAAATTTCACGGTCTTGCGGATCAGGAGATGCGCTATCGACAGCGCTACGTGGATCTGATCGTCAACGAAGATACCCGGCGTATTTTTCAGTTGCGGTCAAAAATTGTCGACTTTCTTCGGCATTACCTGAACCAGCACGGGTTTATGGAAGTCGAAACCCCGATGATGCAACTGATTCCCGGCGGCGCTACGGCCAGACCTTTTGTTACCTATCACAACGCGCTCGACCAGCAGATGTATATGCGGGTGGCGCCAGAGCTGTATTTAAAGCGTCTGGTGGTCGGTGGCTTTGAGCGGGTCTTCGAGATCAATCGAAACTTCCGCAACGAAGGCCTCTCCACTCGGCATAATCCCGAATTCACCATGCTTGAGTTTTATCAGGCCTACGCTGACTACCGCGATCTTATGGATCTTACGGAGGACATGTTACGTAAGCTGTGCGAAGGGGTACTGGGCACGGCGACGGTAACTTATCAGGGTAGCGAATACGATTTTTCTCGGCCGTTTCTGCGGATCAGCGTGTTTGATTCGATTCTGCTGCACAATAAAAACCTGCAAGCCGGGGATATCGACAACCTTGAAGGCGCGCGGCGGGTCGCGAAAACACTTGGCATTCCTCTCAAAGATAGCTGGGGTCTGGGCAAGGTACAGATCGAAATATTTGAGAAAACGGTGGAACCGCGCCTCGACAATCCGACGTTTATTACCGGCTATCCCACCGAAGTGTCGCCCCTGGCTCGCCGCAGTGACAGCGACCCTTTTGTCACAGACCGTTTTGAATTCTTTGTCGGTGGTCGGGAACTGGCCAACGGTTTTTCAGAGCTTAACGATGCTGAAGATCAGGCCGCACGCTTTCTCGCGCAGGTCCAGGAAAAGGATGCGGGCGATGACGAAGCCATGCATTACGATGCCGATTACGTGCGCGCTCTGGAGTACGGGTTGCCGCCCACCGCTGGCGAAGGTATTGGCATTGATCGACTGGTGATGTTGCTGACTGATGCGCCGTCTATTCGCGATGTGTTGCTGTTCCCACATATGCGGCCCGAATAAAACCTGCTGTCGCAATGTCATCGCAACGACTGGTCAAACTTCACC
Organism: Porticoccaceae bacterium; assembly: GCA_041603535.1. Lineage (GTDB taxonomy): Bacteria > Pseudomonadota > Gammaproteobacteria > Pseudomonadales > Porticoccaceae > HB2-32-21. Next base: position 50,362 of record JBFIEE010000009.1, read on the forward strand.
CATCCTGGTTGAAAGTACTGGGTGAAGAGTTTGATAAGCCCTATATGCACGCGTTACGTGAATTTCTGATCGAAGAAAGGCGTTTGCGAAAAGTGGTGTATCCGGCCAGTGACAACTGGTTTGCCGCCTTTGATAAAACACCTTTTGATCAGGTCAGGGTGGTTATCCTTGGTCAGGACCCCTATCACGGGGTGGGTCAGGCCCACGGGCTTTGTTTTTCGGTACCTTCGGCTCTCAAAGTGCCGCCTTCTTTGGTGAATATATTTAAAGAGCTGGATAGCGATCTCGGTATTTCGCCAGCGAAGCACGGCTGTCTGGAAGCCTGGGCAAAGCAGGGCGTGCTGCTCCTGAATGCCACGTTGACCGTGGTCAGCGGGGAAGCCGGGTCACACCAGAACCGAGGTTGGGAAGCCCTGACTGACCGGGTTATCGAAGTGTTAAATGACCAGCGCGATGGGCTGGTGTTTTTACTCTGGGGCAGTTATGCGCAGAAAAAGGGCGCTTTTATCGATCAGCAGAAACATCTGGTTGTTCGCGCGCCCCATCCTTCACCCCTGTCTGCTCACCGGGGATTTTTTGGTAGCAAGCCTTTTTCAAAAACTAATACCTATCTGCTAAGCAGGGGACTCCCGGCCATTGACTGGCGCCTGCCCGAGGAACTACGCGCACTTGAATAACGGTCTGTCTAATTAGTTCAGTCGGTAAGTATCTATTTCTTGTTTGTTAAATCTCGCCAGCCCTGGTCAGGCAACTGGCAGCGCAGTTGTTAACCGGGGCAGCGAGATAAGCTCTGATGGATGAGTAAAATTTATTATTTGACGTTGACTATTTGATGGCACCGTTCGTTTTTAACTCATTGATTTGCTCACTGGATATTCCCCACTCCCGCAGTACTTCGTCAGTGTGAATGCCGGTTTTTGGGGTCGGTCCTTTTATCGAGGATGGTGTTGCGCTGAAACGCGGCGCGGGCGCCGGATGCAGTACGCCGTCAACCTCGACGAATGAACTGCGATCCTTGTTATGCAGATATTGAGGCGCTTCTTCAAGCGTAAGAATCGGTGCGAAACAAATATCGGTGTTTTCCATGATCGCACACCATTCATCACGGGTTTTGGTAAGAAAGATCTCCTTGAACTTTTCTTTCATTGCCGGCCAGCTTTCGCGCTCCATTTGTGGCGGTAGGGAGTCCGGGTCTATTTCAAGCTTTTCCAGCAACTCAGCGTAGAACTTGGTTTCGATTGAGCCAATGGATACATAGCGTCCGTCCTTGGTCTCGTAGGTATTGTAGAAGTGAGATCCGCTATCAAGAATATTTGCGCCGCGAACATCTTTATGGCCACCGGAAGCGTGCATGCCGTAAATAGAAGTCATCAATGATAGCGCGCCGTCGACCATGCCCGCGTCAACCACCTGGCCCTGGCCAGATTTCTTTACTTCCAGCAGGGCGGCGAGAATACCGACCATAATAAACATGGTGCCGCCGCCAAAATCGCCAACCAGATTCAGCGGTGGCGCCGGCGGTTCGTTGTCATTGCGGCCAATGGCGTGCAGCGCGCCAGACAATGCGATGTAGTTGATGTCGTGGCCGGCAGATTTGGACAGTGGTCCTTGCTGTCCCCACCCGGTAACGCGGCCGTAGACGAGTTTCGGATTGCGCGCCAGACACACATCCGGTCCCATGCCGAGACGCTCCATGACACCGGGACGAAAGCCTTCAACCAGAGCATCCGCGCCATCGATCAGCTTTAACAGAGCTTCAATGCCGTCCGGGTTTTTCAGGTCAATGGCAATGGATTTTCTGCCACGTCCCAGAAAGTTAAATTTCTTGGGCATGGCTATGCCGAGCCCTGACTCAGTCAGGCGGTCGACGCGCACCACCTCGGCACCCATATCCGATAGCATCATGGCGCACATCGGTGCGGGGCCAATGCCAGCCAGTTCGATCACTTTATATCCAGTTAGGGGGCCGCTCATAATGTTGTCTCCAGTTGCGCCGCGGGCGAGTTGCGCGGCGGATTTACGTTGATTGTTGTGCCAAAAAATAGAGCTGGATACGGTAACAAGTAACCGTGTGCCGATGCAATCGCTTAACCAATATAGATCAGTCCATCGGTCGCTGGCGAAGGCAGCGTTTATAGGTGACGGTGTACCGATTGGCGCGCACCAACTGTTCACGGTTGGCCGCGACATTTGTCTGGCCAGCGGTTAAAGTAACGCCAAATTTCGGTGTTTATGTATGGAGAGGAGGCAGTGATGAATTTTGAATTTTCGGATAAGGTGCGCGACCTGCAAACGCGGGTACAGAACTTTATGGATAGGGTTATCTATCCTAACGAAGCGGTCTACTATCAGCAGCTTGAGGACGGTGGTCGCTGGTGTACGCCACCGATACTGGAAGAAATGAAAGCACAGGCAAAAAAGGAAGGTCTGTGGAACCTGTTCCTGCCGGAAAGTGATCGCGGTGCAGGGTTGACCAATCTCGAATACGCGCCTTTATGTGAAATCATGGGTAAATCCAAGTTTGCACCAGAGGTATTTAACTGCTCTGCGCCGGATACCGGCAACATGGAAACCATCGAACGGTACGGTAGTGACGAGCACAAGGAGAAGTGGCTGGAACCCCTGCTCAATGGAGAAATTCGGTCAGCGTTTTGCATGACCGAACCCCTGGTGGCCTCCTCGGATGCGACCAATATTGAAACCAGTATCCTGCGGGATGGCGATGAATATGTCATTAACGGTCGCAAATGGTTTTCGTCCGGGGTGCATGAACCACAATGCAAAATATGGATTGTCATGGGTAAGACCGATCCTGGAGCCGCTCGCCACGCGCAGCAATCGATGATTCTGGTTGAGCCGGGTACACCGGGGATTACCGTGGAGCGTTGGGTGCCAGTGTTTGGTTATGACGATGCACCCCATGGCCACGCGGAAGTGGTGTTTAAGGATGTCCGGGTCCCGGCGTCGAATATACTGCTCGGCGAGGGGCGTGGATTTGAGATCGCCCAGGGGCGCCTTGGCCCGGGGCGTATCCACCATTGCATGCGCATCATCGGCGTCGCCGAGCGAGCACTAGAGTTGATGTGCAAACGGGCGATGAGCCGCGTTGCTTTTGGCAAACCGATCTCAGAGCAATCGGTGTGGTCAGAGCGTATTGCTGATGCCCGCATCAATATTGAAATGGCGCGGCTGCTAACGCTGAAAGCGGCATATATGATGGATACCGTGGGCAATAAAGTGGCGCGCATGGAAATTGCCATGATTAAGGTAGCCGCTCCCATCATGGCGTTAAAAATCATCGACGACGCTATTCAAGTCTATGGTGCCTGCGGGGTTACCGAGGATGTCGGTCTGGCACGGGCCTGGGCGCACACGCGAGTCCTGCGTATCGCGGATGGTCCGGACGAGGTGCATCGCAATCAGATCGCTCGGCTTGAGTTAAAAAAACATACGTAAAATCATTTACATAGATTAGAACCCGTGCCTGATCCGCACGGGTTTTTGTTTTGTGGCAGCCGAAAAAGCAGCTAGACTGAAAGGGAGATAAAAATAACCTGATCAAAGAGGGGTACAAGCATGAAGACAGGTGCTTTTATGATGCCGAACAATCCACCGCATCGCTCTATTCTTGACGGCCACAAGCACAACCTCGACTACATCTGCTTTCTTGACCAGGCCGGTTACGACGAGGTGTGGGTGGGCGAGCACTACACCACCCCGTGGGAACCATGTCCTTCACCGGATCTGTTAATCGCTCAGGCTATCGACCGAACCAGCCGGATAACGCTCGCCACTGGCGCATTTTTGTTGCCCTACCACCATCCCGCCGAACTCGCACAGCGCATCGCCTACCTTGACCACATGGCTGAAGGCCGACTGATCATCGGTGTTGGCGCCGGTGGTTTTCCCGGCGACTGGCAGTTGTTCGACGTCGATGCCATGGCCGGTGAGAATCGGGATATGATGTTCGAATCCCTCGAAATCATGATCAAGCTGTGGACGAGTACCGAACCGTTTCGCTACGAAGGCACTTACTGGACAGTGCAGCGCCCGCAAGATGAAAGCCCTACGCGCTATCATCTTCAGCCTTACCAACGACCCCACCCGCCGATTGGCATTACCGCGCTCAGTCCGCGCTCTCCGTCCATGAGCCTGGCCGGCAGCGCAGGTTATATTCCGTTGAATCTGGGTTTGAGTAACCAGTATTTGAAGGAGAACTGGCAGATGGTTGAGCAGGCGGCTAACGAAGCTGGTCGCGAAGCGGATCGGAGTCAGTGGCGACTGGGCCGGGATGTGCTGGTGGCAGACACTGACCGGGAGGCTGTTAAGCGCGCCATCGAAGGGCCCATTGGCATGGTGTGGGGAGAATATTTGCTGCCTCTATTCAAACAGTTTGGTTTGATTGATGTGATGAAGCACCGAACCGATGTGGCGGATGCTGATGTGACACTGGCGTACCTGGCCGAGCACAACTGGCTGGTTGGTAGTCCCAATACCGTTAGCGATAAACTAGCCGCCATGGTTGATGAGTCGGGTGGTTTCGGTTGCTTACTAACCATGGGCTATGACCATCTCGACCATTTTCAGCATTGGCGCGAATCCAAGCAGGCTTTTATTGAGGAAGTCGCACCGCGTTTTCGCTAGGCATGGTCACGTGCTGTTAACCCAGCTTGGGTTTTTAGTATTGTTGTGATGTGGTCCCGCATTAGGCCCGGTACAGGCCGATATTTATCGCCCATATGGGGTAGACGAGGGCTGTGAAAACGAACTAGGGTAACGTGGAGTGCCGGTGTTATAAGCAGGCGTCACTGGCCGGAGCTGCGAGCAGGGGCGGTGAGTAGAGGCGCGAGATACTCCGACGCCACACGGGATCAATTTTCAACCCACCTTGGCAGTGGCTGGACGCCGACGGCTTCTTCTATAGTTGGATGAGCAGAGATAGCTGGATCAGCAGAGATAGCTGGATCAGCAGAGGAGTAATTTTTGTAGCCGACCAAAGGCAGCCCGCGAAAGATAACATTAGAACGATTGCTATTTTTAGTGCTGGCGACCATGCTCCTCGTCGCTTGTACCGAGCGCGAGCCAATCCTGCGGGTGGCATGCCATCCCTGGGTCGGATACGAGCCGCTGTACGTCGCCGAAGCGCTCGATTACTACGCAGACAGTACCATCCGTATGGTCGATACCACTTCGGCCACGCTGACGCTTTCCCACCTCCGTCACAACACTGTCGAAGCCGCGTGCCTGACATTGGACGAAGCGCTGACGATCGTGGCCGAAGGCGTAGATTTAGCCGTCGTTCTGGTGATGGATGTGTCGGATGGGGCTGATGCGATTCTGGCCAAACCACCCATCAACGGACTGAATCAGTTGCGGGGTAAGACCATTGCCGTTGAGAAATCGGCAGTTGGCGCAGTGGTCTTATATGCAGCCCTGGAAAAGGCCGGGCTGGCGCCTGGAGACATATTTACACTGACAGTGCCGGTTAATCAACACGAGGAAGTGTACCTTGCGGGCAGCGTAGATGCCGTGGTGACCTTCGAACCTGTTAAGTCAGCGCTTGAGGCTCGGGGTGCTACGGCTGTGTTTTCAAGTACGGAAATACCGGGTCGTATTGTCGATGTGCTGGTTGTGCGCCAGGCGCTGCTGGCGTCTCGCGGCAGTAATATTCGCCACCTGATACAGAGTTATTTTCACGCCCTCGACTATATCCAAGAGCAGCCCGTGGCTGCCGCCGATATAATGTCCCGTCGTCTGCGCACACCACCGGAGCGGGTTGCCGGTTTATTCGATGGGCTGCGACAGCCTGATATTGAGGAAAACCGAGAGCTGTTGTCCGGAGTGACAGCACCCCTGGATGCGACGGCACAGGAACTGGCTGAATTCCTTCAGGCGCAGGACCTGCTGCGTATCGATCAGCCTGTTCCGACACTCAGTGATGCATCTTTTTTGTTAGATTAACATTGCGACGTTTATGACATCTAAGCAACTAGAAGCAAAGCAACCAGAAGCGAAGCAACCAGAAACCGGTCAACGAGAAATTGACTTTCGCTGGGGCTTGCCATTACTGGTCATCGTGCTGTTCGCCATCACCGCAGTGGCCTGGGCTTTTGTTCAGGAGAGAATTTATACATCGACCTACAAGGAACAGTATTTGTCCAGTTGGCGGGCAAATATGCAACGCTTCCAGCAAACAGTTGAAAGCGCCTTTGAAGCCAGACAATTTGTTGGCACGGATGGACAAATCACCCATCTGGATGAGCAAATCACCAAGTTTAATGATGATCCAGGTCTCGATCAGCTGGCCATAGTCGCCAGAGATGGCAGGATTCTATATTCCAACCGGCTGGGACAAAAAGGCAGGGTGGCAGCCGAGGTCCTGACGGGCTTTGATGCCGCACAGCTTGATGTTATTGGTTCGGCGACAGGGCTTGGCCAGGTGTTCGAGGCGGAGGACGTTGACTGGACGTATATCTATTACCCCTTGTCTATCTCCGTGGAAAAGGCATCCCTTCGACCTGATGTAGACGCTATTCTGTTTGTGAAACTAGATGTCGCGCACAGGAGGCCAGTCGTCTATGCACTTTTACGTAAAGGCCTGATGTTATTCGTGGTCGTCGGGGTCATTAATCTTGGTATTTTGATCTGGTTTTTGAATCAGTTTCTCAGTAAGCCCCTGCAGAAAATCATTCGGGGCGTGGAAAGTTTTTCCAGCAATGGCGCGACAGAGGATAACGCCACAGATGTCGTCATTCCGGGGCGTGGGCAATTCGCATACCTGACGAATGCGTTCAAGGCCATGCGTCACGACCTCAGTAAAACGCTGGCGCATTCTTATGACCACCAGCAGCGCCTCAGTAGGATTCTTGAATCGATCGGCGATGCAGTCATTGTGACGGACAAGGCGGGCAGGATTGAGCGCATGAACGGCGTCGCAGAGGTGTTGACAGGCTGGGATCGTGACACTGCGCGGGATAAACCTATTAACGAAGTAATGCTGCTGGAGGACAGCGAAACTGGTGAACTGGCTGCCAGCCTGGTCACCGACGCTGTGCAAACAGGTGACAGTCCACGTCGCATCAGTGCGACCTTATGCAGTAAGCGCGGACAGTATTATCAGATCGGCGAGGGGGCGTCGCCGCTTATCGGTATTACCGGGGCGCTTGAGGGCGCGGTATTGATCTTCAGAGACATTACCGTAGATTACCGCATACGGGAGGAACGCATTCTCGCAGAGCTGGCTTTTGAAACCGGCGGGCCGCAGATGATTGCGGATGCCGGGCAAATTATTGTGCGGGCCAATAGGGCCTGCTTTTCCCTGAGTGGCTACGCAACTGAAGAGCTTATCGGCGTACCCCTGACCAGTCTGTATGAGGAGCAGGCTGACACAGGGTTTATCGATTTCCTGAATGGCAACTATTGCACGATGGATGTCTACCCTGGCCGTACGGAGCGGGTAAACAAAAAAGGCGAGCATTTGCATTTTTTTGAGTCGATACGCCTACTCAGAAATCAGCAGGGCGTGCCCAGCTATTTTATTGTCAATTTGCAGGATTTCACCAGCGTTGAGACCGCCGTGGACGCTATGCAGGAAACCCGCAGCACCTATCAGTCCCTGGTCGATTCCATGTACGACGGTTTTATGGTGGTGGGAGATGAGGGCATCGTTGAGTGCAATGAGCAGTTGGCACGAATATTACAGCGTGATAGAGCTGACGTTATCGGGCTGACGATCCTCGATCTTTCGCCCGAATTTCAGGATGATGGCATCAGCTCTAAAGCCAAATTAGGCGATGTTTTGCGAACGACATTGACCGGCAGACAGGGTATGCAACTGGACTGGCAGGCGCGATTGGCAAATGATGATCGACTGGACCTCGAGGTGAGTCTGGCGCCGGGCACAGTCAGTGGTGAGCAGGTTGTCCTGATCAATGTCCGTGATATCACCGCCAGAAAGCGCGGTGAGCGGGAGCGCGAGCGGTTGATGGGCGAGCTGGCGGCGAAAGAGAAAATGATACGTCTGTCCAGCCAGGCTTACGGTATTGCCAGTTGGGAGATGGATGTCAATACGCGGCGGTTACGTTGGTCGGAAGGCTCGGCTGAGGTGTTGGGGGTTAGCGTGGCGAACCTTGGCAGTGAGTTCGGGAAGCTGCCTTTTGTCTACGAAGAGGATCAGTCGTTGATCACGATGACAGTGGAGCGGGCCCTGGCGGAGGGGAAAGGTTTTAAACTGGAAAGCCGCCATATCCGCGATGATGGAGAAGTACGCTGGGCCAACGCGCAGTGTGAGGTGGAAACCGATGCCACCGGCGCGGTGACGGCATTGCGCGGAGCGGTGGCCGATATCACCGATTATAAGACCGCTCAGAGCGAAGTGGAGCGGCTCGCCTACTATGATCCGCTCACCGGCCTGGCCAATCGTCGCTTAGTACAGGATCGACTTCAGCAAGCCTGTTATCTGGCCGCGCGCGGACAAACGTCGGGTGCCTTGTTGTTCATCGATCTGGACCGTTTCAAACTGCTTAACGATAGCCTCGGTCATAAGATCGGCGATCTATTGTTGACTGGCGTGGCCGACCGCTTGCGGGAGTGGACGCGGGAGGAGGACACTGTGGGGCGTATGGGCGGCGATGAATTTATCGTCATATTACCCTCTGTCGGCACTCACTCATCAAGCGCTGCACAGAATGCCCATCGCGTCGCTGACAAACTCCAGCAACGGCTGTCGGGAAACTACGAAGTCGATGGACACAGTTACCATATTACGGCCAGTGTTGGGATTGCCGTGTTTCCGCAGGATGGGGCCAGGGCGGAAGATCTGCTGCACCATGCCGACGCGGCAATGTACCTGGCCAAGAAACAGGGTCGCGATACGGTTGCCTTCTATCAGCCGCGTTTGCAGGAGGAAGCGGATGCCCGGCTTGAGCTGGAGCAGGAGCTGCGTCTCGCGGTTGAAAAAAATCAATTGGAGCTGTATTACCAGCCGAAAGTAACGCGGGCAACGGGCGTGCTCGGTTCCGAGGCCCTGCTGCGCTGGCATCACCCGGTGCGCGGTATCGTATCACCCGCTGAATTTATACCGGTTGCCGAAGAAACAGGCCTGATTATCGAAATTGGCGGCTGGGTAACCAATGAAGCCTGCCGACAATTGGCGGCATGGAATCGAACGCGGGACGATAAGCCATTGCTCGGCGTATCGATCAACGCCAGTCCCATTCAGTTCCGCCACCAGGGTTTTGTCGACAGTGTAAAACAGGCGATCACCAGGCATGTTGTTGACCCCGCGCTGATTACCCTGGAAATTACTGAGGGAACCCTGATTGAAAACATTGACGATACCATCGCCAAACTTTATGAACTGAAGGTCGTGGGGGTGGATACGTCAATCGATGATTTCGGTACCGGTTATTCGTCGCTGTACTACCTGAAGAATTTGCCGCTTGATGAAATCAAAATCGATCAAACCTACGTACGGGATATCACCGTGAACCCTAATGATGCGGCGATCGTCGCAACTATCATGTCGATCGGCAAACACTTTGGCCTCAGGGCGGTGGCCGAGGGCGTTGAAACCGAGGCGCAGGCAGAGTATCTGAGGTCAATCGGATGCGATTGCCACCAGGGCTATCTTTACTCGCGACCGCTACCCGCGGCAGAATTTGAAAAGCGGTATGTCTAAAGCAGTGCTGCGCAGGGGGCTGGACGCCGCAGGTAGCCGCAGGTAATAGTAATAATGGCAACGAATACAATGGGTGTGCGGCTTGAGCGGCCTGTGAGTTGCTCGAATCAGGACATACGCGAACCTGGCAGTACTGGAATACGTTATAAGGTCAAGCCAAGCCAAATCTGATTTAAGCTGATTCTGATTGAATCTTATTTTTGCAAGCTCCGCGACGTCGGGGCATGGCTATTCAGCGAGTTTTAGCTCCCGAATCAGCTTTCCACGGGAAATTAGCTTTCCATAAGTAGATACCTAGAGGTTAACACCATCGACTGCGGGCACCACCTGATCCAGCAGGCGTTGCGTCTGTTCCATGATATCCCCGTCGTTCTCACCCAGGGGCCGCAGTATGAACTTTGAAATTCCCTGTTCCGCATATTGGTGAACACGTTCGATAATCTGCGCCGCGCCGATTGCCAGCGTATGAGAAAGATCCTGGTCGGGCGCAAGCTTGCTAAACCGTGCCAGTTCGCGCTGGCAAACGGCGTCATCGACAGTGCCAAAACGAAAAAAGAAGCCGGTGCCATAATGATCGTCGTCAATGGTTCGGCCATGGTCCTTGAGGGCCGCAACAATGGCTTTTTTTGCGATGCCTGCGCGCTTTGGCGATTCCAGCCCAGCCTGCCAGCCGGTGCCCACCCGGGCGGTGCGTGCAATGGCGGCGGCGCTGCTGCCGCCCACCCACAGTGGCAGGGGTTGCTGCCTGGGCAGCGGTGAGATGGTGGCATTCTTGTAGTGGTAGTAGTCACCGTCAAAGGTTACCGCCGCGCCGGTCCATAAGCGCGCCATGATCTCCAGGGCCTCATCCGTGCGTTTGCCTCGGCCTTTAGTGTCGCGCCCGGTGGCTTGCCATTCCGGCGCGCGGTCAGTGCCGATGCCAAAGGCTGGCAGCAGGCGACCGTTACTGAGAAAGTCGATAGTGGCGCATTGTTTGGCGAGCACCAGTGGGTCGCGAAGCGCCACAGACGCGACATTCATACCAAACTTGACTCGCCTGGTTGCCCCGGCAATGGCGGCAATCGCACTCATGCACTCCAGAAAAGGTTCATCGGAGACCAGCCGGTCGGTTTGCCAGAGCGAATCGATACCACCGGCTTCACAAAGTTCAACCCACGCCCAGAAATTGTCGACGTGCTCAAAGGGAAAACGCGCCATGCCCAGTCCTACCCCTATCGCCATACTTTGCTCCCTTTGTTATTGCTAGTAATGTGTGTATCGCCGCGTTTAATCTTATGTATAACCGCCTGAGTTCAGGGTCAGCTACTGAATTGGACAACAGTAAACTTTGCGTAAGCCCTGCTCAGGGTCGGAAGTTTTGGCCGGAGAATGCCTCGAAAGTGCGTTGAATATCGCGCTCTGATGCGTCGGCCAGTGGTGAAATGATTTGCGTCGTAATCCCTGTTTCCATGTCGGCGACCAGTCTTGCCCGGCACTCGTCTGCGCTGCCAATAACAGCAATTTCATCAATCATGGCGTCGCTGAGTGCACCGCCAGTTTTGGCCCGGTCCCGCGCCGCCCAGCCTTCGTTAATGGTTTGCGCCGCTTCCGCAAAACCGGCCCAGGCGAGGAATCGATTGTATACCGGGGTTGCATAGTAGGGGGCAAAAGCAGCTCTGAACAGGTTCCGTGCTCCGGCCCTGTCATCGGTTACCAGAACCATGGCGCGGTTAACAATTTCAACTCGCTGCCAGTCTTTATTACCGCGTTGGGCACCGAGCTTGACGTGCTCAATCATCTGCGGCAGAGCCCGTTGCGGCCATAAATTAAAAATAACTCCATCGCCGATTTCCGCGGCCATTTCGATCATTTTGGCGCGCAATGCGGCGATATAGATAGGTGGCGGATGGGCGCTGGGCGCCTGGCTGTAACCATGACTGCGCAAGCCATCGAGATCGAAGTTGGTTTTTTCTCCAGTCAATATGGAACGCACCATAAGCGCAGTGTTTCTGACCCGGGTGACAGGATTTTTAAACTCCACGCCATGCCAGTTTTCCATCATCGTCTGGCTCGACGAACCCAGCCCCATAACAAAGCGCTCTGGCAACAGCTGGCCCAGAGTACTGGCCGTGGCAGCCAGCACGGCCGGGGTGCGTGTAAAAACCGGTGTCACCGCAACACCGATGCGAATAGTGTTGGTTGTGGCGGCGAGAGCAGCAGCGGTGGTAAGCGCGTCAGGGGCGCCGGCATCGGCAAACCAGGCGTCGGTATAGCTGTTGGATTCTGCCCACTGCACGCGGTCAATGGTATCGCTAACCAAAGGGCCGGCGGGCAAAGTTACCGCCACTCGCCGTGACAGGGGGGTTGGTTGGGCCATGACAATTCCTCAGTGTAAATACTTTGTCGCAGCCGCATAGTCTCACATTTTGCGGTGGCGCGATTCAAGCGCTATGCTAGCGCGCAATCTACTATCAGGAATGGGCCATGAGTGATGCAGCGACAGAATTGACCGCCGTTAGAGCTGGTCATGAATTTGATGAAAATGCTCTTCTGCAATACATGGAAGCGAACGTCGAGGGCTTCAGGGGACCCTTGCGGGTCTTGCAGTTTGATGGTGGCCAGAGCAACCCGACCTTTAAATTGCATGCGGCCTCCGGCACTTATGTCCTGCGTAAGCAGCCCCCTGGCGAGCTACTGCCCTCTGCGCATCAGGTGGATCGGGAATATCGGATCATGAAAGCGCTCTGGGATACGCCGGTGCCGGTGCCAAAAATGTATGCGCTGTGTGAAGACACCAGCGTTATAGGCACCAAGTTTTATATCATGGCCCTGGTCGAAGGACGGATATATTCAGAAATCCTGTTGCCGGGCTGTAGCCCCGCAGATCGCCGCGCGATGTATCTCGACATGATGCGGGTGCTGGCTGCTGTGCATGCCGTTGACTACCAGGCCGTTGGCCTGGAGACCTATGGTCGACCGGGTAATTATTACGAGCGACAGATTTCACGCTGGACCAAGCAGTACAACGCCTCCAGAACCGAGGATTTGGCCAGTATGGAAAAATTGCTCGAATGGGTGCCTGCGCATTTACCGGAGTCCAGCGAAACCACGATTGCCCATGGCGATTTTCGTCTCGCCAACATGGTGTTCCATCCCACCGAACCGCGCATTGTCGCTGTGCTGGACTGGGAATTGTCGACACTCGGCCACCCCCTGGCGGATCTTGGCTATAGCTGTATGGAATTTAGTGCAGATTTCTACGGCGAAGTGCGATTGCGTGGGCCTGATCGAGCGCGCCTCGGCATCCCCTCCGAAGAGGAAATGGTTGCGGAATATTGCAGGGCTTCGGGTCGCGACGGGATTGATAACTGGAAATTTTATGTTATTTACAATTTGTTCCGTTCTGCAGCAATTGTCCAGGGCGTGTATAAACGTGGACTGGATGGCAACGCCAGTTCAGTATCGGCCCTCGAATACGGTGATGAATGTCGCAACCGAGCGGATCGGGCATGGGAGCTCGTTGTCGAACTGGAGAAGGCCGGGGCTCGTTGATTTAAGGTCGATGATCGAGTGCGGGAGGCTATGAATGTAGCAGCAAAATGGCTTCATAGCATCAAAGTAACCTGCGAACAAAAAAGGATTGCGAACAAAAAGGGGCTATTAATGCCCCTTTTTTTCGCGTCCGTTATGTTTTTCTGGCGGGTGAGAACCTGCTTTTCAGGTATCTCCGCCTCGACACAAGTGTGCTACGAGGCGATATCCGCCATCAATTCAAGCGCTTCGCGCGTCGTTTCACCACCGAGCAGCATGGTGCTTACCTGCCCGGCTTTACCCGCGTCAAGCCAGCGTTGGGCGCGGTCGCGAATCCGCTCAGCGGGGCCGACCAGGTGGCAGGCGTCGACCAGTTCGTCGGGCACCATCGCTGCGGCTTCGCCTTTACGGCCTTCCAGATAAAGATCCTGAATTTTTATGGCTTCCTCTTCAAAACCCAGCCGTTTGGCGTAATCATTATAAAAGTTCCTGGCGCGGGCGCCCATGCCGCCAATGTACAGCGCAAAATTGTCTTTTAAGGAATCCATGCATTTTCGTACATCGTCGCCCAGGGCCACCCGCACAAAGGGTGCGATCTGAAAGTCGTTCAGGGTTTTGTTGCCTGCCGCCGCAAAGCCCTCGTTAACCGGTTTTTCGAATACATGGAACTGCTCAGGGTCCATCCATACCGGAAAGAAGCCATCGGCGACTTCCGCCGCAGCCCTTACGCCAGCCGGCGTGATGGTCGCGGCAAAAATGGGGATTTCCTCATTGCAGTGCAAGATACTTTTTAGCGGTTTACCGAGGCCGGTCGCGCCAGCGCCGGTATAGGGAAGATGGTACTGATCACCCTCAAAAGTGAGCGGTGCTTCACGGGCGAAAATGAGTTTCATGATTTCAATGTACTCTTTGAGGCGCGTTACGGGTTTGCCATAAGGCACGCCGTGCCAGCCCTCGACCACTTGCGGGCCGGATGCACCGAGGCCGACAATGAAGCGGTTGCCGGATAGATGACTCAGTGAAATCGCGGTCATGGCGGCCATGGCAGGCGTACGGGCAGGCATTTGCATAATGGCCGTGCCGACCTTGATTCTGGATGTGTTGGCGAGGATCCAGGTGGCCGTGGTAACGGCGTCTGAGCCATAAGCCTCGGCAGTCCAGACCGAATCAAAGCCCAGTTTTTCGACATGTTTAATTGTGTCGAGGGGAATTCTCAGCGTACTACCGGAATATCCGGTCATGAGCCCTAGTTTCATGGTTTTTCCTCTTTATAAAGCGTATTCAGCGCCGTTGAGGGCGGGTTGTTGTTTGGCAGTAACCTGCCGTTAACCTGATATTTAGTCAGGCTACTTTATCGCGAGCGCGGCCATATTGCATCGTGTATTGGCATTATTCACGTTCGTGCGGACGACATGGTCCTGAATACAAAGGGTGCCGCGACAGATTTTACATGGGTCGGCTCCAGGCCACATTGATCGCGTTGACGTACGGTTTTACCGACTCTCTGGCACCGGGAAACAGCGCTGAGGGGCCACCGTAATTCTCACCCGTCATTCGTGCATAACCCATGTGGAGTTCATTGCCGGTTGGAGTTTTCCAGGTGAATCCGATGCTGGCAGCACGTATTGGGTTAGAAGCCACCACGCCAAATGTCACCGAGTCCAAATCGTTATCATGGGCGCGTTTGCCGTAGGTATAACCAGCACGCAAAGTAAGGTTTGGCGAGGCGCGATAGATTAGTCCCAGTTTGTAATTGGTCTGATTGCGCTGCCAGCCAAAGCCGCTGCCCGATGCGCTGCCCAGGGGATGGGCGAGCGGGTCCTGCAGAGTGGGCAAAATGCTGTTGCCAAGCGCCTTGACCTCGCGAAAGTCTATGCGTTGAACATCAAGGGCTACCAGCCAGTCTTCGTTGGGTTTGATGGCGGCGCCGACGCTGTAGTTGGCGGGAATATCAAAACTCCCTTCGGCAAACAGGCCTTTATATTTTTTAAAATCCCGCATGTAAACTTTAGTGGAGTACGCCGCGCCAAGACTTAGCCAGGAATTCATTTCGCCGTACCAGCCGATCCGCACACCCGCGCCCAGGGCGTGGTCGTAGCCGTTGTTGGTTACCTTGTTTGGATATTTGGAATTCAGCGCAAAGGTCTGCAGGCCGTAGGCGCTAAAGCGCTGTAACACGAGAAGGGGTGACACGCCGATACTTTGCGTTGGGGTAAACCGCCAGGCGGCGGTGGGCGCGATGATAAATTGGGCGAGATCAAAGCCAAGTTCGCCACAGCCTAGCAGAAAGTTTCCCGCCTGCTTGCCGCAGGCGTCGGGGGCGGCGTTGGTGTTTGGGATGCCGGTACTACCGTGGAATTCCGCATTTAGCCCGCCGTTGGCATAGGAGGCGAGACCGATCGACAGTTTATCGTTAATCTGGCGGGAATAGGCGAATTCTGGGATATAAAATATGGAATTAGCGCTGGTTGTCGAAAAATTATAAATGGCATCAGCGCCGCTGGCACCACTGCGTTTTATGGTGCGATTCGGATTCAGTAACACCAGGCTGACATCGAGCTGATTTCCAGCCGCCGCAAGTTTGCCGGGGTTGGAGGCTCCGGCAAAGGCATCCTGTGCAACCGCAGTCACCGCGCCGGACGTCTGCCAGGCAACAGGACCGTAGCCCAAAACGAAGTAACCACCGCCGGCATTTACCTTCGCCGCAAGAAGCGTGCAAATGAGCAGCGTAGCAACCATCATGCGTGGGTATTTCACGGGGTTTGCGGGTTTTTTTAGCACCTGTTGTGCTGGTAAAAATTGGTGCGGTGCTGCGTAAAATCGAATTGCTCGTGTAATCTGCGTAACGCTAGCTAGAACCATAACTACTCTCCTGTCGGCAGATGATTATTGCCCTGATCACGGAGTGCGAATACCAGCATTCTTGACTGATCAGTCAAGAATGCTGGTATTCGGGCGAAACGAGCGCATTTGAGACGCCGGCTAGTGCCTTGATGATAACGGGATAAGGTTTGTAGCGTTGTCCGGGTATAACGTTATCTGGGTATAAATAATATTGGCGATGTTACTGGTCCCTGTTTGCCATCGCCGCCGATCCCGTCGGATCGGCGATCTGCCGTTGTAATTATGTTTCCTGCGGTTTAACTTGGTCGATCAAATAAGACAAAACAGGATTGTGGAGGGTTATATGCTGGATATCGGCATCATCTTTATGTTTCGTAATCCACCGTTCAATCGCTTGAGCTGGGTGGATATTTACCAGAATGAACTCGATCACGCTGTCGCAGCTGAGGCGCTGGGTTACGACCACATCTGGCTCACTGAGCATCATTTTGTCGAAGACGGTTATTCGCCATCGCTGATGCCCATCGCCGCTGCCATCGCCGCGCGCACCTCGACCATCCGCATCGGCAGCTATGTCATGTTGCTGCCCTTGCACAACCCTATTCGCGTCGCCGAAGATGCGGCGACGGTGGATGTTATTTCGAAAGGTCGTTTTGATCTGGGTGTCGGGTTGGGTTACCGCCCCGGTGAATTTACCGGTATGGGCATTCCGTCCAGCGAACGTGCGGCGCGTTTTGCCGAGGGTCTACCCGCGGTGCAGGCTCTGTTGGCGGGAGAAAAAGTTACCCTCGACGGTCGCTTTAATCAGTACACCGATGCGCAGATCGTACCGCCACCCGTACAAAATCCTTTGCCCATCTGGGTCGGCGCGCGGGGTGACAAGGCGCTGGATAGGGCCGCTCGCCTGGGTTGCCATCTAGCTGCGATTGGGGCGGTGGAGCATCGCCGCAAATATATCGAAGCACTCAAGCGCCACGGTCGCAACCCTGATGATTTCAATATCGGCCATCTGTTGATGTGCTACGTAGCTGAAACTAGAGACCGCGCCTGGGACGAATGCGCCGAACCCCTGCACCACATTATGAGTCAGTACCAGGCCTGGGCCGAGGAGTCGGGTGATGTGACCGGTGACGGTATTGCTGAAAGTAAGGTGCCATCCCCCTCAGAACTTAGGGCGAGCCAATACTGTGAAAGCTTTGGTCGTACCGCTATCATTGGCGACCCCGCAAGCGTGCTGGAAGAACTGGTGGCGGCGCAGGAGGAGTCTCCCGGCACTCATCTGACACTGATGATGTCGATGCCGGGCGCAGATCCCCGCCGTACCCGTAACAGTATTGAATTGTTTGCCAAAGAGGTGATGCCAGCACTCAGGGCGCGTTGCGAGTAATCGGCTGTCAGTACGCAGCTCCAATAACAGGTTGTTTGAAGGAAATCAGCACATGAGCGAAGCGGATAAAATGCCGGTAATAGCAGTATTGGGCGCCAGTGGCGATCTTGGTGGTGGCCTCGCCCTGCGCTGGGCGGTGGCCGGTTACGAGGTGATTATCGGCTCGCGTACCCGTGAGAAAGCCGAGGCCGCCGCTGCTGACTTGAACGCGCGGAATCTCGCCCATGCCGTTCGGGGCATGGCCAACGAAGCTGCCGCCATAGCAGGTGACGTAGTGGTGATGACCGTACCTTTTGCCAATCATCAAAGCACCCTGGAATCCATAAGGGATGCCGTGCAGGGCAAGGTGTTTATCGATGTCACGGTACCCCTCGTGCCGCCGAAAGTCGGAACGGTGCAATTGCCGGAAGGCGGCAGCGCCAGCGCACTGGCACAGGCATTCCTGGGCGACGGCGTACGCGTGGTTTCCGCTTACCAGAATGTTGCGGCCGATCATTTGAACGACCTCAGCCATGACCCCGACTGCGATGTGCTGATCTGCGGGAATGACAAGGACGCCTGCGCACTGGTGGTCACGCTCACGGCCGCTGCCGGCATGAAGGGCTGGCACGCCGGCCCCATTGCCAATGCCGTGGTCGCCGAGGCCATGACATCGGTGCTGATTACCCTGAACAGGCGCTATAAAATTCCGGGTTCTGGATTCAAAATTACAGGCAACCCCCAGGTGTAAGTGACAAACCTGTAGCTACTTTCACCCATTTATGTACTCGCAGAGGCATAGTGCCTGATGGCTGTTGATCAGTTGCAATTACTGGCGTTAAAAAACTTCCCCCTGATTAACCCCGGCGATGATCTTATTAAAAAGATTATTAAATGCCTTGGCGATCAGCAACTGGTTGTTGAGCCGGGAGATGTGTTGGTGGTCGCCCAGAAGGTGGTGTCCAAAGCTGAAAATCGCTATGTCGACCTGCGTGAGATCGAACCGTCTGCGCAGGCGAGGAAGCTGGCGGCTGAGGTGGACAAGGATCCGCGCCATGTGGAGCTGATTCTCCGAGAGTCGAACGCGGTACTTCGGCACTGTCCCGGGGTGCTTATCGTTGAGCACAAATTGGGCTACGTGATGGCCAATGCCGGTATTGATGCGTCTAATATTCAACACAGTGCGGAGCTGGGTGAGAGAGTGCTGCTGTTGCCCGAATCTCCCGATACCTTTGCCGATCAGTTGCGTCGCAAGATCGTCAATCTTTTTGGTGTCAATATTGCTGTTATTGTCAACGATAGCGTCGGCCGCGCGTGGCGCAATGGCACCGTGGGCATGGCACTGGGCGCCGCGGGTTTGCCGGCGCTGCAAGATCGGCGCGGTGAAAAAGATTTATTTGGTAGAACGCTGGAGGTGACAGAAGTCGCGCTCGCGGATGAGCTGGCCAGCGCGGCGTCACTTATTCAAGGTGAAGGTGATGAAGGGAAGCCGGTTGTGCTAATCCGCGGGCTAGATTTGTCCAGTATGAACAAAAGCACTTTTAACAATGCTGCCGCCTTGATACGCCCCAAAGACAAGGACCTGTTTCGTTGATGTTATTTCCGAGGCATGGCGGTGTCGATGCTTGTCTGGTTATTCGAGTCGGGTGCGGCTGAGTGGCTAGAAGGCGGCGCGTACTGGCGCTCTGTGGCGGCGTGGGCGGTGCTAAACTCGCACTTGGTCTGAGTCACGTGCTGCCCGGCGACGCGCTCACTATCGTCGTCAATACGGGGGATGATTTCGATCATCTGGGGCTGCGTATTTGCCCTGATATCGACACTGTGACCTACACGCTGGCGGGCATCGTTAATACTGAAACCGGCTGGGGCAGGGCGGAGGAGACCGGCAACTTCATGGCCTCGTTGTCAGCGTTGGGTGGCGAAGACTGGTTTTATCTTGGCGACAAAGATCTTGCTCTCCATGTTGAGCGAACGCGGTTGCTGAACGCCGGTGTAAAGCTCGACGCCATAACTCGGCAAGTTGCCACTAAACTGGGCATCACAGCGCGGATTTTGCCGATGAGCAATGATCGCGTTGAAACCATGGTGGTAACCACGACTGGCACCCTTGCCTTTCAGCATTATTTTGTGCGTGAGCGCTGCCAGCCCCAGGTGACGGGCTTTGATTTTGCTGGCATTGATGACGTCAAGGTGCCTGCTCAGCCACTTCAGGAACTGATGGCGACGCTGATGAGTGACGAGCTAAGTGCGATAATAATTTGCCCTTCAAATCCCTTTGTCAGTGTTGACCCTATACTCGCCCTGCCGGGTGTACGGGAGGCGCTGCGTGTTTGCTCAGCACCTGTGCTTGCGATTTCTCCGATTGTGGGCGGCGCTGCGGTCAAGGGGCCAACAGCAAAAATGATGGGCGAGCTCGGGCTACAATGCACGCCGGCAACTGTGGCTGCTCACTACGAAGATTTTCTCGACGGGTTTATTCTCGATCAGCGTGATGTAACGATGCGAGATAACATCGCCGACAAGATTGCGAATGTGCAGACTGCCGACACGCTAATGCTCAACCTCGATCTCAAAATTGCGCTGGCCCGGCAAACCCTGGATTTTGCTGAGCAGTGTCGGAGAGGTTGATGTTTCGTTTGCCGGGTCGTTTCCCGCTTGATTCCCGATCGAGGTATGGTGCTATGATGAGGCGCAACAAGTTCCGCTTTCCAGTCCCGATACCGCAAATATGAAAGTTGTCGTGCCCATCAAAGGTTTTGTTAAAGCCAAGCAAAGACTGGCGCCTGCCCTGTCCGAGGCGGAGCGCAGCGAGCTGATGCGGCACATGATCGACGACGTGCTTGGCGCCATCTGCACAGCAAAAAGAGATTCCGCGCTGGTGTCCGGGCTGGTGGTTATTACCAGCGACGCTCAAGTGCGTGAGCAGGCGCTGGTATACGGCGCTCGCGTGTTGACAGAACCACCACTGCGGTCGGGGCTGGGCAACGAAGCCTTGTGCGCAGTTTTTGCGATGGCTGCTAATGTACTCGCCGGTGAAGGCGAACAGGGCCTGTTAATGGTACCGGTCGATGTGCCTCTTGTTAGCGCTGACAATATTGTCGAGATACTGACTCGCCACGCAGCTGCAGAGAAGGTGTCAGGGCGGGGTATGACCCTGGTTCCAGCGCTAGCTGATGGCGGCACCAATGCCCTGGCGCTGTCGCCGCCTACGTTGATTCCACCGGCCTTTGGACACAATAGTAGTCGACGCCATTGTGATCTTGCCCGTATGCGCGGCATCGAACCGACACTGCTGGAGATGGCGGAGTTGAGTCTGGACATTGACACTGTCGATAATTTGCAACAACTGATGGCCATGCCGATACAGTCCCATACGCAACGCTACCTGCTCGGCAGTGGTATTGCGGAAAAAATCGGACGTATCGGCGAGGCTTTGGACGGGAGACAAACCGGTTGAATAGCGTAATAGCATCTTTAACGGTCGAACGACTCAGTCGGGAATCGGCTCTGGCCCTGGCTGAAGAACCCGTATCTTTGCTGGTCTCAGAGACGGCTCAGAGCTCTGCGTTGACCCAAAACTCCCTGCTGACTAAGGCGTCCTCGTTAGAAAGTCTTATGGCCCGCGCCGCCGCTCTGCGTGATCAGGCTGATGATGGCCTGGTGTCCTATTCGCGAAAAATATTTATTCCCCTCACCCAGCTGTGCCGCAATGTTTGTCACTACTGTACTTTCGCACAGCCGCCGAGGAATCTCGAGCAGCCGTATATGTTGCCTGAACAGGTGTTAAAGGTCGCTCGGGAAGGCGCGGCGGCAGGCTGTCACGAAGCCCTGTTTACCCTGGGCGATAAGCCGGAACTGCGTTATGAGACAGCGCGCAGGGCGCTGGCTGAGCTGGGTTATGAAACCACCGCGCAGTATCTCAATGCGATGGCCAAACTGGTTTTTGACGAAACGGGTTTGCTGCCGCATCTTAATCCAGGCGTGATGAACGAGGCCGAACTCATTGCTTGCCGAGAAGTGTCGGTGTCTCAGGGCATGATGCTCGAATCGATATCGGAGCGTCTGTGTGAAAAAGGCGGCGCGCATTACGGCTCGCCTGACAAGCGACCGGACGTTCGGCTGGCGACACTCAGATTGGCCGGGCAACTGAACATTCCCTATACCAGTGGCATCTTGATAGGCATCGGCGAAACGCGCCGCGAACGTATTGAATCGTTGTTGGCATTGCGGGATCTCCACGATGAGTACGGTCATATCCAGGAAATTATTATTCAGAATTTTTGCGCCAAGTCCGGTACGTTGATGGCTGATGTGCCAGACGCACCCCTCGATGAGTTGCTGTGGACCATCGCTGTGGCGCGGCTTATTTTTGGCGCAGAAATGCCTGTTCAAACGCCGCCGAATCTTAATGACGGGGTGCTGGAAAAACTGATTAATGCGGGTATAAACGACTGGGGTGGTGTGTCGCCAGTGACGCCGGATTTTGTCAATCCTGAAAAACCCTGGCCGACACTGGAAAAACTTGCCAGTCTGTCAGCGCAATCAGGCAAGTTGCTGGTTGAGCGTTTACCGGTTTACGCGAACTATGCCCATGACCTGGATCGCTGGGTGACGCCGACGCTGCGTACGACCCTGTTGCAGCGCATGGACAGCGACGGTCTGGCGCGGCGTGATCCCTGGGCACCGGGGAGTGCGGTTGAACCGCTTGCCAATCCTCAAATGGAGGGTTGGCTGGCCACGCCGCCGCCCGCCAATGCTGACGTGGTAGATATCATTAAACGGGCCAGGGCCGGTGAACGCCTGGACGAAGCAGCAATCACTCGCCTGTTTCGCGCCCGCGGCAGCGATTACCAGGCGATTTGCGAGGCGGCTGATCAGCTGCGCCGCGATCTCAACGGCGACACCATCACGTATGCGGTTAATCGCAATATTAATTACACCAATTTGTGCATTTTATCCTGCAAATTTTGCGCATTTTCCAAAGGTAAAACCACCGAAGAATTGCGTGGCAAACCCTATCTGTTAAGTACGGAAGAAGTGGTGCAGCGGTCAGAAGAAGCCTGGCGAAAAGGTGCCACGGAGGTCTGTTTACAGGGCGGTATTCATCCAGATTATACGGGTGACACCTACCTGGATATCTGTCGTTCTGTGCGTCAGGCCCTGCCGAATATGCATATCCACGCCTTTTCTCCACTGGAAGTAAGTCAGGGCGCGGCGACGCTAGGTTTAAGTATCGAGCAGTTCCTGCTGCGGCTGAAAGACGCGGGGCTCAACAGTTTGCCGGGCACGGCAGCAGAAATTCTCGACGACGAAGTTCGCGATATTATCTGCCCCGACAAGCTCAATACCGAGGCGTGGCTCAACGTCGTGGAAACCGCTCATAATGTCGGCATTCGCACCACCTCGACCATTATGTTTGGCCATGTCGACAGGGCTGAACACTGGGCGAGGCACCTGTTACGTCTGCGGGATTTACAGGCGAGAACCGGCGGTATTACCGAGTTCGTGCCACTGCCTTTTGTGCCGATGGAGGCGCCAATCTATCGTCGCGGCAAATCGCGCCGTGGCCCTACCTTCCGCGAAGCAGTGCTTATGCATGCTGTATCTCGACTGGTGCTCTATCCGCTGATTACTAACATACAGGTATCGTGGGTCAAAATGGGTGTCCAGGGTGTTATCGCCTGTCTTAACGCTGGCGCCAATGATATGGGTGGCACACTGATGAACGAGAGCATTTCTCGCGCCGCCGGAGCCATTCACGGCCAGGAAATGACGGCCGACAATATGGCCGTATTAATCGACGGAATTCACCGCACCGCGCGGCAACGCAACACTTTCTATGGCGACCCTGATCTTCAGGCTGGTTACGTCCGCGTGGGAAATACCATAACTTAGTAACAGCTGTCAGCGTGGATACATCGCGTCGCAGAAACAGCCTATGTGCGCATTGACCATGGTGGTGGCGAAACCGGTTGGCAGAGCAGGTCTTCTTTAGCGAACATAGCTATCAGCCCCTGATTCGACTGACCAGTCGCTCTTCCTGGGCCGCATTTTTGGCGGGAGGAGTGGTTTGCGCTGGATTACTAAACTCCATGGTGCCGTCTTCCACCTTGCCAAATTTTAAGTTCTTGATGTCCAGTAAGTAGTTTTGTGGAGCCATCCACGGATTCTTGTCTCCCTGCCGGGGCAGTTTGTCGGCGGCGCGCTGGACATAACCGGAAGACAGATTGAACCAGGCGGTCTGTTTCATGGTGGGATCGGTGAGCAGGGGCATGCACTGGCGCATGCCGGTTTGTTCCATGTGGTTTAACAGTCGACAGACATAGGTGCAGGTTAGATCAGCTCGCAATGTCCAGGAGGCGTTGGTGTAGCCAAAGGACGTGGCGAGGTTGGGTATATCGTTATACATCATGCCTTTGTACATATAGGTTTTGGCGGGCTCGATGATCTTGCCATCGACGTTCACGGTGATGCCATTAAACACTTCCAGTGACAAACCGGTGGCGGTGACCACCATGTCTGCTTCCAGCTCCTGACCAGATTTCAATTTGATACCGTGTTCGGTGAATGTGTCGATATGGTCGGTAACAACGGCGGCGCTGTTGTTATTGAGCGCCTTAAAAAAATCATTGTCCGGCACCAGGCACAGGCGCTGATCCCAAGGCCCGTAAGTGGGAGTGAAATGGGTGTCGACATCATAATCTTTGCTCAGCCGCTTTCTGACCTGATTAATCAGATACTTCTTCATACCCCGCGGGTTCTTTTTGGAGCGATCAAAAAGGAACATGGTGAGCAGCACATTGCGCCAGCGCACAATGTCATAGGCGAGCATGGCGGGGAGTATCTTGCGCAGTCGGTTGGCAAAGGCATCTTCCGACGGGCGTGACAGCATGTAGGTAGGCGAGCGTTGCAGCATGGTGACGTGGGTTGCTCGTCTGGCCATTTCTGGTACGAGTGTTACGGCGGTAGCACCACTACCGATGATGACGACCTTTTTATTGCGGTAGTCAATATCGTCACTCCATTTTTGTGGATGAATGATCTGGCCCTTAAAATCAGCCATCCCGGGAAAATCGGGCGTATAACCCGCCTCATATTTGTAGTATCCGCCGCAAAGGAAAAGGAAATTGCAGGTGTATTCCACCGATGCGCTGGCTTCGCCCTGCGCGACCTCAATTGTCCAGCAGGCGTCTTTTGTTGACCAGGTGGCACTTTTGACCTGATGGTTAAACTGGATTTTCTCGCGGATATGATTTTCCTCTACGGTTTCCTCCAGATATTTTAAAATGGCAGGGCCGTCTGCAATGGCCTTTTGCTCCGTCCAGGGTTTAAACGAAAAACCCAGTGTGTACATGTCGGAATCAGAGCGAATGCCCGGGTAGCGAAAGAGATCCCAGGTCCCACCCAAGGCCGCTCGACCTTCCAGGATGACGTAGCTTTTTTGCGGACAATCCCGTTGCAAATGGTAGGCAGCACCGATGCCGGAAATCCCGGCGCCCACAATCAGTACATTTACATGACTATTTGGCATTATCTAGTTCTCTGTTTGGTAGGGCGCATAGTGTCCAGGTCAGTAAAAAAACGCAACTTTGTGCACTGCCATCCGCCGTTCGTAGGCCCGTCAAGTCTACAAAATGGACTTTGTGATCTCTGGGCAGGTGCCACGACCATGACTGTAGCGATCGAATCATCCGCTGTCGGGTACCCCTTGCGGATGGCGCGGCAACTGTAGGGAGATCAGGCTGGCAGCCATCGTAAAGAGCGCTGCAGCGATCATGCAAACGCTTAGCCCCTGCCACTGGTAAAGCAATCCAGACAACAGGGTGCCGACGAGGCGGCCTGCTGCGTTGGCCATATAGTAAAAACCCACATCGAGAGACACGCTATCCCGTGCGGCATAGGCGACAATCAGGTAGGAATGCAGTGAAGAATTTATTGCAAATAAAATCGCAAACAGAGTTAATCCGCCAACCAGAACGAGCGTCGGATCGACGGACGAGTTATTAAGGGCGGCGGCGATGCCGAGCGGCACAATACCAAGTGGCATTACCCAGTACAGGGCGGTACGCCCGTCGGGCACGTTGGCGTTATTCACCTGGGTGAGTTTTGGCGCGATGGCCTGAACCCCGCCGTAACCGATAATCCAAAGGGCTAGCAGGCTGCCAACAGCGGTATGACTCCAGCCTAACTCGCTTTGCAAAAAAACGGGGAGGGCGACGACAAACCAGATATCCCGCGCACCAAAGAGGAAAAATCGCGCTGCGGAGAGTTGGTTCACGGCAGAACTTTTGGATAACAGATCCCTCACTCCCGGTTTGTACCGCGTCTTCCCGACGCCCTTTTCCAGCAGGATAAAGCTGCCAATACAAATCATCATTAAGCCGATAAACAGCAACAGGATGGCGACGCGGAACTCAAATGCCGATAGCAGCAGCGCGCCGATAAAGAAGCCAGCACCTTTGAGGGCATTTTTAGACCCGGTTAAAAAGGCGACCCAGGCGTAAAGTTTGCCCTGAGCAGTGTCAGGTACCAGCAGCTTAATGCTGCTTTTCGCACTCATTTTGTTCAAATCTTTGGCAACCCCAGATAGGGCCTGGGCGGCCATAACATAGGCGACCGATAACCAGGCAGGGTCGGCCATCAACATCGCCAGGGCGATCATTTGCAGTAACAGGCCAATGTGAAGCGTTGTGTTCAGCCCCCAATGGGCGGCGAGCCAGCCGCCAAACAGATTGGTGACAATGCCGAAACATTCGTAAAACAAAAACAGCGTGGCAACCTCAAAAGGGCTGTAGCCCAAACTGTGAAAATAGAGGACGACCAGCATGCGCAGCGCGCCGTCGGTGATTGTGAAACCCCAATAACTGAGCGTTACCAGGATGTACTGGTAAAGGGGGCGGGTCATCTTTGTTGCTTAGACTGAGCGTTTGTTACTTAGACTGAGCGCGCGACTTTTTGGGCTAGCTCCATTAGTCGGTGAACATAACCTGTTTCATTGTCGTACCAGGCCAGAATCTTCACCTGAGTTTTGTTGACGACCATGGTCGATAACGCGTCGATAACGCTCGACCTGGGATCATCTTTGTAGTCAACCGAGACCAGTGGCGCTTCTTCGTAGCCGAGTATGCCCGCGAGGTAGCTGTCGGCAGCGCTCCGTAAGGCCGCGTTCACTGATGCGATGGCGGTTGGTGTTTCTACTTCAAACACACAGTCGGTCAGGGAAGCATTAGCCAACGGTACGCGCACTGCCATGCCGTTGAGTCGGCCCTTTAGCTCCGGAAATATATCAGCAATGGCCGAGGCCGAACCGGTTGTGGTGGGAATTAGTGACAGGCTGCTGGCGCGCGCACGACGCAGATCCTTCTGGTATTCGTCGAGTACGCTCTGAGAGTTGGTGATGTCGTGAATCGTGGTGATTGAGCCATGTTTGATAGTGAAGTTTTTGTGTATCACATCGACCACCGGCGCCAGGCAGTTGGTGGTACAGGACGCAGCGGTGACGATGTGATCTCGATCTGGCTGGTAAAGGTGATCGTTAATACCCATCACTACATTCAGTGTGCCGTCTTTAATGGGCGCAGAAGCCACCACTTTCTTTACGCCAGCCGTGAAGAAAGGCTGCAGAGCTGCACTGGATTTAAATTTTCCTGAACATTCAATCACCAGGTCGACAGCTTTGTCCTGCCACGGCGAGTCAGCGATGGCAGTATCCTGCGAGTAGGAAATGGCCTTGCCATCAATGTACAGGTGACCCTCATCTGTGGTCACATCCGCTGCCCAGGTTCCGTGTACCGAATCATATTTCAAGAGGTGCGCCGCGGTGGCGGCATCGCCCGCCGGTTCGTTGATGTGAACGAACTCGAATTCCGGCCATGCCCACGCCGCGCGCAGAGCGAGTCGGCCGATACGACCAAATCCGTTAATACCTACTTTTGTCGTCATTAGTTTTTACCTCGCGTAGTTCTACCCGGGACGGTTCTGTTAATTACAGACCTGCATATTGGATTAAAAATGTTATACTGTATATACGTATATACGTATA
>JBFIEE010000010.1:0-74291 GCA_041603535.1 Porticoccaceae bacterium
CAGTGACGATCCGGTGGAACGCCTGGCGGCGGTGAGTGCGATGGCGGATGCCAGTGATAGTCGCGTCGTGACCATGCTCGAAGTACTTGTCGCACAGGACGCTAACGGCCATTTTTCCGAAACCGATGAGGCAGTGCGAGCCGCTGCTCAGGACGCGTTAATTCAGCTGCGGACGAGAGGGAAACTTTACCGGTTTGTCGAGGATCTCTTTTTTGGTGTAAGCCTGGGCTCGGTGTTGCTGTTGGCGGCTGTGGGGCTGGCGATCACCTTCGGCGTGATGGGTGTTATCAATATGGCCCATGGCGAGATGATTATGCTCGGTGCCTACACGACCTACGTTGTCCAGCTGTTGATGCCTGAGCATATTGGCCTGTCTCTCCTGGTCGCCATTCCTGCCGCGTTCCTGGTATCCGGTTTATTCGGCGTGGCGATTGAGCGTTGTGTGATCCGTTTTCTCTATGGGCGGCCTCTGGAGACCTTGCTGGCCACCTTTGGGGTCAGCCTTATCCTGCAACAGCTGGTACGGTCCATTTTTACGCCGCTGAACCGTTCGGTGCTGACGCCAGACTGGATGAGTGGTTCCTGGCAAATCAACGGCATGCTCTCGCTGACTTACAACCGTCTTTACATCATTATTTTTGCGCTGCTGGTGCTGTTTGGTCTGATGCAGCTACTTAAGCGCAGCTTCTTCGGGTTGCAAATGCGCGCGGTGACACAGAATCGCGCCATGGCCAGTTCCATGGGGATTCGCACTGGCTGGGTCGATGCGCTGACCTTCGGTCTGGGTTCCGGTATCGCCGGGATTGCCGGTGTCGCGCTCAGCCAGTTGACCAATGTCGGCCCCAATCTAGGCCAGGCTTACATCATCGATTCTTTTATGGTGGTGGTGTTCGGCGGTGTCGGTAATCTAATGGGCACCTTTGTCGGCGCCATGACATTGGGCCTCGTTAATAAATTTGCCGAACCGTTCACTGGCGCAGTGCTGGCTAAAATACTGATTCTGGTCTTCGTTATCCTGTTTATTCAGCGTCGCCCGCGCGGGCTATTCGCCCTGAAAGGTCGCTTTGTCGAGGATTGATGACATGTCTGTAACTCAGAGAACATGGCTTAAAGGCGACGTCGGGGGCAGCTGGTTAGTCGCCTTGATTGCGCTGACCATTGTCATGGTTCCAATACTGAACCTGGCCGTTCCCGTTGAATCGCCACTGCATATTTCCACTTACACGGTGTCGTTGCTGGGTAAGTATCTGAGCTTTGCGCTGCTGGCCCTGGCGGTTGATTTGATCTGGGGGTACGCCGGTATTCTGAGCCTGGGCCACGGCGCTTTCTTTGCGCTGGGCGGCTATGCCATGGGCATGTACATGATGCGGCAGATCGGTGATCGCGGTGTCTACGGTAACCCGATACTGCCGGACTTTATGGTCTTTTTGAACTGGAGTGAATTGCCCTGGTACTGGTACGGTTTTGACAGCTTCGCTTTTGCGGCGATCATGGTGTTGGTGGCCCCGGCCCTGCTGGCGTTTGTATTTGGCTGGCTGGCTTTTCGTTCGAGGGTAACCGGTGTGTATTTTTCGATTATTACTCAGGCGCTGACGTATGCGTTGATGCTGGCATTCTTTAGAAATGACATGGGCTTTGGCGGCAATAACGGTTTAACAGACTTTAAGGATATTTTGGGCTTCAGTCTGCAATCCGATGCGACAAAAAACGGCTTGTTTATCTGTTCCGGCATCGCGTTGATCGCGGGTTATCTACTGTGTCGTTACATTGTTAGCTCGAAATTGGGGCGTGTATTGGTATCGATCCGTGATGCGGAGAGTCGGACTCGCTTTATTGGCTACAGAGTTGAACACTACAAGTTGTTTGTCTTTGTGCTGAGTGCAATGCTGGCGGGCGTGGCTGGCGCCTTGTACGTCCCCCAGGTGGGCATAATAAACCCAGGCGAGTTCGCACCCTTATTGTCGATCGAAATCATTATCTGGGTGGCGATTGGCGGTCGCGGTTTTCTCTACGGCGCTGTGTTGGGGGCTATTC
The DNA here is from genome assembly GCA_041603535.1 of Porticoccaceae bacterium. Classification (GTDB taxonomy): domain Bacteria; phylum Pseudomonadota; class Gammaproteobacteria; order Pseudomonadales; family Porticoccaceae; genus HB2-32-21. The sequence goes on from JBFIEE010000010.1 coordinate 2,035, forward strand.
TGGTCAATTACGGCAAGACGTATTTTACCGGGGCATTCCCGGAAATCTGGCTATTTATGCTGGGAGGTTTGTTTGTGGTTGCGACGCTGTTCCTGCCCAGAGGGGTGGTCGGTTTGCTGTCTGCGCGGAAAAGTTCGGCAGGTGGTAACAATGCCGTAAGCTCGACTGGCAGTGTCGCCGACAATGCGGGCGGCGTGGCTGGTAAGGAGGCGTCCTGATGGAAGGCGGCGTACACATCCCCAGTAATATTTTGTATATGGATAACGTGACAGTTTCCTTCGATGGCTTCAAAGCTCTCAACGATCTGTCACTGGTGGTGGCTCCCGGCGAATTACGCGCCATAATAGGGCCAAACGGCGCCGGTAAAACCACCATGATGGATGTCATTACCGGCAAAATTCGCCCTGATACGGGGCAGGTGTTCTTTCGCGATAGCATCGACCTCACCCAGTATGATGAAGCCGAGATTGCCAATCTGGGGATCGGGCGCAAGTTTCAGAAACCCACCGTGATTGAAAGTCTGACAGTGGCAGAAAATCTGGATCTGGCCATGGCGGGCGAGCGGGGGGTACGTAAGATCCTGTTCAGCAGGCAAAGTGCACAGCAGCGGGCGCGTATCCAGGAAATCCTCATTTTGGTGGGTCTGGTCGACCGGGCTGTCGATAATGCTGGATCTTTATCCCACGGCCAGAAGCAGTGGCTTGAAATCGGCATGCTGATTATTCAGGAACCGGAATTACTGTTGGTGGACGAACCGGCCGCCGGCATGACAGACCATGAAACCGAGCTCACGGCTGAGCTTTTAAAGAGTATTAGCGGTGAGCGCTCGGTGGTGGTGGTGGAGCACGATATGGAGTTTATCAAGGCCCTCGACTGCCATGTCACGGTGCTGCATGAGGGGCATCAACTGGCGGAAGGTTCCCTCGCGCATGTACAAAAAAACGAGCAGGTCATTGAAGTTTACCTGGGCCGCTAACGATGCTGATTATTAGTGATGTTGATCTCTTTTACGGCGCCAGTCAGGCCTTGCGCAAAGTCAGCTTTCAAGCCGAAAAAGGTCAGGTGTCCTGTGTGATGGGGCGTAATGGCGTCGGCAAAACGTCGCTGATGCGCGCTGTGGCCGGTCAGCAGGCGATCAGCGGCGGGCGCATTCACTGGGAGGATACGGATATCAGCCGCCTGCCGCCCCATGAGCGGGCCAAACTGGGTATCGCCTACGTGCCGCAGGGACGTGACGTCTTTTCGCAATTGACGGTACTCGAAAACCTGAAGACGGGTTATTCCGTGTTGCCACGCGGCGAGCGACATATCCCCGATGAGATTTTTGAGCTGTTCCCGGTACTGAAGCAAATGCTTAAGCGTCGTGGCGGTGATCTGTCCGGCGGGCAACAGCAGCAGCTGGCGATTGGACGCGCTCTGGTGACGCGACCCCGGCTGTTGATTCTCGATGAACCCACCGAAGGTATTCAGCCGTCGATCATCAAGGATATTCGAAGCGTCATAGCATTGTTACGTGATCGTGGCGACATGGCCATTTTACTGGTCGAGCAGTATTTCGATTTTGCTCGTGACCTGGCGGACAGTTACATGGTCATGGATCGCGGCGAGGCGGTGTTATCGGGTCTTGGCACCGAGATGGAAGAAGCAAAGGTACGCCGCTATATTGCGGTTTAAATTTTTCAACCTTACAAAAGGCATATGCCCTTGATTACCCCGTGCTCAGAACTGGGTCTTAGAACGGGGCTCACAAATGGGTTTGGTATAGCCATCACTTTACAACTGGAAATAAAATTATGAGATATCTAAGCGCTATTGGTCACCGGATGGGGCGACTGGTTGTGGTTGCGGGTTTAGGGCTAATGGCGGTCAATGCCTGGTCGCTTGAGACGCTTCATGTCGGTGCAGGTAAAACTCACCAGCTTGATGCCGCGCAGGCCGACTGGGTATTTGATGAGCTGGTGCTCGAGAATGGTGCAACCCTGGTGCTGTCCGGATCTGTACCGCAATGGAATCTGGAAGCGCGCCGTGCTCGTATTGGCCGGGGGGTGACAATCGTCGGTCAGGGCGTTGCTGGCGGTCAGGGCCGCGATGGCGCGTCCGCCAGCGGCCAGGCCGCAGCTTGTAAAGCTGGAGAGTCAGGCGGTCAGGCCAGTCATGGCGCTAATGGTGCCAGTGGGGTGTCAATATTGCTAACGTTGGCCGTCGCAGAGCTGGACTCACTGACCATTGATGTTGGCGGTGGTGCGGGGGGTGCGGGTGGCTCAGGCGGCAATGGTCAGAAAGGTGGTGGTGCAGACAAGTGCCCTGGCGGCGATGGTGGTGACGGTGGCGATGGTGGCGACGGTGGCGACGGCGGTAATGGAGGCAATGTGCGGGTGTACTACAGCTTCCTGCCGGAGAGTAGTCTAGAGGGCGGCCTGGGCAAGCGGATTGTCGTCCTTAACCGCCCTGGTGCCGGAGGTAAACCGGGCGCTGGCGGCACCGGTGGTGAAGGCGCTGAAGGACACTATGTCAACATGAGAACCCTCACGGGCAATAAAAAATGGGTTCCGGGTGGCGACCGCGGTAAACCGGGGCGTGGCGGCAAAGAAGGTCGGATTGGCGTCAAGGGTCAATTTGTTGCAGAGCGCGATTTGAATCGGCGCATCGATGAATTGCTGATGCGCTCTGGCGGTAGTGTGCCAGCTGCTGTGCAGACCGTCGACAGCAAGGCAGGCACGCGTTTGGAGCTCATTGAGAAAAGCCAGGCAGAAATCCTCCGGCGACTCGACGCGTTGGAGAAAAATCTGCGTTAAGTGCTGGTGTCAGGCTTTGTACAGGAGGTCGATTGTCCGTTCAGCAGGCCAACGGTTCGTCATCGGCCGACTGGCCGCTGTGCTGGACGGACTCCAGCAGTTTTAGCAGTGTAAAAATAGATTGATGGAGCAGTCTCAACAAAGACTCCCGATGGGTTTCTTATCACACTTTAGAAAACATTCATCGCTTAACGCTCGTCACGTAATATTCGCCACTTACCATTCGTCACTCATGCACCAATTCGGTTCGATCAGGTGCTGATGCGCCCCTTCGCAGTGCGTTGCGATGCCGAAATTCCGCTAGCCACTCTGATTACCGCGATATTCAGTTGAGATTGCCCCGATTTAGTTAATTGGCATGGGTTCTGCTTAGCAGGGTTTGAGGTTGTTGTTCAGTATGCATGCTCCTCAACAATTAACTTACAGATAAGCAATGAGGGAAACTTTATGTTGTCAAAACAAGCTAAATTAGTGCGATTGGGCGTAGCTGTAGCTGCTATTGGTGGCGCTGTTACGGTGGCGACACCTGCGATGGCTGAATTATCTGCTTCTGCTGCGGTCGCCAACATGTATTTGTGGCGTGGTATTGATCTTGGCGATGGCAGCGCAGCTGTTTCCGGGGATTTGGTTTATAGCCATTCGGGTGCGTATGCGGGTCTGTGGGTCAGCAGCGGGGACGATACGCTGGGCAACGAGTACGACTATTTTGTCGGTTATGGCAACACAGTAGGTGACTTTTCCTACGACCTGAGTCTGTGGAACTACAATTACTCAGATGATGGTCTGTCAGGCAAAGGCCTGAATGTTTCCGATGACACGACTGGCGAGCTGAGCGAGGTTATTTTAACGCTGGGTTATGGCGATATCAGTTTTTCCTATTATGACAACATCGCTGGTGGGTCTGGGTATGAGTACTACACCCTGGGTGGTAGCGTTGGTAAGTTCAGTGCCACGGTTGGTTATCATGACTTCAATGCCGGTCCAGGTGAGAACGACGAGATGACCCACCTGAATATCTCCTACGCGGTCAACGATAATCTGTCATTCACAGCGAGCAAGGTTGTCGACCAGGGTTGTGACAAGGATGATGCCGGTTGTGTTGGTACCATCGATGAAGATTTGAAATTCGTCGTTGCCTATTCTCTGCCAATTGAGATGTAGGTAGCTAACTTTCGCAAGCGGAAACGCCGACGTCGAGTCGGCGTTTTTGATTCCGGCCTACGGGTTTTCGACGGCGTCCGCATCGCTTTGCTTTACCCACAGTTTTGTTGATTAGTCATTATGTGGATTACTACCCGATTGATCCGGATAAAGTACCCTTAAAGCATTTTTCCAAATGCGTTAAACTCGCTCCTATTGTAAGTCCGTATTAAGGCCCGCACGGGATAACAGTGCGACGTGAGCTATATTTCCATAATCTGGGGGAGCAGTGGTGTCGGAGATCAGCGAAGCACAGCGCTGGAAACAGAAATACTACGATAGCCTCGATGCGCTCGATAATCTAAAAAAAAGGCAACGAGCGTGGGACGAGTTAGAAACGCTGCTAAAAAAGACTGTCACCCGCCTGGGTCTCGCCGCGATGGGACACGACGACGGCGTTGATGGTTATATCGAGAGGGTTCGTAGCGCCACTAAACAGGATGTAAATCGGCGCGCCCTGGAAGATACCCTGGAAAACTTTTCAACCTACCTGGCGACTCTGCAGGACAGTAAAAAAGTAAAACCTGTCACACCGGTTAGCCTTGCTCAGGCTTTCGTAAAAGACCTCGATGTTCCCGCTGCGCTCCATGGCCGTAAAACGCTGCTGGCCAATAGGCTCATGCAAGGCCGCCTGTCTGAGCCAGACGAGTTGATTCGGGAGTTTTCAGAGTTGTTTTACCTCGCTGTAGATAGTCAGGCAAACGGCAGCAAAAAAAGGAGCACCGCAGAATGCAGCGACAACATGACGAGCAGCCAGGGTGTCAAGGGGGGTAATCCAGCACAGACCGCGTTGCTGGTTACTCAAAAGCCTGGACTTTGGCGGCGGCTGATCAAACGGTACTCTGGCAAAGGGGATGAAAAGGCTCCGTCGGGTTCTCCCGGCGATCTGCTGCAACGTCAAAGTAACGCGGATGGCATGATCGAAAAGTCCCGGTTGAGTAAAAAGGATCGTGATAAGCCGGGACAACATCGACATGTCGCTGGTGCAGTATTGCCTCCCGATGATTCTTCTGGCGCGGCGGACGTATCGGTGCATCCGTCGGCGAGGAGGAAGGATAGAAGCCTCGGTGCGACACCGGTGGCGCCCACCGCTCGACCTGCCAACGAAGTACTGCTGGATTTGCTGGAACAGTTGTCAGTGCCCGCCGATCAACAGGCAGAGGTTAACCTGATCAAGCACCGGCTCGCTACTGAACTCGCTACTGAAATGCCCGCTGGCGACTGGCGCGACCTGCTCCAGCAGATCGTTAAGTTGATCAATTCAGTGCGTAACAGCCTGAACCAGGAAAAGCGCGAATTTGAGCTGTTTTTGCAGCAGATTACCCAGCGCCTGCAGGAGATCGGTGGCGTAATCAATGTGGAACAACTCGCTCAACAGGACGCCCTCAGAGCAAACGAGCAGTTCACCACGAAAGTCACGTCGAATGTAGAAGGCATGCGTAAAAATGTTAGTGAGGCCCAGGATCTTGCGGGTCTGAAATTAATGGTAGAGGCTAACTTAAACGCCCTATCAAAAGACGTTATCGAGTACCGTGAAACTGACAGGCAGCGTGCTTTGAGTGCCGAACAAAATATGGCGGAAATGCGGGAAAGGATGGCTTCAATGGAAAAGAGTGCCGTTGAGCTGAAGACTCAGGTTGAGGCGTCTAATCGCAAGGCCCTGGTGGATGCACTGACCAATATACCTAACCGACTGTCCCTGGAGGACCGTGCCCAGCAGGAAATTGCTCGCTGGCAGGAGTCGGGCGGCCCGTTGACCCTGATTGTCTGGGATATTGACCACTTCAAACGCGTTAATGATGCCTACGGACATGCGGTCGGGGATAAAGCCCTGCAGGCAGTGGCGCAGTTGCTAAAAGAAAATAGCCGCCAGGCCGATTTTCTTGCACGGTATGGCGGTGAAGAATTTGTCATGCTGCTACCAGGTACGGGCGAGGATGAGGCGCTTAAGGTTGCGAATGCGCTTCGTGAACGGTTAGCCAGGAGAGCCTTTCAGTATCAGGGTGAGGCAGTAACTATCCAGATGTCGTGCGGCATAAGTTGTTTCCGGGATGAAGACGATGATTTAGCCACCGTGTTTGATCGCGCAGACAGGGCCCTGTACAACGCCAAGGAGGCGGGCCGCAATCGCTGCGTGATTGGATGAGTAGGGTGTATCTGTGGCGGTAACGGTTCTTCTCGTCGAACAGGACAGCCACCAGGGCCGCAATAGAGCCGGTATCAAGACCGCCAACAGCGGCGCTATGATTCCAGCAGTCAAATTAAACGTTGGCAATTAGCCGCCGAATTTTGCTGGCGTATTGTACCGGCCTGTTCCGGTCGCGCGTTTGTTCCGGTCATAGTGCTTTGCAAGTTGCCAGGCAACTATGCCCGCCATATTCACCATGCCGGCTAAACTCACCATGATCTCTAAACTCAGGCGATACTGGTCGCCGCTTTTAGCAGGTCATCAAGCATCCTTTCCAGGTGATCCAGCGTATTGCAGGTGCTGGCAAGATGGCAGTACGGGCGATACTTGTACATCACCGAGTCGCCGGTTTTCCAGAAATTGACCGGTTCCGGGTTGAGCCAGATGACGCGCTTGGCCCGTTGATGGAGCAATTGCATGACTTCATTGCGTGGCGCGAGGAAGTTGTTGCGGGCGTCGCCGAGTATCAACACCGTAGTTTTGTTGTCAATGTCGTCCATGCACTGGTCTTCGAGGTCGAGGAGCGTGGTGCCGTAGTCGGAGCCTCCCATACCGTGTTTATCCATAATTAAATCGATAGCCTGTTCCACGGGATAGCGATCGAAAATATCGTTGACGCCGATCAGGTTGCCAGTGAAAACGTAGCTGTCGATACGGTTCATCACGTCATTTAAGCTGTACACGAAGAGCAGCAAAAAGCGTGCGTAGGCCTGCACCGAACCACTGACATCGCACATTACCAGCAGTCGAGGCTTGTCGATATACCTGGATTTCCAGAAGGTCTCGAACAGCACACCGTCGTAACCTGCGTTTTGGCGGAGGGTTTTGCGGAAGTCCAGCTGGCCACGCTGCTCGCGCTTTTTCTTTTTCGAATATTGCGTGCTCAACCGCTTGGCCATTTTGCGCACCAGCTCGTGCATGATATGGAAGTCGCGCTGCTCGATATTCGACAGCTTGGCGCTCTTCAGATGCTCTTCGCGGAGGTTTCGCGCAGCATTCTTCCCATACATAGAGAGCTGTTGTTCGACAAAATCTCTAACCTGTTCGGCCAGATATTCTTTAGCATCGCGTAACGAACCCGCGAGGGCGATACTTGCGGGGCAGTCGCCCCTACCGGCTTCAGCTATTTCGTTCTGCAAATCCCGCAAGCCCATTTTTTGCATAATTTGCTGGCTATACAGGCTTTTTTGAGTGAAGAACCAGATGTTGGACAGCCCAACTTCCCGGGCAGCCTTTTTCATTTCTGTACTAAGACTGGCGGCATCATGCTCAAGCAGCATTTTGGACAGCGGATTGCTGCCCTGATACGCTTCAGCCGGCACGGCATCCGCGGTGCTGGCAGTTTCTGAATTTTTTTGTTCGTGGCCGAGTTGCTCAATAGTCTCGAAGGTATCGAACTTGAAGAATTGGTCAAAGCAGTCTGCGACCAGCGTCTGTTGAGCTTCCGATTTTGCCAGACTGACCTGAAAGGCATCCTTGAGAATCTGCCGATTTGCATAACCGACAAGTGTGACCGTGCGACTGGTTTCTATGCTGTCTGAAGGGGAAACGCTGACACCAGCGGCCCTGACAACCTTGTAAAAGTCTTCCAGTGTTTGTTGCATGGTCAATGTCCTCTGGTTTCCCCTTATCGTGTTAATCCGTCTGCCGGACGATGCTAGGTGCCGGAGCGCTTATGGGCCTTGTTGATAAATGACATTGTATGGTCACGCATGGCTTCGATATCCGATTCAAATTTGAGCAGGACATTTAGCGTCTGTTTTACCAGTGGCGGGTCGAGTTGATCGCTGTGCAATAAGACCAGCGTTCTCGCCCAGTCAATGGTTTCAGAAACGGAGGGCGCTTTTTTAAGATCAAGTTCCCTGACATTTTGAACAAAACTGACAATTTCCTTGCGCAGGGTATCAGACAGGCCCGGCACCCGACTACTGAGGATTCGGCTCTCCAGTTTTTCATCGGGGTAGGGTACGTATAAATGCAGGCACCGTCGTTTTAGCGCGTCGCTCATTTCCCGCGTGTTGTTGCTGGTGAGAAACACCAGTGGTTTCACTTTGGCCTTGATGGTGCCGAGCTCAGGTATGGATACCTGGAACTCCGAAAGTACTTCGAGCAGGAAGGCCTCAAACTCATGATCAGATTTATCCACTTCGTCGATTAATAATACGCAACCGTGCTCTTTGTGTAGCGCCTGATACAGCGGGCGCGGCTCCAGAAAGCTTTCAGAGAAGAATAAATCATCGTGGTCATGAATTTTGTCCATCGATTCACGCAACCCTGTCGCACCGTCGAGCAGCTCGCCGAGTTTGTCCTTGAGCAGTTGCGTGTAAAGCAATTGTTTGGCGTACTTCCATTCGTACAGTGCCTTCGCTTCATCAAGACCTTCATAGCACTGCAGTCGTACCAGCGGCACGTTGAGAATTTCGGCCGTCGTTTTAGCCAGTTCTGTTTTGCCGACCCCCGCCGGACCCTCCACCATGATGGGCTTTTCGAGGTTATGCGCGATATAGACACAGGTGGCGATTTGCTCATTGCAGATATAGCTGGCCGCCTCAAATCTGGCCTGTATTTCGGCGACAGAGTTAAATTCATTTTGATAAAGCGTTTTCATAAATTTCGATTGCCTGAGTTTCAGTTTTACTTTGTTAACTATTTGTTTTGATCCCGGTAACTAGCGGTCGTATTGCTGTACATAGCGTGAGGCCAGTGACCGAACGCGCATCTGGGTAGCGGACTGGCCAATACTGGTCAGCAGCTGAATATCGTCGAACAGGGTTTCGAGCCTGGGGTGGACTTGCCGCCAGCGTTGCAGACTGATCTGAACCTGATGGATCAAGGCACGTGTGCCGATGATGAGCGGGGTTAAATCCGATATCTCAGTGGCGCGGTCGAGCGTCCCGGCAGCCAGTATACCCAATTCTGCCGCAGATTCCGTCAGGCACAGGCATTGCCCCAGCAGAGCCAGATCTGCGTCTTCACACTGGTGCTCAACGATCAAATCAAGTTGAGCTTGCATTGCCCCGGCGATGGGCGCCAGCATCAGTACATCTTCAAGTGTACGCATGGGCTTTGATATTTCGTCGAAAGCTTTGCCGGGCGTGCCAAGCAGGGCATCCTCGGTAATTCGGCACCGCGTAAAGATAATGTTGCAATGGCTGCTGGGCGCCAGTGCGGAGCCTGGCGCTGGCGGACCGATTTCCAGACCGGGCTGGTTTTTGTTGACCAGAAAAGCTGAAAACTGCTTGCGTTCGGCCAGAGTCTCGGTAATGGCCAGCACTATGAACCAGTCGGCATCGGGGCCATCAGTGACATAAGCCTTGGCGCCGTTGAGCACAAAGCTCTTACCGTGACGTTCGGCGCTACAGGTCAAATGCTTGGGGTGGGCACCCACGCCCGGTTCGGAGATTGCCAGGGCACACAGGGACTCCCCGGATAAAATGGTGTTCACGCAATGAGTGGCCTGTTGGCCGTAGCGCTGCAGGAAGTCGGTTTTAAGCAGTTGCCCTATCCATGTCATGGTCAGGCCAGCATGACCGCAACGTCTGGTCAGCGCATAACCCGCTGCCGCGATATCTTCGTAAGCGGATTGTGGATGTGTCGAATTACCAGCAGCGGACCGTCGCCGGGCAAAACTTGTGAGCAACTGCCGCTGTGCCATGGTTTGCCAGATTTCGAATGGGAACGGGGTGTTGGTGATGGTATTGAAATCAAGGCCGTTCGTGAGCGCCAGCATGCGAACGTGCGCCGGGTGGTGGGATAGCGTTGACATGGAAGTGAGCCGTCAAGTTTTGCTTATCTTAACCTTGAATACCGTAGGCAGTGAAATCAGATGGCTGTTAACATATGGCATATAAGTCAGGTATACCCTGACATCAGGGTAAAGGTGATGGTAAAGCAACGTGAAAGCGAATTGTTTCGACAGTTCATCGGCGACGTAGAGCCGCTGGAGGGTACCCGTCGCGCGGCGGACATGGTGGCGGCTGGGCTTGTCAAAGCTGGCACGGTCAAGCGACCAGCCGATAAGCTGACGCCGGGTCTGTTGCGACGTCGGGCGGCAGCCCAGGAAGGCCTCCTGCAAACGGGGAATGATCTGGCGGGTGTTGAGCATGTTACGCGGGTTAAGCCATGGGATATTCTCAGCTTTAAACGAGACGGTGTGCAGCACGGTGTATTCAGGAAATTAAAGCTCGGCAAGTACGACATCGATGTGAGCATAGATTTACATCGATTGACCGTCGATCAGGCGCGCGTGGCGGTACGCGAGTTCGTCACTGATTGCGTGGACGGCGATATTCGCTGTGCGATGATTACCCACGGTAAAGGGCAAAATCGGGAGAGCCCTGCACTGCTTAAAAGTTGTGTAAATCACTGGTTGCGACAGATGGACGAGGTGCTGGCCTTACACAGTGCTTGCCAGGAGCATGGGGGATCAGGCGCGACCTATATTTTATTGCGCAAAAGTTTGGCCCAAAAAGAAAAAAACAGAGAGCAATTTGCCAGATCATCCTGCGCCAGAGGGCTGGCGCCGTCATCGTGCGGTGGCAACTGGCAATGAGATGATTTGGTGCAAGCGGATTGGCGTACATCTAGTATAACTACAAGATAGGGTATGCCTGCTCTTTAAGGTGTGTACAACCTGAAATCACCAGGTGAAGGAACACAGGATGGATGACGATTTAAAAATTATGTCCCTGGCCTTTGGCGCCAGCTCACCGTTAATGATCGCCGATCGCAATCAGGTGATCATCAAAGTTAACGAAGCCTGTGTTGGCTTGAGCGGTTTCTCCGGAAGGATGCTGCTGGGTGCGTCGCTTGGCACTTTTTATTCGATTACTGGCAACAAATTTACGCCGCATGTTGATGACAGATTTTCGCAGTTTTTGTCGGTTCGGGGCGAGGCTGATTTTGTTTCCGGCAAGACCGTCAGGGTTAACAAGCAGGGAGTGCGGATTCACTTTCTGGAAACCATTACCGTTGTCCTGGACGATTGCGGGCAGGTGGTCAACTATGTGGTGAACTTCCAGGATGTAACCGGCCTGGTAGCCACCGAACAGGCGCTTCAGGAATCCCAGCAGACTTACAAGCGCCTTATTGAGTCCATGCACGACGGCGTCGTGCTGCTCGACCAAAACAAGGTGCTTGATTGTAACGAGCAATTTGCGCGCATGCTGCTGCGAAACAAGGATGCAATTATTGGCAGCACTATGGCTGAGATTTCGGTTCCCGTGCAGGTCGATGGCGCCAGTTCTGGGAAAAAAGCCGCACAGATATTTAAGTCGGTGTTAGGGGGGCGGCCGGGCTGGATCGACTGGACTGTACGACGAGCCAATGGCAGTCCGGTTGAGCTTGAGGTCGGTCTAAGTCCGACAACCCTGAACGGGCAGCCGGTCATGCTTGCCACCGTACGGGACGTTACCTCACGGAAAAAAATCGAGCGGGAGCGCCAGAAATTACTCGATGGACTCGCAGAAAAAGAAGAATTGATCCGTCTTGCTGGACAAGCTTCCGGAGTGGTGTCCTGGCTGCTTGACGTCCGCACCGGATTGATTACATGGTCCGATGGTGCGGCGGAAGCGCTTGGTTTCCAGGTCGATGACTTGGGCAGCAGCATTGACGAAGTGAAAAGTAACATGGGGCCTGATCAGGCTGTCGAACTTGCGCGGTTGCTGGACCTGGCGGTGGCTTCTGGGGAACCCATCAAATTCACTAGCCCACGCCGCGTCGGCAGCGGTGAAAACGCGACAGTACGTTGGTTTAGTACCCACGGTCAGGTCGAATTCAATGGCGGGGGCGAAGCCGTGACCATCCGAGGTTCTTTTTCAGATGTTACTGACCATAAAGTTGCCCAGCAGGAAATCGAGCGGTTGGCGTTTTACGACCCCTTGACGGGCCTGGCGAACCGCCGCTTGCTGTTGGACCGCCTGCGACAATGTTGCACACAGGCGGTGCGTCGAGGTACCAGTGGCGCGTTACTGTTTCTCGATCTGGATCGATTTAAATTGCTCAACGACAGCCTGGGCCACCGAACTGGCGATGCCCTGTTAAAAGAAGTTGCGCAACGCTTGCAGGACTCATTGCGCAAGGAAGACACCGTGGCGCGGCTGGGGGGGGACGAGTTTGTCGTGCTGGTACCGCATGTAGAAGGGGATGCGACACAAATCGCCGGTCGTGTACGGCGGATCGCTGACGTTTTGCGGGATCATCTGTCCAGGGATTATCACGTAAATGAACACAGTTACCATATGTCTGCAAGTATTGGCGCAGCGATTTTCCCCCAGGACAGCAATGATGCCGACAATATCTTGCAGCAGGCTGATGCGGCAATGTATTTGGCAAAGAAGAGTGGTCGCGATACAGTGGCCTTTTATCATGCCAAACTCCAGGCTGAGGCCGACATTCGTCTCGCCATGGAGCAGGATTTGCGCGGTGCTATTGATAAAGGGCAGTTGGCGCTGTATTTTCAGCCAAAAATTGATGCTAACCGAGACTGCGCAGTGATCGGTGCTGAAGCGCTGCTGCGCTGGTTGCATCCTTCGGGCGTGGTTATGCCCAATACGTTTATTCCTGTCGCCGAAGAAACAGGCCTTATTATCAGCATCGGCAGGTGGGTGCTTGAAACCGCCTGCGATCAGATTATGTGCTGGAACAACTTTCTTGTAGAACGCTCCATTAACGCTGATGGGGAAGATAATAAACTAGGTATTGCCGTGAATGTCAGCCCGGTACAGTTTCGTCACAGTAGCTTTGTCGCCGACGTCAAGTCGGCGCTATACAAAAGAGGCATGGCGCCTAGCTTGCTAACGCTTGAGATTACCGAAGGGACGTTGATTGACAACATGGAAGATACGCGAGTTAAGCTCCACGAGTTGCGGGAGCTGGGGGTAAAAATGTCCATCGACGACTTTGGTACGGGTTATTCGTCGCTGTATTATCTGAAAAACCTGCCGCTTGATGAAATTAAAATCGACCGGACATACGTCAAGGATATTATTGATGACGCAAGCGATGCTGCTATTGTTGCCAGCATTATGGCGATTGCCAAAAACCTCGGACTCAGGGCAGTGGCTGAAGGGGTTGAAACTGCTGAGCAAGCTGAATTTTTGCGCCTACTTGACTGCAATGTGCATCAGGGTTACCTCTACGCGAAACCTCTGCCCGCAGCTGAGTTTGCCGCTACGTTTTTGCCGTCGATTGTACCTCCTTGAATACGTGTTCCTGAAAGTTTTTTTGTCCTCGCGGGTTTGCCGTTAGTTAAATGTGTGAAGCTGATTATTATAATGCTGGTTTTACAAGCGACAGTTTTCATATCACTCCCTTCAAACTAAGTTTTTCTAGATAGGCCTTTCAGAATAAGATCTACGTCCCGAGCCTGGCGTAATATTCAGTGCACCCATGCTGTTCTTTTCCTTGCTGTGAATTGCGCGTCGGAAGGGGGAAGTTCTGGTTTACTTAATTCAGTTATCACCTACACTTGAGTGTGTATCGTGCATTTTTGCCGATTTGGCTGGGGTGACCCGGTATCCCAAAAGCACGATCACTTGTAACAACCGCGAAGGAGCAAACTTATGCCAGGCCACACTTACAAACACATAGAAATAACAGGCAGTTCCGCCGAGAGCTCTGATGACGCGATTCGCTGCGCCATTAAGGAGGCCGCTAAAACCCTCGATCACCTGCACTGGTTTGAAGTGTCGGGTTGCCGTGGTGTTATCGAAGACGGCGACGTTAAGCACTGGCAGGTGACTCTGACGATTGGATTCCGTTTGAATCGCTGACAACTACACCGTCCCTGACAGCCGGTGGCTGGTACCAGGCGGCACCGAAAGCCGAAAGCCGACCATTAAAAGGTCAGCAGTGTTGCACGTAACATGATCACCGTGCTGCGCGACCTAAATCACTGGCATTAAAAAATGCCCGCACCGCAGTGCGGCAGTCGGGCCGGCTTTTCCTGTGGCTAATTTCATCGCCGTTCTCGTCGTGGTTTGATAATTGCACGTTTAAATATATGATAGAGGCTGGTCAGTTTTATTGCCTTGTACTGATTGAGCAGTCGTCCTGGTAAATGTTGTAGGCCTTCACCGAATTATTTTATATAAAAACAGGTATTGGGGGTTTCATGATCGACTACACGCTACTTCCGCCCATTCTCGGCGGTGCAGGTCTACTGTGTGCTTTTTTCATTTACAGGCTTGTTATGCGCTATCCCGCTGGGGAAGACGCGATAAAGAAGATTGCAGATCAAATTCATCTTGGCGCCATGGTATTTATGCGGCGCGAATACACCATGATGTCTGTTTTTGCCGGCATTTTGCTGGTTGGCGTCTTTTTATCGCCACTGGGGGCCAACTCCGCCCTGGCGTTCCTGGTCGGAGCGGTGTGTTCAGCAACTGCAGGTTGGCTCGGTATGATCGCAGCGACACGGGCTAATGTACGGACCGCAACAGCGGCTAACACGGAGGGTGCTGCATCCGCCCTGGCGGTAGCGTTTTACGGTGGTTCAGTCATGGGTCTGTGCGTTGCTTCCCTTGGTTTGATTGGTCTGGGAGGCCTGTATCTTTATATGGGCGGTGATCCGCACACTGCGCATGCGATTCACGGCTTCGGCATGGGAGCTTCTGTCGTGGCGTTGTTTTCCCGGGTTGGCGGTGGCATTTTCACCAAGAGTGCTGATGTTGGTGCCGATCTGGTCGGCAAGATAGAGGCTGGCATACCTGAGGATGACCCTCGCAACCCTGGTGTGATTGCCGATAACGTTGGCGATAATGTTGGTGATGTTGCTGGCATGGGTTCAGATATTTTTGAGTCCTATTGCGGCGCGATGATAGCGTCAATTGCTATCGCATCGACCCTGGCTGTCGATGCTGCGCAGTCCCAGAAAATGTTTTTACCGCTGGCGCTGGCTTCACTAGGTCTGATTGCATCGATAATAGGTATCGTTATCGTGCGGGCTCGAGCCGGTTCCGAGCCTGGCCAGGCGTTGCGCACCGGTACAATCGGTGCGCCGGTGTTGATGATAATAGCCGCCTATTTTCTTATCGAAGCCCTGGGCATTGAGCGCGGTGTATTTTTTGCGGTGCTCAGCGGTGCCGTCGGTGGCATCCTGATTGGCCTCATTACCGAGTATTACACCGGTGGTGCGCCGGTCAGGAAAATCGCCAATTCGGGCGAAACCGGAGCCGCCACGGTGATGATCACCGGTCTTGCCGTCGGCATGCAGTCCGTGGTGCTCCCCATCCTGTTTATTGGCGCCATCATATATTTCTCCACTCACCAGGCGGGGCTTTATGGCGTCGGGATTGCCGCCGTTGGCATGCTCTCAACCGTTGGAATTACCATGGCCATCGATGCATATGGCCCCGTTGCCGACAACGCCGGGGGCATCGCTGAAATGGGTGGTATGGGCGCGGAAACCCGAGAGATTACCGATTCACTGGATGAGTTGGGCAATACCACGGCGGCGATCGGTAAAGGTTTTGCGATTGGCGCGGCAGCCTTAGCGGCTTTGGCCATTATCGCGGCTTTTGTGGAAACTGTTTCGGTCAGGTATCCCGACTTTAGCCTGGAGCTTTCCGACCCTGATGTGCTGGTGGGCTTGTTTATTGGCGGCGCCATCCCTTTTCTTATCGCATCCATCACCATGACAGCGGTTGGTGATGCAGCGTTTGAAATGATTCATGAGATACGTCGCCAGTTCAGGGAAATTCCTGGCTTACTTGAGGGTACAGCCGAGCCGGATACTGCCCGTTGTGTCGATATTGCTACAACTGCTGCCTTGAAACGTATGATATTACCTGGCGTTATCGCCGTGATGGCGCCGATCGTGGTTGGTTTTACCCTGGGCGCCGAATCTCTCGGCGGTATGCTCGGCGGTGGCTTATTGGGCTGCGTATTATTGGCCCTGATGATGGCAAACGCCGGAGGCGCCTGGGATAACGCCAAGAAGTTCGTGGAAAAAGGCAATCTGGGCGGTAAGGGCTCCGCAGTTCACAGTGCCGTGGTCGTCGGTGACACGGTCGGCGATCCCTTTAAGGATACATCGGGCCCTTCCATGAATATTCTTATTAATGTCATGGCAATTGTCAGCCTGGTTATCGCGCCGTTACTTTGACACAAAAACATCCCGTATGAGGGGCAGGAAAGCCCGGCATGAAACACAGAGCGGTTTGAAATGGACAGAAAGGGGCGCTCCAGGGCGTCTCTTGCTGTTTTGACTCGATAAAAGGGAGTGCCCGTAGTTGCGTTGCGCTTATTGGTTCGCCATCTATTTGGAGGCACCAGGTTACGAGCCACTGATACCCTCGTCTGGAGGAGTTACTTACGAGGGTAAACGGTAGCCCAGTGCTTCGGTCAGGTGGTGATCCGCAATCGCGGTCATCTGGTGCAGATCTGCGATGGTGCGAGCCACTTTGAGAACGCGGTGGTAGGCTCGTGCCGAGAGCTGCATGCGCTCAATCGCGGCGCCCATTAAAGCTGCCTGTCCGCTGGTCAACTTGCAGAAGCGCTCCAGCTGGCTGCTTTCCAGCTGTCCATTTGAGCAGTTTTGGCGTTGCAGCTGAGTGTGGCTAGCTTGTGCTACGCGTTTGGCTACGCACGCGCTGGTTTCCCCAGTTGCTCTGGCTGCTGTTAATTGTTCGCGAGGTACGGCGGGTACCACGACCTGGAGGTCTATGCGATCTAGCAGTGGGCCTGAAATTCTATCCCGGTAGCGATTGACCTTATCCGGAGTGCACCGGCATCGGACACTGCCCAGGTATCCACAGGGGCATGGGTTCATGGCCGCAATAAGCATAAACCGGGCGGGATATTCGGTGCGGGCCAGCGCGCGGGAAATCATGATTTTTCCGGATTCGAGGGGTTCACGCAGTACTTCCAGTACCTTACGGGGAAACTCCGGTAATTCATCCAGAAATAGCACCCCGTGGTGAGCGAGGGATATTTCACCGGGCTTCGGATTACTGCCACCACCAACCAGGGCCACCGCGGATGCGGTGTGATGGGGTGCTCTGAACGGTCGCTCCTGAAAATCCTGTCGCGGGCCCAGGCCAGCCACTGAATAGATGGTGGCAACTTCTAGTGCCGCTGCTTCCTCGAGGGGTGGTAAAAGCGACGGTAGACGGCTGGCAAGCATGGTTTTGCCAGTACCCGGTGGACCTGAGAACAACAGGTTGTGAGCCCCGGCAGCGGCGATCTCGAGCGCTCGCTTAGCCTGGTGCTGACCGATGATGTCGCTCAGATCCGGGCCAGCGCTCGTACTGGCAGGCACATTGAAAGCCTGTCTATGCAAGGCTTCTGCGCCTCGTAAATGGGCGCACACCTCCAGTATGTGTCTGGCGCCGAAAACATGGGTATTGCGCGCCAGCGCGCCTTCGTCCGCATTATCCCACGGCACAATCAGGTGGTGCTGTTGTTCGCCACTGGCCAGCGCGGTAGGCAAAATACCGTCAACGGGGCGCAATTCTCCCGACAGCGCCAGTTCGCCAACAAACTCATAGTTGCCTAGCCTTTCCTTGGGTAGCTGCCCTGAAGCCGCCAGAATTCCGAGCGCGATGGGTAAGTCGAAACGGCCCCCTTCCTTGGGCAGGTCGGCGGGCGCGAGATTGATGGTGATGCGCCGTGTCGGAAATTCAAAGTGCGCGTTCAAGAGTGCGCTACGCACGCGATCCTTACTCTCCCTAACCGCTGTTTCAGGAAGACCAACCATACTGAGGCTGGGTAACCCATTTGACAGGTGAACTTCTACGGTGACCGGTGGTGCGTAAATCCCGGTCTGCGCGCGGCTTTGAACTATCGCCAGTGACATGAAATCTTCCTTGATCAGTGACCGCCGCAGGCGGAACCGGTAACTACCAGCAGTGCCCAGTAACTACCCTTATCAGTAACTGCCCTTAAATGTACCTTACCGGGGCATCGCTGAGGAAACAAGTTGCGCGTTCTTAACTTCGCCTGTCCATGATCGTCGGGTGTCCGCTGCCAGGCAACGCTCGTGTCAATGACGGTGCTGGGCGAGGCACATTTGCAATGCCCCAAATTGAAGCGCTTTGGGTGCCCCAGGTATTGCGTGGCACCAATGCAGGGCATTTTTTGGTGTGACGCGGGGTTATAAGTCAAAAAGGCGCTGGCATGGATCGTGCTAAAACGCTCTTGTACACCCCAAACTGGAGAATATGCATGAAGATGATCACCGCAGTTATCAAGCCGTTCAAGCTTGATGACGTCCGTGAGGCCCTGGCCAATATAGGCGTGCAGGGCCTGACAGTTACAGAGGTAAAAGGTTTTGGGCGTCAGAAAGGTCATACGGAATTGTACCGAGGCGCTGAATATGTCGTTGATTTTCTACCCAAGGTAAAGGTAGAGGTGGCGGTGGTTGATGGGATGTCGGATAGCGCCGTAGAAGCCATTGTCAATGCTGCGCAAACCGGAAAAATCGGCGACGGGAAAATCTTTATTACTGCTATTCAAGAAGTTATACGCATTCGTACCGGTGAAACAGGCGACGACGCAGTGTGAGTGTCGCCCGCTCCCGAACAGTCTACGCCTATTAGAAGCAATTCCTGGTAGCGAACAGACGACCAAACTTTACTGTTGAGGAAAATCTGATGGAAAGCGATATTATTCATATCAAGTACGCCCTGGATACGTTTTATTTCCTGGTGTGCGGAGCGCTCGTCATGTGGATGGCGGCGGGTTTTACGATGCTCGAAGCCGGGCTTGTCCGAGCAAAAAACACCACTGAAATTCTGACTAAAAACGTTGCACTTTATGCAGTGTCCTGCGTTATGTACCTGATTATGGGCTACACGATCATGTACGGTGGTTCTGAAGGGGGCATCCTGCCCGACAGCTGGTTTGGTAATACGATTGCTAACGCTTCACCTGATGAAGTGCTGGCTGGCGCGCTCGCTGATCCGGACGACTATAGCTATTACTCCGGGGCGTCCGACTTCTTTTTCCAGGTTGTTTTTGTTGCGACCGCGATGTCGATTGTTTCCGGCGCAGTTGCTGAGCGCATGAAGTTGTGGGCTTTTCTGGCATTTGCCGTGGTGATGACGGGCGTCATCTACCCTCTGCAGGGTATGTGGAAATGGGGTGGCGGCTTTCTTGATGCAGCCGGCTTTCTGGATTTTGCTGGCTCCGGGGTAGTTCATCTGTGTGGTGGTGCAGCGGCCTTGGCCGGCGTACTGTTGCTGGGCTCACGCAAGGGCAAATACGGCACTGACGGTTCGGTTCACGCCATTCCGGGCGCCAATATGCCCCTTGCCGCTCTCGGCATGTTTGTACTCTGGGTCGGCTGGTTCGGTTTTAACGGTGGATCAGAACTCAAGGTTTCCGATATAGGTGAGGCCAATGCCGTGGCGAATGTCTTTGTGAATACCAACGCTGCGGCTGCGGCTGGTCTGCTCACGGCATTGATTGCCGCGAGATTGTTGTTTGGCAAGGCAGATCTGACAATGGCCATCAATGGCGCGTTGGCAGGCCTGGTGGCGATTACCGCTGAACCGCTGACCCCGAGTCCAATGTGGGCGACGTTGATTGGTGCTATTGGGGGCGTGCTGGTGGTTTTTTCAGTTATCACGCTGGATAAATTGCGTATTGATGACCCGGTCGGCGCGATCTCCGTGCACGGTGTGGTCGGCGTCTGGGGATTGTTGGCGGTGTGTTTGACCAATGGCGAGGCCACCCTTTCGGCACAGTTACTTGGCACCAGTGTCATCTTCGCCTGGGTTTTTGGCGCCAGTTTGGCGGTGTGGTTGATCCTCAAGGTTACCGTTGGTATTCGCGTCAGTGAAGAGGATGAATACCAGGGTGTGGATATGTCTGAATGTGGCATGGAGGCTTACCCCGAGTTCGCCTCAGTGAAATAGGACGTATTGATTACCTTTGCACAGGGAGCCTCCGGCTCCCTGTTTTTGGCTGTCAGGACCAACCGATACGAGGGTGCAATATTGTCTGGAAAAGTGTATCTTTTCGCTGCCTGACAATCTGCACCCTGATATTTTCTACCTTGACATCCCGCACGCTGAACGAAGAGGAACGACGCATGAAGCTAATCACCGCCATCATTAAACCTTTTAAACTGGACGATGTGCGCCAGGCCTTAGCCGATGTCGGTGTTCAGGGTATCACTGTCACGGAGGTCAAAGGTTTTGGCCGACAAAAGGGTCACACCGAGCTCTACCGTGGTGCGGAATACGTGGTTGATTTTCTGCCGAAGGTTAAACTCGAAATCGCGGTGGTTGACGATATGGTTGACGCAGTTGTTGAAGCTGTCACTAAAACTGCCTGCACCGGCAAGATTGGTGATGGCAAAATATTCATTTCTTCTCTGGAAGAGGTGATTCGTATTCGCACCGGAGAAACAGGTCAGGAGGCAGTTTAGTCCCGTTCTGTGGTGATAATAAAAGCTTAGCTTGCTTTCCTCAGCCGTATGCGGTTACACGGGGACGATCTCCTGCGCATCGCTTGATCCTTATTTAATACCCGCTTAAGTCCGCGGCGGGTCGGCATGTCTTCCTTATTGAGGCCCTGTCCAGGCATCACCCTGAGTTGTCTGGCTTGCGCGATGCTCGGGGATGCGCGCCGTCATAGATCCTGGCGAGGTGTTGAAAATCCAGATGGGTGTAGATCTGCGTGGTTGAAAGGTTTGCATGGCCGAGTAACTCCTGAACCGCACGCAGGTCGCCGCTGGATTCCAGTAAATGACTGGCGAAAGAATGGCGTAGCATGTGGGGGTGCACCCGATAATCGAGGCCTTGCGCAAGACTTAGTCGAGCCAGCCTTTGCTGAATGGCGCGATGGCTAATCCTGCCACCGCGCAAGCTCAAAAACAACGCCGACTCTTCTTTGCGGGCATGCTGGGATCGAACCGACAACCAGATGCGAAGTTGATCCAGCGCCTGGCGGCCTACCGGCACGGTTCGGGTCTTATTGCCTTTGCCGGTTACCGTCACAGTGGCGTCGGCAAAGTCGACATGATCATTATTCAGATTGGCCAGTTCTGCAAGCCGTATACCTGAAGAGTAGAGCAGTTCAATCATGGCGCGATCCCGTTGTGCGAGCCAGTCGCTGCCTGCTACGGCCATGAACTGCGCGGCTTGATCGACATCCATTACTTTGGGTAGCAGCCGCGATTTTTTAGGGGCGTTGATACCGTCCGTGGGATCGCGAGTTACCCATTCCCTGCGTAGTGCAAAACGGTAAAAAGTCCGCAAGGATGACAGCCAACGCTGCAGACTTGCACCGCCCAGTCCGTTGCGGTGTAGCTCCGCCAGGCACTGGCGGATATGCAGGCTGTCGATGTCACTGAGTGATTGCAGATTTCTGCTGGCTGTCCAGTTGGCCAATTTGCCAAGGTCGCGTAAATAGTTAGTAACGGTGTGAGGTGAAAGTCCGCGCTCATACATCAGGTGACGTTTAAAATCGTCGAGTTCCAGCGCATTGGGTGCGGTTAGGGTTACCGCCATATTATTCGTCAACCCATCAGTCGCGGCGCGACGCGGTTGAGTATCTCGGCGATATAGCTCAGAAACAGTGTCCCCATACTGCTGCGGTAGCAGTTGGGATCCTTGTTGCCGATGGCTAATATGCCGAATACGTTGCCGTGGTAAAGCGGTACGGCAGCAACGGAACCTATTTTTACGGCGTCTTCGCCAAACAGAAAATCGAGCTCGTCGTTTCTTAGCACGCCACAGATTGCACGATTGGTGCGCAACAGGGTGCCAACGGCATTATTAGCCTCTTCCAGACCAACTACTTTGGCGTGGCTGACCGGTATTTTGCCGCTTTCACCCAGCAGGATAAGATTATAAAACTCCACCTTGAAGTCGGCGCCGAGGCTTTCGTATAGTGTGGCGACGAGCCCGTCAAGATGCTGCGCCTCAAGAATATTGAGTACCAGGCGTTTGGTCTTTTCAAATAACTTGTCGTTAGCACGCGCCGACTCAAGTAAATTATTAAGCCGGTGTCGCATCTCCATATTGCGGTCGCGCAGTACGCTGATTTGGCGTTCTATTAACGACACGGCCTTGCCACTCTCGTGGGGCAGCTCAAGATTCTCTATAAGTTGTGGGTGGTGGTTAAAAAAATCGGGGTTGGCCATCAGGAAATCATTGATCTGCGTCGCTGTGAGTATGGCACCAGATCTTTGACCAGATTTTTCCTCTGTGCTCATAATTTTATACGCCCCTGAAATACTGTTGTTGCCGACCCCGTCATGGTGACCGGCTCGCCTTCTCCAGCCCACGATATATCAAGGTTACCGCCGACCAAGTTTACAGTTACCGGCGATTCTAACAGGTCTTGTTGTATGCCTGCCACAACGGCCGCGCAGGCACCGCTGCCACAGGCCTGTGTTTCGCCGGCACCGCGCTCGTAAACGCGCAGTTTGATTTGTTGGCGTGACGTTATTTCCATGAAGCCCGCATTAACCCGTTCGGGAAAGCGAGCATGAGTTTCTATTTTCGGTCCCAGTACAGCCACGGGAGCAGTTGCAACACTATTGACCTGCAGCACGGCGTGGGGGTTGCCAATAGACAATGCCGCTATCATATAAGTGTCCCCGTCTATTTTTAGAGGGTAAAGCTGAGCGCGTTTTTCGGCGGTAAAAGGAATATCCCCCGGTTCGAACATGGGCGCCCCCATGGACACACTGATGCGCTGGGAGTCAGTGAATCGCAGCTCCAGTATCCCGGCACTGGTTTGTACCCGGATGTGTTTTTTCCCGGTAAGTTTTTGATCCCAGACAAATTTGGCAAAGCAGCGTGCACCATTGCCGCATTGAGCCACTTCGCTACCGTCAGCATTAAAAATGCGGTATTGAAAATCAACATTGGGTGACGACGGGGGTTCGATAAGTAAAATCTGGTCGCAACCGATGCCGCGATGCCGGTCTGCCAGCCTGCGGGCCAGTGTGGCCGTCATGTCGATTTGCTGAGACACCGCATCGATAACGACAAAGTCGTTGCCGAGGCCGTGCATTTTAGTGAACCGTATGAACATTTATAGTGTTTCCGGCAGCGTGTGCTCCCCCTGCATCAAGCTGTCCAGGGTTTCTCTTTCGCGGACAACATGAGTCATCGCC
This sequence comes from Porticoccaceae bacterium, assembly GCA_041603535.1. Taxonomy (GTDB): domain Bacteria; phylum Pseudomonadota; class Gammaproteobacteria; order Pseudomonadales; family Porticoccaceae; genus HB2-32-21. The sequence continues at coordinate 25,292 of JBFIEE010000010.1, forward strand.
TGATCTACCATGATTTCTACAGCGCGTGGCCGCGTATTATAGTTGGAGCTCATGGCGAACCCATAGGCTCCCGCTGAATGGATGCACAGTAGATCACCCGCTGCGATGGCGAGTTGGCGGTCTTTGCCGAGGAAGTCCCCGGTTTCGCACACCGGCCCAACGATATCATAGAGTTCAGTTGACCGGTCTGCCTGGGCGTTAACCGCTTCGATGTTGAGCCAGGCCTGGTATAGGGCGGGCCTGATCATGTCATTCATGGCGGCATCGACAACAGCAAACTTCCTGGCGCCGTTGTCCTTGATATATTCCACGCGAGTTAACAGGACGCCAGCGTTAGCGGTAATCGAGCGACCTGGTTCCAGAATGAGCGTCAAATCGCGCTCTGCCAATCTGTTTAGCACGGCCCCCACGTAATCTGCTATGGATGGCGGTTTTTCGTCCCTGTAGCAGACGCCCAAACCGCCCCCCAAATCGAGATGTTGAATGGCGATGCCCGCAGAAGCCAGTCTATCCACCAGATCCAGTGTGCGATCGAGCGCGTCGATGAACGGCGCTATTTCGGTCAGTTGCGAGCCGATGTGGCAATCAACACCGACAATTTCAATGTGGCTGTATTGGGCGGCCCGCTGGTAAATAGCCAACGCCGCGTCGATGTCTACGCCAAACTTGTTTTGCTTCAGGCCGGTGGAGATGTAAGGATGAGTCAGCGCATCGACATCCGGGTTGATGCGCAACGAAATTGCGGCGGTCGTTTCCCGTCGAGAAGCAATGCTCTGAATTCGCTCTAGCTCGCTTTCCGATTCGACATTGAAGCAGTGAACACCAGCATCGAGCGCATACTCGATCTCATCGGCGCGCTTGCCAACACCTGAAAAAACGGTTTTATCGGCGCGGCCGCCAGCCGCGAGCACCCTTTTTAATTCACCTGCAGAAACGATGTCAAAACCGGCGCCGAGCCTGGCGAGAATGTTTAGTATCGCCAGGTTCGAGTTTGCTTTGACCGCGTAACAAATCAGGTGCTGCCTGCCGGCCAGAGCATTTTGATAGGCAAGGAAGTGTTCGGACAGGGCTTTTTTGGAGTATATATAGGCCGGTGTCCCGAAGCGGGAGGCGATTTCCTCAAGCGGCACATCTTCGGCAAACAGGCGGTTGTCGCGGTAGCTAAACTCGTTCATTGCGTTATTTTTCTTCGGGCGGTTGTTCCGCTGGCTCCGCGGGCTGTTGTTGCACGGGCGGTTCGGGAATATACAGCGGGCCCTTATTACCACAGGCGCTCAACCCGGTCAGGACCGAAAGTAAACACAGCGCCATGATTGCACGCCAAATAACGTTCGAGTAGTTCATGGTTATAAAGAGCCCTTTTGTGAGGCAGGCAGTATACCGGTTGAGGACTGATAGACTCAATTGCGTTTCAGCGTCTACCTGTTCTTGCGGGAGTAGATTCCGTGCACCGACCGCCTCGCAAACCGGGTCTATAGGCGAGGGGGCATCCAGCTTAGATTTGCTGATGTTTTCTTGCCTGTGCAACTGCCATTCTCACCTGTTCCGGCGCGGTACCACCAAGGTGCTTTCTGGCCGTCACAGAGCCTTCCAGAGTGAGTATATCGAATACATCTGCGGCAATCGCAGGGCAGAATTTCTGGAGTTCCGCGAGCGCCAGTTGGGACAGATCTTTTTGTTGAGTGATAGCAAACGCCACCGTCTTGCCCACCACTTCATGCGCATCTCGGAATGGCAGGCCCTGATTGACCAGATAATCGGCCAGATCTGTCGCCGTGGAAAATCCGCGCCGTGCCGCCTCGCGCATGTTGTCGGCCTTGACATCGATGGCTGGAACCATATCGGCAAAGGCTCTCAGGCAATCACGCACTGTGTCAACGGCATCAAAAAGTGGTTCTTTGTCTTCCTGATTATCCTTGTTATAGGCCAGAGGTTGGGCCTTCATCAGGGTGAGCAGGCCCATTAAATGGCCGTGAACGCGACCGGTTTTGCCGCGCACCAGCTCGGGAACGTCGGGGTTTTTTTTCTGCGGCATGATTGACGAGCCGGTGCAGAACCGGTCGGGGAGATCTATAAAAGAGAACTGTGTTGAGGCCCACAGGATCAGCTCCTCTGATGCCCGAGATAGGTGTGTCATTAGCATGCTGGCGAAGGCGCAGAATTCTATGGCGAAATCACGGTCGCTGACGGAATCCAGAGAGTTGGCAGTGGGACGATCAAAACCTAACAAGCGGGCGGTCAATTCGCGGTCAATAGGAAACGTGGTGCCAGCGAGCGCCGCCGCGCCGAGGGGCGATTGGTTTAAGCGTTTGTTGCAGTCCTGCAGACGGCTTTTGTCTCGCTCCAGCATTTCGTGCCAGGCCATCATATGGTGGCCGAAGGTGATCGGCTGGGCGGTTTGCAGATGGGTAAAGCCGGGCATAATGGTAGCTGCTTCGCGCTCTGCCAGGTCAAGTAAACCCGTTTGCAGACGCAGCAGCTCGGCGTGAATCACGACTATTTCATCGCGTAACCACAGGCGGATGTCGGTGGCGACCTGGTCGTTCCGTGACCGCCCCGTGTGGAGTTTTTTGCCAGCCTCGCCAATTTTTTCGGTGAGCGCAGCTTCGATGTTCATATGTACATCTTCGAGCGCTAGTGACCAGTTGAATTGGCCGCTTTCGATTTCAGCTAGAATATCGGCGAGGCCGGACTGGATTTGTTGGTGTTCGTGCTCATCAAGCAGGCCGACCTGGCGGAGCATCTGGGCATGAGCAAGGGAGCCGCGGATATCCTGCTTGTGCAATCGGTGATCAAAGCCCACGGAAGCTGTGAAGCGCGCTACAAATTCGTCAGTTGCCTCGCTAAATCGGCCCCCCCAGGCCTTGTTTGCGGGTTTCTTTGCGCTCATGATCACCTCGTTGTTAAGGATTGTTGGTGTGGCGTATAAAGTTGCTTGCGCGTATTGTCCGGGCAATTATAACGAATTAGCTGGCCAATACGGCGCAGGGAATCAAGGTAAGAGGACTTTTGTTTTGGACTGGAGAGCCTGGCTGTTGCCGCCAACTCGACCTGCTGCGCAGGACGAAGAAGATTATTTTTTACCTGATTTGTGTCAGGGAGAAGGTCTGCTGGCAGTGATCGTGATTACCCTCCTGCTGTCTTTCCTGATTGCCGTGGTGAGTAGTGGTCTGTACGATTTCAGCTGGCTACTGCTGGGGCAGGTCGCTTTACTGGCTTTGTGGATTGCTTTGGCCAGCGCATTTTTTCTGTGTCTGATCAGACGGTATCTGTCGAGTTTACAGCCGGTGCGCAGTGGGCTGCTGAGTTACCTGTTGATACTGACGGTAGCCATCGTGTCCGCATTTGCCGCTGAGCAGGCTTTGGCTTTTGGTCTGCTCGGCAGAGGTTTTTCCTGGCTGGGGGTTGCTCAAACCGTTCTTGTGGCGGCAATACCGGCGGGCATTTTACTGCGCTATCTTTTCATGCAACAGCAGCTGCGCGTCCAGCAGCGGGCTGAACTGGAGGCTCGTATTCAGGCTTTACAGGCGCGGATCAGGCCCCACTTCTTGTTCAACAGCATGAATATGATCGCCAGTTTGATTGGCTCTGATCCTGAAAAAGCAGAACGTGTGGTCGAGGATCTGTCCACGCTGTTTCGCCGTGCGCTCACCGGTTCGCAAACGTTAGTGCCGTTGCGGGAGGAGCTTGCCCTGTGTCGCAGTTACCTGGCCCTCGAAAAAATGCGCCTGGGTGATCGTCTGGATGTTGAATGGCAAATCAGCGATTATGGTGCTGGTGTACAAATTCCGTGTTTGTCATTGCAGCCGGTGCTGGAGAACGCGGTCTATCATGGTATCCAGCTGATACAGGATGGCGGCAAAATAGAGATCAAGGTCAAGCGGCTCAAGGACAGAATTAGCATTGTCGTCCGTAACCCGCTCAATCCCCGGATCCAGCACAATAAGGGCAGCAAGATGGCGATCAACAACGTGCAGCACCGACTGAAGGCACATTTTGGACCCAGTGCCGAGGTGCGATCGGAAGTGATGGATAACTCTTACACGACTCATATTAATTACCCGTTGAACTGGTAGGCATATATGAATGTTTTGATTGTTGATGACGAACCACTGGCGCGAGAGCGCCTGGCGCGGATGATATTAATGCAGGGCGGCATGCGGATTATTGGGCAGGCCGGTAATGGTCAGGAGGCTATCCGGCTGGCGGAGCAGCATCATCCCGATGTTGTCTTTATGGATGTCCGCATGCCTGGCATGGATGGTTTGGCCGCCGCTCAGCATTTGGCCGAACTGGATCCACCCCCGGCGGTCGTGTTTTGTACAGCGTATGGCGATTATGCAGTTGAAGCATTTTCTTCTCAGGCGACCGGTTATCTCCTCAAGCCTGTTAAGCAGATCGACCTGGAGCGGGCCTTGCATCGCTCGCGGCGCGTAAATAAGGCGCAACTGACGGAGTTGCAGCAAACTCCGGGCATGTCCTTCGGCGGGCGCAGCCATATTGCTGCGAAAACCCGTCGTGGGGTTGACCTGATCGCAGTGGCAGAGGTGCGCCTGTTTCAGGCTGATCACAAATATGTGACAGCGTATTACGGTGATGGGGAAGCGCTGCTGGACGAAACCCTTAAGGAGCTGGAAAAAGAGTTTGAGGGCCGCTTTGTACGTGTGCATCGCAATGCGCTGGTTTCGATCAATCATATCGACGGTTTGGTCAAGGACTCAGACGGCCAGTATTTTGTCCGCCTTCGGGGCCAGGATATTAAGCCCCAGATTAGCCGACGTCATGCTGCGAGCTTGCGCAAGCTGGTCGATCAAATCTGATTTGGTCCGCGTTGATCTGTTACCATTAAAACCGTTTTAAGAGCGTTGTCTCGGCAATATTGACAATCTCGTTTAAACTCCAGCTGTCCGTGGCGGTGCCCGCGCCGACCGTTGACGAACCAGGTTAACCTTCACAATGACTTCCTCCCTGACGCGCAACACTTTGCGTATAGCCAGCCGGAATAGCCCACTGGCCATGTGGCAGGCACACTTTGTGAAACGTGCACTGGAACAGGCCTGGTCAGGGCTGGATGTGGTGATCATCGGTTTTACCACGCAGGGCGATCGCATTCTTGATACGGCTTTGTCAAAAATTGGTGGCAAAGGCTTATTCGTCAAGGAGCTGGAGGTGGCGCTAATGGAGCACAAAGCGGACATCGCCGTGCATTCCATGAAAGACGTGCCAATGGATCTACCCCCGGGACTCGAGCTGTCGACTATTTGCGAACGGGAAGATGCTCGTGATGCGCTGGTGAGCGAGCACTATAGCGGACTTGATGCCCTGCCAGCGGGCACCCGCGTTGGTACCTCAAGTCTGCGGCGCCAGTGTCAATTGCGCTCCCGTTATCCTGACCTGGAGATTGGCGATTTGCGCGGTAATGTTAATACCAGACTGGCGAAACTGGATCGCGGCGAGTACGGCGCTATTATTCTTGCTACCGCAGGTCTGCTTAGACTCGACATGGCGGCGCGGATCAGACAGAGAATTCCGGTGGCGGTGTCGTTGCCGGCCGCCGGTCAGGGCGCCGTCGGTATCGAGTGTCGTGCTGACGATGACGCCACAAAAGCATTGATTAGCACCCTGCATCATCACCAGACAGCGCTTTGCGTTGATGCAGAGCGAGCGGTCAATCGGCGATTACAGGGCGGTTGTCAGGTGCCTGTTGCCTGTTATGGCGAAATCCGAGCTGACGACAGCCGCGCCGGTCAGGCGGGTAATAAACAGGCCGGTGAAGAGCAGCTTTATCTGCGCGCACTGGTCGGTTCGGTTGACGGTAAAATAATTTTGTCTGAGGAAGCCTGGGGAGACCCGGAACGGGGTGAAACGATCGGCGTTGAACTGGCTGATCGCCTGTTCGACAAGGGTGCCGGTAAAGTGCTTGCCGCCGTATCGTAAGTTCCGCTTATCAGAACCCCACTGCGGATATGAGTAAGACCATTAGTCGGGATGTTGTTATTTTGCGGGCGCCGCGGACCGACGATCCGCTGGTGGGAGCGGTATCGGCGCTGGGTTATCGGGTCTATCAATGGCCGGTGCAGAAAATTACTCCGATTGGCGCTGATGACCTTCATGTTGTTGCGCAACTGGACTCGATAGACAGTTACGATACGTTCATTTTTGTGAGCGGATATGCCGCCGCTCTGGCTTTACGATGGCTTGATCGTGCCACGCCGACGTTACATCTAGTCGGCGATTGTTTTGCCGTTGGCCCGACGTCAGCTGCTCCGCTTGAGCAGCGTATCATCCCGGTGTTGTACCCGCCCCGACTGTGGACGACAGAGGGTTTGTTGGCGCTGCCCGCCCTGTGTCAGGTGACCGGAAAAAAAATTCTTATATTCCGCGGCCGCGGCGGGCTTTCGCGGCTGGGCGATGTGCTTGTCGAGCGCGGTGCCTCCGTCGAGTATTGTGAGTTGTATGATCGGGCGGTCGATTATCAGTTTAGGAAGGAGATCGTCGCCATGCTGCACAATGGCGGCGATACGGTATTGATAGCACATGCTGGTGGAGTGATAGACGATCTTCTCACTGTGTCTGGTTCGGAGAATGCTGCGTTAGTGCAGAATATTCCGATTGTCGTACCCGGTGAGCGATTGCGAGATTACGCTCGTCAGGCAGGTTTTCGACGGGTAATCACCGCGACCAGCGCCGTGGCTGCGGATATGGAGAGCGCCCTGATAGGCTGGTACACTCCAAAGCAGTGAAAAGAGGGTGACTTCACGTCGCTGATCTTGACGTCGCATCAGTAAAAATTCGAATTTAATAATCGGGATGGTTTTGTGAATAAAGACTCCGAGAACAATGCAACGCTAAAGCAAAATGCAGGCAGTCAGCACAGCAGCGAGGAACCTCCTGCTGAATCCGCCGCACAACCAGTTAGCACGCAAGGTGCCGGTAAGGGTTGGCGCTGGTTGACGCTGATACTAATTCTGGTGTTGCTGGTATTGAGTGGTGCTGCCTCGTGGTTTGGTTTTCAGTTACAACAGGAGGCAGGTCATGCCGACGCAGCCAGTCGGCAACAGGCGGCTCTCATTGCCTCGATAGATCGACAACTGGGAGAAGAAAGGGACGCGAGAGTCCAGATAGAAAAACAATTCGCAGAAAAGCAGGCCGCCCTGGAGGCCGCGATGATCACGCAGGCTGAAACCATTGCTGAATTGACTACGCTGGATCGGGAGCAGTGGGTTGTAGCTGAGCTTGAATACCTGGTTCGTCTGGCCAATCAGCGCTTGCTCACTGAGCGTCGACCCGAGGGTGCACAAGCGATTCTCGAAACGGCGGATACACTGCTTGGCACCGTCGACAACCCCCAAACCCTCGCCGTGCGAGAAGTATTAGCGAAGGATATCGCGGCGCTGCGCCTGGCTGAGGTGGTTGATCGCGAGGGCATTTACACTCGACTGGGTGCCCTGGCACCAGGGCTGCTGTCACTGACGGCGTTACCGCCAGCGGGCCTTACGCAAGGGACAGAAGCTGAAAATGAGAGTGACTCCGGTCGTGAATCAGTCAGCACGGGTGTTGTCGGTGGGCAAGGCTCGCCACCACCGATGGTCTGGTACGAGCGTTTGTGGCTTAACGCAAAAGCTGCGCTGTCGCGCTTCGCCCGCGATCATTTTCATGTCAGGTATCGCGATGTACCGCTTGAGCCGCTGGTGTCCACCGAGCAGGAGCAGTGGCTGCGCCACGATATGGCGATCAGCGTGGCCAATGCGCAACAGGCCCTGCTGCGCGAGGAGCAACAAATTTACGATGCCAGCCTGGCCTCCGTGAAACGGCACTTGCAGGATTATTTCGTTGGTGCTGATCGCGCCCAGAAACTGATGAAAGAGGTGCAGGTATTACAGGGGCTCAGCATCGAGCAACAGTTGCCTGATATTTCCGCATCGATTAACGCAATTAAACAGTTGCAGTCTGGCGCATCTGTTCGCGGCGAGGCGCGGCCATGAAAAAAATCGTTTTCCTCATCATTTTGGTGATAATTGTTGGGGGGGTGTTGCTGTGGTTGCTGGAAGAGCACCAGGGTACGGTGTTGATTTCCACTGAACATTACGTCGTCCAGTTCAGCCTGTGGATGGCCGTGATCAGCGCGCTGGTGCTGATTTTACTGGTGCGCCTTTGTTACGGTCTTTTGCGCGCGATTCTGGCGCCCGGCTGGCACCTACTGTCAAGTCGACAGCAACGGCGTGACAAACGTCTGCGTGCGCAAAATAACAGGGGTTTATTGGCCTTTGCTGAGGGTCGCTGGGACAGCGCCAAAAGAGATTTACTGAAGACCGCGGATAAACTGGATCCGTCCACCGCTGCGATCAGTTATCTCGCCGCCGCTAATGCGGCCGCAGAGAAAGGGGGGGTTGATGAGGCATTAGTGACACTGGAAAAAGCTGAGGAGGTATCGCCAGAGAATGCCCTGGCGATCGGTTTGACGCGGGCACGGTTGTGTTTGGAGGGCGGGCGTCATGAGCAGGCTCTCGTGCAGCTGCAGGGTTTGCAGGTAAAGTATGCCCATCAACCTCAGGTATTGTCGCTACTGGCGCAATCCTATCAGGCGATTGGTAACTGGGATCAACTTGAGAAGTTGTTGCCCGATTTACAGCGCAGCAAAGTGCTCGATAAGGACACCGCTTTCGAATTGCAGGTGCTCGTTCGATCAGAGCAATTGCGGCGCTTAATCAAGAGTAAGGTTTCCAATGCCGAAAAGTTGGAGCTGTTACGGCAGTTGTGGTCACGCACGCCGAAATCGGCGAAGGTGGTTCCCGAAGTTCTTGGGCAGTACGTAAGGGCGTTGCAAAAAGTTGGTGAGCTGGATGCGGCAGAAGCCGTCCTGCGCAGGGCCATCAGTAAGAACTGGCACGATGGCCTGGCATTGCAATATGGTCAACTCGCGGGTGGCGATCCAATGCGTCAGTTGGTGGCCGCCGAGCGCTGGTTACGTAATCGGACGGACAATGCGGACTTGTTGTTGACGCTGGGTCGGATCTGTAAGCGCAATAAACTATGGGGCAAGGGCCGGGATTATTTAGAGGCTTCACTAAACCTGAAAAACCGGCCCGAGACCTGTGCCGAACTTGCTATTGTGATGGCCAGGCTCGGTGAGGAACAAAAAAGTCAGCAGTTCTTTGAGCGCGGCTTGCTGGAGAGCGTGGGGCTTAAGGAAGGTCTGTTGTCGCGCCCCGCCAAAAAAGTCAGGACCTGAGTGGGAGCCCTCCTGCTTATCGTGCACATCGTTTTAATGTGATGCGAGAGGGGTGTCCGCCTGGAGAATAGTCGAATGATTTTCAGTGTCCAGGTGGGGTTGAGCGAACGAGAGAAGTGGTTTCCGGAACGGGACGAGACCCCAACGCGGGTCGGGGTTTTGGCATTGTTTTGGCGTTATCGAGAGCAGAGTTACAACGTAGGTCCTGCCGCAACTATGTTTGCCGACACGTCAAATTTAGTGAAGTTCTTAATGAACAGCCCCGCGAGTTTTTTAGCCTGCTCGTCATAGGCTGCCGCATCACTCCAGGAGGTTCTCGGGTTAAGGTAGTGGCTGTCGACCCCGGGCACGCTCAAGGGTATTTCGAGATTCAACACAGGTAGCCGATCCGTCTTTATGTCTTCAAGCGCCCCACTTTGTATGGCCGCGACAATCGCACGGGTAACGGGAATTGGGAATCGCTTGCCCGTGCCATTACCACCAGATCCGCCTGTCCAGCCGGTATTTACCAGGTAGACGTGGCTGTTGAAATCAGCGATACGTTTCATCAGTAGCTCCGCGTAAACACCGGCGGGTCGCGGCATAAATGGCGCGCCAAAGCAGGTTGAAAACGTCGGATTAATGCCAGCCTCGGCGCCTAACTCAGTTGAGCCAACCCGCGCGGTGTATCCGCTCAGGAAGTGGTAGGCGGCAGCTTCTTTCGACAGGATGGAGACGGGTGGCAATACACCTGTTACATCACAGGTTAAAAAGATGATGTTTTTCGGTTCGCCCGCCCGATTCTCCGCTGAGCGCATGACGATCAGGTCCAGCGGATAGCTGCAACGACCGTTCTCGGTTAAAGATGTATCGGTATAATCAGCGCAACGGCTCTCATCAAGTGTGACATTTTCGATGATGGCACCAAAGCGGATAGCGTCCCATATAACAGGTTCATTCTCGCGGCTCAGATCAATCGTTTTGGCATAACAGCCCCCTTCCAGGTTAAACACAGCGCCTTTCGCCCAACCGTGCTCATCATCGCCTATTAGGTAGCGGTCAGGGTCTGCAGACAGGGTTGTTTTGCCGGTTCCAGAAAGGCCGAAAAACAGGGCGACGTCACCGTCTTCGCCAACATTCGCCGCGCAATGCATCGGCATTACGTCCTTCTCCGGAAGCAGGAAGTTTTGTACGGAGAACATGGCTTTTTTCATTTCCCCTGCGTATTTCATGCCGGCGAGTAATACCTGGCGCTTGGCAAAGTTGATGATTACCGCGCCACTGCTGTTGGTGCCGTCGCGTTCCGGGTCACAGGCGAAGTTGGCGGCGTGTTGTATTTGCCACTCCGCTTTGGCGGAAGGATTGTACTTGGTGGTGCGAATAAACATGTTGTGGGCGAACAGGTTATGCCACGCGGTTTCGGTAGAGACTTTGACAGGGATGTAATGTTCGCTGTCCTGACCGATATGTAAATGCGATACAAACCGATCATTGTCGGTCAGATAAGCTTTGACGCGGGCCCATAAGGCATCAAATTTTTCCGCGGAGAACGGCCTGTTAACCGCCCCCCAGTTGATTGCGTCACTGGTACTCGGTTCCTCTACGATAAATCGATCAGCCGGGGATCGCCCGGTATGCTGCCCGGTTTCGGTACGCAGGGCACCGGTGTTGGTTAACACCCCCTCCCCACGCTGGATAGCTTGTTCGATGAGTTCCGCCGCAGACAGATCCCGATAGACAGTGGCTGCGGAGTTTTCATTTTGAGTCATTGGATAGTGTCCTGTGAGCGGTCGAACAGATTGGCGATGACTGGCCGTGGTAAAAAGGCCGCCAATTATGCCAGAAAAGCGCCACGTCGCGAAGACCGATGGAGGCTATCAGTGCAGTGTTGAAATACTTTGGCTGAACAGCAGGTGTGCATCGTTTTCGTCGAAACGGTATTGCTGATGGCAAAACTGACAAGTCATCTCTATTGGGCTTTTTTCCTTGAGTAGAGCTGTAACTTCAGCTAGCCCCAGGCTCAATAGCGCGTTAGCGGTACGCGTTTTCGAGCAGCTGCAGGCGAACTGGATATCTAGCGGCTCGAAGAGGCGCAGTGGCTCCTCGTGGAAAAGCCGGTGCAGTTGCGTGGTATGGGGTAGCTGGAGTTGCTCGGCAGCGGTCAAGGTGTCCGTTAGATGACTGAGGTGGTGCCAGTACTCCTCTCGCTCAGCAAGGGCCTGACGTTGCGGGGGCAAGGCCTGTAGCAGCAAACCTCCGGCACGATGTCCATCGGCATGCAGCCGGATTTTCGTGGGTAATTGCTCCGACTGGTCAAAATAAGTGATCAGACATTCGCTGAGAGTAGCACCTTCCAAAGGGATAATACCCTGATAACGCTTGCCGTTAGCGGGATCAATAGTCACCGCGAGTGTGGCATTTGTACCGAGCATCGTGCTGAGTTGCGGCGAGGAGTTCAGCCAACTGTTGGCCTGTGTGGCGACAAGTCGGCGCTGTTCGTAGCGAGCAACGCCGCGGACATTGTGATGGCGAGTGCAGTCAGCCATGATCATGCCCAGTGGTCCTTTGCCGGAGGCCTGTAAAGAAATGACGCCGTCGAATTTCAATGTCGCGCTCAACAGACACACGCCAGCCATAAATTCGCCCAGTAACTCAGCGACAGGCGGTGGATAGTTACCGTTTAGCAGAGCAGCCTGGTAACTGTCTTGCAGAGATAGGATTTCTCCGCGGATGTCGCTGTCTTCAAAAATGAAGCGTTGCCGTATGTCTTTATCGAGGTTCAAGGTATAACCGGTGCTGAAATTTGGGCTGCAACAATGTACGCAAGAAGCCGTGGGGTGTCCAGTGAATGAGGGTGAGGCAGGTTCAAGTTAATAGTCATCGTGCTCCCGGAGTCGCTCGATTTGGCGGCGCTGTTTCTTGGACGGCTTATTCGTGGCCGGTTGATGGCCGGTGCCAATCGCCTGTCTTTCGGCCAGCGCCTGCTCACGTTTGGTAACGCTGTCGTTCGTCTCTGTGTAGAGTTTGGCGGCCTCGGGAGCACCGCCCCGTGAGTCGGATAAGCCCTCTACAATGACCTGTTTTTCGGTCCAGCCCTGGCGAATTACGACGGATTCGCCGACTTTAATTTCCTTGCTGGGCTTGGTGCGTTGTCCGTTAACGTGAATTTTGCCACCTTCAATAGCGTTTTTCGCCAGTGCCCGGGTGCGAAAAAAGCGTGCCGCCCAGAGCCATTTATCGATGCGAACTCTGTCCATGATCAGTATCTGCCTGGTTTTGTGGCAATAGATCGCCGAATTCATTAATGGCTGGAAACTCCAGGCCTGTCCGCGGCGCCGCGGTGCTGTCCGGTTGACTGATGCACAGGAGGTGCTGGACGCCGTAGATTTGCGCTGCGTGGAGCATCGTTTCGGTGTCATCGATGAACAGCGTGCGTTTCGGGTCAAAGTTGGTTTGCTGTTGCAGGCAGTGCCAGAAAGACTGGTGTTCTTTGGGTGCACCGTAGTCGTGGGATGAAATCATGGTGTCGAGACGCGTGTTGATACCCGTTACTTCCATTTTTAAGTCCAGGCTGTGGCGATGGGCGTTGGTGACGAGAACCCTCTTGGCTGCGCATTTACCCAGGTGATCAAGAAACTCCTCAGCCTGGGGTCGGATAGCGATAAGATGCCGTACTTCTCTTTTCAAACTCGCAATGTCCAGGGCCAATTGCTCGGACCAGTAGTCTGTGCAGTACCACTCGATGCTACTACGTTTCTCTTCGAAGCGCTGGTACAGGTCGCCTAACGCCCTGTCTGGGTCAATGTCATGATGCTCTGCGTAACGGGCCGGCAAGTAATGTTGCCAGAAATAATTGTCAAAATGCAGGTCGAGAAGGGTGCCGTCCATGTCCAGTAAGACGGTGTCAATGGCGTTCCAGTCAATCATCGCGGATAATGTCCGTCGCACAGCTGTCAGTGATCGCAAATTATGCCGACTAAACCTGAGATATTGAAGCGACATCGAGTCGCCCGCACACGTTTGTTCCAGGTGGAGCAACTGGAGCTTAGGTTTTCCAATGGTGTGGAACGTACTTACGAGCGTCTTGCTTCGGCTGGATTCGGTGCCGTCGCCGTGGTGCCGGTGACCGCTGAAGGTGCGGTCATTCTGGTTCAGGAGTATGGCGCCGGAATTAACGGTTATCAGTGGGGATTGCCCAAGGGCGCGATAGACCCCGGCGAAACGCGGTTACAGGCGGCCAATCGGGAATTGATGGAGGAGGCGGGGGTCGGTGCGCATACATTGCACTACCTCAAGAGTATCCATCTTAATCCCTCTTATATGGAGCGTTCTATAGACGTTGTCTACGCGGAGAACCTTTATGAAGCCTCTTTGCCGGGAGATGAACCGGAACCATTGGCAAGGATGACATGGCCCCTCGAACAACTGGATGCGCTGATTGGCAGGGATGATGTGTGCGACAGCATATCCATCGCTGCGCTGTATATGGCGCGTGAATATATCAATGCCCAGATTCGCTGAGTGAATCGTTCGCTGGATTATTTGTTAACAATGGAGTGGAATCGGTGTGAACAATACAACCCTGCTGGATAAGGTAATTGCACTGGCCATGACTGCTGGCGAGGCGATACTCGAAGTTTACGGGCGTGATGACCTGGAGGTTGCGCACAAAGGGGATGACTCACCCGTCACCGCGGCCGACATGGCGGCGCATGTGATCCTTAACGCCGGCCTTGAGGGCATGCTTGATGGCGTGCCTGTGTTATCCGAAGAGTCGGCAATACCGGAATTTACCGAACGAAAGCAATGGGGTAGTTATTGGGTTATCGATCCACTGGATGGCACCAAGGAATTTATCAGTCGCAACGGTGAGTTCACGGTTAACGTGGCGCTTATTGAAAACCATGTCCCGGTGTTGGGTGTCGTGCATGTTCCAGTTAGTGGTATGAGCTATGCGGGTGCTCGCGATCTAGGATCCTTCCGGCAGAACCCGGACGGTCATAGGACGGCAATTAGCGTACGGGCCATGGTTGGTCGCGGCAAAATTGGGATGCCGGTGGAGGTGGTTGCCAGTAGAAGGCATGGCACTGGCGCCGTAGATGACCTGCTAGATCGGCTCACCGCTCGTCTCGGCGTGATCGAAACCTGCAATATGGGCAGCTCGTTGAAATTGTGCCTCGTCGCTGAGGGCAAAGCGGATATCTATCCCCGACTGGCGCCAACCATGGAATGGGATACGGCGGCCGCACAGGCTGTAGTGGAAGCAGCCGGTGGTGAAGTGCTTAACTTTGATCTTGAACCCATGCGCTACAATACCAAGGAAGATTTGCTCAACCCATATTTCTATGTGCTTGGCGACCGATCGTTCCCATGGCGAGAGCTGCTGGTCAGCCGGATGGAAAGTTAGCGTCTGGTGCCGCAGTGAATACGGCCGGTAGCTAGAAAATATCTTCTGGCAGGGGGGGGGGTCGGCTGCCTGGCGTTGATGGCATGGCCAATGTGTCGTCGACCATCGGTACGTTTTCCTGGAGGAAAAGTTCGAATATTGCATTCGTGGTGGTCGGGCCTGCCCTCTTACCTGTTTCTGGGTCAATCTTCACGCTCACCAGACCGTCGGGCTGAGGTCGCCTTTTTACCGGTTTGTCAGCCAGTGCCGCAGCCATGTAGTCGATCCAGATAGGCAGGGCTGCGGAACCGCCAAACTCCCTTTTGCCGAGTAGCTTGTTGTCGTCGAAGCCGAGCCACACGGTGGTCACCAGGTCTGGATTGTAGCCAGAGAACCACGCGTCACGGGGGCCATTGGTGGTTCCTGTTTTGCCTGCAATGTCGGTTCGTTTCAGGGCCTGGGCCTTGGTTCCGGTACCGCGGATGATGACGTCTTTGAGCATGGAATCAATGAGATAAGCTATGCGGGGTTCGACTATTCTTGCGGCAGCGGGGCGGCTGGCGACAATGTCTTTTACTTTCGAGCGCCTGGTTACCGGATTATCCTGAGTTGGGTCTGTTATCTGATCGGATGGTTTCTCTGTCCTGGCGTCGTCAGCGAGTAGATTCTTTTCTGGCGATGCCTTTTCCCCAGCAATTTCGGTCTTTTTGACCTCGGCGGTTAACTCGCAGTGCCTGCAAACCATCGGGTGTTGTGTCTGAAAAACTACATCACCCTCCTGGTTTTCAATTCTTTCTATCAGGTAGGGCTCTATTTTGTAGCCGCCGTTTGCAAAGGTGGCGTAACCTGTAGCGATCTGTAGCGGCGTCAGCGCGTGAGTCCCCAATGCGAGAGAAAGGTCGCGGGGAAATGCTTTTCTGTCGAAGCCAAACTTGTTGATGGTATTGAGGGCGCTGTTTATTCCAACGCTGCGTAGTATCCTGATGGAGACCAGATTGCGTGACAGGTACAACGCCTTTCGCAAACGTGTAGGGCCATAAAATTCGCCACTATTATTTTCGGGGCGCCACGCTTCCTCGGCGGAGCCGTTGTCAAATACCACCGGTGCATCGTTGATGATGGTGGCGGGGCTCATGCCGTGTTCCAGGGCTGCAGTGTAAATAAATGGTTTGAAGTTGGAGCCAGGTTGGCGTTGTGCCTGCGTGACGCGGTTAAAGTGGCTTTGGTAAAAATCAAAACCGCCGACAAGGGCGCGGATAGCGCCAGTTTCTGGATCAAGGGAGACCAGGGCCGCCTGCGCCTGGGGCAGCTGCGCAAGATAGATTTTGTCCTGTTCGTATCCGATACGGATCAAATCACCAGGGGTAAACACCTCGGTGAGATTCTGGACGGGTGCGCTGCGGCTGTTTTCTGATATCAGTAACCGCAAATCCGCCAGCCCGTCAGTATCCTCTTTAGTCAGCAGCAGCCCATCCTGCGATTGCGTGTTGATGGTCAGGCTGTCGCCCGTCACGGCTGTGATGATGGCAGGCTCAAGTATTCCCGCCACCGGCGTGTTGAGGAGCGTGGCGCGCCATTCTTGCGCATTTTTAATGTGTGCTTCCGGGCCTCGGTAACCGTGGCGCAAATCGTAATCCCTGAGTCCTTTGCGGAGAGCCTGGTCGGCGTGAATTTGCAGTTTGCTGTCCACGGTGGTGATGACGACATAGCCGTCAGTCTGGGCAGCGGGGCCGAGTGTGGTGAGCGCTGCGAGACGAGCGTCCTCGGCGACATAAGGGGCATTGTAAGCAATCATGGGACCGTGATATTGCGCCGTGCTAGGACTGTTTTTTGCGTCCTCATATTGCGTCAGGCTGATGAACCCCAGTTTCACCATACGGCGCAAAATCCAGTCGCGCCGACTGATGGCCCGGTCGGGGTTGATAATAGGATTGAAGGTAGAAGGCGCTTTAGGCAGTCCTGCAATCATCGCCAGTTCGGCTAGAGTGAGATTGCTAATTGTTCTGCCGTAATAGGTAAGGGCAGCAGCCTCGACACCATAAGCCCGGTTACCTAGATAGATTTTATTGGCGTAGAGCTGGAAAATTTCGTCTTTGCTCAGCTCATCTTCGATTCGTAATGCTAGTAGTATCTCGTTGAACTTGCGCGTAAAACTTTGTTCTCGCGTCAGGAAAAAATTCCTGGCCAGTTGCATGGTGATGGTGCTGCCGCCAGTCTGTATGCTGCCGGTGGTGGCCAGCTCCAGCGCAGCACGGATTAGCCCGTTGAAATCAACGCCGATGTGACTGTAAAAAGCGTCATCCTCGGCGGCGAGCATCGCCTGAACAAACAGCAGAGGGATGTCCTTGAATTCGATTGGCGTTCGGCGTTTTTCGCCGAATTCGCCGATAAGTAGTAAATCTTGTGAGTAAACTCTCAAAGGAGTCTGAAATTTAACGGTTTTCAGGGTTTCCACGGAGGGTAATTTGGGGCTAAGGTAAAGATACAGGCTGGCGGTTAGCAGCAGCCCAAAGCCCGCCGCTGGGATGCTGCAAAGTCCGATAAAGCGGAAAGCTTGCTTGAATGTGGGTAGCATAACTGGCTGTTATGGTATGTTTCAGAGCTGAGGTGGCGATATTATACTGTTAAGCGCGTATTAATAAATACTTGCAAAGACTCGATAATAAGTTACAGTAGCTTGTTATAAGATCTACCTAACTATAGGAAAAAGAAAATAAAAATGGGAATTTTTAATTTTCTGGACAAGCAGTCCAAGTCCGTGCTTGGTGTTGATATCACATCTTCAACCGTCAAGGTGCTTGAGCTGAGTAAAGCTGGGCGACGCTACAAGGTAGAGAGTTATCTCGTCAGACCGCTTGCCCCTAACACCGTAGTTGAAAAAAACATCAATGATATCAATGCGCTGGCTGAAACCATTCGCAAGGTCGTCAGCCAGGCGAAAGTCAGGACCCGAGATGCCGCAGTGGCCGTAGCTGGCTCGGCGGTCATTACAAAAGTCATTGAGATGCCAGCCGACCTTAGTGAGGAGGCGATGGAATCGCAGCTCGCCGTAGAGGCCGATCAGTATATCCCTTATCCCCTGGATGAAGTGGCGCTGGATTTTGAGCTAATCGGTTTATCTGAAAACAACCCTGATCAGGTTGACGTTCTCCTTGCGGCGTGTCGGCGTGAGAATGTTGATTTGCGTGCGGAGGCTTTGAGCCTGGCCGGGCTCAACCCTAAAATAGTAGACGTAGAAGTTTTTGCGGTTGAGCGTGCCTTCAAATTAATTGCCGAGCAGCTTGAAGACATGGGCGAACAGGTGGTCGCTATTGCTGATATCGGCGCAACCATGCTGACACTCAGCGTTCTTGTCGATGGGAAAACCCTGTATACGCGCGAGCAATTATTTGGTGGTAAACAGGTTACCGAAGAAATTCAGCGCCGTTACGGGCTGTCAGTGGAAGAGGCGGGGCTAGCCAAAAAACAGGGTGGCTTACCCGAGGACTATGAGTCTGAAATACTGGAACCTTTTAGAGAAGCATTAATTCAGCAAATTTCGCGATCCTTGCAGTTTTTCTTCTCGTCGAGCAAGTACAACTATATCGATCAGTTAGTGCTGGCTGGGGGGGTGGCCGCTATGGAAGGTCTATGCGACGAGGTGGAGGAAAAATTGGGCTTGCCCACCCTGGTAGCAAATCCTTTTGCGAGCATGGCGGTCAGTAGCAAGGTGAATGCGGTTGCGCTAGCGATGGATGCCCCGGCAATGTTAATAGCTACAGGATTAGCGCTAAGGAGCTTTGATTAGATATGGCAAAAATTAACCTGCTTCCCTGGCGGGAAGATTATCGTCAGGAGAAGCAAAAGGAATTCCTGACCATTGTCGGTGGGGTGGCCGCCCTTGCTGTACTAATTGTTTTTGGGTGGGATCGATGGGTGGTTGGCAGGGTCGACTTGCAGAATGATCGTAATGCCCTGCTCACCAGAGAAATTGCTGTTCTGGAAGAGCGGGTGAAGGAGATTAAGGATTTAAAGGAGCGACGAGCTCAGATGCTTGAAAGAATGGAGGTGATTCAGGCGTTACAGGGCAATCGTCCGGAGATGGTAAAGATTTTTGATGAGTTCGTCAGGTCTACACCAGACGGCGTCTACTTCGAAAAAATGTCTCGCAATCTAGATGGCATTGCTCTTGTCGGTTACGCCGAGTCAAATAATCGGATTTCGTCTTTGATGCGTCAGCTGGACGCGTCAGACATGTTCACTGAGCCGAATTTAACCAAGGTAGAGGCGAATACGGCCCTTGGCGAGCAGGGTAGTCGCTTTGAGCTTCACGTCAAGTTGGGTAAAACTCAACTGAAAGACGGGGAGGCGTGATTTATGGCTGTAAAAGAAAGTTATCGCGCAAAAGGTCTCGATATATCTGAACTTGGTTTTCACAATATCGGCGTCTGGCCTTTACTTTTCCGTGTGTTGGTATGTGTCGCTGTATTATTTTTGGTGCTCGGATTAGGTTATTTTCTGCACGTAAAGGATATTTATATCACTCTGGACTCGGCTGTTGCGAAGGAAGACGTGTTGAGAAGCACGTATAAACAGAAAGCATTTGAGGCTGCGAATCTGGAGGAGTACAGGGAGCAGATGGCCGAAATTGAGGAGTCTTTTGGTGCGCTACTGGCGCAATTACCTGGCGATACTGAGGTGCCAAGTTTACTGGAAGATATTACCGAAATTGGTTACGGGAGCAGCCTTGATATTAAGACTATTTCTCTGCAACCGGAAAATGCTAAAGAGTTTTATGTGGAGCTGCCGATAAAGATCGTTGCTCAAGGGGGTTATCACGACGTGGGCACTTTTGTGAGTGGGATCGCTGGCTTGCCGAGAATAGTAACGTTACACAATTATTCGATCACGAGCGTGGACAAACAGAACAGACTCGTTTTCGAAGTTGAAGCCAAAACATACCGTTATAAAGGACAGGACGATTAGGTGATGGATACCATCTCGTTATTTAGAACCGTTTCCATTGTTGGCCTGTGTTTATTGGCATTGGGCTGCGCCGGGCGAAGTGGGCACGAGGATTTACAGGCATTTATGCTTGAAGCCAGGAATCAGCCAGTGGGAGAAATTGAACCGTTACCGACGTTTGACCCATACGCGACCTTTAAATACAGTGCAGTTGCTTTCAGAAGTCCGTTCGATAAGCCGTTGACAGCGATATCAAAAACTCAACCCAGCGGGAAAACGGCAATTAAGCCCGACGAGAACAGAAAAAAAGAATTCCTGGAAAGCTTTAATTTCTCATCTTTTACGCTGACTGGCTCCATCGAAAAAGACGGCACCATATGGTCCTTGCTCAACGACGGTGAAGGTGATGTGCATCGGGTGGCCCTCGGTAATTATCTGGGCAAAAACCACGGCAGGATTGTCGCTATCGCGGAGTCAAAAATTGATGTGGTCGAAATCGTTCCAGACGGCAAAGGTGGATGGGTGGAAAGGCCGAGGACGTTAGGCCTGAAGGAGAATGATTGATGAGCTATTTTGGGGGATCAGGCATGAATGTAATTGGGTGGCCTTTGGGTAGGTTGAAAGCAGGGGTAAAGCTTATTGCAGCGGGTTGCCTGCTTTTCCAGGTCGCCTCGGCGCAAGCGGTGTCCTTGATTCAGGATATCAAGTTTTCGGCGCTCCCCGGCGACAAGTTTGAGGTGAAACTCGATTTTGACGGTCCTGCGCCTGAGCCGAAATCATACAAAATTGATTCTCCTGCACGAATAGTTCTGGATTTTGAGAACACGGATAGCGCGCTTAGCGAGAAAAAATATCCCCTGTCCTTTGATAATGCCCAGAGTGTCGTGGTGCTGAGTGCGGGCGGTCGAACCCGGTTGATTGTTAACCTGCGAGAAACGGTGGCCTATGAAACGCACTCCAATGCGAACAGCTTAACGTTGGCTGTCGGGGGAGCGGCTACAGCCGGTTCGGTCAGCGCTACCAACAAGCCCGGGATGGCGGTAAGTTCCGTACAGCAAGCGGCTGCTGGCAAGAGTTTTTCTCAGTCGGAGAATGCGGTTAAAAATGTTGATTTCAAGAGAGGGCAAAAAGGCGAAGGTTTGGTTTCTATTGACCTGAGCAACGCCAGGACTCCCGTGGACGTGGCACGGGTGGGCACTGACATCACCGTTAGCTTTTATCGCACAGACTTGCCTGAGGCCCTGAACAGGAAGCTTGACGTAGTCGATTTCGCGACACCCATAAACAGTGTTGACGCCCAGCACGATGGTGCGACAACCAGGATAATTATTGCCGCGACGGGAGAGTATGATTACCTGGCTTATCAGGCCGACAATCAGTACGTAGTCAGCGTTAAGCCTTTGACAGCTCAGGAAAAAGAGCAAAAGTCCAAGTTCGAGTATGCAGGTGAAAAGCTTTCTTTAAATTTCCAGGATATTGAGGTTCGCTCAGTACTGCAGTTAATTGCTGATTTTACTGATCTTAACCTCGTCGCCAGCGATACTGTCACGGGCAATATAACCTTGCGTCTGCAAAACGTGCCATGGGATCAGGCACTCAGCATTGTCCTCAAGGCTAAGGGGCTGGACAAGCGCCAAGAAGGTAACGTATTGATGGTTGCGCCGGCTGTGGAGATTGCCGAACAGGAGCGCTTGCGGGTCGAAGCAAACAAACAACTGATCGAACTTGCGCCGCTGGTGACGGATTTTGTTCGCGTGCGTTACGCCGATGCCGTTGAGCTTTTCGAGTTGTTTGATTCGAAGGATGGCGGTGGCGGTGGCGGTGGCGGTGGTGATAGAAATACCACATCAAGTATCCTGTCGCAGCGGGGTACGGCTATCGTTGATCAGCGCACCAATACCATCATTCTGACCGATGTACAGGAAAAAATTGATGAATTTCGTCGTCTGGTGGCGGAGATAGATATTCCCATTCGGCAGGTCGAGATTGAGGCGCGCATTATTATTGCCAGTACCGATTTTAGAAAAGAAATAGGAGTCCGGTGGGGTATCTCGGGTATTCGGCGCCCTGGAGACGATATACTATCTTTCGTAGGCACCCGGCAGGGTCAGAAAGCTGAGGGTGTGATTGATGCGTTCTCCATAGATGAATCGGAGATAGAGAGAGATGATTTCGGCAATATCACAAAAGTAGAGAATGACCACGATTTAACCCTCGGTGAAAGCCTGGCGGTTGATCTCGGTGTTTCGGGACCTGCCGGTAGCTTCAGTCTCGGTCTGTTGAAAGACAATACCTTTATAGATATGGAGTTAAGCGCGCTGGAGAATGACGGTTTTGGAGAGATTATTTCCCAGCCAAAGGTGCTGACCGGCGACAAGCAAAAGGCCATTATCAAGGCCGGTACTGAAATTGCTTATCAGTCGGGCACATCAAGTGGAGCGACAGAGGTAGAGTTTAAGGAAGCGGTGTTAAAGCTTGAAGTAACGCCGCAGATTACCCCGGACAACCGGATTATTATGGATCTGTTGATCAACCAGGATTCTGTTGGCCAGATTGTGCCGACGGCCCAGGGCGGCGCCGAGCCAACAATTGACGTGACTCAGATACAAACCCAGGCGTTGGTGGGAGACGGTCAGACCCTCGTTCTCGGCGGAATTTTTCAAATGGAAGAGATTAAGGGCGAGCAAAAAGTCCCGGTTTTGGGTGATATACCCTTCATTGGACGATTATTCAAAAATACCGTCTCTGATCGCACGAAGCGGGAAATTCTAATCTTTGTGACGCCGAGAATTATCAGCGATCCGCTTCTGGATCAATGACGGGGCAGCGGCAGCCCATATTCCTGGTCGGCCCCATGGGGGCCGGCAAGACCACAGTTGGTAGACAGCTCGCCAGGCTTCTGCATAAGGCTTTTATAGATCTGGATGCCGAGATTGAAGCCCGCAGTGGCGCCGATATTCCGTGGATTTTCGATGTCGAAGGGGAGGAAGGATTCCGCAAGCGTGAGACCAACATGCTGGCTGAGTTGGCGACAAAACAGGATGTTATTATCGCGACGGGCGGGGGCGTGGTGCTGAACCCTGACAATCGGAATGTAATGAGCAGCAGTGGGCTGATTGTCTATCTTGCGGTACCCGCGGACATTCTTTATGAGCGAACTTTATTAGATACCAGGAGGCCGCTCCTGCAGGTAGAAAACAGGCGTGAAGTCATTGACGAATTGGTGACCCGGAGAGACCCTCTTTATCGGGAAGTTGCCGATATCATTTTTACCAGCGAGAATAACAGCCCAACGACTGCCGCTGAGAAGCTTAAGCTACTTATCCAGCAGGCGGGCGAATGATGTGCTAGCATCGCCGCCTTCCCATTAGTTGGTTCCAAGTGACGCCTGATCATGCATAGCCTGACCGTTGAGCTAGGTGAGCGTAGCTACCCGATTTTGTTCGGTCGCGGGCTGTT
The DNA here is from genome assembly GCA_041603535.1 of Porticoccaceae bacterium. Lineage (GTDB taxonomy): Bacteria > Pseudomonadota > Gammaproteobacteria > Pseudomonadales > Porticoccaceae > HB2-32-21. The sequence goes on from JBFIEE010000010.1 coordinate 48,292, forward strand.
GCGCCAGAAAGATATTCTGGCGCCGTTTCTCGGTCGTGACGGCGCGCTGGTTATTACCAACGAAACAATTGCTCCACTTTATCTGGATGTAGTCGATCAGGCACTTGGCGATTACAGGGTTGATCACCTGGTGCTTCCTGACGGTGAAAAATACAAAAACTTCGACACGCTAAACTTAATTTTTGACGCGCTCCTAAAGGATACTCACAGTCGAGATACCACCTTGATTGCGTTGGGCGGTGGCGTTGTCGGCGATATAACGGGATTTGCGGCAGCCTGCTATCAACGCGGCATTGCGTTTATTCAGCTGCCGACTACCTTGCTGGCTCAGGTTGATTCGTCTGTGGGCGGCAAAACAGCTGTAAATCACCGGCTTGGTAAGAACATGATAGGCGCCTTTCATCAACCGCGAGCGGTGCTGATTGATATCGATACGCTTAAGTCGTTGCCCGAGCGGGAGTTCAAAGCCGGGTTAGCAGAAGTGATTAAGTATGGCCTGATTCGTGATGAAGCGTTTTTTACCTGGTTAGAGGGCAATATAGAGCTTTTGTTGGCGGGCGATGAAGAGGCGTTGCTTCATGCTATTGAGACATCCTGTCGGCTGAAGGCACAGATCGTCAGTGTAGACGAACGTGAGAGTGGGGTGCGCGCCATCCTTAATTTTGGTCACACTTTCGGCCATGCCATCGAAACGTTTCAGGCGTATCGCGAATGGGTACACGGCGAAGCGGTGGCTGCAGGTATGGTCATGGCCGCTGAACTGTCGGCTCGGATGGGGTGGTTGCGGCAGCGGGATGTCGATCGAATACGGGCAATCCTGTTGCAGGCGGGCTTACCTGTTGCGCCCCCGCAAGGCATTAGCGAACAGCGATTTCTCGAGCTCATGGCGGTTGATAAGAAAGCCCTGGGCGGTGTCATTCGCCTGGTTCTATTAAAAGCAGTGGGTGATGCGATTGTAAGCGCAGATTATGATCAGTCAAAACTGAAAGAAGTGTTGAGTTTCCAGTAAATCTCCGGCATTTGTCCCGCTCATGCCACCTGTGTAAAATGTCCCTCCTTTTGCCCCGTGCAGCGCTGTGTTGCTGGATTTAGCCTTTGTAACACAATGTTTTATAACGAGTTATTTATGTCTAAAGGTTTGTACCGGCTCGACGAGTTTCGCGATAACTGCGGATTTGGTCTGATTGCTCATTTGAAGGGCCAAACCAGTCATCAATTACTACAAACAGCCATAGAGGCGCTGACCTGCATGACGCATCGCGGGGGTATCGCCGCGGACGGGAAAACGGGTGATGGCTGCGGACTATTATTGCAAAAGCCCGATGGCTTTTTGCGCGCCATTGCCCTGGAGCAATTTGGCGCAGTATTGCCCGAGCGGTACGCGGTCGGCGTCATGATGCTTAACCCGGAAGAAACCGCCCGGCAACACGCAAAACATATCACGGAGCAGGAGCTGAGCCGTCAGGGGCTGAATGTCGTAGGTTGGCGTGAAGTTCCCACCGATAACAGCTGTCTGGGGGAAATAGCCCTGCGCACGCAACCGGTGATTGAGCACGTATTTATCGGTGCGCCGGAAGACATGGAGTCGTTGCGCTTTGATGCCCGACTTTTTGTAGCAAGGCGTCACATTGAAAAGCGCTTGAGCGAAGACAGACGTTTTTACGTAGCCAGTTTGTCGGCAGGGGTTATTTGTTACAAGGGCTTGATGATGCCCGTTGATCTGCCGCACTTTTACCTGGATTTATCCGATACGCGCCTCGAAACCGCTATCTGTGTATTCCATCAGCGCTTTAGTACCAATACGCTGCCGGAATGGCCCCTTGCGCAGCCCTTTCGAATGCTTGCGCATAATGGCGAGATCAATACCATCGTGGGTAACAGGAATTGGTCTGTCGCCCGAACCGCCAAGTTCAATTCTCCACAAATACCTGATCTTGCCGACGTCGCGCCGCTGGTTAATCGTCTCGGATCAGATTCGTCGAGCCTCGATAATATGCTCGAAGTTATGGTCACTGGGGGCATTCCTCTCCACCGGGCGGTGAGAATGTTGATACCTCCTGCCTGGAACAATGTTGAAGATCGGGATCCGAATCAACGGGCCTTTTTTGAATACCAGTCCATGCATATGGAGCCGTGGGACGGCCCGGCTGGACTGGTCATCACCGACGGACGCTACGCAATATGTGCGCTTGATCGGAACGGCTTGCGGCCATCGCGATGGATACTCACGGACGACGACTTCATTACCGTTGCTTCCGAGGTCGGTGTGCATGGCTACCGTCCGGAGGCGGTGGTGGCAAAGGGTCGTCTTGGACCTGGTGATATGCTGTCGATCGACGTCGTGGACGGAACCATGGAAACCCGTGAGGATATAGATCAGCGCCTCGCTGCGGCCCAGCCCTATCGTCGCTGGTTGCGCGAAGGTGCTCATGCCATTGAGTCCACTATGGATCAGGACGGTATGGATATCGAGGGGACATTGTCCCGGGAGAAAATCAGGCAGTACATGAAAATGTATGGCATCTCCCTCGAGGAACGGAACCAGGTATTCGTGCCGCTGGCCGAAGGCGCTCAGGAGGCGGTGGCGTCGATGGGTGATGATTCACCTATGGCTGTGTTGTCGGAAAAGAACCGTAGTGTATTCGACTATTTTCGCCAGCAATTTGCCCAGGTGACTAATCCGCCGATTGATGCGCTGCGCGAAGGCATCGCCATGTCTTTGAGTACTCAATTGGGTAAAGAGCGGAATATATTTGAGGAAACTCCGGAGCACGCTGGACGGATAAACCTTAATAGCCCGGTGTTGTCGCCGCGCAAGTACTATTCTCTCAAGCATAATAAGCACCCCGGTTACGAAGTGCGTAAATTTGGGCTCAATTATGATCCGGCGCAAGTGGATTTGCGCACGGCGTTGATTGCCCTGTGTTCTGATGTCGAGCAAGCGGTGAGAAGCGGGGCCACCATCTGCATCCTGTCAGACCACGATATTGAAATGGGCAAGATCCCCTTACAGTCCGTATTCGCTGTCGGTGCAGTTCACAATCATTTAACTGTTAAGGGCTTGCGTTGCGACGCTAATATCATTGTCAGTACCGGGGCTGCACGGGATCCTCATCAAATAGCAACGCTAATTGGTTGCGGAGCGACCGCGGTTTATCCCTATCTGAGCTATCACGTGCTCTACGATATGATTGAAAGCGGTGAGCTTGTCATTAATGTCGATACCGCGTTTAAGCACTACCGCCGAGGTATTAACAAAGGCCTGTTGAAAATATTGTCAAAAATGGGTATTTCCACCATCGCTTCTTATCGAGGGGCAATGTTGTACGAAGCCATTGGTCTGGGCGATGAGATCATCGAGCTGTGCTTTCCCTGGTTGGTCAGCCGCATCCGTGGAGCCGAGTTTGTAGATTTCCAGAGCGACCAGCAGATCCTCGCTGAGCTCGCCTGGCGGGATCGCAAAGCGATTTCGCCGGGCGGTTTGTTTAAATATATTCACGGTGGGGAGTATCACGCCTTCAACCCGGATGTTGTGCAGATTTTGCAAAAAGCGGTGCGCAGTGGCTGTTATGCCGATTGGCAAGCATACGCTGCACTGGTCAATGGTCGACCGGTGGCGACCTTGCGCGATCTCATGCGCCTGAAAACGGGGGGCCATCCAATCCCGCTAGATGACGTCGAACCCGTTGAAAAAATAGTCGTGCGCTTTGATTCCGCCGGGATGTCGCTGGGCGCATTGTCGCCGGAGGCCCATGAGTCCCTTGCCGAAGCCCTCAATAGCCTGGGCGGGCGTTCAAATTCTGGGGAAGGGGGCGAAGACCCCAGGCGCTACGGCACGGTTCGAACGTCGAAAATCAAGCAGGTTGCTTCTGGACGCTTTGGTGTGACCCCGCATTATCTGGTTAACGCTGAAGTTATCCAGATCAAAATTGCGCAGGGCGCTAAACCCGGTGAGGGGGGACAACTACCTGGTGGCAAGGTAAACGAGCTGATTGCCTCTTTGCGTTACTCGGTTCCGGGGGTGACATTGATTTCGCCGCCGCCACACCACGACATCTATTCGATAGAGGATCTCGCGCAGTTAATCTTTGACTTGAAGCAGGTTAATCCCCTGGCTTTGGTATCGGTGAAACTAGTGTCGCGCCCGGGCGTCGGTACCATCGCAGCCGGTGTCGCCAAGGCTTACGCTGATCTGATTACCATTTCCGGGTATGACGGGGGTACGGCTGCTAGCCCACTGACGTCGATACGCTATGCCGGTTCCCCCTGGGAACTAGGGCTTGCGGAAACACACCAGATGTTGCGAGCCAACGATCTGCGGGACAAAGTCAGAGTGCAGACCGACGGTGGTTTGAAGACAGGTCTGGATGTGGTCAAGGCGGCCATACTGGGTGCCGAGAGTTTTGGTTTCGGTACGGCACCGATGGTTGCCCTGGGTTGCAAATATTTGCGTATTTGCCATCTTAATAACTGCGCCACAGGTGTTGCAACTCAGGATCAAACGTTGCGGGAAGGTCACTATAAGGGCACGGTGGAGAATGCCAGAAACTTTTTCCTGTTCATTGCTCGGGAAGTCCGCGAATGGCTCGCTGCACTGGGAGTTGCCAGTTTGGCGGAGCTGATCGGCCGCGTCGATCTACTGGAAGTATTACCGGGCAACACCGCGCGGCAGCAAAAGGTTAACCTGGCACCGATATTACACAGCGACGAGTTTTTGGCGACCAAGCCGCAGTATTGTCAGGTTGCGCGCAACACGCCTTTTGACAGGGGTGAACTGGCCGAGCGGATGGTCGCGGATATGCTGCCTGCTATAGAAGGGGCGACGGGCGGGCATTATGAGTACACAGTTTCTAACTGCGATCGCACTATCGGTGCCCGCCTGAGTGGCGAAATCGCCAGGCGCCATGGCAATCAGGGTATGGCGACAGCGCCCCTCAGGTTGGCTCTTACCGGTGTCGCAGGACAGTCGCTTGGCGCCTGGAATGCTGGGGGGCTTGAAATTTATCTGTCCGGCGATGCCAACGATTATGTCGGCAAGGGTATGGCGGGTGGTAAGCTGGTTTTGTCGCCGCCCAGGGGCAGCACATTTGTCAGTAATGCCACCCCGATTATGGGTAACACCTGCCTCTACGGAGCCACGGGCGGCAAGTTGTTCGCCTCTGGTCGCGCCGGGGAGCGTTTCGCGGTGCGTAATTCGGGAGCATACGCCGTTATCGAGGGCGCGGGAGACCACTGTTGCGAATACATGACCGGCGGCATTGTCGCGGTTCTGGGCGCCACTGGGTACAATTTCGGTGCTGGTATGACGGGCGGATTTGCCTATGTCCTCGATCTCGAACGCCGCTTCTATGATCGCGTCAATACCGAGCTGGTCGAGGTGCATCGCATTACCACCGAACCGCTGGAGAATCAGCGGCACTTTCTCAAACGGATGATTGAAGAGTTCGTTGCCGAGACAGGCAGTGCCTGGGGCGTAGAACTGATCGATAATTTCGACGATTACGTCGCCAGCTTCTGGCTGGTCAAACCGAAATCGGCATCTCTGGCCAGTCTTTTCGAGAATACTCGTGCGCGCCCCGAGTAATCTGCATCGACAGTTTAAAAGGTTTGTATTATGACGACTGAGCGCCAGCACAATCATTTTCAGTTTCTCGACGTAAAGCGCGAAGATCCTGAGAAAAAGCCGATCGCCAGACGAAAATCGAGTTTCGCTGAGATCTACGAGCCGTATCAGCAACCGGACGCTGCTGCACAATCACATCGATGTCTGGGCTGTGGCAACCCTTATTGTGAATGGAAGTGTCCTGTTCATAACTACATTCCCAACTGGTTGAAGTTGGTTGAAGAAGGCAACATCATTGAAGCGGCGGAATTATGCCATCAGACCAATACCCTGCCTGAAGTGTGTGGCCGGGTCTGCCCCCAGGATCGACTCTGCGAAGAAGCCTGTACGCTGAATGATGGGTTTGGCGCCGTCACCATCGGCAACGTCGAGAAATACATTACGGATACCGCGCTTGCCATGGGCTGGAAGCCAACGGTGGAATCGGTGCAGGCGACCGGTAAAAAAGTTGCCATCATCGGAGCGGGGCCGGCCGGTCTTGGCTGCGCGGATATCCTGATTCGCAACGGCGTCAAGCCAGTGGTATTTGACCGCTATCCGGAAATTGGTGGCTTGCTGACTTTTGGTATTCCGGAATTTAAACTGGAAAAATCGGTGATGATCAAACGACGAGAAATGTTCGTCGAAACGGGCATCGAATTTCGTCTGAATGTCGATGTGGGCAAGGACATTCCGTTTCAATCGTTGCTTGAAGAATATGACGCGGTGTTTCTGGGCATGGGAACTTACACGACGATGCGCGGCGGGTTCCCTGGGGAGGATATGCCTGGGGTTGTCGATGCCTTGCCCTACCTGGTAGCAAACGTTAATCACAATCAGGGCTGGCCCCAGGCCGATTATGACTATGTCTCGGTCAAGGGTCAGCAGGTCGTCGTGCTGGGTGGTGGTGACACGGCGATGGATTGTAATCGTACCGCGATTCGCCAGGGCGCGAGACGAGTCACCTGCGTTTATCGGCGGGATGAGGCAAACATGCCGGGATCGCGTCGCGAGGTGGCTAATTCACGGGAGGAAGGTGTGAAATTCCTCTTCAATCGACAGCCTGTGGAAATCGTTGGCGACGGTCGGGTAACCGGGGTCAAGGTCGTCGAAACACGGCTCGGTGAACCCGATGAAAAGGGTCGCCAGCGGCCGCAGCCGGTCGCTGGAAGCGAGCAGATTATTCCCGCTGATGTGGTGCTCGTGGCGTTTGGCTTTCAACCTAGTCCTGCGCCATGGTTTGCCGATCACGGCATTGAACTCAACAGTTGGGGCGGTGTGATCGCGCCGGAAAAGCAGCATTTCCCTTTTCAGACGAGCAATGCCAAGGTATTTGCTGGTGGCGATATGGTACGGGGTTCTGACCTGGTGGTTACCGCGATCTGGGAAGGGCGGCAAGCCGCTGAAGGTATTCTTGATTATCTTGAAGTCTGATTACATGATTGTGAGCAGATAGTTCACGGTTAGTTTAATCGGGTTCAGTCCGGTGCCGCTCCATTAAACTTGTATCCATTGATCTTAGGCCCGTTAAGCTGGGCCCCGTTAAACGGGGGTTCGTTAATCTGGCTCATTAACCGTGACTGACTAAACGGCGGCAAATTAAAGATGACAGAACTTAAAAATGATCGCGTGATTCGAGCGTTGCTGCGTGAGCCTGTGGACGTTACCCCTATTTGGGTAATGCGTCAGGCAGGTCGTTATCTTCCTGAGTACCGGGCCAGGCGTGCTCAAGCTGGGCATTTTATGGCGCTGTGCCAGAATCCCCAGGCAGCGTGCGAGGTCACTCTGCAACCGCTGGAGCGATTTGATCTCGACGCGGCCATACTGTTCTCGGACATCCTGACGATTCCAGATGCTATGGGTCTCGGTCTGTATTTTGAGGAAGGTGAAGGTCCACGGTTTCGCAAACCCGTGGTGTGTGCCAAAGACATTGAAAATTTGCCGACCATCGATACCGCATCAGACCTCCCCTATGTTGTTGACGCGGTTCGCCTGATTCGACGCGAACTCAATGGTCGTGTTCCCTTAATCGGCTTTTCCGGCAGTCCGTGGACCCTGGCCACTTACATGATTGAGGGCGGCAGCAGTAAGGATTTTGCGAAAATAAAAACGATGGTTTACAGCAACCCCGCCTTATTGTCGTTGTTACTGGAAAAACTGGCCGCATCGGTCATTAATTATCTAAATGCTCAGATCGCTGCGGGCGCCCAGGTCGTGCAGATTTTCGATACCTGGGGCGGGGTCTTGAGCGACCAGGCCTATCGGGAGTTTTCGTTGAAATACCTCGCCCAGATTGTCGCTGGCCTGACTCCCGAGGCAGACGGCAGGGTTGTGCCCGTTATTCTGTTCACCAAAGGTGGGGGCGGGTGGCTTGAGGCTATCTCTGCGACAGGGTGTCATGCTATAGGGCTCGACTGGACACAGAGCATCGCTCAGGCCAGGGCACGGGTCGGTACGCAGGTAGCTTTGCAGGGCAACATGGATCCTGCCATTTTACGTGCTCCTGTCAAGGCTATAGAGGCAGAGGCGGCCAGAATACTAGAGCAATATGGGCCTGGAGCTGGCCATGTTTTCAATCTTGGCCATGGTATAAGCCCTGACATAGATCCTCAACATGTCGCCGCCCTTGTTGACGCAGTTCACAGATTGTCTGTGAACTACCACGGCCCCCTCCGGTAAAAAGTGGCGTTTGTCGCGTAGATAAGCCGACTGGACATATCGTCTTGCAATTGGTGCTGCGGAGTTTACTCTTTAGCCTGCAAGTAACTATTAGCTGGTCAGGATCGCGTAACGTTGTTATCGTTAAGCGAAAAATCAGGGTCTAAAGGGGCAGCCTGCTGTAACCGCTGAAACTTAACTTATGTCGATCAAGCAAGTACAGATAAGCGTGGATGATTTGACCCTGGGCATGTTCGTATCCAGGCTCGATCGTCCCTGGGGTAAAACGCCGTTCCCGCTGCAGGGCTTTCAGGTGCGGTCGCTAGACGAGATCGTCTCACTGCGAACATTTTGCGATTACGTATATATTGATATCGTCAAAGGTAAAGGTCCACTCGAATATGGCGAGGCAGGGCTTCGCTCAGATCGCCGCTCGAATCCAGCTCGATCAGCTAAGGGTGATCGACGACGTCTCACCAGAACGGGTAATGATGAGGGGCCGGGCTACACGCCGATCACCGTCCGTAAGGGGGTTTACGAAATAACAGTGCCATTGCGAGTAGAGGCTGAAAATGCCAGGAATATCGTGCGACATTTAAGGGGTAATCTGTCCCTTGTAAGTCGGCAGATTTCGCGTGGCAAGTTGGCGGACTATGAAAAGCTTAAGCAAAACGTTAATGGCATGGTGGAAAGTGTGCTGCGTTGTCCGGATGCCTTTACCTGGTTGGTTCGCCTACGTGAAAAAGATCAACACACTCATGATCACAGTTTGCGGTCGGCGCTGTGGGCCGTGCAGTTTGCACGCTTTATCGGTCTGGACAAAGAAGAGATCTCGGTGTTGTGTATGGGCGCCCTGCTTAAGGATATCGGCAAGATTAAAGTATCCAACGCTGTGCTGAGAAAGCAAAACCGCAGTGAAGCGGAAGAGCACGAGTACCGCAGTTATGTGCTGCACGGCGTGGAAATGTTGCGCAATACCCGCCAGGTGGAGCCCCGCATAATATCAATCGTGCGCTACCATGCTGAGCGACATAATGGTCAGGGCTTTCCCGAAGGCGTGTCAGGAACAAAAATCCCGCTGCTAGCCAGAATCACTGGTATTGCCACAACCTACGACATGATTAGCAACCCGCGTGAAACCAGTCAGCCGGTTGCGCCATCCCGTGCAGTAAGCTTGCTCTACAATATGCGGGGTGAAGAGTTCCAGGAAGATCTGATCGTTCAGTTTATCCAGTCCGTGGGTCTGTACCCGACGGGCACACTGGTCGAACTGACCACGGGTGATATCGGTGTTGTGGTTGAACAGCATCCCAGTTCACGATTAACGCCGCAGGTCGCTATCCTCGATCAGAGAGCCAGTGATTTGAATAAAGATATCTTTCTGGTGGATTTGAAAGACAATGAAAAAGCCCTCCGAATCCTCGCTCATCATCAGCGGGGGAATACGCAGAGTAATGACCGCGTCGCAATCGCTCGCGATCTGGAGCCGACCGGCTACGATGTCGACCTGACAAATGTGTCTACGTTGTTCATGGACGCAGATGTCCAGCAGAAAGGTGGCCTGTGGGCCGCCGTCAAGGCAAAATTTAGGATTAATAGCCGCCCGGCGCAATAAGTTTTCGCCTGCACGTCATGGGTACGGTGTCATGCCTGGGGTGGCGTTTCCTGATCGGTGAAGTGCGCTATTAGTTCACCCATTTTCAGGAATTTACCGGGCTTTAGGTTGCTGTCTATACGGGTCCCATTCGGTAGCAGGACGATCGCCGTTGAACCAAATTTAAAACGACCTATCTCGTCACCCTTCGCGAAACTATATTCGTCGCCGCTATATCGTTCCTCATAAGCTTGACCAGGGCGATAATTGCGCTGCCAGACGGTTTCAATGCCAGCGACCAACATGGCGCCCACCATTACCACGACGAATGCTCCCCGCTCAGATTCAAAAACACACACCAGCCGCTCGTTGCGAGTAAATAAACCAGGCTGGTGCGCTGTCGTAGCATGGTTTACTGAAAATAACCTGCCTGGGATGTATCGTGAATAACGCAGTTTGCCTGCTACAGGGATATGCACACGGTGGTAATCTCGCGGTGAGAGGTAAATAGTAGCGAAAACGCCATTCGAAAATTGCTCTGCCATTGTTTCGTCGCCGAGCAAATCAGCTGTGTGATACCGGTGTCCTTTCGCCTGTATTAGCTCACCAGCCGATATGGTGCCACATTGACTTATGGCGCCATCCGCCGGCGACACGATGGCAATAGGTGTTTCCGCAATAGGACGTGTTCCCGGTTTCAGAGCCCTGGTAAAAAAATCATTGAAGGTGCTGTACGTCTTTATGTCAGTGCGCTCGGCAATACTCACGTCAACCTGATAGTGGCGGATAAATGCTTTAATAAGTAAGGTTTTCAGCCAGTTGATTCGGCTTTCGGCGAGTGGCGCCAGTAGTCTCGATAACAGGTGATGCGGCAACAGCCGTTGCAGGGCACAAAAGAGTGCTGCTTTACTAACAGTCATGTTATTAATGCTCGATGGGAGTATCTGGCATGTTACCCCATTCTGACCAGGAGCCATGGTAGGCTTTGATTCGTGAGTATCCGAGTATTCTCGCGACCAGGTAGGTGAAACCTGAGCGATGATGGCTATGGCAGTGTGTGGCGATAATCTTATCCCGCGTTAAGCCCCGCGAGGCGAGGTAGCTGTCCGCATCTTGTCGTATTCGCAGGTTGCGATCTGCATCCATCAGCGAAGTCCATTCGCAGTGAACCGCGCCAGGGATATGTCCGGGTCTCGCAGCGAGGGATCTAACGCCGTTGTACTCTTCCTCACTACGGGCATCCCAGACAACAAAATCCTCGTTACCAAGGTTGCTCAGGATGTCATCGACTTCTGCAATGGGTGATAGATCCAGGCTGACTTGATTGTCAGAGGCAGCGATATTCGGGACTTCGTCAGTTACCGGAAAACCTTCATTACGCCACGCCACCATGCCTCCGTTCAGATAGGACCAGTGCCGGTGACCGAAGACGTCAAGCGTCCAGATAAATCGTCCAGCCCAGCCGCCACCTTCGTCATCACAGACAACGACACGGCTTTTGGGTGTCAGGCCGAGCCGATTAACCAGCTGGCGTAGCCTTTCCTGGCTTATCAGTTTGCCTACGGCGGGGCGCAGTCCGGACATTATCTCCGCCGGTGAGACAAAAATTGCCCCAGGAATATGGTTATCCAGGTAATGCTCTTCACGGCTCAGGTCGACAATGAGCAGATCCGCCTCGCCGAGGTGTCGTTCCAGCTGTTCAGGCTCCAGTAATAGAGGCAACGCACTTGGCATACTCGAGTCCTGGTGGATAACGTCGGGCTATCCAACTATTGAAGGGTCAGACTTTGGCGGATTTGAAGAAAACTGTCCAGTCGAATGCGGGATATTTCGCCGCGGGTGCAGGCTTCGCGAAGTGCGCAATCTGGTTCATTGAGATGGTGGCAGTTACGAAAACGACATTGGCCGAGGAATGGCCTGAATTCTATAAAGCCCCTGGCCAGAATATGCTGGTCGATGTGCCCCAGTCCAAACTCTCGGATGCCCGGGGAGTCAATAATGCTACCGCCGCCCGGTAACATGAATAAATCTGCTGTCGTCGTGGTATGTCGGCCCTTGGCTCTGGCGTCGGATAAGGCGCCGATTTTGGCAGATGCTGCCGGGCAGAGTGCATTGATCAGCGACGACTTGCCGACGCCGGACTGGCCGACTAATACGCTCACTTTGTCTTGCAAACAGGCGGCTAGCGCATCCATGGCCTGACCGGATTCGGCTGATACCGATAGCACTTCATAACCGATTCCCGAGTAGGGCTCGATGATATCGAGAACTCTGTTAACGCGGTCAGCGTCCATATCCATTTTATTAGCGACAATAACAGCCCTGATTTGATGATATTCACAGGCGACGAGGTAGCGATCAATCAATCCGGCGTAGGGCTCTGGCGTTGGCGCTACAACAATCAGTACTGTATCAACATTAGCGACTACCGGCCGTATTTTGCCGCGGCCATCGGGCCTTTCAAGAAGACTTTTGCGAGGCAATACGGCACAGATGACACCCTGGGATTCGCCGTCTTGCCAGATCACTTTGTCGCCAGTGACCAGTGAGCTCAGATGCGCGCGAAAGTGGCATCTGCGCAGACGACTTTGCGGCGGCGCATCCGCCGGTAGTTCGTCCGGCAAATCATCAGGCAGCACATCAGCCTGATTACTGTAACGTGTCACTACGGTTCCGCGGCGTTCAGGACCAAGCTGTCCGGAAGCAAGCAAGGTATCGAGCAGGGTATCTTTGTTGGTTGTCGATGAAGAACGCGAGCGCTTGTCTTCTATACGTCTGCGCTGTTGCAAAGTAAGTTTCGACTTTGCCATACCTCGTGGCCCTGCGCCTGTGCGGACGACGTAGCTTATAGCATAATGGTTGGCCGCGACACTGGGGCAGAATCGGTTTGCAGGGCACAAATTTTGGTCCCTTCCAGGGGGGTTTACCTTTTTCGTGGTGACGGCGCGGCGAAACCGATGTCAGGCCTGGCGCATAATATAGCGTTGATTCTACCTGGGGGCACGCGTCCGTGTCGCTCAAGCGGCAACCCCGATGACGTAGCAAACCGCCGGAGAATGTAGGTAAATGGCAAAGGCAACCGAGGATGACAACTAAGATGGACGACCTTAACCTGATCTGGATTGACCTGGAAATGACCGGGCTTGATACCGTTAACGACACGATTATTGAAATTGCCACGTTGGTTACCGACAAGGACCTGAACACGCTTGCTGAAGGCCCGATTCTGGCCATTCATCAGCCAGATGAAGTGCTTGATGGTATGGATGAGTGGAATACCCGCCAGCACGGCCAGTCAGGATTAATAGATCGGGTGAGGCACAGCCAGGTAAGCGCAGCGCAGGCGCAGCAGCTGACCGTAGATTTTCTGCGTGAATGGGTGCCCAGGGGTAAGTCACCCATGAGTGGTAATTCGATTTGTCAAGATCGCCGTTTTATGGCGCGGGAGATGCCAGACCTGGAGAGCTATTTTCACTACCGTAACCTGGATGTCAGTAGTATCAAGGAACTCATCGTGCGCTGGCGTCCAGAGTTGCTGAAAGGTTTTAACAAGAAAGGTAGTCACCTGGCGATGGATGATATTCACGATTCTATCGCCGAGCTGAAGTACTACCGCGAACACTTTATGGTGAAGTACTGATTAAAAATCACGTACTAACTGACATTAACGCTCGGACTGACTGTCGGCTGCTGGCGTCGAGCACAAGCCTTTTAGCTGATCATGGACATGCAGGTGGTCACTGAAGCCCCAATTGGGTAATGCGGTAGATGCCATACTGAAAGAATTGTCAGTAGCGACTACTGAGTAAGCATATGGATAACTGTTCTGTTAAATAAAGGGTAACAATGACCAAAAAAATCGTGCGTATTGGTGGAGCGGCTGGATACTGGGGTGACAGTTACGGCGGCGCTGCCCAGTTAGTGGACAAAGGCGCTGTTGACTACCTGGTGTTTGACTATCTGGCCGAGGTCACCATGTCGATTCTGGCAAAGGCGCGTAGCCGGTCGGAAAACGCAGGTTATGCGACTGACTTTGTCTCGGGTATTCTCAAACCGCTGTTACCGAAACTGGCGGCAAAGGGCATCCGCGTGGTGGCCAATGCGGGCGGAGTAAATCTCCGGGCCTGTCAGGCGGCTATTCAAAAACTCACCGAGGAGGCCGGTATCAGCCTGAAAATCGGTATCGTCGAGGGTGACAATTTACTGGATAGAGATGCCGAATTTCGCGCCGCGGGCGTCACTGAAATGTTTACAGGGGCCAGTTTTCCGCCGCAAACGGCCAGCATCAATGCTTACCTTGGGGCCTTTCCTGTCGCCGCTGCGCTGGCGGCAGGTGCCGATATTGTGATCACCGGTCGCGTAGTGGACAGTGCGGTTACCCTTGGCCCGCTAATTCATGAGTTCGGCTGGCAGCCTGGTGACTACGATCGCCTGGCGGCGGGCACACTGGCCGGTCATCTCATTGAATGCGGTTGTCAGGTCACCGGTGGCAATTTCACCGACTGGCAATTGGTTGCTGATCAATGGCACGACATGGGTTATCCCATTGCCGAGTGCGCAGCCGATGGCAGTTTTGTAATCACCAAGGCCGAAGGCACCGGCGGCCTGGTATCCTTGCATACGGTCGGCGAACAGATGCTCTACGAAATCGGTGATCCGCAGGCTTATATCGTGCCTGATGTAGTGTGCGATTTTGCCAGCGTAACAATGCAACAGCTCGCCGAGCATCGGGTGCGCGTCAGCGGCGCCAGGGGTTACCCACCTACGTCTACCTACAAGGTATGTTCGACTTATCCTGACGGCCATCGTGCCACCTGTCTGCAAACCATTACCGGCTTTGACGCCGAAGCCAAAGCCCAGCAGATGGGTGAATCGATTCTCGCCCGGTGCAGTCGTATGCTGGCCGAGCACGGTTGGGCCGATTTTCGCAAGACACAAATTGATCTGCTCGGCGCCAATACGTTGTGGAATCCGACCGAAGTTAAGCGACAGACGCCCAGTAGCGAAGTGGTACTCAGTATTTCGGCTTATCATGACGCTCCAGAGGCCGTAGACCTGTTTTCCCGTGAAACCATGGGTTGTGCGCTTAGCATGGCAGCCGGTCGCTGCGGCGCTGGCGCCACCGGACGCCCAAGAGTATCGCCCGTTGTGCGGCTGTTTTCTTTTCTGCTGGATAAAAATTCAGTGCCGGTAAATGTTGCCGTTGACGGCCACAACATAAAATTGCCTGACACCGGCACCAAAGCTGTCTTCGCCGATCATATGCAAGTTATGCTAACGCCACTGCCCGTCCAGGAGGCCAACGAGGGCTTTGTTGAAATGGTGCCGTTGCTAAAGCTGGCGGTCGCGCGCAGCGGTGACAAGGGTGAGGACGCCAATATCGGCGTGATAGCGAGAAAACCTGAGTATTTACCCTATATAATGGCCGCCCTTACGCCGCAACGGGTTTCAGAATGGTTCTCCCACGTGCTGGCTGGAGACGTCATTCGATACGAGCTGCCGGGGATCAACGCGCTGAATTTTGTGCTTAAAAATGCGCTCGGCGAAGGCGGTGTCGCGTCGCTTAATATCGACGTGCAGGGCAAAACTTACGGCCAACAGATATTGGCGATGCCCGTCGCGATACCCGGCGAGTTTAACTAGAACTTAGCTAGCAGAAGGTTGCACCTCGAAGTCAGGACTCAGAACGCTGACGCGAACCCGACAGGAGACAATAATGATCGTCGACCCCATTATTCCACAGCAAAGAATAGACGCCATGCGCAGTGAAGGCTGGTGGCGTGATGAGAACTTGCTGGACTATTTTGATGCCGCGCTGGCTGCGTGTCCCGATGAGGTCGCCATCATCGATTTCCGCACTGAAACCGGCAAAAAAATCACCATGACCTACCGCGAACTGGGCGACAAAGCCAACCGCATCGCTGTCGGTCTAGCCCATTATGGCATTCAGAAACTGGACGTGGTGTCGTTTCAGCTGCCCAACTGGTGGCAGTTTGTGGCGATCAATCTGGCGTGTTTACGCATAGGAGCTGTCAGCAACCCGTTGATGCCGATTTTTCGCGAGCGCGAACTGTCCTTCATGGTCGATTTCGCCGAATCAAAAGTGCTTATCGTGCCCAAACTGTTTCGCGGTTTTGACCACGAAGCCATGATTGACGGCATGCGCGGCCAGTTGCCCCATTTACAGCATTTGTTCGCGGTGGGCGGTGCGGGTGAGACCAGTTTCGAGGATCACCTGCTTAATCATGCACTGACTGACGATGCTGATGCGCTGTTTCGTGAGCGTCAGCTCAATCCGCTCGACGTCATCCTGCTTATGTATACCTCGGGTACCACTGGCATGCCGAAAGGCGTTATGCACTGCGCCAACACGTTTGTTTACAACGTTCATGAAATGACCAAGCGTTGTGCGCTGACCAAGAACGACAATATTTTAATGGGCTCGCCGCTAGCGCACTTGACCGGATTTATGTACGGGATGTGGATGCCAATGATGCTGAAGACTAAAATGGTGTTGCTTGATGTCTGGAACGTCAACACCGGTTGGCAGCTTATCGCTGACGAGCAGGTTTCGTTTGCCATGGGTGCCACGCCGTTTCTCGCCGACCTTACCCAGTCCGACCGTGTTGAAGCGTGTAACTCCCCGCGCTTTCGCCTGTTTGTTTGCGGTGGTGCCCCCATACCTCGTGTATTGGCGGAAACCGCGGCCGAGAAACTCGACATTAGCTTAATGGCGGTTTGGGGTATGAGTGAATGCGGTGCGGTCACGACCACCAAACTCGATGACCCCAAAGACAAACTGTTTGGCACCGATGGCGTTGCCGTGCCCGGTTGTGAGGTAAAGGTCGTCGACCAGCACCGACAACCTGTGCCGACCGGGGTAGAAGGCAACTTGCTGGAGCGCGGCCCCGCCACGTTCATTGGTTATTTAAAGCGCCCCGAGGCTTACGACGTGGATGCCGATGGTTTCTTTGATACGGGCGATCTTGCCACCATGGATGAAGATGGTTATATCCGCATCACCGGTCGTTCGAAGGATATTATTATTCGCGGCGGCGAAAATATTCCCATCGTTGAGGTTGAAAACCTCATGTATAAACACCCGGACGTCGTCGACTGCGCGGTGGTCGCCATGCCGGACGATCGGCTCGGCGAACTCGGTTGCTGTTTTGTTACCCTCAAGGACGGCGCGACCATGACGTTCAATGACATGATCGCGTTCCTCAAAGCCAATAAACTGGCAAAAAACTATCTGCCAGAGCACCTTGAGGTGCTCTGTGATATGCCGCGCACCGCCAGCGGCAAGATACAGAAATTTCAATTGCGGGAAGTCGCAAAAACCGTCCGTGGCAGTTAATACCAGCCGTAATAGCTAACACCGCAGGAGAATCATATGACCATGCCCTGGTTATCAGAAGACGATTTATTCATTAAGGAAACAGCCGAAAGGTTCGCCCGTGAGCGGCTGAAAGATGGCTATCAGGCAAGGGGCACGCAGCATCGCCTTGATCGCAAGCTGTTGCGCGAAATGGGGGCGCTGGGATTGATCGCACCGACTTTTGGCGAAGCTTATGGGGGTATTGGCTCCACCAGTTTACTGTCCGGAGTGATCTGCGAGGCCATCGCCTATGCCGACCTGAGCATGAGCTATATGTGCATGACCACGCCACTGATCGGTGGGGTGATCGAAAAATACGGCAACGAAGCCATGAAAGAAGATGTGCTGCCGAAAATGGCTGCCGGTGAACTCATCGTGCAATTAGGTCTGACCGAACCCCGTGGCGGTTCCGACGCCGCGAACCTCATCGTCAAAGCCGAAAAGAAGGGCGACAAGTACGTCATTAACGGCGAGAAAACGTCCATCAGTTATGGCGATCAGGCTGAAATGATGTTGCTCTTTGCCCGCACTGATCAAAACAAACCGGGGGCTCACGGTGTCTCTGCGTTTTTAGCGCCGCTGGATTTACCCGGTGTCACCTGCACGCACTTTGATGATATCGGCACCCGTCCCGTGGGCCGTGGTCAGGTATTTTTTGACGATGTCGAAATTCCGGAAAGCGCATTGCTTGGCAATGAAGGCGAGGGTTTTACCAAGGTCATGGAAGGTTTCGATCTCAGCCGCATGCTTATTGCTCTGCAGTGCCTGGGTACCGCCCAGGCCTCGGTGGATGAAACCTGGCAGTATATTCAGGAGCGCGAAGCCTTTGGTCGACCCCTGGCCAAGTTTCAGGGGACGACTTTCCCCCTTGCTGAACACGAGGGCAAGATGGCCGCAGTGCGGGCGCTCTGCCACCAGGGCTTGATGATGCGCGACAAAGGCCTGCCGCATACGAGCCAGGCAGCAATGGTGAAATGGATGGGCCCGAAACTGGCCACCGACGTGATTCAAAACTGCATCCTGCTCAATGGTCACTACGGCTATACCACTGACATGCCCCACCACCAGCGCATGATGGATGTTATGGGTCTGCAAATTGGTGACGGCACCGCGCAAATCATGAAAACCATTATTACCCGGGAAAAAATAGGCTCGATTGGCGTGGCCTATAAATAAATAGGGGTGGCGTACAGATAAATATCTGGTGCCAAATAGTTGGCAGCCGACGCGTCAGCCTTACGGGAAGTGCCCAGCACGCAATGCACGGTACTGGGCAGCCTATTTCTAAATAGCGGTGTTTAAATGGCCGGGCTTGCAATAGCGGAGCCTAAACAGCAGTGTTTAAACGGATAGCCCCAGTATCTCTGCCGCTTCAGCAGGTGTGGCGACTTCGCGGCCCAGTCGCCGTGCCAGTTCCGTGACATGGCTTATCACATCAGCGTTGCTTGGCACGCCGAGTTCAAGGTAAGGCCAGTCGCCGAGCCCGATGGAGACATGCCCGCCCTCACGAATAATCTTTGGTGTAAGGGCTAGCAAATCACCGCCATGATTCATCGCTGTCCAGTGAATATTACGGTCTTTGGGGATAAATAGGGTATGGGCATCCAGGCCCTGTTCGGTGCCGGGATGGGCTGATGGTAAGTCATCGCCAGTCATAATCAGGCAGGCGAAGGCGGGCTCGGTAATGGCGCCGATATCCATAAAAGCCAGAAACTGTCGGGTAAAACCCACATTCCACAACGACGCATAGGGTCTGACCGGCGTCGCCCGCAACTGCTCGGCAAAATGCAGCAAGGTTTTGGTGGTATTCAAATACACCGCCTCGTCACTGCGGAAGGATTTTGCCACAGGGTTATAGGCATCGATATTGGTGGTGCCCATATCGAGGGGCGCGAAGTGGGGTCGGGTTGCGGGATCTTTGGCGAGTTCCAAAATCGGCTGAATTCGTTGAGCGGCATCGCCGTCATTGGCAAAAGCCCCCAGGGTCGGGTGAATCAAAATATCGCTGCCCGCTTTGATGCGGCGAATAATATCCGCGTAAACCGCCACGTCATGCTCCGGGCCGCCATCTTCGCTGCGGGCATGGAAATGCACGATCGATGCTCCCGCTTCCCGACACTGAGTTGCGGCTTCGGCGATTTCCTCCGGCGACCAGGGCACATTGGGGTTGTGCCCCCGTCCGGCATATTCATTGATACGGGCTTCGATAATGAGCTTGTTCATGCCGGTCCCCTCCGTTTCATGGATGCATACGTTTAATCTGCGCCTTCAGGCCATAAGATACGTGGTGTGGGAAGAAAGATAAATGCTTTTTCCCTAGGGAACCTCCGTGGGGTGACGGCCTCACCAAACTCTGGAGCAACCACCTGAGTCGCGATATATCGCGCCAAGACCCCGGTGCCGCAGGTTACATCAAGAACGCTAGCGCCGGTCATGATGGTGGTTGTAGCCACCAGTTTCTTGGGCCATGCCTTAAAAAGTGCGGGCACGAAGAACGCTAAGTAGATATCGGTGGCGTCCTCACCAACCTGGCCTTTTTTGTCATCCCTTGTCACTGCTCCACCCTCGCGCATTGCGTAGAGGTTGCTATGCTAGAGCTGGCCAGCAGGCTCGTGCTAGTACAATACTTGTACGGCGCGCCGGCGTGCTTTGCCGCAAGCAGTCTGGCCGGAATGTCACGTATAAACTGACAACAGCCGGAGAAGACTTGCGGCCCGTTATTACCGCTGGGCGTCTGGGGGCAGCGCTGGGCAAGAAGCGACATGTCCCGGCGACATCTCGATCCCGGCTATTTGATGTGGGATATTCGTCGGCGCATAGATACCGGATTCTTCCCCGATACCCGTGTCGTGCTCAAATTTGAGTTTAGTGACTATATCGCCAGGCAGCGCTTCTGGTGGCTGACAAAATCTCTTAGAACCGTTTAAGCCAGATAAGGTGGTAGTGGGCAGTCCAGTACATCACCGATTGCCCGCATAAGCTCCATCTCAGTGGCTGAATAGTGCTGATCCTGGGTGATCACTGCCAGGCAGGCTTTTAACAGACGAGGTTTTATAAGCGGTTTTAACAGGGCCAGATTATCGACGGCGGTATTGAGATTTTCGACGCTGAGCTGATCACGCGGCAATAACACCAGGTTGTTAAAATTGAGTTCTTTTTCCGCCATGGCGAGGGCAGCTTCGATGGTGGATGCATCCTTCACACAGCTATGAGCCAACATGCTCATCAGCACATCAATGTGCGTCTTTACCATATTTAGCGATTCGAACTTCGCGAGTTTTTTCACTGCGCGACCATATTCTGCATCAAGATGATGGAAAAGAATTTTTTGCAGTGACCACTCGAATAGATCTATCTGCTGGTCTGCCTGAATGAGGAACAATAGATTCTTTTTGAAAGCCTGATATTGTGATGCAGACAATTCACGAAGCAAGGGCAGGGCCATATCAACCAATGGCAAACGAAAGCGGATATCGAGTGATTTTATCGGTGCACGTAACTGAGCCACCGTTGCAAAAATACCCCCGTCATCAAGCGATTTGAGTTGCTGAAGCTGCCTGCCGAGAATGTCCGGCTGTGTGCTAAGCAGCAGGCAATACATGATGGCCCGCGCCCCATTGGGCTCATGTGCTGCCTCGTAAATAAATCCTGGGATGTCGTTTAGCAGGCCAGCTGAATAATCCAGATGCGCCGCGCTGGATTGGCCAACGCTATTTAGTATCTGATTCGCAACGCCTGCGCTTAACACCGCTGTTTTTAAGGTTTCAGCTCGGGACGTTGGAGCAGCCGGTGCCGTAGACTGCGCAGTTTCACGTTCGCCTTCGCTGACCTCTTCGTGCACGGGTGTAAAGATGCCGTCCCAGCGCGGATCAATGCGCTTAATGCGAACTTTCAATGGCGGGTGCGTGGCGAATATAGATTGCAGGGTCGAGCGTATTCCAGCACTAAAATAGGCATGACTCATAGACGGCGCCTGTGGTGACTCCAGTTCGGATCCTGGGGCATAACCGCCAATCTTTTTAAGCGCGCCAGCAATGCCCTGATTGTTTCTCGTAAACTGCACAGCCGAGGCATCGGCAAGAAACTCGCGCTGTCGACTGACTGAGGACTTGATCAGATTGCCAAAGAAGGTGCCGCCATAGCCGATGACCAACAAGCCGATGCCCAGACCCAGAATCGGGCCGGCATTTTTGCTGGAACCGCCACGGGTAGATCTCAAGATGTAGTACCCGATCAAACCGATCAGCAAGATACCGTGCAGAATGCCGATTAAGCGGATGTTTAATCGCATATCGCCGTGCAGGATATGGCTGAATTCATGGGCAATTACGCCCTGCAACTCCTCCCGGCTGAGGTAAGCGATGGTGCCACGGGTCAAACCGATCACCGCATCACTGCGTGTAAAGCCCGCGGCAAAGGCATTGATGCCCTGTTCGTGCTCCAGCAGGTAGACCGGCGGTACTGGGGTGCCTGAGGCAATGGCCATTTCTTCCACGACGTTCAGGGCCTTGCGCTCGTGTGGATCAAGGGTGCGCTGGTTGATCAAGCGCCCACCCAGAGATTTCGCAACAGTTCTGCCACCACCGGAAAGCGCCAGGGTTTTGTAGGCGCTGCCACAGCAAATAACCAGAGTGACAAGGGCGCCGATAGCCAGAAAAACCTGCCAGTTAAATTGGGCTGCAATCAGCCCCAGGCTGACACCTTCTTCACGTGGCGCCAGGAAACCAAACAAGACCATCACCAGCAGGTTGGTAATCAAAATCAGGCTGAGCACCGCCAGGGTGAAAAGAATCACCAGGCGAGTGGTGTTGCGGTGCGCGGCGTCCTGTGCCTCGAAAAAGTCCATTACCTAGAAGGAGACTTTGGGGGCGACCTGAATTGCTGCGCTATCTTCAAATTCCAGCAATGTCGCATCGGCGCGATGGCCAAAACTGGTTGCAAAGAAGACCGGGGGAAAGCTTTGCTTATAGGTGTTATAGGCCATAACCTGATCGTTAAATGCCTGCCGTGCAAAGCCCACTTTGTTTTCTGTGGTAATTAATTCTTCACTAAGCTGCATCATGTTCTGGTTGGCCTTCAAATCGGGGTAGGCCTCCATAACCACGTTCAATTTGCCCATGGCGCCAGACAACTGGCCTTCGGCACTTGTCAGGGATTTAATCGCTTCCGCATTACCCGGGTTCGCGGCCGCGGCGGCCAGGCCCTGGGCGGCTGAATTGCGTGCAGAGATCACCGCTTCCAGTGTTTCGCGTTCGTGTTTGAGATAACCCCTGGCGGTTTCGATAAGGTTAGGAATGAGGTCATAGCGTCGTTTTAGCTGTACTTCAATCTGCGCAAAGGCATTTTCGTAGCGGTTCTTTAACGCCACCAACCTGTTGTATATGGAGATTATATAAAGCACGACAGCAACAATAATGACAAGAATAATGATAAGCGAAATATTCATGGTACGGCCTCTTTGAGGTTAGTGATTGCCATGGACGCCCTCATCATAATGCTATGACTGGGCTGCGATAAAACCATGGCCGCGGGCAGATTGGCCGTCCATCAAACGTCCGGTATGCCAATATTTATATTCTTTTGCATACACAATGAAGTCGCAAGATACAGCTGTTTTAGGCGGCATTATTTTGTCGATCATATTGAAGTTGAACTTTCGATACGTTGTGGTTCAATGCTTCCTGGCCTCTTCTGTGGGTTTGTCGAACCTTATCATGCCAGAAAACTCGAACTTTTGGTGCTTGTGCTATTCCGAGAAACGGTCTCTGGAGGGTTGCAGCCCATGGGAAGTGAACCCAACTGAACGAGAGGTGCAGTAGCGATCAAACAATCCCAGACCATGCTCGATAAAATTGAGCGCGTCACGCTCGGGCATTACGAAGCAAACGCGGAGTCTTTTTGGCAGGGTACGCGATACCATGATGTTAGCCAGAACATAGACGCCTTGTTGCAGGCATTGCCCAGTGGCAAGGCTCTGGATATTCTCGATTTTGGCTGTGGGCCAGGGCGCGATTTACTGACCTTCAAACAGCTCGGCCATCGGCCAACGGGGTTGGATGGGAGTCGGGCCTTTTGTGAAATGGCGCGGCGATATAGCGGCTGTCCAGTATTGCATCAGCAGTTCCTAAGCCTGGATTTGGGCGCAGGCGATTACGATGGCATTTTTGCCAATGCTTCGTTATTCCATGTTCCTGGTGCGGAGTTGGTTCGGGTTTTAAGCTTGTGTCATCGTGCGCTGCGAGTTGACGGCGTGTTATTTATGTCCAATCCGCGAGGTGATGCCGAAGGCTGGCAAGGTGAGCGCTACGGTCATTACATGGAGTTCGAGCAGAGCAAATGGTGTCTTGAGCAGGCGGGGTTTAGTATCCTCAATCACTATTACCGGCCTGCGGGCAGGCCACTGCATCAACAACCCTGGTTGGCCATAGTGTGTCAGCGCCAGAGTTGTCCGGACTGAGCATCCGGGCTGAGTTTGTCAGTACTCGCAGGCAGGCCTTACGCAAACCAGCTGGCTACGGAGGCGAGATATGGGTATTTTACCCGGCAGGTTAATATGCATCGGGAGGCTCGAATGCGCACCAGATTGGCTTTACGCAGGTTGTTATCGTTGACGTGGTTACCACTGACAGTGTCGGCATGTCTGTTATCGATAGTTTCGATGACTGCCTGTTCAGATGGATCCAGCGAGTTTGGGGCATCTCAACACAGCGACCAACAGGCTGCCCAGGCACCGCAAGATGTTGCTGGGCCAGCTGGCGCTGGCATCGCTATCGATGTTTATAAAAGCCCGACCTGCGGTTGTTGTGGCAAGTGGGTTACGCATGCTGAGCAGAACGGGTTTTCACCGACGACGCACCACCCGGAAGACTTGAATAAATTAAAGGCCGAGCACGGTATTGCGCCGCAGTATCAGTCTTGCCACACAACTGTGTCCCAGCAGGGCTATGTGTTTGAGGGGCATGTTCCGGCCCGTTATATTCATCAATTTCTCGCGGCGCCACCCGCTGACGCGCTGGGCCTGGCAGTGCCCGCGATGCCGGTCGGTAGTCCGGGCATGGAGGTGGACGATCGCTTTATGCCTTATCAGGTCCTGTTGCTTAAGCGCGACGGCAGTGTGGCAATTTTTGCCGAGGTTGGCAGTCTCGCTCAGCAATACGAGTAGGTATTCCTGAACCAGGTTATGTCTGAAAAAAGTTCGCAGGCGGGTTATTTAGCAGTGCCAGATATGTACGCTCAAACCGCTAAACCTGCGTCTCACGACGTCGTTTAGTTTCAGTTGAGCGCCACCCAGCAGGACGCCTCGTTACTCGGCCTGGCCGTGCTAGACTCCAGAATTCCGGGTGTATCCGACACGGAACCCAGGGGTCGGGTCGCGTGGTTTGGGTGGCGATGGGCTGACATATATCAAGCGGGTGGCGAGGGTGAAGGTTTAGGCGATGTGCTTTTCTGCGACGGCGAGTTTTGCAGCGGCGGCTATGTTGGTGCCGGCGGGCCTGTATTGCCTGAAAAAGTCCAACGACATAGATCAGCGCTATTGGGTATTGGCCATGTTGCCGTTGTTATTTGGGTTGCAGCAGTTACTGGAAGGTGGTGTGTGGGTCGCGCTGACCGCTGGCGACGCAGCCGCAGCCCGCGGTTTTACATTTGGGTTTTTGTTTTTCTCCCATTTTGTCTGGTTGGGCTGGATTCCCTATTCATCATATCTGACTGAGGCGCGGGCCGGTCGCAAACGTCTGTTTTTGGCGATCGCCTGGGTTGGTGTGTTGATGGGTACTTATATGTATGTGCCTCTGTTCTTCATGCCGGCGTGGGTCGATGTGTCTATAGTCCGGCAGGCCATTGATTATGATCTGGTTTTTGCACTGGATCGCTACCTGTCACAGCCACTGCAAACCGTTTTCTACGGCTTGATTATTCTCCTGCCATTGCTGTTGTCGTCCGATCTTTATCACCGGGTGCTGGGCGGCATGGTGCTAGTTGCCGCGTTGGTAACCCTGACCCTGTTTGACTGGGTGTTTATTTCAGTGTGGTGTTATTTCGCGGCGATTATTTCTCTGTATATTTTCTTCATGGTTACGCGGCGCGTTCAGGTAGCACGCCTGCCTGATGTGGTGAGCTAGGCTGACAATTCAACCAGAAAACGTCAGCACAGAACGCCGTCAGCCTTCAATGATCAACAGTAAATCCTGCGCATGTTCCGCCGCTTTTCTTCCCAGCTCGGTAAGGTAGCCGCCGTCTGCCTGGGAAATCAAAGCTTTATCAAATAAACGTTGCACCGCTGCGATTACTTCAGGTTCGGCTGATGAGTGAATTTTCAGACCTTCCTGGGTCGTCTTAAGGTTGTAGCGAGCCAGGATGTTGAGCTCTTCAATATGTTGCAGGGTATACATCAGGGGTCATCCTGTTGACGATGAGTGCCTTAGTGTACGTGAAAAAGGTGTGCTGCCAAACAGACAGTAATTAGCATCGTTGCTGACGGAAAACTCTCAGTAATTTCGAGCTTGTCAGCAACCCCGCCATTGTTGGAACTGAGTGATTGGTCAGGGCCAATAAACCAGGGACCGATAGCAAACTCCGCCTGGTTGACCAGTTATAGGACGTGTTTGGGTGGTCGGACTGAAACGGTTTGGTAGAAAGTTAGCCTGCCTAAAATGCTTCGTTTGATAACCAGATAAACCGATAAGGCATCAGCTCTATTTCGGCGCTGTGATCTGCAAATTTATCCTCGCTAATGAGGTCATGCCAGGAATCGGTATTAATCAGATTCA
>JBFIEE010000011.1:0-73972 GCA_041603535.1 Porticoccaceae bacterium
ACCCTGGCCAATATGGCGCCGGAATACGGCGCAACCTGTGGCTTTTTTACCTTTGACCAGGAAACGCTGAACTACCTGCGTCTGTCGGGCCGAGAGGATGCGACGATCGCGCTGGTGGAAGCCTATGCCAGGGCACAGGGTCTGTGGCGGGACGATGCCATGGAAGCGGACTATAACGCCGTGTTGCAACTTGATCTCGGTACAGTAGTGCCCAGTGTCGCTGGCCCGAAACGTCCGCAGGATCGGGTGGCGCTGCAT
This sequence comes from Porticoccaceae bacterium, assembly GCA_041603535.1. Taxonomy (GTDB): domain Bacteria; phylum Pseudomonadota; class Gammaproteobacteria; order Pseudomonadales; family Porticoccaceae; genus HB2-32-21. The sequence goes on from JBFIEE010000011.1 coordinate 259, forward strand.
GATCTGGGCCGGGCGGTCGACGAGCTGGTGGCTCTGAGTGGCCGGGTCGACAGCCCGGGGGTTACTGTCGATGATGCCGATTACCTGCTAACCGATGGCGATGTGGTGATTGCCGCCATTACCTCCTGTACCAATACCTCAAACCCGGCGGTGATGATGGCGGCGGGTTTGGTGGCAAAAAAAGCCGTGGAAAAAGGCCTGATCCGCCAACCCTGGGTAAAGCCGTCGCTGGCACCAGGCTCGAAAGTGGTCACCGACTATCTCGCCAAAGCGGGTTTGCAGACTTATCTGGATCAATTGGGTTTTAATCTGGTGGGCTACGGCTGCACCACCTGCATCGGCAATTCGGGTCCGTTGGCGCCGAATCTGGAGGCGGCCATTGAACGGGGTAATTTAACGGTGTCCTCGGTACTGTCCGGCAACCGCAATTTTGAAGGGCGTATTCACCCGCTGGTGCGTGCCAACTGGCTGGCATCACCGCCGCTGGTGGTGGCGTTTGCGCTGGCCGGTACGACACGTATCGACTTGACAACAGATCTGCTGGGCACCAGTGCCAGTGGCGAGAAGATCTACCTGCGCGACATCTGGCCGAGTAACCAGGAGGTGGCTGGCGCCATGACGATGGTGGATCGGTCGATGTTTCTACGGGAATACGCCGATGTTTTTACCGGTGATGAGGCCTGGCGGGCACTGCCAATACCGACCGGCAATACCTACGACTGGGATAGTGGTTCAACCTACGTGCGTAACCCACCGTTTTTTGACAGCACCGGCGCTAGTCCGCTGGACGATATCCAGGGTGCGCGGATACTCGCCCTGCTGGGCGATTCAGTGACCACCGATCATATATCGCCGGCGGGTAATATCGACGCGCACAGTCCCGCCGGGCAGTATCTGCTGGCCCACAATGTCGCCGAAGCCGATTTCAATTCCTATGGTTCGCGGCGCGGCAATCACGAAGTCATGATGCGCGGCACCTTTGCCAACGTACGGATAAAAAATGAGCTGGTGCCCGGTGTTGAAGGTGGTTATACCCGGATGATCCCGGGTGAGGAGCAATTGCCGATTTACGATGCTGCCATGGCCTATCAGCAGCAGGGCGTGCCGCTGGTGGTGATCGCTGGCGCCGAATACGGTACCGGTTCCAGTCGCGACTGGGCCGCTAAGGGTACCCGTTTGCTGGGTGTGCGTGCGGTGATCGCGGAGAGCTATGAGCGCATCCACCGCTCCAACCTGATTGGCATGGGGGTGCTGCCACTGCAGTTTATTGGTGGGCAAACGCGTAAAACGCTGCAATTAGACGGCAGCGAAAAAATTCATATTACCGGTATTGATGAGCTCAAACCGGGCCAGCAGGTAACGATGATTGTGGAAAGGGCAGACGGTGAGCGCGTCAGTTGCGCTTTGTTGTGTCGCATCGATACCGAAAACGAGGCTGAATATTATGCCAGCGGCGGTATCCTCCACTATGTGTTAAACCAGTTGGCGCAGAGCTAAAGCGGGTCTTTAGTAGATTTTTAGTAGATTTTTAGTAGATTTTTAGTAGATAGGTGTAGCGGTGACGTAGTGGCGGTAAGCGGATCGCCGAGCGGGTATTACCAGGCAGATATATGACAGACACGCGGCGCGAAAAAGACAGTCTTGGCGAGGTGAAGCTGCCGAGTGAAGTGCTGTGGGGTGCGCAGACGCAGCGCTCGCTGCAAAATTTTGCGATCGGTGGTCAGCGCTTTCCCATCAGTTTTATCCACGATTTCGCCCGTGTAAAAAAGGCCTGCGCTGAAGCCAACGCCGAGCTTGGTGAGATAGCTGACGACGACTGCGCGCTGATTTGCGCAGCCTGCGACGAAATCGTCGCTGGTCAACACGATGACCAGTTTCCGCTGGTAGTGTGGCAGACCGGCAGCGGCACCCAGACCAATATGAATCTCAATGAGGTGATCGCCAATCGCGCCAACGAGTTAGCCGGGCGGCCGCGGGGCAGTTATGCGCCGATACATCCGAACGACCATGTCAATCGCTCACAATCTTCCAACGATGTCTTCCCCACCGTGATGCATATCAGCGCGGCTCGTGCTCTGGAGGACGATCTACTGCCGGCGCTGCTTGGTCTGGAATCTGCGCTGCGGGACAAAAGCCGCGAGTTTATGGGCCAGGTGAAAACCGGACGAACCCACATGATGGATGCCACACCAGTGACCCTGGGTCAGGAGTTTGGTGGCTACGCTGCCCAGCTCAATTATGCGCAGACGCAAATACGTGACGTGTTACCCGGCCTCAAGGCGCTGGCGATCGGTGGCAGCGCCGTGGGTACCGGTCTCAATACGCCTCCTGGCTGGGCGCCAACAGTGACGGTTCGGTTGGCGACACTCAGCGGCGTCGCCTTTACCAGCGCCACAAACAAGTTCGCGGCGCTGGCGGCGCACGATGCCCTGGTGGATTTGCACGGACGCCTGCGGCTGCTCGCCACCGGGCTATTTAAAATAGCCAGTGACCTGCGGCTGCTGGCCAGTGGCCCCCGTTGCGGGCTGGGCGAGTTGTCCTTGCCTGCCAACGAACCCGGCAGTTCGATCATGCCCGGTAAGGTCAACCCAACTCAGGTCGAGGCGCTGACCATGGTGGTGGCGCAGGTCATGGGTAATGACGCAGCCGTTGCTTTTGCTGGCAGCCAGGGGCACCTGGAATTGAACGTCTTCAAGCCGGTGATAATTCACAATGTTCTTGAATCAATTGGTTTGTTGAGTGATGCCATGGTCAGCTTTACTGATCATTGTGTGGTGGGCATCGGCGTCAATGAGCAACAGCTGACCGCGTCCATGGATAGATCACTTATGCTGGTGACGGCCTTAAGCCCGGTAATCGGTTATGACAGGGCGGCCGACATCGCTAAAACCGCCTATCGCGACAATATGTCCCTTCGTGAAGCCAGCGAAAAACTGGGCTACCTGAGCCTCGCTGAATTTGATCGCCTGGTTGATCCGGCGAAGATGGTGGCGCCTACCAAAACGCCAGACTCTTCGAAAACACCGGGCTCTTCGAAAAGACCAGGCCCACAAAAAATACCAGACCCCACAGAAAGACTGGGTAATTAACCCTGTTTGGCCTGCGTTAGCCTGCTGACTTCCCGGTCGATGGTGAAATGGCCATGTCCTTCCGCGGTGATCATGTCGATGCGGTCCAGCAGGGAATTAAGCTGGTGTTCTTCTTCATGTTGTTCGGCGACATACCACTGCAGAAAATTGAATGTAGAAAAATCTTTTTCGGCAAGCGCGGTTTCCACCAGCACACTGATCTTTCTGGAAACCGCCTGCTCGTGTTGAAGTGTTGCCTGAAAAATATCGCGAATAGAATCCCAGGATAATGGCGGCGCGGCAATCGTGCCAAGCTGGGGCAGGCCGCCGGTTTCCAACACATACTCAAAAAGCTTTTCCATGTGCGCCCGTTCTTCGGCTGACTGCAGTCGAAAGAAATGCGCGCACCCATCGTAGCCCTTGCTGGCGCACCAGGCGCTCATTTGCATGTACAGCACTATCGATAAGCATTCGTGATTAATTTGCGCGTTTAACTGTGTTGTCAACGTTTTGCTGAGCATAGTCGCCTCCAGGCTGGGGTTTGCAAAGGTGGATGTCATTGTATAAATCAACTAGCGCCAGGAACCTTGATCTAACGTAGCTTTTGCTGCTTTATGTCTAACATTCAAGCTGGCGAGGACACAGGCGGCTAGCCTCATTTGCGCTGACTTGACGCCGATGGCCGCTGGACTTTATATGCCGTTGGGCTTTGTCAGCAGTTGGCATCAATAACCTGGAAAATAACACACAGCTCCCGACAATCAAATCCTGGCGATCACAAATTCGGTCGATCAACATCCGACCGCCACCTGCCGACGGCCACAGGCCGCCCGCAGTGAAGGCCTGGCCGCCGGCTTATTTTTGCAGTGATTTTATGTAAGCGACGAGATTCTTTAATCGCGCCGTTGTTATGCCGGTACGCTCGTTGCTGTCTTCGTAAATAATCTTACCCCAGACTGGCATGTCAGCTGGGCCGTGTGAGCGAAAGTTCTTGTCATAATCAGGGTTGCCCTGAATTATGTTGAGCACCTTTCTATAGGGGAAGGCCCCATCCGTTTCCTGTTGGTGAAGAAATGTCAGGTCAGGCGGGCGATTTTTAAGTGAACCAGCGACCGGGCCGTTGCCTTCGCCGGTAACACCATGGCAGGACGCGCAATAGTTAAGGTAGTCGGCTTCACCGGCCGCCGTGTCGGGGGCTTCTTCAGCGATACCCAGAACCGAAACCCCCAGAGATAACCCGAACACCAGGCTTTTAAAGCCAGGTCTGGCTGTTGTGACTGTGTTTTTCGGTGTTGAGATTCTGCTTTTTGGTATAGATCCAGGGATACCAGTTGAATTATCCATATCATTTCTCTCTGGTTTGAGTTGATTTTTGCTGACTCTGGCGACTCACGACCATCATCTCCCTTAAAGTTAGTCTGCGTAGGCAGGAAAACAATTGATCAGCGTCAACTGAGCATGGCATAAACGGAATAGAGGTTTAATGCAGAGCAAGCCTGGTTTGTAAGCAGTTTGGTCGGTGGAGAAGCCCGGTGCGGACGAAATTTGTGGTGGCGGCAATGGGAGGCCGAACCCCGGCCATTGATTCGCAGGTGCTCCGTGGTGAATAGCTGGTTGTGAGTGGCTGACTTACCTCGTTGCCCGTGTAAGGTATTTGCTCATACCATCAGGGCGAGATAATCCCTTGCGTTCTATCGAGACAAACACAACAATAACGACATCGAATAAGCATATACCCGTTGCGAATATAGTGCGGGGTCATCACGTGTTCATGTAGGCGTGGATGTCTTAGACGCCGGGCTTATTGCTTTTTTGTCTCGACGCTGCTTTTGCTGGAGGTTTGATTGTTGCGACTGAGATCGACTAATCCTTTTCAACCTCACAGCGTTGCCCGTATCCGGTTATCTCGATTACACAGGGACGATTTGTAGAAAAATGGCCGGTAAAAATCTCTCGAGTAATCTCTCCGGTAATAATGCTGGTTCGCAAAGCCGTCCATCTGCACAGACCTGGCTGCCACTGTTATCCGATGTCCGCAACAGAAGCCGTAGTGAAGTGCTGCAAGATGTTCTGGCCGGCACCATCACCGCTATATTGTTGGTGCCACAGGCCCTGGCCTACAGTTTATTGGCAGGCTTGCCGCCGGAAGTGGGGCTTTACGCCAGCGTTATACCGCCGATCATTTATGCGTTGACCGGCACCAGCCGCACGCTGGCCGTAGGGCCGGTGGCGGTTGCCGCGGTGATGGTGGCGGCGGCTCTGACACCCTATGCCGGTGGCGACCCCCATAAATATCTGGTCGGTGCGCTGATTCTATCGGCGCTGTCGGGGCTTATTTTACTGGCGCTCGGTATTCTGCGCCTCGGTTGGTTGACGCATTTCATCAGTCACCCGGTGCTGTCCGGGTTCACCACCGGGGCGGCGATATTTATTGTTGGCACGCAGCTGGCTCCGCTGACTGGCATCTACGTGCCTCGGGACGCCGGCTTTGTGCGGATTATTGAAACCCTGGTCGTCAGCAGCGGCGATATTAATGTTGTCACCACTACCTTTGGGCTGGCTGCGGTGCTCCTGTTGTTGCTGGCCCGCGGACCGGTGGTTCGGTTGCTCGGCAAAATGGGGCTTAAGCCGAGCCTGGCGGCCGTTCTCGGTCGCACCGCGCCACTGGTCGTGGTGGTGCTGGCGATCGCTGTTGCGGCGGGGCTCGACGTCAAGTCTGGCTGGCAGGTGGCGGTGGTGGGTGGGGTGCCTCAGGGTTTACCCGGTATTTCTCTTGGCTTCCTGGTGGAGCCCGGCTGGCTGGCCCTGTTGCCTTCCGCCGCGCTGATTGCGGTAATCGGCTATGTCGAGAGTATTTCGGTGGCGAAGGTGCTGGCTTTCCGTCGTCAGCAAAAAATTAACCCGGATCGGGAGTTCACGGCACTGGGTTTGACCAACGTGGCGGCCGCCTGCGCGGGGGCGATGCCGGTGGCGGGAGGGTTTGCGCGTTCCATGGTGAATTTTGACGCGGGGGCCAATACCCAGCTGGCGGCAATTATTACCGCCTGTTGGGTGGGTCTGGCGACGTTCTTCTTCACCGGTGCGCTGGCAGATTTGCCGAAGGCGGTGCTGGCCGCCATTATCGTCGTCGCGGTGTGGCAATTGATCGATTTCAAAGGCCTGCGCCACACCTGGACCTATGACCGCGGCGACGGCGCCGCCCAGGGCGCGACCGTGGTTGGGGTGCTGACCCTGGGCATAGAGCAGGGTCTGATGCTGGGTGTCGGCCTGGCGATGGTGTTGTTTCTGTACCGTACCAGCCGACCGCATATTGCCGTAGTAGGGCGTATAGCCGGCACCGAACACTACCGCAATATTTTGCGCCATCAGGTAGAAACCTGGCCGCATTTACTGCTGGTGAGGGTCGATGAAAATATCTACTTCGCCAACACGCCGCGGGTGGAATCGATGCTCCTCGACCTCGTGGTCGATCAGGCGCAGTTGACCGATGTGGTGCTGGTTTTTTCGGGCGTCGCCTATGTGGATGCCAGCGCGCTGGAGATGCTGGACGAATTTGAAAGTGCCCTGGCCAATCGGGGTGTGCGGCTGCACCTTGCCGAAGTTAAAGGCCCGGTGATGGATCGTCTACAACATACCGATTTACTGGCGCGGCTCAATGGCAGTCGGGTGTACTTATCCACGGAGCTGGCGGTAGCAGCGTTGACTGTGCCGGAGCGCTGAACCGTGTGGCGCGCTGCGCCTGGTATGCAGACACTTAGCATGCAGACACTTTGTATGCAGAGATAGTCTATCTAGACCGTGTCGGGCGGATGTCCGGTAGGGAGCGCCCAGAGTTGGGTCCGGGACTCATGAGCTTGTGATCAGTCGAATAAATTCTTCAGCGCGGCAATTGACTGACGGCCCTTATCTTTTTTGACTTCTTCGGATAATTCTTCACCAAAACCTTCGCGTTCCACATCTTCCGGCGGTAATTCTTCTAGAAAGCGACTGGGTGTGGTTTCGTATATCTGGCCAAACTGTTTTCGTTTGGCTGCCAGTGTCAGAGACAAGGTGCGCTGGGCGCGGGTAATGCCCACGTAGGCAAGGCGCCTTTCCTCCTCGATATTGCCGTCATCAATACTGTTGCGGTGCGGCAGCAGGTTTTCTTCCATGCCGATTAAAAACACGTGATGGAACTCGAGTCCCTTGGCAGCGTGCAGCGTCATCAGCTGGACTTTGTCATCTGCCGATTCCTCCTCCTGACGATCGAGCAGGTCACGTAGGACCAGCCTGGCGATGGCGTCCTCGACACTGATGTCGTTTTCCAGGGCGTCCTCACCGTCAGCCGAACTGATGTTGAGCACCTTGTCCAGCTGGTCGATGAGTAAGAGGACGTTTTTCATGCGGTTGTCGGCCACCGCGCTACTGGCGGCGTTCTGGTGCAGCCAGGCTTCGTAATCAATGTCGTCGATCATTTCGCGAATGGCCGCGACCGGTTTGTTACCCATGCAATTTTCAATAACGCCATCGAACCACACTTTGAACTTTTCGAGGCGCTGTAGATTGGCTGCCGCGATTTCCTCACGCAGACCCAGTTCACCGATGGCGGCGAGCAGAGAAAGCTCGCGACGGGTCGCATAGCCAGCGAGCTTTTCCAGGGTGCCGGGGCCAATTTGCCGCCGCGGAGTGTTGATAATGCGAAGGAAGGCATTATCGTCGTCCGGATTCACCAACAGGCGCAGGTAGGCCATGATGTCCTTGATCTCGGCGCGCGCGTAAAACGAAGTGCCGCCGCTGAGCTCGTAGGGAATGCCCTGGGCCTGTAACTTCATTTCCAGCAGTCTGGCCTGGTGGTTGCCGCGATACAGCACGGCAAAATCACGAAAATAACAGCGGCGGCGTAGTCGGTTTTCGATAATATCGTTAACCACACGTTCGGTTTCGGCGTCTTCATTGCTACAGCGAATGATACGAATCGGCTCGCCGAGGCCGAGCTCACTCCACAGCGCCTTCTCGAACATATGGGGGTTGTTGGCAATTAAGCTGTTGGCCGTGCGCAGGATACGCGCTGTGGAACGGTAGTTTTGTTCGAGTTTAATAACATCAAGACGGGGGAAATCGGTACTGAGTTCCGCCAGGTTTTCCGGGCGTGCGCCACGCCAGGCATAGATCGATTGATCATCGTCGCCAACTGCGGTCAGGTTTTCGCTGTCGCCGATCAGCAGTTTGACCAGCGCGTACTGCGCCAGGTTGGTGTCCTGATATTCATCGACCAGTAAGTAACGAATGCGCTGCCGCCATTTGTCGAGGATTTCCGGGTCATCCCGAAACAGCTGAGCGGGGAGCATGATCAGGTCATCAAAATCGACAGCGTTGTAGGCTTTTAACGCTTTTATATAGCGTTGGTAAACCAGCGCCATGGTTTGTTCGCCACCGCTTTCGGCAAGCGACAGGGCCTGTGCAGGTGCCGTCAGGGAATTCTTCCAGGTTGAAATCTGGTGTTGTGTCAGTTCGACCTGATCGGCGTTGAGATCCCCGTTGAGCATCATCAGTTCCCTGAGGAGGCTGCGTGCATCGTCGCCATCAAATATAGAAAAGCCATTTTTGTAGCCTAGCGTCTTGATCTCACGGCGGATGATATTGAGGCCAAGGTTGTGGAAAGTAGAGACGGTCAGACCCTTCGATGCCTCGCCCTTTAGCAGGGCGGCAACACGTTGCTTCATTTCGCGCGCGGCCTTGTTGGTAAAGGTCACCGCCGCTATGTGTTTGGCAGGCACGTGGCACTGCTGAATAAGGTAGGCAATTTTGCGGGTAATCACGCTGGTCTTGCCGCTGCCCGCGCCAGCCAGCACCAGCAGGGGGCCACTGATATGACGAACGGCTTTGCGCTGCTGGCTATTGAGATCAGTCACGATTGCGAATGCTGCCAAAAAATAAGGGGCCGGATTGTAGCAGCTGCGCAGTGGCAGCAGTGTGTTCATTGTTGCAGATTAGACGTTACAGCTGGGAAGCTAGCCGCCGGCCAGGATGGCAGGGTGTCTACGGCGTCTAATGCAATTACAATACGTCACTTTATATATATGGGCAGTATCTACCGGGCATTTTTCGGGGCAGGCCTGTTCCATCACATCGACTAAGCACTGCGACCAGGCACCGTTTGGCGCTGGAGATCAAATAATGAGCAAGCAGATAGAACAAGGCGGTGTTAACAAACATCTGTCCGAAGCTGGGGCGAGTCAGCAAAGTATTGCCGAGCAATGCGCAGCAAAGGTGCTGGCCAATGATCGTGTGGTGGCTGGTTTCGGTATTGTCCTCGAAGACGTTGCCGAGGGCCGGGCCGTGATGTCCATGACGGTGCGGCCAGATATGTTGAATTCTCAGGGCAGATGCCACGGCGGATTGCTATTTACCCTGGCGGATGCCGCTTTTGCCTTTGCCTGTGTGTCCTGTAACCAGGCGGGCATCGGTGCCCACGCGGCAATGGATTACATTCGCGGGGCTGATGAAGGTGATGTGCTGACGGCAACATCCGTAGTTCGACACCGCGGCAACTCAGCCAGTCTTGTTGAAGTAACGGTGGTCAACCAGCTCGGCAAGCAGGTGGCATTTTTACATGGTCGCTCACATAATTTCGGGCGGCCGTTTCTGGATGGTGGTATCGGCACGGTGCCTGATGTTGTTAGCAAGTAGGTTGTTAGCAAGCAAGTGGTCGCATGGCGAATATCGACAAGCGGCTGGTAGCGGTTGCTGTCAGAGTGGAACTGTTGGCGCTTGCTGGCTGCCGCGATTTTTATGGCGGAATCCTACGCGAGACCGCTTTTACTGTTTTTATTAAGGTGTAGTGATGACTAATGCGATCTTGAAAGATGCTTTTATCTGCGATGCAGTGCGTACGCCGATTGGAAAATTTGGCGGCGCCCTGTCCTCTATTCGTACGGATGATTTGGGTGCGCTGCCCATCAAGGCGCTAATGGCCCGTAACCCTGATCTTGACTGGCAGGCACTTGAGGATGTTTTCTACGGTTGTGCCAATCAGGCCGGTGAAGATAACCGCAATGTGGCGCGGATGAGCGCGCTACTGGGCGGGCTTGATGCCGCAGTGCCGGGCGTAACTCTGAACCGATTGTGTGGCTCGGGACTGGACGCGGTGGGTTCGGCGGCGCGGGCGCTGCGCTGTGGCGAGCTTGATCTGGTGATTGCCGGGGGTGTTGAGTCGATGACTCGCGCGCCCTTTGTCATGGCCAAGGCTGAATCTGCGTTTAGTCGCGGTGCAGAAATCTTTGATACCACGCTGGGCTGGCGTTTTATCAATAAGCTGATGCAGCAGCTTTATGGCACGGATTCCATGCCGGAAACCGCCGAGAATGTTGCCGAGCAGTTTGGTATCGAGCGCGAGGCGCAGGACCGTTTTGCCCTGGCCAGTCAGCAACGAGCAGCGGCGGCACAGGCGAACGGTGTGTTTGACGATGAGATCGTGGCGGTGGAAATTCCCCGGCGTAAACAGGATCCCCTCATTTTTGCGCAGGATGAACACCCCAGGGCGACCAGCCTGGATGCGCTGGCCAGGTTACCCACGCCTTTTCGCGAGGGTGGCACGGTGACAGCCGGCAACGCCTCGGGGGTTAACGACGGCGCCTGTGCATTGCTGTTGGCATCGGAAGCGGCAGCAAAACGACACGGTTTGACACCAAAAGCGCGGGTTGTGGGTATGGCCACGGCCGGGGTAGAACCGCGCATTATGGGCATTGGTCCGGTAGCGGCCACCCGCAAGGTGCTATCTCTAACCGGACTCAGCCTCGCACAAATGGATGTGATCGAGCTTAACGAAGCCTTTGCCGCACAGGGGCTGGCGGTCACCCGAGAGCTGGGCCTACCGGATGATGCCACTCATGTGAACCCTAACGGCGGTGCTATCGCTTTGGGCCATCCACTCGGTGCCAGTGGCGCACGCCTGGCGACCACGGCTATGTATCAACTGCATCGAACGGGCGGAAAGTATGCTCTGTGCACGATGTGCATCGGCGTCGGACAGGGCATTGCTTTGGTGCTGGAGCGGGTTTAAGCGCGGCTGTTTGATACGGACTATAACTGGGCAAGCATATGAAACAATTGTGGGAACCGTCGTCGGCACGTAAAGCGCAATCGAATATGACGGCTTATATGCAGTGGCTGGCGGACACGCGCAATTTGCGTCTTGCTGACTATGATGAGCTCTACCAATGGTCTATCGATAACCTCGAAGACTTCTGGCAAAGCATCTGGGATTACTATCAGGTGCAGTCGGCGACGGCGTATCAGCGCGTGTTGTCGTCCCGCGCCATGCCGGGCGCGAAGTGGTTTGAGGGTGCGACGTTAAATTTTGCGGAGCACATTTTTCGCGCCCGTGCCGATGACAGACCAGCGATGATGGCCGAGTCGGAAGCCCAGGCCCTGTATGCAGTCAGCTGGGCGGACCTGGAGAGTAAAGTTGCGCGCATTGCCCATACTTTGCGGCAGGCTGGCGTGGTGGCAGGGGACCGGGTCGTAGCGTATATGCCCAATATTCCCGAAGCCGTGATCGCCTTTCTCGCCGCCAATTCGCTGGGCGCGGTGTGGTCGAGTTGCTCCCCGGATTTTGGCACCAACAGTGTGGTGGATCGGTTTCAGCAGATATCTCCGAAAGTGCTGTTCGCGGTGGACGGTTATCGCTACAACGGCAAACACATCGACCGGCTGCCTGAGCTGAGTCGTCTCGCCGAGGATTTGCCCAGCGTGGAGAAAATTATTCTCTTTGATTACTGCGGCAATGGTGCCAGTTGTGCGCTGCCGCAGGTGATGCGCTGGCAGGATGCCTTGGCCAACCAGACGACCACCATTGAATTTGCCCAGGTGCCTTTTGATCATCCCATCTGGACCCTGTATTCCTCGGGAACCACCGGTATTCCCAAGGCCATTACCCACGGTCACGGTGGCATCTTGCTCGAACACTACAAACACATGGGGCTGCATTGCGATATCAAACCGGGTGATCGCTTCTTCTGGTTTTCCACCACCGGTTGGGTGATGTGGAATATTGGTATTGCCTCAATGCTGGCTGGCGCGGTGCTGGTGATTTACGACGGCAACCCGGCATATCCGCGCACGGACCGCCTGTGGTCGCTGGCTGAACGCGCCCAGTTGAACCAGTTTGGCGGTGGTGCGGCCTATTACATCGCCTGCATGAAAGAGGGTATGACGCCCGGTAAGGCTTTTGATCTGAGTGCCTTGAAGTCCGTTGGCTCGACCGGCTCACCCCTGCCGGAAGAGGGTTTCGACTGGGTATATGCGGCGATCAAGACAGACGTCTGGTTGATATCCATCAGTGGTGGTACCGACATCGCCTCGGCTTTTGTCGGCAGTTCGCCGTTGTTGCCGGTCTACGCCGGAGAGATTCAATGTCGCATGCTCGGTGTCGATGTGCGCGCTCTCGACGATGCAGGTCAGGCCCTGGTCGATGAGGTCGGCGAAATGGTAATTACCGAGCCGATGCCGTCGATGCCGATTTATTTCTGGAATGACGAGGGCGATCAACGCTACCGGGAAAGCTATTTCGAAGATTATCCGGGCGGGTGGCGCCACGGTGACTGGATGCGTCTATCGGCTCAGGGCACAGTACAAATCATGGGACGCTCCGATTCGACACTGAACCGGGGTGGTATTCGCATCGGCACCAGTGAGGTTTATCGTGGCGTCGAAAAGGTTGCGGCGGTGGCTGACAGTCTGGTGGTCAGCCTTGAGCTTTCTGGTGGCCGCCACTATATGCCGCTGTTTGTGCAGTTGCAGCCGGGTTTGACACTAAACGACGAAATCATCGGCCAAATCAGGCAGTCATTGCGTGAAAACTTCACGCCGCGCCATGTGCCGGACGAGGTGCTGCAGATCGATGAGGTGCCCTACACGATGACCGGCAAAAAGCTGGAAACCCCGGTGAAAAAAATCCTGATGGGCTTTGCTATCGAAAAATCTGTCAACCGGGACGCCATGCGCAACCCGGAAAGCATCGACTATTTTATTGCGCTGAGCAAAAAAACGCTGGCAATGTAGGGGTTTTTCCGTTGTTCAAAGTGCCCGGTGCCGTTTTGCGAAACGGCTCGCTGGGTACCGGTTTCTCGTGGTAATCAGGCTACAGCGGCGGATGACGCGCGTGCCAGTCAGTGACCCCTTCGTAGGCATTGCCCGCCTGACACAAGAGCAACTCCTGTTCGTGCCGGGCCACCAGCTGCAGCGACAACGGCAGGCCGCCGTCAGAACAGCCGCAGGGCAGGGTAAGCGTCGGTGCGCCAGTAAAATCGAATACCGCGGTATAGGCAGTCATCCGTAAATCAAAGTTCTCCATAGCGCCATACAGATCCTGAGGGTCATAAACTGGCGGCAACTTGGCCATCGCAGGTATTAACAACAGGTCAATATTTTCCTGGAGTTTTCGATATTCGCCAGCGCAAGCCAGCCGCATAAGGTGGGCTCGCGCATAGTCCACGGCCGACAGACTGTTGCCCCGCTGCAGCCAGCCGCGGAACCAGGGGCCATAATCGTCGCTTCGGGACGGGAAGGTGTGCTGATGGGCGAGGGCGGCTTCGGCGCAGCAGATATCTGACCAGGCCGACACATAGGGGTCGATGTTGGGTAGCTGAACATCGATAAGCCTGGCGCCGAGCGCGGCAAAAATGTCGGCATTTTCCAGCACTGCCTTAGCGATCACGGGATCGCAGTGATCCTCGATATGTTTTCTGTCGATACCCATACGCACACCGGCGATACCGTCGGCGATATGGTCACTGATTTTCGCTACCGGTGACCGCAGACTAGTGGTGTCGTTGGCATCGTAGCCGGCGATGGCTTCGAACATCATGGCGGCGTCTGCGGTACAGCGCGCGAGCGGGCCGATGTGATCCAGGGATTCTGCCAGGGGTATCACCCCGTGGCGACTGACCCGGCCCCAGGTGGGTTTGAGACCGACCACACCACAGGCTGCGGCCGGAAAGCGAATAGAACCGCCAGTGTCGCTGCCCAATGTTGCAAAAGCTAAACCCGCGGCGCTGGCGACCCCGGAACCGCTGGACGAAGCACCGGCCCAGACCGTGCGATCCCAGGGGTTTGCGGGGATGGCAAAGTCGCGGTGGTAGCCGATCATCGCGCCTTCGGTGAGGTTAAGCTTGCCCATAAGAACGGCACCAGCGTCGGCAAGTCTGCGTACCACCGTTGCGTCGTACTCGGGCACGTGGTTGGCATAGACGGCCATGCCGCCCATGGTTGGCACGCCACGGGTAAAACATAAATCTTTTACGGCGACTGGAATACCGTGCAGTGGACCGCGATCAGTGCCGGAGGCTATTTCCTTGTCGGCGCGCTCGGCGCTGGTCAGGGCGGTATTGCGCATAACGGTGGCGTAGGCGCGCAGGTCTGGGTCGAGGGCGCTGATACGGTCGAGGGTGTGTCTGGTCAGCTCAAGTGAGCTGGTTTGCCTGGCGCGTATGCGGCTGGCTGCCTCGGTAATGGTCAGGTAATGCAATGGATCTGTTGGCCGGGAAGTCATAGCTAATAGCGTGCTCGCAGGTTTTCAGAGTTTTGTGTCAGGGAGATCGGCCCATTTTGACGTTAGCAGCGCAGTCTGACGGCGGTGATTGACGTTGTTGCCAGTGTAGTCGAAGCTATGGGCTTGCGTCTTGCTCCAGTGCTCTAGCGCTCAATAAAGGTAAACGCTATATATCTTAAACTCTAGACCTTAGGCGTATAGTGGACGTCGGGCTTAGCTTGCCTGGTGTGAGCAGGATCACGGTGTTCAGGTAATTTTAGTGTTATTTTGGCGCTGTTAATGGCGTCGCAGTGAGTTTAACGAGATATTTTATGGAAATTAATAGCTCCGCTTTCAGTGCTGGCGTCAGCGGCGTCAGTAAATCCCTTAAGGGCATCGAGAGAGCTGCCCATGACATCGCCTCTCTAAATACGCAGGCAGACGGTGGCGAGCTAGCCGACGTTGTCGGGGCCCTGGTGGATCTGAAAAAACACGAGCTGGGGGTTAAAGCGTCGGCCATGGTGATAAAAACTGCCGGCGAGATGGCCGCGACGATTATTGATATAAAAATCTAAATTCCGGTACAGCTCTTTAGCTTACTCGGCTATTTCCTGCGTTCTGCTCAGCAGGTGTATATATTCCTTTTATTTTAGACACTAAACTTGCCGTTTTGGCAGTGTTTAGCGTGCGGCAGACACCCTACGGGACGGCACAATCCCGTTCCGTCCTCGCCGTTTGGCACGCCCGCTGGACAGACTGGATATACAAATATGACCCTGGACGAACTCATTAAGTTAATTAAGCACCAGCCAGAGCGCCTGGCGTTTGCGGATGTAATGGCTGTGATTGACCGGTACTACACCTATACGGAAACGGCGTTTAGCAATGGTCTGGGTAAGGATACCATTTTGAATGCCGCCGGCACTAATGCCGGATCCTGCCGGATATTTGCCTTTGGCAAGTTACAGGGCCTTTCAGAACCGCAAACGCTGGCATGTTTTGGGCAGTATTACCGCGATGTTCTGGCCGCGCCCAATGGTGACGATCACGCCAATATTCGTGCGTTTATGCGCCATGGTTGGCAGGGTATTGAATTTTCTGGGACGGCACTGGTCGTCCGTTGAGCGCGCCAAGTGCACTTTGTGCTGGCGCCATGATCAAGCTGTATTGAGTTAACGAAATTTCGCTCGAGGCATAGTCTAAGATGCGCCGGTGGGGCGCTCGGTTCTACCCATACGGATTGGTCGACACGGGTTTTTCAGGTGCCGCGTCTTTGGTCTTTTCTTCGATAGGCTCCAGCGACAGCGTCAATCCGGAGGAAGCGATTGCCGCGCCCTCGCGATGTTGCTGTGCACCTGGCTTCGAATCGGCTGGTTTTGTAGCCTCTTGCTGTTTGTCTGGCTTCGCCTCGGGGTTTGCCGGCGCCGGAGCTTTTGTTTCTGCTTTTGTTTCTGAGCTGGCCTCAGCGCTGGCTTCCGCGTTGGCCTCCGCTTCAGCGGCCGCGCCAGGCACACCCTGCTTTAACTGGATCTGTAGGCGCAGGTTGTTTCTTGAGTCGGCGTTTTGCAGCGCTTCTTCGAGGGTGACCTTGCCTTCGTCGTAGAGTTTAAAAAGGGCTGAGTCAAAGGTTTGCATGCCCAGGTTCTGGGATTTTGTCATGACCTCCTTGATTTCGTCGACCTTACCATTCTTGATGAGGTCACAGACTCGGGGGGTGCCCAGTAATATCTCAATGGCGGCGGCGCGCTTGTTGTCCACCGTCGGGATCAGGCGTTGCGAAATGATACCTCGCATATTCAGCGATAAATCGAGGTAGAGTTGTTTGTGCCGGTCTTCAGGGAAGAAGTTAATAATCCGATCCAGCGCCTGGTTGGCGTTGTTGGCATGGAGGGTCGACAGACACAGGTGGCCGGTTTCCGCAAACGCCAGTGCATGCTCCATGGTTTCCCGGCTGCGAATCTCGCCAATCAGGATCACATCGGGTGCCTGGCGTAGTGTGTTTTGCAAGGCGTCTTCGTAGGTGTCAGTATCAACGCCTACCTCGCGCTGGTTCACAATGCTCTTCTTGTGGTGGTGGATAAACTCGATGGGGTCTTCGATGGTAATGATGTGCCCAGCGGTATTGGTGTTGCGATAATCGATGAGCGACGCCAGTGAGGTCGACTTGCCGGACCCGGTACCGCCGACGAATAACACCAGGCCACGCTTCTGCATAACCAGCTGGGGCAGGATATCGGGTAAACCCAGATCCAGATAATTCGGTATATCGGTTTTGATGGCCCGGATTACCATCGCGACTTCGTTGCGTTGCTTGAAAATATTTACCCGAAAACGTCCGATTCCCGACTCAGAAATCGCTAGATTCATTTCTGGCTTTCTTTCAAATTCAGCCGCTTGTTCAGCGTCCATGATGGAATAAGCTATGGCTTTGACCTCGCCCTTGCCATAGGTTTTCTCGGTGACGGCGGTGAGCTGGCCCTGAACTTTCATGCTCGCTGGCGCGCCGGTAGAGAGATATAAATCAGATCCATCACGGTCAACGATCATTTTTAGCAAATCGATAAACTGCATTACTTTACCTTAGCCCTTAGTTGACGGTGACGGTGATGGTGGCATGAAATTTCGACTGAACCTAAAGTAATCGAATAGTCGCGTAACGTACTGACTAACAAAGTTTCTAGCAACATCCAGGCGGGTATTTGATGTGCCGAATTTTAAAAGTGTGAACCAGTTCCGCTGGCCCGCTGATCGCCGTCGGCTTGCATGGATGTCGACGCCGCGTGCAGCGCTCACAGGCGACCGCACATGCAATATAAAGGCGCCGATACTCTGGCGCCGATTGTGGAGACCCTGGAGTTCAGCTAGTCTGCTGATTAGACAGATAACAAATGCCCACGGAGGCCACCATGAAAGCGGCAGTGCTACGAGAGTTCAAACAACCCCTGACTATCGAAAATGTATCCATCAGTAAACCCAAAGGTCGCGAAGTGCTGGTGCGTACGGCTGCCAGCGGCATCTGCCACAGCGACCTCCATGTTATTGACGGCCTGTTGCCAATGCCCACGCCGACAATTTTGGGGCACGAACCGGCCGGAATCGTTGAGCAGGTGGGGCCGGACGTCACCGAATTTAAACCGGGTGATCATGTTATTGGCTGCCCCTCAGCTTTCTGTAGTCACTGCGATTTCTGTCTGGAAGGGCGGGGCTATCTGTGCAGTGGCCAGGCGGAGTTGAACCGAGGTAAAGACGAGGAACCACGTCTCTCCAGTGGTAGTGGTCTAATTCGCCAATTTGCCAACCTTTCTTCCTTTGCCGAGCAGATGCTCATCCATGCTAATGGCCTCGTGAAAATTCGCGACGACATGCCACTCGATCGTGCTGCCCTGATCGGCTGTGGCGTGACCACCGGGCTGGGGGCTGCGATTAACACAGCCAGGGTTGCGCCCGGCGAATCGGTCGTGGTGATCGGCTGTGGCGGTGTCGGGTTATCCATTATTCAGGGCTGTCGCATCGCTGGCGCCAACCGCATTATTGCCGTGGACACCATGCCGTGGAAGCTCGAGCTGGCTCGTAAAGTGGGCGCAACCGACACCGTTAATGGTATGGAAACCAATGCCGTGGAAGCCGTACAGGAGCTGACTTCGGGTGGTGTGGATTACGCGTTTGAGGCGATAGGTATTAAACAGACCGTCGAGCAGGCCTATGCCATGGCGCGGCGGGGCGGGACGGCGGTGATGGTCGGTGTCGTACCGGCCGGCACCAATGTGGAGTTCCCGGGCCTCGATATTGTGCTCTCCCAAAAACGTGTTATTGGTTCAATGATGGGTTCAAACCGCTTTCGCATCGACATGCCGCGCTATGTCGAGTTCTACATGAGTGGCCGCCTCAAGCTCGATGAAATGATTAGCGAACGTTTTAAACTTGATGAAATTAATACCGCTATTCAGAAATTGCGTGATGGCAAAGTGGCGCGGGGTGTTATCAACTTCGACCAATAAGTCGGGCCATGACAAAGCAACAATGGAGCGGCGATGAAGCTGGGTTTTAGTCTTCCCAACAATCAGGGTGTTGAAGAAATCTCCGACCTGGTCGCGCTGGCCTGTGACGCCGAGCGTCTGGCTTTCCATTCGGTATGGGTGAGCGAGCATCTGTTCAATACGGCTTATGTGGCGAAACGCCTCGGTAATCGACCCTATCATGAGGCGTTGACGGTACTTACCGCGGTGGCGGCAGCGACCACCGTGGTAAGGCTGGGCACATCTGTGCTGGTACTGCCCTGGCATCATCCGGTCAGGTTGGCCAAAACCATCGCCAGTCTTGACCAGTTTTCCGGGGGGCGCGTTATTTTAGGCGTTGGCGTGGGTATTACTCGGGATGAGTACGATGCGCTGGGGGTGTCGTTTACCCGACGAGGTGACATTGCCAATGAGTGCCTGGGTGCGATGAATGCGTTGTGGACTCAGGACTTGCCGGCATTTTCCGGGCAACATTATTCGTTCTCCGGCCACCTGTTTTCGCCCCGGCCAGTGGCGAAGGATGGACCACCTGTCTGGATTGGTGGCAACAGTGCTGCCGCAAAGCAGCGGCTTATTCGCTATGGCGCGGGCTGGCATCCGCTGGCCTTATCGCCGGCAGAACTGGCAGCCGCGTTGCCGGAGCTGCAAGCCGAACTGGTAGCAGCAGGCCGCTCGCCACAAATACCGGTGGCCCTGCGCACCACCCTGGAGATTACCGATACTCCGTGGGACCGGCCGCCGGCCGAGCGGCGTACCTTAAAAGGTACTGTCCCAGAGTTGATCGAAATGTTGCGAGCGTACAAGCAGGCCGGCGCAACGCATATTATCTTTGACGCCAATAGCCCGGACATAGCGTTAAATCGCGCGTTAATGGCCCGCATTCAGGACGACATCGCCCCTCATTTGTAAGCGAGAGTTATCCAGTTTAGAAGCTGCGTGGCATTACTGGCATACAGAAACGTTAGCAATTTTCAGCGGTAGAATACCTGGCAGAACTTTAAAAATAGAACCCGAGTACAGTTAGCAGTCGGCGTCATTTTTGCGATCAACAAATAGAGGGGATAAACATGAGCAATACACCTGTCAGCAGCCCGCCAGCATTAGATGAACTTGGCAAAAATGTTGGCCAGTTATTAGCGCGTAAGCATCAGACGGTTGCTGTGGCCGAATCGTCTACGGGGGGGCTGATTTCGGCTGCCTTGCTGGCCATCCCCGGCGCGTCTAATTATTTTCGTGCGGGTAGCGTCGTTTACACGCGCCAGGCCTGGACAGCCCTGCTTCACTCGTCTATCGATATTGCCGGTAGCAGGCCATTGAGCGAGGCAACTGCGCTGCACCTGGCGAGGACGACACGGGCTCAGCTCGACACGGACTGGGGTATTGGCGAAATCGGCGCGGCGGGCCCGACAGGTACCCGCTACGGCGACCCTGCCGGACTTAGCTGTATTGCCGTGGTCGGGCCTGATATAGAAGAATCCCTGATCATTGAGACCGGGCAGGATAATCGCGTGGCGAATATGTGGGCGTTTACTCAAGCTGCGTTGCAATTGCTGGAAGATGCTTTGCGCTAAGCTGCTTATGGGTGCGTACACGGTTATAAAATTAATGAGTTAATGACGGAAGGTAAATAAAAATGAGTGGCATAGTGGCGGGGAAAGTAGCGCTGGTAACAGGTTCTGGTTCAGGGATTGGACGGGCTTCCGCCCTGAAGTTTGCTCAGGAAGGGGCGAAAGTTGTGGTATCTGATATTAATGTTGAGGGCGGCGATGAAACGGTTCGCTTGATCAGGGAGACCGGGGGTGATGCGACTTTCGTCAGATGCGACGTCTCGCAGGCGGCGCAGGTGGAAGCGTTGATTAAAGCGGTGGTCGACACTTATGGTCGACTCGATTGCGCCTATAACAATGCGGGTATCGAGGGGGATGCGGCCACCACCATCAACTGCACCGAAGAGAACTTTGATCTGAATTATCAGATCAATCTGAAAGGCGTCTGGTTGTGTATGAAATATGAAATATTGCAGTTCCTGGCGCAGGGCAGCAGTGGTGCCATCGTCAATACTGCGTCGGTAGCTGGGTTGGTCGGCGTCAAGGGTTCGCCTGCCTATGTAGCGGCGAAGCACGGCGTGGTCGGGCTTACCAAAACGGCGGCTCTGGAGTTTGCTAAAAAAGATATTCGCGTCAACGCTGTCTGCCCAGGGGTTATTGAAACGCCTATGGTTGAGCGTTTAACCGGCGGTACGACGGACGCCAAAGTCCGCGTCGCCAACTGGCAACCGGTAGGGCGCATGGGGCTACCCAGCGAAATTGCCGCGACCGCTGTGTGGTTGTGTTCCGACCAGGCGTCCTTTGTGACCGGTCACGCGATGCCGGTGGATGGGGGAATTATGGCTGCTTAAGTAAGGCTTGCGGCTGTTTATTCACTGACCAGAATGTCGCTTTTGAAGAAGGCGTCGTTACTGTTGCCGAGTGCGGCGACTAACCGCGGCAGCAGCAGGGACATTTTTTCCATCAGCCGCCACGGGGGATTGATAACAATCATTCCGGTGGCGGTCATCCCGCTACCGCGCACATCCCCGGCGATGCCCAACTCAAAGCGCTGAATGTTTTTTATGCCGCTTTTGACCAACTTTTTCTCCAGTTGCTCAATGTACTGCCGATCTACCACCGGGTACCAGATGGCATAGATACCGGTAGCAAATTTCTTATAGGCTTTGATGACTGTTTCAGGAACCTGGGCATAATCGGTTTTAACTTCATAGGGCGGGTCGATGAACACCAGGCCCCTGCGCGACGCTGGCGGTAACAGGGCAAGCGCGCTTTTAAAGCCATCATCATTGCTGATTCTGATGTGCCGGTTTGCGGCCATGTTTTTGTCAAGTAAGTAGAAATCTTTTGGATGTAGTTCGAACAGCCATGCACGATCCTGCCTGCGTAGAAAATGCGTGGCGATCAGCGGGGAGCCTGGATAGAATGTCAGTCCGCCTAGTTTATTATGTTCGCTGATAATTTTGAAATAGCGTGCCAGCTCTGGCCAGTCAGTTTCGCTGAGTTTGCCAATACCTTTTTTGTATTCGCCTAGTTTGGCCGCATGTTCGGCATGCAGGTTGTAGAGTCCTGCGCCCGCATGAGTGTCGATGTAGTCAAAAGCGCTGTCTTTTTTAGTTAAGTGCTCAAGAATTTCGATAAGCACAACATGCTTGAGCACATCGGCAAAGTTTCCAGCATGAAATGAGTGGCGGTAGCTTAGCAATGGCTGGTCCTTAGGTGGAGTTGACGAGCGGCTGAAACATCAGTTCTGAAACATCGGTTCTACGACGTCGGTACTGAGGCACTGGCTCTGCGACATCGGGCTGCCTTGTCGCGCAGATCAATGTTTGCCTTTCGCTATTGTGGCAAAATTGTGCGGTCGCCGTGTTATAAAGTGTTAAGTACTAAATACGGCACTACAAAGCCTCGAGCTATTCGAGAAGGAATGTGGCATTGGTTAACGGGCGCTAGCATGAACCCTCCTGTGGACACCTTTGTAGCACCCGTCTGCCGCGAGCAAATTGAAGTGCTGTTTCATGATGAGCATATCCTGCTTGTTAATAAACCGAGCGGCCTGTTGAGCTTGTCGGGCAAGAATCCCTTAAACAGGGATTCTGTGCATTTTCGTTTGGTGCAACGATTTGCCACTGCAACGTTGGTGCATCGTCTGGATTTTGGCACATCCGGGATTATGGTGCTGGCCTTGAGCAAGCCGGTGAATGCCCACCTTACTAAACAGTTTCAAAGCCGCACCGTTGTTAAAACCTATGAGAGTGTACTGGATGGCTCGCTGGCCTGTGATTCGGGGTTTATAGATAAGCCTGTCGCCAAAGATAAGCCAAATTTTCCCTTGCAAAAGATTTGCTATGAAAACGGTAAGTCTGCTGTCACGCGTTATCAGGTGTTAGAGCGCGTCGCTAATCACACGAGGACACGGGTTTTGTTTACGCCAGAGACTGGCCGCACGCACCAGTTACGCATACACAGTCGTGAAATAGGGCACCCGATTTTAGGGTGCGATCTGTACGGCTCGCGCCAGACACACGCGAGAGCCAGTCGGCTGCTGTTGCACGCGGTTACGCTGGAGTTTGATCATCCGGTGTCCGGCGCGAGAATCATGGGTAAGTGTCCGTGCCCCTTCTAGCGGCGGGACGGATGGATGAGCGATCACTGGATTCGCAGCGCTCCGACTAGTAAGCGTTGACGTTCCAGTTACCTCGGTCCGAGTTGGCTTCTGAATCATCCAGCTTGCTGGTTTGAGGAGTCGGGGCCGCTTCTTAGTGACTAAGTCTATTGAACATCAGAAAGTCAATTTCAGTCTCAGATTTACTGAGCTTCCATCGAGTAAATAGATTTTCTATCGCAATGCCAAATCTCTGCAACTGTTTGCGGTATTCCTGCTGCTATTGCTCGGTGTTCTTGCTGGCTGCCACCAGTTGCTTTTGCGTCTGCCGAAGGTAATCCTCGATATAGGCTGCTCTTGCAGTGGCCATGGTCAGTATAAAAAGCTCCGCAAACTCTCTGCGAATTTTACGTTGTTACTGGTAGAACTATAGATCGCGAGGGCACAGCGCTCTATTGTCGTCAATCACAAAAATGTGATAGTGGCAACTGCTGCGGGCAGTATCCTTCGGTATTGAATAGAAATTGATTGTTGAGCTTTGAATGGAGTCTCTCGTCGTCAATTTATGGTATGTAGCTACGGGGGAGGAATGGCAGCGTCAAATTGGTTGTGGGTTGTTTGAAGCATATTAGCCACGCCGTTAAATAAGGGTAACGCACTCTTTGTTCAGTCGTCACGTGAGCTTGTGGGACATGACCTAAGCAGCGCAAAGTGTGGGACGGTGTTTGACCAAGAGCGATTTGATTATTGCAGATTAGACATGACGATGACAGACGTTACTGGAGAAAGCCTTATGATGGATCTTTTTGGCGAGCCTTAGAACCATCTGTCGCCAACAGAGACCGTTTATCCATGAAACGATCAGCCCCCTGGTGATCATCCTGTACTGTGACGCGGGTCGCAAAACCATACCCTGAAAATGTTGACCTCGTGTAAGAATTGGTTGCCGGTGCACCTGCCTAGTAGTTTTCACCAAAGGCCGTCTGTATGACCGAGCAGGGGAAAAATAGCTATAAGTTGCGACTGTTATTGGCATTGCAAAGTGCCGTCTTTCATGTACACAGGAAATATAATCATGGCAAATAATTTTGTTCGAGAAATCGAATTTATTATTCCCGGCGTAGGCAAATCATCTGGCATTAAAGTTGTTGTAACTGAAGTCGATGGATCCCTTGTGTTTACACTGACCGTTCTTGATGGACCGGGCCACACCGGTGATCTCAGAGCCCTCTTCTTTAACCTGAATTCTACAGCCCAGTTGACAGGGTTGACTTACGAAGGTGACGATATCACTGGTTTTAATACGGGGAATGTCAGTAATTTGGGCAAAGGAGCCAATATATCCGGTGTCGCTCAGCCCTTTGACGTCGGTCTTCAGTTTGGTACACCAGGCGTGGCGAAAGACAATATTAAATCGACTACATTCACGCTCTCTCATGAATCCACTGTCCTGTCGTTGGACGATATTGCGAATGTCGACTTTGGTGCCAGAATTAACGGATCTGCCAAAGATTCCTCGAAGCTGACAGTGGTAGCGCCTGCAGCACCTGATGCGGTTGCGGATATTTACAATATATTCGAAGAAAGCGTGGATGGCCTGGATACACCCTCGACTATTCCCGTAGGTTCGCTTTTCCACCTCCTCGCTAATGATACGGATGCTGATGGCGATACGCTGACTATTGTTGAGATAGAAGGCCCCGCCCACGGCACGATAGAGATTGTGGATGGTGATGATGAGGACGACCTTGTCGGGGATGCGGTGCTCTATACCCCCGATGAAGATTACAGTGGCACCGACCGTTTTTATTACCTGGTTAATGACAATAACGGCGGAACTGACTTTGCTGAGGTAACGATAAATATTGAAGCAGTTGCCGATATCCCCGATTTGTCCTATGAAATTCTTGCGGGTAGTACAGTTAATCAGATCGTTGTTCGAGTTAGCACAGCACAAACGGACGCCGATAGCTCTGAATATATTGACCGCATTGAGCTGAGCGGGATTCCCAAAGGAGTTCTTGTTAGCACGAGTATCTACAACCCGGTTGAACAACCCGATCAAATTACTCACGACTTTGTGTTAACGCTGCCACGCTATCTGGATACCAATTTTGAGTTAGGTATAACCGCCGTTTCCAAAGAGCTTAGCAATGGTGACGAAGAAGTTGCTATCGAGACAGTTGCCATTGTCTATGACGAAAACCTCAACCATTTTGATCCTCTTTTTGCGGTAGAGGGCCAAAGTATGTGGGGCCCCGGTGACGCCTGGAGCTTCAGTGATGATCGTTTCCTCGGTGTCGATGGCCATAAAGACGGCAAGCTGGGTGATGTGTTTTATGCCTCCTACGATTTTGATTACAAATTCGGATTACAGTCAACGTTGAACATTGGCAGTGGTGACGTCGATGCCAGTGTGCCGTACTCCGTGGATATTCAGACCCTGTATAATGAAACCACCGACTGGTTACGCTTCGAGACTGCCGCCTTCGTTAAGCTCGGCGACAGTGCGTTTTCAACACAGAGCCCGCTGCTAACCTATACCCTTGATCTGATAGCGCAACTGCAAAGTGATGTGGAATTTGGGATTGATCTCACTATTGCGGGCACAGATGCTGTGGTAGTTGGCGGAGTAACCATTTTTCCTGCAATCGATGGGTTTGGCTATAAGGGTTCTACTGATGTTGACTTTGGGTTCGATGAGACAGTGAGGCTGATGGAGTTTGATGGCGATTCATTAAACCTCTTTGGCCTGGAGGGCGACTCTGCGCTAAATATCGACCTTACACCGGATGGTAGTTTGTACCTTACCGCGGAAATACCCCATTTTACGACGGAAAGCAGTGTTGTTGGCGATCACCTTGAGTCCAGTGGCTCTGATAACTTTTTGACGCTGAATGCTGATATTGACCAAATCGTTGCGACTTTGCTGGGTTTACCGGTAAACCCCTTTGGCGATAGTGTTGACTTTGGTCCCGTTACGGTTGGTTACGACTTGTTGAACTATGTGATTAGCGGGGCGATGGGGGTAGGGCAGGACTTCGACCTTTCCTTCGGCAATTTAAATGGCACCTTGGTATTTGAGGATGGGTACGAGTACAACTTTGTCCTGGGTGACGATTTTAATGTGCTAGATGCCAGTAGCCATGATTTCAATCAAGATGGCAATCTGGACTTTGATTTGATCCTGACACCCGATGCGACCTTTTCGAGTAATTTGCTGCTCACGCTCGAGTTAGCTCACTCCCTAGATTTACTCGATGTCTATGCTTCGGTTTCCGTACCGGTTTTTGACGACCCTGAGTACCATTTAGGGCCTGCTTTCCCTTATAGCGATACTTTAGCAAGCACCTCTATTGATATTGTGCCTTTGCCCAGCTTCGCCTTCGATTTGGGTAGCTATGCCGACATGTTTTACGTCTAGTGAGCCGCAGGACTGCTGGGTAACAGCGGTCCTTCGCTTAATTATTGTTCTATCAAATAATGGAAGTAGGCGATTTTCAGGCCAGGTTGATTTTGCAACAGGATTTCGCGGCAGAGTGGGGACACCTCGCTAAGGCCCAGGGCGGCACTTCGCCGCAACTATAATTGCGTAAGGCGCCGGTATTGGGTGGTTATCGAAACTAAGTGGAGGATAAAAATACCTAACCACCCACGCCGCCAAGCTTGT
The DNA here is from genome assembly GCA_041603535.1 of Porticoccaceae bacterium. Classification (GTDB taxonomy): domain Bacteria; phylum Pseudomonadota; class Gammaproteobacteria; order Pseudomonadales; family Porticoccaceae; genus HB2-32-21. Next base: position 26,674 of record JBFIEE010000011.1, read on the forward strand.
GTTGAGTTCAATACGTAGTGGCCAACCCTTTCTCAGTGCCAACTACACTGCCACCTGATGTTGTGACATTATAGGATGATCGTTCATCGGCTTCGCGCCGGGGGCAGTGGACCCCCAGCCACGCATTGTTTTCCGCAGCCTGGGCGGTAGAATCCGCGGCTCAAGTTCAAGATATAACTTACAGGCGGAGTCCGTCAGAGGTATGTGCTGGCACCGCTTGTTGCGAGGGAGATTGCGGCATGATTGTCGACCGTGAGTCGAATGTCAGCTTGAATGCAGATTTGAACATCCGCCCGGCCTACGACCAGGTCATTCAGGACATCGCCGATTATGTACTGAATTACAAAATAGCTTCTGCCGAAGCCATGAACACCGCGCGCTATTGCCTGATGGATACCCTGGGTTGCGGCCTCCTGGCACTGGGTTTTCCGGAATGCACCAAACACCTTGGCCCCATTGTCGAGGGCACTGTGGTGCCGAATGGCGCGAGGGTGCCGGGCACCTCTTTTTGTCTGGATCCCGTTAAAGCAGCCTGGGATATTGGCTGTACCATCCGTTGGCTCGACTATAACGATACCTGGCTGGCGGCGGAGTGGGGCCATCCTTCAGATAACCTCGGCGGCATTCTGGCTATTTGCGACTATATTTCCCAGCGTCATCTGGCCCAGGGCAAAGCTGTGCTGACCATGAAAACCGTGCTGGAAGCGATGATCATGGCCCATGAAATTCAGGGTGTAATAGCGCTGGAAAACAGTTTTAACCGCGTTGGTTTGTGCCATGTGCTGTTGGTCCGTGTCGCCTCTTCTGCCGTCGTCTGCAAATTGATGGGCGGGCAGCGCGAACAAATTATGGCTGCCGTGTCTCAGGCATGGGTTGATGGTTCGGCGTTACGTACCTATCGCCAGGCGCCCAATGCGGGTTCGCGTAAATCCTGGGCGGCGGGGGATGCGACATCGCGTGCTGTGCGATTGGCAGATATGGCTATGCGCGGCGAGATGGGTATTCCGAGCGTGCTCACCGCGCAACAGTGGGGCTTTTACGATGTCGCATTTAGCCATACCTGCGCGGATTTGAAGCTCAAGGTGCCGGAAGATCGGCAGTTTAAATTGGCGCGAGATTACGGCACTTACGTGATGGAAAACATACTCTTCAAGGTTTCCTTCCCGGCGGAATTTCATGCGCAAACGGCGTGCGAATGTGCGGTGATTTTGCACCCGCAGGTGCAGGATCGCCTGGCAGAGATCGAGAAAATTGTTATCACCACTCATGAGTCGGCGATTCGCATTATCTCCAAAGTAGGGCCGCTGGCTAACCCCGCTGACCGAGACCATTGCATTCAATACATGATTGCCGTACCGCTAATTTTCGGTGATCTGGTGGCGGACCACTATGCAGACAGTTTTCACGCAGCTAACCCGCTAATTGACGAATTGCGCAATAAAATGGAGGTGGTCGAAGACCGGCGTTATTCGGCGGAATACCGCGATCCGGAGAAGCGTTCCATCGCCAATGCGATCCAGGTTTTTTTTAAAGATGGCGCCTGCACTGAAAAAGTCGTTGTGGAATATCCGCCTGGTCACCGTAGGCGTCGTGACGAGGGTATCCCCCTTCTGGAGCAAAAGTTCAAACGTAATATGGCTACCCGATTTAATCCGGGGCGTTGCGCTGAAATTTTTAGTCTTTGCAAGGAGCAACTGCGGCTCGAGCAAACGTCAGTAAACGAGTTTATGGACCTGTTCGTTGTCTGACTTAGATCGGTTTGACTTAGACCGGTTTGATTGGGTCGGCTGCGCTCTGGACGACGCTAATTTCTCGATGATCGCTTTCGGGTGACGGCCTTTTCTTTTTGTGGTCACAGAGTCCTGGGGTAGAATCCCCCGCGATGACGCCACGGCTGGATACTGACCAATACCGCGAACTTTTCCTCAACGACATACCGTTGATGGATGTGCGTGCGCCCGTGGAATTCAATAAGGGCGCCTTTCCCTGTAGCGAGAATATCCCGCTGCTGGACGACATGCAGCGCGAAGCGGTGGGCACCTGTTATAAGCAAAAGGGCCAGGACGCCGCCATTGAGCTTGGTTGGCAACTCGCCACGCCGACGATTCGTGCAGCGCGAATCGCTGCCTGGCAGGCTTTTATAAAGGCTCACCCCGAGGGTTATCTTTATTGTTTTCGCGGTGGTTTGCGGTCGCGCCTGAGTCAGCAGCTGGTGCGCGAGGCTGGCGTTGGCTATCCGCTCGTGACGGGCGGTTACAAGGCCATGCGTCGCTTTTTGATTGATGAGCTAGACCGACACTGCTCAACCATTCCCCTGGTGCTGGTGGCGGGGCGGACGGGAGCTGGCAAGACCCTGACCATACAGCACTTGTCCCGCGCCATTGACCTGGAGGGATTAGCCAGACATCGTGGTTCGGCCTTTGGCCGCCAGTTGCAGCCCCAACCGACGCAAATCGATTTCGAGAACAGCCTGAGCATCGGCGTTATGAAGCAGCGTCACCAGCATCAGCTGCCGATTTTTGTAGAGGATGAGGGCCGTATGATTGGCGGTGTCAACCTGCCAATGAATGTCCTCGGCGTCATGAAGCAAGCACCGATGGCGGTACTTGAAACGCCCCTCAATGAGCGTATCGACATTGTTCTGGCTGACTATATTACCGACGCATACCCACAATATCTGGCGCAATTTGGTGACACGGAGGGCCCGGTGCACTTTCGCGAGCAAATTCTCGGCAGCCTGACCCGTATCCGGCGGCGTCTGGGGGACGAGCGCTTTAAGCAATTGCACGGAGTATTTGGTGAAGCGCTAGATTGTCTGCAGAAGCACAACGAAACCGGTGGTTTCAGACCGGGAATTAAGTTGTTGTTAAGCGATTATTACGATCCGATGTACGACTACCAACAGGGCCAGCGGCAGGGGCGCGTGGTTTTCCGCGGCGAGCGGGAAGAACTTGTCCAGTGGGCGGAGGATTATCGAATGTCCGCTTAAAAGGCGAGCTTCCCTGAACAAGGTTCTATTTACCACCTTATTCAGCACTCTAAAACCTGATTAACTATGAAAGGAGAATACCCGTGCGGTTATTGACTGCCTTAGCAGCGCTGCCCGTCTCTCTCAGCGTCGCCAGCCCACGAGGGGCTGAGTTGTTGACGCTTTCGATAATTTCACACCGGGACGCCACGCCACTGTCCCGTGTTGTCGCCTGGGTGGGGTGAGCATATCCCATGCAGACGTCAGCACTTATCTATAAAGACCTGGTCCTCGTCGGTGGCGGCCACAGTCATGCGCTGGTATTGAAAATGTGGGCAATGAAACCGCTGCCAGGCGTTCGCCTTACACTTATTTCACCACAGGTATTGACGCCTTATTCCGGCATGTTGCCCGGTTTAATTGCTGAGCACTACGGCCTGGAAGAAACCCATATCGATCTCGCTCGCCTCTGTCGCTTTGCTAACGCCCGCTTTATCCAGGCTGCCGTCACTGGCATTGATTTGACGTTAAAGGAAATTGGTTTTGCCGAGCGCGCACCGCTGGCTTTTGATTTGCTGTCCATTAACACCGGCATTTGTCCAGACCTCCGTACCCCCGGCGCTGCTGACTTTGCCACGCCCGTCAAGCCTATTGCTGAGTTTTATCCACGCTGGTATGCATTGCGTCAGCACTTGCGCGGCGATGTGGCTGAGGATGCAGATCGGCATGCGGATGCAACACCGTATCAAATTGCCGTTGTTGGTGGTGGCGCGGCAGGCGTGGAACTTATTCTGGCCATGCATTTTGCGCTCACTCGTGACCCGGCCATTAAGCGCCCGGTGGCATTCCGACTTATTCATCAGGGAGAGGGTTTGCCGGAAAACTATCCGCTACGCGTGCAGCAGGAAGTTGCCGAGCTGTTTGCCCGCCATCAGATTCAGGTCAGCGCCAACACGCGCGTTGATGGTGTTCACGCCAATGCCCTGGAGGGGAGCAATGGCGAACAGGTGTTTTTCGATACCCTGTTCTGGTGCACTAACGCCAGCGCGGCGCTCTGGCCCGGGGAAACGGGGCTGGCAATCGATGACCAGGGCTTTGTTGTGGTGAACCAGCATCTACAGTCGAGCAGCCACGACTTTGTTTTCGCCGCCGGTGACATCGCCCAGCAGCTCGATTTTCCCCGTCCACGGGCTGGTGTCTTTGCCGTGCGTCAGGGCCCAGTGCTTTTTGCAAATTTACGCCGTTTTTTATTACACAGGCCGCTTAAATCTTTCCGCCCACAAACCAGGTTTCTGAGCTTGCTTGCCTGTGGTGAAGACTATGCCATTGGGTGTCGGCCGGGCAGTGCCCTGCCCAGTTTCAGCGGCCATTGGGTGTGGCGTTGGAAAGATCGCATTGATCGCCGCTTTATGCGCATGTTCAGTGCGCTGTCTATGCGGTCAGGAATACTGAGTATTGATACTGATCTGGTGTCCGCGGCGATCAGTGGTGAGCAGTACAGCGACGATATTACCAGTCCTGTCATGCGCTGCGGCGGCTGTGGCGCCAAAGTCGGCGCGGCGGTATTGAATCGGGTGATGAGGCGGCTCAAGCCCATTGATCATGACGGTGTGGTGCTCGGTTTACAAACGCCAGACGATGCCAGTGTAATACGCATCCCCCCGGGCCAGTTGCTGGTGCAAAGTGTCGATATTTTTCGCGCACTGGTCGATGATCCCTACACACTCGGCCAGCTGTCCGCCGAACATGCGCTCAGTGATTTATTTGCGATGAACGCTGTGCCGCACAGCGCCCTGGCAATCGCCACTCTGCCTTATGCCGGGGAAACTATTGTTGAAAGAGATTTGTGGCAGATGATGAGTGGCGCGATGACGGTGCTTAATCACAATAATTGCGCATTGATCGGCGGTCACACCAGCGAAGGTGCGGAACTGAGCATAGGCTTTGCCGTCAATGGCCTTGCCGCCGAAGGACAAGTGCAAACAAAACAGCCGCAACTGGGACATTGTCTGATTCTGAGTCAGGCCCTGGGCACCGGGACACTGTTTGCCGCCCACGCCCAGCTGCGCGCCAGAGGTGTGTGGATCGCGGCCGCCACTGCAGCGATGCTGCAATCCAACCGTGAGGCTGGACGTATTTTTTATCACCATCATGCCAGTGCCTGTACCGACATTACCGGTTTCGGTTTGCTCGGTCATCTGCTAGAAATACTCGTACCATCGAGCCATGGCGCGACCATTGTCCTGCGGCAGGTGCCTGCGCTGGACGGTGCCCTCGAGTGTTTTGAACAGGGCATCAGCAGTAGTTTGCAACCGCAAAACATCCGCCTGCGTCGTGCCATTGCGGAAGTGGAGCGCTGGAGCCAGGACCCGGTTTATCCTCTATTGTTTGACCCGCAAACATCCGGTGGTCTGCTTGCCAGCGTACCTGCGGAGGCAGTCGACAGTTGTCTGCGACAGTTACACGATGCCGGTTATCACCGCGCCTGTGTCATTGGCAGCATTACCCCTTCGGTCAGTGCCTCGTCTGCAGGCACAGCGTTGGCAGAGACCGGCGATGGGTTGATCTGTTTACAGTAGTGCCTCTTTGTGCCGCCGCACAGCGGCCCGCTCGTTATAGCTGCGCCAGCCAGGCTATCCACCTCCCACTTGCTGAGTTCGCGGCTTTGTCCGGGTATTAGTTGGGGGTCAAGGCTTAGCTGGCCGATGGATAGACGATGCAGCCGCAGAACGCGGTTATTAAAGCGTCCAAACATCCTTTTAATTTGATGATAACGGCCTTCGGTCAAACTGACTTCGGCAATGTGATCACTGACAATCCTCAGCTTCGCGGGGCGGGTAGTGATACCCTCATAGGCGAAGTACATACCGTCTGAAAAAGCACGAATATAGTCATCGCTGAGCGCCTGTTCCAGTTCAACCCGGTATAGCTTGACGAGGTTATTTTCTGGTGCGGAAAGATAGCGCGACCATTGACCGTCGTTGGTGAGCAGTAATAAACCCGACGAGTTGAAATCCAGTCGTCCAGCGATATGCAGGCTGCAACGGTCGGCATCGTCCAGTAACTCGGTGACGGTTGTGTGGCGATGGTCCCTAGTGGCGCTGACTATGCCCGCCGGTTTATGCATCATTACATAACGGGGTTTTTTGGCCTGCAAAACCCGCGTATCAAAGGTGATATGAGAAAACTGGTGGATGGGCTGCTGAATATCCCTGGCCAGGCAACCATCCACTTTTACACGACCCTGGGCCAGCATTAAGCGAACATCTCGGCGGTTAACACCGAGTTGCCGACTAATAAAGCGATCAATGCGGGTGCGTGTTGATTGCATGGTCGCCTGCCCGTATGACTTCTTGTTAGATAATGCGCTGGGAAGGGAGCAGCGTTACCCCGGCAAATATAAACCGCCGTTAACGTGGAGCGTCTGGCCGGTAACGTAGGACGACTCTTCCGAGCAGAAGAACGCCACGGCACCGGCGATTTCCTCGGGCTTGCCCGCCCGCTCCGCCGGCACTTGCTTTAGCATGTCGTCAAACACCTGCTGGGGTAGTACGCCGCGCAGGCGTTCGTGCCAGATAATGCCGGGCGCGATGACATTCACGTTGACCCCGTGTTTGGCGAGATCGGACGCAACCGAGCGGGTATAGCCTGTAATAGCAGCTTTCGCCGCCGCGTAGGGGGATTGCCCCTCGCCCGGGTGATAAGCGTACATGGAGGCAAAGTTAACGATGCGGCCGAAGCCCTGGTCAACCATGGCCTTGCAAAAGGCGCGGGTCATGTAGAACGTTGCGTCGGCATTCACTGCCATGACGCGATGCCAGCTTTTCGAATCCATCTCCCAGGGTTTGGAGTTGGCCTGGATACCGGCATTGTTGATGAGATAGGCAACGTGAATGCCTTCGGCGGCGAGCTTGTCGCTGAGCGTTGCTATCTGATCTTCTTTGGTGACATCCAGAGGGTAAAACGTAAATTTGGCACGTTCTTCCATGCTCAGATTTTCGTCGATCCAGGGATCGACATCTTCAGCACGCCGGTCGGTGCCGATAACGTGAATACCCGCCGCAATAAGTCGTTTGGTAATGGCGGTGCCGAGCCCACCGATGGCGCCGGTAACAATCGCGTGTCCTCTGTTCATGATGATTGCCTCTGTAGTTTGTAGTCGTGAGTTATCGGTCTGGTGGATGACCGATGCTTAATTTGGTGACTCATTGGAGCAATAATCGCCCGCTAAAGGCAAGCCTTGAAACTGCTCGCTATACTGATAGGCTTAAAATTAGTCGCGGAAACGCAAACAAAGGGAGACGGGGTATGGGCAGGCTGGACAACAAGGTGGCCATTGTTACCGGTGCGGGGCGGGGCATCGGCAAGGCCGTGGCGAGTCATTATGTACGCGAAGGGGCAATAGTAGTGCTGGCCGAAATCGACGAGGTGCTCGGCAAGCGACTGGCGGATGAGCTGAGCGCCACTGGCGCAACGGCGGTTTTTATCAGGACGGATATGAACAGTCTGGCCGATATTGACGCGCTGGTTGCACAAACCAGCGCCCGTTTTGGTCGTATTGATGTGCTGGTTAACAATGCCGCGGTGACCAAAAGCCTCGGCTTTTATGAGGTGACGGAAGAGGACTGGGACTGGATTCATAACGTCAACACCAAGGGCTTGTTTTTCTGCATGCAGCGTGTCGCCCGGGTGATGAAAGAGCAGGGCGGCGGCAGGATCGTCAACATTGCGTCCATTGCCGGCAAGGGCTATCCAGCGACTTCGAATATTGCCTATGCGGGTTCAAAGGGTGCGGCAATCGCCATGACGCGGATCGGCGCGTCGGCTTTAGCCAGGGATAATATCAACGTCAATGCGATTTGCCCCGGCGTGACGCGTACCGACCTTTATTACGAGGTAATGCGCGGCAAGGTGGCCAGCTCGGGTAAATCGGAAGCGGAGATCATCGCCGCACTGGATGCCAGTATTCCCCTCAGACGCTCCAACGAACCCGAGGACATCGCCGACCTGGCCGTTTTCCTGGCATCGGATGAATCGAGGAATGTCACCGGCCAGTCCTGGAACGTCGATGGCGGCCTGATGTGGGATTGAGCCCCGGGGCAAAAATGGTGCCCCGAAAGCGGCTAACTCAATCGCTAACGTCTGTGGTTAAAGCCGGTCGCAGGTGCGTCGATTGCTTTAGTTGCTTAAGCCAGTCAGTCGCTAAAGGTTAGTCGCTAAAGACGGGCGCTGCGGCTTTTTTCTGCGCTTTCAGTGCAATTTTAATATCGTCGGACATCAACATGCCGGCATTCCAGGTGGCGATATAGTCCAGGCCGTCCGCCACGCTGTGTTCGCGCGAGTACATGATCACCTGTTTGCTGCCGCGAATGCTCAGCGGAGATTTTCCGGCAATGGTTCGGGCGATAGCCAACACGCCTTCCATCATGACGTCCTTGTCCGCAAAGCATTGATTGCTCAGGCCCAGGGCGGTGGCTTCCTCGCCACGAAAATTACGTCCCGTATAGGCCAGTTCGCGCATCATGCCGTCGCCTATCAGGCGGGGTAAGCGTTGCAGGGTGCCAACGTCAGCCACCATGCCAATGTCAATTTCCTTAATCGAAAACGTGGCATCGGTGGTGCAGTAGCGCATGTCGCAGGCTGTAATCATGTCTACCGCGCCGCCGACGCAGGCGCCGTGAATGGCCGCGAGCACCGGCTTGCGGCACTGGGCGATGGCGGTGAGCTGGCGTTGCAGCCAGAGAATTTCTTCACGCAGGGCTTCGCGCTTGCGGGCTTCACAGGTGATCGAATCGTCAATCAATTCATTGAGCATGCCCAGATCAATGCCCGCGCAAAAATGTTTGCCATTACCGCTGAGCACCGCAACCCGGGCCTCGGGTGTATTGTCGACCCAGTTCATCGCCTCCCCCAACTCCTGCCACATTGGTCTGTTCATGGCATTGGCGCGATCCGGGCGATTAAGTTGCAAATGCGCCACATGGTTGTCGAGCTGAAGATTCAGTGTTGTAAAGTTAGGGGTCATGGCCTGCGCCTCGTCGCGAGATTTTTTAAGCGGATGTTTAGAAGACACGTCAGGTACAGGTATTATGAGCAGATTGTTGCCCGTAGCTGTTGCATGGAGTCAGCTTAGCAGATATTTCTCCGATGACGGGATGACGGGATGACGGGATGACGGCATTAATGATGGCGTTATCCGAGTGCAACAGGCAAACCATTAAGGAGGCGTTTTGACTCAACCGGTGAATATAGCAGTTGGAGAATTTGCCGCAGCCACTGCGGTGCGGCAAATAGAAGACAAGGTTTGGGAAGGCCATTTCACGGCAAACTGGCTGATTGGTCAGACGCTAAATGGCGGCTACGCTATGTCGGTGGGGGCGCGGGTGCTGAGCGAGGCCTTGCCCCATCCAGACCCGATCACCGTTACCGGGCATTTTCTGGCGCGCACTGAGGTGGGGCCAGTGCGCTGTGAGGTGGATATCCTGCGCAGCGGTGGGGCCTCGTCCTGCGGCACCGTTAAACTTGTGCAAAACGGTGAGCTGAAAATACTGGTAACGGGCATTTACGGCAACATTGATAAACAACGTGGCGAAACCCGGGTGCTGGGTGCGCCGCCGGTCATGCCCGCTATTGAGGACTGTGAAGATGCGCCCTTTCATCGCAATCAGCCGTTTCGTGAGCAGATGCTTCAACGTATCGCGCCGGCCAATGTGCGCGCGTTGCAGGGCGACCCGGATGGCAGTGGCGTCTGGCATGGCTGGCTCGATTTTGTCGATGGCAGTGCCAAGGATTTGTCTTCACTGGTGATGTTTTCCGACGCGCTACCGCCCCCGGTATTTGCGATTTATGGCGCGGAGGGCTGGGTGCCCACACTCGAATTAACCGTGCAAATGCATCGCCGCCCGGCGCCGGGGCCGTTGCGTTGCGTGTTCGGCACCGACTACATCACCGAGGGCATCGTTAACGAGGATTGTAAATTGTGGGATAGTGACGGCAATATAGTCGCCATCGCCCGGCAGACTGCCAAGTACCGCCTGCCAAAATAGTGAGGCCGCTTTGGTGAGTAGACTATGAAACAGGTTGAATGGTTTTGGTGACGCAGCGGTAGATATCAGTACGCGAGCAAGGCAAGAAAATAATAAGGTGGATGAATAAATAATCATGCGTGGACATAATCTAATGAAACAGGGGGTAAGGTCATGGTAGCTAATACAATCGTAGGCAGGACAGGGGTAGTCAGGACAAAGGTAGTCAGGAAAATGGCGAGCTTTAGAGAAGCGCCGGGCTACAGGAATTATTTTGCCGGCATGGTGTTGTCCCTGCTGCTGGTTCAGGGTTGTGATGCTGCGGATAAAGCTTCGACGGCGGTAGCCGATGACAAAAATGCTGAGGTGGTGGCGGACCATGTCAGGCGGCGTCAACAGGGTCTCGATGTTATTTCCACGCTGACTGGCACCGAAAACCCGGGGGCTTTTGCCGATACCTTTGTCGCCAGCCACGGCGCCCTCGGATCTTTTGCCCTGGATTTTGTTATGGGCGATATCTGGAGTCGTGAGCAGCTGAGTCGGCGCGATCGCAATTTGATCGTATTAACCATACTGGGCGCCCTGCACCAGACCAATCAGCTCGCCTATTACGTGCCGGGTGGTCTGAATCATGGTTTGACCCCGGTAGAGATCCGCGAGATTTTTACCCACCTGGCTGCTTATGCGGGCTTTCCAAGGGCGCTGGACGCCATGGCCGAGACCAATCGCATTCTGACTGAACTGGGTCATCCTGTGCCACCGGGAGGCCTGGGCGAGTCCGACCGTTTGAGCGACGCGGAAAGGCGCGCCCGCGGTGCCGAAGTGATGGGCCGACTGTCGGGTAATGCTTCACCAAATCCCGATGAGGTGCTCGCGGCCATGGCGGGTAAACTCGGCCCCCTTGGGCAGTACGGCATTGACTTCGCCTTTGGTGAGGTGTGGGCACGCCCGCAACTGTCGCGTCGCGACCGCAGCCTGGTCGTGGTGTCAATTCTGACGGCATTGGGTCGTGGCGATGAACTGGATATCCACGTGCCTGCGGCCGTGCGCCACGGCGTCACTAAAACTGAACTCGAAGACTTAATGCTCACCATTTTCGCCTACGCTGGTGCGCCTTTGGCGGTAGAGGGCATGCGAAAAGTTGTCGAGCACGTTAAGTAGTTAACAGCGCTGGCACGACACTTGTTTGACAGGAAATTACCGGAGCGATTGGCCCGTTGAAAGCAGACAATCGCTTATTAAACCCTGACAAGTTGCCCTGAAAATCACCTGGATAGTTTCTAATCCAGCGACAGGAGTGTTAGATGATGGACGTTTACGGTTCGCAACCTTCGCCCTATGTACGCCGAATCCGCTTGTTGCTGGCTGACAAGCCGTATCAGTTTCATTCAATGGATCTTGCCAACCCGAGTGATCGCGAGCGACTGCGTGAGCTTTCCCCGGTACTTAAAATTCCGGTGCTGGTGGATGTGGGCAAAACGATCTGGGATTCGCGACAGATCTTTCGTTACCTCCAGCAAAAAAATCTGCACAGTGCGCTGAGTCAGCAGCAGGAAAACCTGCTGACCACGATAGATGGTGTCTGTGATTCCCTGGTGCAGTTGCTGCTGGTTGAACGGAGCGGCGTAACCCTGGATGCCAGTAATTCTTACCGAAAAATTAACTTTGACCGCATCGACAGAAGTGCGGAGTTCCTCGATCAGGCGGTTGTCAATGGCGACTTCAAAGACTGGAATTACCCGTCGATTTGCCTGTATTCACTGATTGACTGGGCAAGCTTTCGCGAGCGCTATGCTTTTAAAAACCTGGCCAATCTCTGGCGCTGGTATCTGGCCAATGGATTGCACCCGGGTGTCGAGGCCACGGATCCGAGAAATACCTCGTCGTGAGCGGTGCGGCAGGCTAAGGCGGCGATCCTCGACAGGGGGACGACATGGTCGCCGCGACGGCGTTTGGGGCACTTCTGCGGACGCAAGTTTGTCTGACCAACTATTGCTGGTCGAGCAAGTTTGCTAGCATGGCAGGCCGATTTGCCCGCGGCTGTTTGCCTCAGCAGCGCTGCGGCGCTTAGCACCAAATTCAACGCTACTTAACGCTACTTAACGACAGGATAACGATCATGAGCAAACCACCGTTACTCACCAAAGAAGAACAGGGAAAAAGCCTGGCCGAATTAAACGCCAACGCGTTGGCGCCCTGGGAAATTGTCGAGAATCGTCTGGTCCGCCGCTATGACTTTAAAACGTTTAGCGACGCCTTCGGTTTTATGACCCAGGCCGCGCTGGAATGCGAGGTGCTGAGCCACCACCCGCGCTGGGTGAATGTGTGGAACGTGGTGGAAATTGGCTTGCTGACCCACCGTGCGGGCGGCCTCACCCATCTCGATTTTGACCTCGCCGGGCGTATGGAGCCCCTGGCTAAAAAACTGCTGGCCTAGCCGCTGGCAGCGGTGAATGCCTTTTCCTCGGCCCGTTGAGATTATTTGGGCGGGCCGGGCAGCGTGTCGCCGACGTCAAAACAAACCTGCCTGGCGCAGGCCATCAGCTCTCCGTCCGTAGTGTGGATGGCCACGCCCATATGCAGTTTGCGCTCTCCAGCTGGCGCGATCTGCCAGCTGCTGACAATGTAATGTTGATCGACGGGTAAGGGCCGCTTGATGCTGGCGGCACAACTGCCCAGCACCAGAATGCCCGATGTCGGGTAGCGCAGTTTCAGGGCATAAACGCCCGGACAGTCCATCACCGACCATACATAGATGTTGTCGATGGCGTGGTTGTCTCGGGCATCGGCCAGATCGGGTGTCGGGCGCCATACCGCAGCGACCAGGTTTTCCCCGACTGCGCGCTCAACGATTCCCGGCAGGGCGCCAATAAACACGCGCAGGCCCTGGTCAGGGGTTCTTAAGGGGCTACAGACATAGCAACCCCTGACGTCGGCATTGTGCAGAAAGACAAAATTTTCGCCGGCGCGGCGCGCTGTTTCGTAGTCTGGTGGCAGCGGGATATCCAGTTCTACAGATGTGGGGCGAGCGCTGCCAAGTAACCTGTCGCCCAGATACATGGCGATGCCGCCAGCCGCTGTCGCCACTGCCTGCAGGGGCTTTTCGACCGGGAAACTACTGTTAATTCGCACTTCTGCATCGCCGCCGACGTAGCTGGCCAGCAAGCCGCAAATGTAACCGCCGTTGGCCGCATTGACAGCGCCGTTGTACAGGCTGCCGATGGCAACGCCTGATGTGGCTTCATTTGACCTGGAGTTGTTAGACATGAAGCGGCGAAGCCCTCTGTATCGGTAACAAGTTCGGTGCGTAACCGTAAAGATGGCAATGATAAACGCTTTTACTTATTCTTGTGGCTGAGTCACGACGTGGGAGCGGGGGATCCAGCTTTTCGGTAGTCAGTCGCTGGCAGGAAGACGACCAATGAGTGAAGAAACAGAACTCGCCACTGTCGCCATGCACGAAGCAGGTCACGTGGTAGTTTCCCATTATTACCGTCGCCGGGTATTCGGCGCCAAGATCGGTGACCACGACTCGCGGCACGACCGCAGTGTGGTGCGTTTTGAATTAACCCCCCACGTCAACGAGATACACCTACGCCTCGACGAGCTGGACGAGCTGTGGCCGCTGGCGGTCAGGGAAACATTGGTGACCACACGGATTCGCTTTGCCGGACCAGTCGCTCAGGCGATTTACCAGAAAAGACCTTACCGGGAGGTGCATGGCGGACAGGATTATCGCGATGCGCTTATCGAACTGCTGCTGCTGGAAAAATTGCGGCTCAGCCTACCGCGTGCACAGCACCTGGATGTCAGTTATAAGCATGAAAATGTGCTTGATACGGTCGCCGAGGACATCATTGATTTGATGGTGGACCGGGAATACATTAATTACGTAGGCCGCATCGCCCGCGGATTAATTGAAAAACAGGAGCTATCGGCCCGGCAGATCGAAGACCTGTTACAGGATATGCCGGTACACGATTGGGATGCATAATAAATCCCCGATAACTAATTGGTGTGGCGACGAGAAAATTTTTGAAATTAAAAAGACCCAAGGGTTTGAAACCAGGAGAATTGTAAATGGCTGAACTGGATGGAAAAGTAGCGGTAATTACCGGCGGTGCCAGTGGCATCGGCGAGCGTAGTGTGCGCCTGTTTGTCGAGGAGGGCGCCCGTGTGGTGATCGCCGATATGCAGGTCGAGCGAGGTCAGGCGCTGGCCAGGGAGTTAGGCAGTGCCGCGGTGTTTGCCGAGGTGGAAGTTCGTCAGGAAGCCCAGGTAAAAGCGGCGGTCGACCTGGCTGTTGCGCAGTGGGGCAGGCTCGACTGTATTTTTAATAATGCCGGTTTTGGGGGTGTACTCGGCCCCGTGGAAGACACCCCGGTCGATGAATTTGATATGACCTACGATGTACTGGTACGCGGGGTATTTCTCGGCATGAAATACGCTGCGCCGGTGATGAAAAAACAAAAGTCGGGCAGCATCATCAACACCGGCAGTATTGCCGGCTTACACGCTGGCTACAGTCCCCATGCTTACGCGGGGGCAAAATCAGCGGTGATCCACATGAGTAAATCAGTCGCTATGGAACTGGGCGAACACAATATTCGCGTCAATGCTATTTGTCCCGGGTTTATTGCCACCCCACTGGCGGCCAACAGCGTGGGGAAATCCGACGAACTGGTTGACCGGGTTAAACCCATGTTTGAAAAAAGTCAGGCCATTCCGCGTTCCGGTATCCCCGATGACATTGCCCAGATGGCCTGCTGGTTGGCGGGCAATCGCTCGACGTTCGTCACCGGGCAGGCGATGGTGGTAGACGGCGGTTTGACCAACGGTTTGAAATGGGCTGACCAGCCCGGTTTTCAAAAGGCTTACCACCCAATTAAAGTTTACCGGCCTAAGGAGTAGGCCGGGAATTCCGGGCGAAACGCCGGTAGCTTCCGGTAACCAAAGACGGGTTCTTTGACTGCCGGAATGACTGAGAAAGCGGCGACGTGTCAGGTATCAGTCAATGTTATTGATCGAAGGTAAAGCCTGCATAATTATTTGCTGCACTGTCCCAGAGTTTTTTACGGTATAGCGGTGCCGGACCGGCATACAGCAATAAATCGCGGGGTTTGCCCTCGATGTTGTCGCCCATAATCCAGGATTTGGTCTTGCTTAACAGGGTTTTGTTGGCCTGTTCCACGGCATGTTTTGTCCACGCTACTTCTGCCGCTTCGGTGGCCATTACCCGGGCAAGGCCTTTGTCACGCATATGGCACATCAGCTGGGTGACCCAGTCGACGGTGACCTGGGCACAACGCGGTATGTTACAGAATGCAGCGTGGGGCCCATCATGAGTAAACAGGTTAGGAAAACCTTCTATCTGTACGCCCATATAGGTTCTAAGCGCCTGTGACCATTTGTCCTGAATGGTTTGGCCGCCAACGCCACGAATATCTATGCGCCGCATCGCGCCAGTGCCGGCATCGAAGCCGGTGGCATAAATAATAAGATCTACTTCATAGTCCCTGTCGGTGGTTCTGATACCGGTTGACGTGATGCGTTCGATGGGTGTGTCGTTAATATCGATCAGGGCAACATTTTCTCGGTTATAGGTTTCGTAGTAATTGGTCTCCATGGGTACCCGGCGCTGGCCGAAGCCGTGGCGCGAGGGGATCAGTTTATCGGCAACTTGCGGATCATTAACCCGATCTCGAATTTTTTTCGCCATAAACTCGGAGATTAGATTGTTGGCGCTCATGTCAGTCATGATGTCATGGAAATTGGCCAGCCAGATGGCAAAGCCGGGTTCATTGTAGAGGCGCTCAAACTGTGCCTCCCGTTCTTCCTCCGAAACATCGAATATTGAGCGAGGGTCGAATTCGTGCATGAATGCCCCGGCAGTTTTATCGCAGGTGTCAAATATTTCCTGGTAGCGGGCCTTCAGCGCCGCTTGTTCTTCGTCACGGATTTCGGCGTTACATAAAGGCGAAGCCCAGTTTGCCGTACGCTGGAAGACATAAAGTTCTCTGGCGCCCTCGCCAAGGTAGGGGATGAGCTGTACGGCGGTGGCGCCGGAGCCAATAATCGCTACGCGCTTGCCCTCATAAACGGTTTTATCGCCACCCCATCCACTGGGGTCGTGAGGCCAGCGGGCGGTGTGAAATGACTGGCCTTTAAAGCTGTCGATGCCTTCGATAGCAGGCATTTGCAGCGCCGATAATATGCCTGTCGCCATTATCAGGTAGTGCGCGTCGAAGTGCTCCCCAGCATCAGTTTCGACATCCCAGCGATTTGTTAGCTCGTTAAACAGCGTTGCTTTGACGCGCGTGCTGAACTGGATGTCCTCGCGAAGACTTAATTTGTCGGCAACAAAATTGAGGTAACGAAGTGTTTCCGGCTGCGCAGAAAAATGTTCTTTCCAGTTCCATTCCGCCAGTAATTCTTCCGAAAATGAATACTGGTAGGTATAGCTCTCAGAATCAAAGCGCGCACCGGGGTAGCGATTCCAGTACCAGGTTCCGCCGACGCCGGTGCCGGCTTCGAGCAAACGGACAGAAAATCCAGCTTGTCGCAAGGTGTGTAGTTGATACAGGCCCGCTACCCCGGCACCTACGATAATAGCGTCGTACTGAGTTGATGAAGACTTTGACGTTGCCCTTTGTTGTGGAATAGCCATGTTAGTAAGCCTTTAGTTGGTGAGTAACTGTGTCATAGAAAATCTGCTAACTCTTTTCTCCGATGCCCACACGTCGGTGGTCGTATTACGGTTTTCGAGAGTACCGCGTAGCGATTTTCGATCAATTTTTTACTGGTGCAAAGGGCGTTAGCTGAAAGTTTGCCAATAAATGGCCAGCCAGTTTGGCTCAACACCGTGCATTGCTTTTCCTGAGTGTAGAGCCGAAATCTGTCTAACGCTAGCTGGCGATGGTTCGGCGCGTTTGCCTGATACGACCAGGACGAGGTTGTGGTGGTCGGCCTCAAATACCGGGTAACCCGAATTTCAGGGCGTTGTGATAGAGGGGCCGAGATCAGTTACATCGCTTCAGGCGAAGCCGCGCCAAAAAACGATAAAATATTGTCAGCCTGACCGAGGGCATCTCGGTAACCGAGATTGATTAATTCCGTACAAAAGCCGGGTTCAAATAACAGGTAGCTGGCAGCGCTCGAGCCGCCGCCTCTGGGTGTCCCACCAAATGCACGGAGAAACATCTTGAGGCTAGTGGGTAGTTCATGGATGTGCTTTTGGGCGATTTCGTCTATACCGACGGAAGGAGAGATACACAGGTAATCGATGTAACGTAAATCTTTCGCTGCGGCCTGTGCGGGGCACTCTCGGGCTAGTTTGTTGATGGAGTCGAGGGTTTCGAGATCACTTTCGATGGAATCAATAAAGGCGCTATTGAGTAATTGACCGATCATTTGTGCCGTGGAAGGTGGGTGCTCAGCTTTTTCTATATCGTCGACATGGATGGAATTATTGCTGACGCCAATAATAAATAAT
Organism: Porticoccaceae bacterium; assembly: GCA_041603535.1. Taxonomy (GTDB): domain Bacteria; phylum Pseudomonadota; class Gammaproteobacteria; order Pseudomonadales; family Porticoccaceae; genus HB2-32-21. The sequence continues at coordinate 44,159 of JBFIEE010000011.1, forward strand.
TTCGTCGCGCCCAGATGCAGTGCCGGGCTTAGTGGTTTTAACTGGCGCACCGCGCCGTCCCCATAATAGGCATCGTTGACCAGTGTTGCAGGAAAGACGGTCGGAATTGCCGCGGAGGCAATGAGGTGATCCAGCGTCAGGCCGGTGCGGACGCCAAGGCGTCGACTGCGGTGCCAGTTAGGATGATTGCCCTGAAAAAACGTTACGGAACGGCCGGTACCGTAGTCCATGGCGGTGGTGCTGACAGCATCGAGCGCGCCGCTGGCAATGGCTTCGTCGATGTAACGAAAGCGAACCAGTTCTTCCAGTAGGTCGCGCAACGGGGAGTTATCCAGCAACGCGACCGAGCGCCCTATGCCGTAGCCTCCGTGCACCAGTGACAATGCCAGTCGACAGGTGTTTTTAAAAACCCCCCAGGTATCTGTTCGGTAAATATCTTCTGATCGAAGCCCGATCCAGATGGATTCGAGTTTTCGTATACGTTGGCGTAATAAACCCGGCCTGCCCGCGATAGTTAGCGCATTGATGGCCCCGGCAGAAGTGCCGCAGATGACTGGAAAGGGGTTGTAGGTGCGGCTGGGCAGGAGTTCTGCGACGGCTTTTAGCACGCCGACTTGATAAGCTGCTCGTGCACCGCCGCCTGACATTATCAAGGCTATGCTCATAGGGAGGTCGTATGGTTGTTGATCTTATTAATGGTTAATTCTCTAAAAAATACCCATGGTCAAACCCGCAGCCATGGTCAGGCCAAGTTCGGCGCATTTCTCCAGATCACTCGCGGCTAACTCGCCTTTTACAATGACTGGTTCAGCAACTCTTTTCAGTGGGTAACCCAGTGCGATCCGGTCAATTTCGCGTACCGCGCCCGTCCCATCGTTGCCGGCGGCAACAAACACACTGTAGGGTAAGTTTAGCGCGTATGGTTCGGCCGGGTAAAAAGTGCGATCAAAGAAATCCTTGAGGGCTCCGCTCATGTAACCAAAGTTTTCTGGAGTGCCAAAAATGATGCCGTCAGCCCAGAGTAAATCCGCAAGATTGGCATCAAAAGCTTTTTTGAACGCAACACTGACACCTTCTTCCTGCTCGGCAGCTGCGAGTACGGCGTTGGCCATTTGGCCGGTTTTATTTCCCTGGGTGTGGTAGACAATGAGTAAATTTTTCATCGCGCTAGGCTAAGGAAAATTGGCCTCGAAAGCAAAGATCGCTACACTGGGTCAGCGCTATCGCCTCGGTATCTAAGTCGATACTAGTTGGCGGCAGTGTACGTGAAAAAAACGCGTCACTAAACTGAATAGCAAAAAAATTGCTCACTACAAGGATGTGGTATGCATTATTACCTGGCGGTCTTTTGCCTGGCAGTTTATTCCTCCTCACTATGGCCAACCCTGCCCGGCTTATTGGTGAGCGGGGTGCTATGGCTGGCTTGCCTGGTCATCGCTACTCTGGGTGGGCGCCGGGCTTATGTACTGCTCGCGGCGGCCACCGGCATTCTGTGGGCAACGTGTTGGGGCCACTGGACTCTGGCTGGCGTATTGCCGCTGACTGCGGATAAGACTGATTATGTAGTGGTTGGTGTGGTGCGAGGCCTGCCTGAGCCGGGCAGACGGAGCACCCAGTTCATATTGGAAGTGGATTCGGTGCTGCCAGCCACGACGGTGTCGCCGGACAACCAGTTGCCAGACCCGCTACCACGGATGCCATCCGTCAGGCGCCTGAAGCTGAACTGGTACGGTGCGGACGCCGTTCAGCCAGGTCAGCGCTGGCAGTTTGTGGTACGTCTGCGTAGCCCGCGGGGCTTTGTTAACCCTGGTGGTCTGGACTACCGGGGCTGGCTATTGCGCCGCGGTATTTCCGCGACAGGGTATGTACGCCAGTCCCGGCAAACGATGATGCTTGGTGATACTAAACGCTACGGTGTCGATCGTTTCCGGCAGCGTATTCGCGAGTCGATTGAGCGAATGGATATCGCTGATGCTGGCAAATACCTGCTACTGGCACTGACGATTGGCGACAAGCACGGACTGTCCAGTGATATATGGCAGAACACGCGCGTAACCGGGACGGTGCATTTGTTGATTGTTTCCGGCCTCCACATCGGCATGGCGGCAACAGCCGGGATGTTGTTTGGATCCGCCCTGTGGGTGGTTCTATCGGTCGCAGGCTTAAATGTCACGCGCACGCAGATCCGGGCTGGCTTCGCGTGGCTTGCTGCGGCCACTTATGTGGCAATGGCCGGTTTTACGTTGCCGACACAGCGTGCGCTGGTAATGATCTCGGTGGTGTGTTTGGCGATTGTGCTGCGGCGCGCTGTGCGCCCCTGGCTGGTGCTGGTCTGGGCGCTAACACTTCAGGCTATCATCGATCCCCTGGCGGGACTGTCACCCGGGTTCTGGTTGTCCTATGGGGCGGTCGCGGCGTTTATCTGGTATTTTTCGAGTCGCTCGCGGTTGAGCTGGGTGCAAAATCTGCTGCGAGCTCAGGTGCTGATGCTGGTTATGTTGGCGGGCGTGCTGAGCTATTTTCAGGGTAGTATCGCGCTCATGGCGCCGCTGGTAAATCTTTTCGCCATTCCCTGGCTCAGTATTTTTGTTGTACCACTGGCTTTACTTGGTGTCATGATTTTTCCGCTCAGCGCAGTATCTGCTAGCTATGTCTGGGAGCTTGCAGCACAACAGCTGTCTGGCTTTGACTGGCTGCTGGCGAAGCTGGCGCATTATGCCTCTTCCGGCGTCTGGCAGGTCGTTACCGACCAACATGTTCTGGTCGCTGGCGCCGCGATAGTGGCCGGTGTGTTTTTGTTGTTGCCCCGAGGCCTGGGTATTCGCCCAGTGGCGCCGATTCTGATGGTAGCCCTGCTATTTGTTCAGCCGGCCGAATTACCGATGCTTCGCGTGACTATTCTTGATGTGGGCCAGGGGTTGAGCGTCGTGGTGGAGACTCAACAAGGGGTGATGGTCTACGATGCCGGTCCCAAATTTAGCGAGCACTTCGATGCGGGCAGCGCCATTGTCGCACCCTATCTCAGATATCGAGGTATCAGTGACGTTGATTTACTGGTAGTGAGTCACAGCGATACCGATCACAGCGGTGGTGTTGCCGGTCTAATGAGCCAGTTTGCTGCGCACCGAGTGTTGGCTGGTCAGCCGGGCGGAGTGGCTGCGCAGCAGGCAGAGCCGTGCCGAGCGGGGATGAGCTGGCAGTGGGGCGAAGTTGGCTTTGAGGTGATCCATCCTGATGGGGGTGTGCAATATGCGGATAACAATACTTCCTGCGTTATCGTGATCCGTCTTGCCGATCAAACGGTATTGCTGACGGGCGATATAGACGCAAGTACCGAAACAAAATTGCTGCAGGCCGGGCGCTTACCGGTGCATGTATCGCTTGTAGTAGCCCCTCATCACGGCAGCAAAAGCTCGTCTGGGTCGGCATTTGTGGCGGCAGTTGCGCCCGAGCATGTTGTATATTCAGCCGGTTTTCACCATCATTTTGGCCATCCACATGAGGTTGTTGTCCGGCGTTATGCTGCAGTTAACGCGCGACAGTGGCGCACCGGCGAATCGGGTTCGCTCAGTTTTCACTGGCACGATTCGAACACGGTGCAGGTGACTTCTGAGCGAGAAAAGGTTCGGCGTTATTGGCTTGAATCGTTTTGAGCGGAACCTGATTGTGATAAAGTGAGGCCACTTTTCGGGGCGGGAGTTTATTTTGTTCGAACTTATAATTGCCGGCGGCTGGCTTATGCTGCCGCTATTGCTATGTTCTCTCGCGGTAGTCGTCATTGTCATCGAACGTTATATGTCGTTACGCTCTAGTAAGGTGGTGCCGGAAAATCTTCTCGGCCAGGTCTGGCACTGGTTAAAGCAGCGCCAGGTCACCGCAGAGAAATTGACCGAACTGAAAAACTCCTCGCCATTGGGCCAGATTCTGGCAGCGGGCCTGAGCAATTCGGCACATGGTCGGGAAGTCATGAAGGACAGCATTGAAGAGGCTGCCGGTCAGGTGGTTCACAACCTCGAACGGTATATAGCCACGCTGGGCACGATTGCTGCTATCACCCCGTTAATTGGTCTGTTGGGGACGGTGGTCGGTATGATCCAGGTATTTACCGCCATCATGCTGGAAGGTACTGGCAACGCGGGTGTGTTAGCCGGAGGTATTTCCAAGGCGCTCATCACCACCGCAGCCGGATTAAGCATAGCCATTCCCGCGATGGCCTTTCACCGTTATTTCGAGCGCCGTATCGATTCGCTGGTCGTGGATATGGAGGATCAGGCAGTTAAGCTGGTCGACGCTTTACACGGAGACCGGGTATTGCCGCCCGGAGAGACTAACGCAAAGTGAAATTTCGTCGTCAGCGGACATCAAGCGAGGGCGTCAATGTTACTCCGCTGATTGATGTCGTTTTTTTGCTCCTCATTTTCTTCATGGTGTCGACGACCTTTACCAGGGAAACCCACCTTGTCATTAATCTCCCCGAGGCGGACGCAGCACCGAGTGAGTCGCTGCCCAGATCAATTGACATACTGATCACCGCTGACGGCAACTACGCCCTCAACGGAGTCGCTCTGGTTAACAAACAGCTTAAAACTCTGATGGCGGGGTTAAAAGAAGTCTCCAGAGGACAAACCGATATTCCCCTGACCATCACCGCCGATGCTGAAACCAGACATCAGGCTGTCGTTGCGGCCATGGACGCGGCTGGGCGCATGGGCTTTGTTAATCTCAGCATCATCACACAGGAGCCCGAACAGGGCGAATAAAATATCCTTATGGGTTCTTCCTCCACTACGGACAAATCATCCGGCGTCCAGATTTATCTACGGTTGCTGGCTTACCTGAAAGTTTACTGGAAGGTTTTTCTCGTCAGTGTGCTCGGCCTGTGGCTGTTCAGTGCCATGCAAATCGCCTTTGTCGACTTGCTTGGTTACCTCATCAACGTGCTTACGGTGGTTACCGGTGATGGCGTGACGATAGAAGGATTCGACATGATGAAAGTCGATTCCGGTATGACAGCTCGTTTCGCCGAGTACCTAATGGCTGATGGTGAGGTGCTGGCGCAAAGCCGGGTCGTGCTGCCCACCATGCTACTGTTGCTTGCTGTGGTGCGGGGTATTGGCTTCCTGGTCGGAAATTATGGAATGACCTTCGTTTCTCAGTCAGTTGTACATGATTTGCGCAACCAGATATTCAATAAGTATACGCGGATGCCCAGCGCATACTTCGATGGTCACATGAGCGGACATATGGTCACGCAATTGACGTTTCACACTCAGCAGGTGATGGGCGCTACCTCAAAGGCGTTAACGACTATCATTCGCGAGGGTGCGCTCGTTATTGGGCTACTTGTTTACCTGTTTTATCTGAACTGGCGACTGGCCAGTATCTTTCTCATCATCATGCCGATGATTGCAGCTATCGTCAGCATAGTGAGCAAGCGGTTCCGCAAACTGAGTAACCGGATTCAGTCTTCCATGGGTGACGTCACACATGTGTCGCAGGAAGCAGTGAGCGGCTATCGAGAGATGCATTTATTTGGCGGTAAGGATTACGAAACGAGGCGCATGTTGCAGGCCAGCCAGGTCAATCGACGACAGAACCTTAAGATGGCGATTACCGAGGGCTTGAGTACGCCGTTTGTCCAGATGTTGTTGGCCGGTGCGTTGGGCTTTCTCATCTGGATGGCCTTAACCCCCGAAATTCTCGCATCAATGTCTACCGGTGGCTTCACCAAGTTTGTTTTTACCGCTTCGTTGCTAACCAAACCTATACGGCAGTTAACCGAAGTCAACAGCACTGTCCAGAAAGGTATTGCCGCTGCAGGCACACTCTTTGAAACCCTGGATCAGGAAGAAGAAGTTGACACAGGAACGTATGTGGCCGATGCCGTGAGCGGAGAATTCGTCTTCGACGATGTTTCGTTCAGTTATGCGGGGAGTGGCCCGGAGGTATTGCGCAATATTAGCCTGGTTGCCAAACCGGGCGAGACCATCGCATTGGTCGGTTCGTCGGGGAGTGGGAAAACGTCTCTGGTTAGTCTGATTCCGCGATTTTATAACTATCAGTCGGGTCAGATACGCCTGGACGGCAAGGATATCACCGAATACACGCTGGTTAATTTACGCAAGCACATCGCGCTGGTCAGCCAACAGGTCACGCTTTTTAACGATACGGTTTACAACAATATTGCTTACGGGGAGTTGGCGTCCAGCGCGCCGGAAGCTGTTCGCGAAGCGGCGCGCATGGCGTACGCGCTGGACTTCATCGAGGCGCTGCCCAAAGGCTTTGATACTTTGATTGGCGACGATGGTGTGATGCTATCCGGCGGTCAACGTCAGCGACTCGCTATCGCCAGGGCGCTCCTCAAGGACGCGCCGATTCTAATTCTCGATGAGGCCACGTCTTCGCTGGATACTGAGTCAGAACGCTATATTCAGGCCGCATTTGATATCGCCATGAAGGGCCGCACCACATTCGTCATCGCCCACCGACTAAGTACTGTCGAAAATGCCGACAAAATTCTGGTGCTGGAAAATGGCCGAATCGTTGAGCAGGGCAATCACGTGACGCTCCTGGCCGCCTCTGGTCGCTATGCGCAGCTCTATCGGCAGCAGTTGACCGAGGGCGACGACGCGCTGGCATGACTGCGCTCGAGAGGGCCTGGTATAAACCCCTGGGCTGGTCTGTGCTGCTACTGCCGCTGGCATGGTTGTTTCAAGTTATCGCCAGTATCCGCAAATGTGGGTTGCAGTGCCGTTATCAGGGCCATGGTTACGGGGTGCCTGTGGTAGTGATCGGCAACATCAGTGTTGGTGGCACGGGCAAAACCCCACTGATTATCGCCCTGGCCAATGCGCTAATTGAGCAAGGTGTCAGGCCGGGGGTGGTTAGCCGTGGCTACGGTGGCAGCGGAGTCGGTACTGCTGGACGTGTGGGGCCCCGCCAACCCATGAGTGTTACGGCAAACAGCGCAGCAGAGCAGAGTGGCGATGAGGCACTGCTTATCGCCAGACGCACCGGATGCCCGGTCGTGGTTTGTGCTGATCGGGTAGCGGCCATACACCACCTGTTAGCTGAATACTCGGTCGATATCATTCTTAGTGACGATGGCTTGCAGCATTACCGTATGCACAGGGATCTGGAAATTGCTGTTATTGATGGCGTACGTGGCCTGGGCAATCGACTGTGTTTGCCCGCTGGGCCCTTGCGTGAACCGCCCCGGCGTTTACGCAGTGTTGATGTAGTGGTAATCAATGGCGGCAGTGGCAACCTTGTCTCCAGCGTTGTCACCAACGTTGTCTCCAAGGTTGTCTCGTCCAGGGATGTTGCTGAACACACGCCCGTTTGCCAGATGACCTTGCGCCCGGACAAATTTGTAAACCTGTCTTCGGGAAAGACCCTCGGTCTTGAGGCGTGGCCGCGTGGGCAGGCCGTACATGCAGTTGCTGGTATCGGTAACCCGCAGCGCTTTTTTGATTTGCTGATTGAGCTGGGCCTGGTGCCTCGGCTTCATCGATTTTCGGATCACCACCGGTTCACCGTTGAGGATATTCGTTTTGATGATGACTTGCCGGTTATCATGACGGCGAAAGATGCCGTCAAATGCGAGTCCTGGGCGGATGCCCGGTGCTGGTTCCTTGAGGTTGCGGCCCTGCCCCCAGCTGAACTAGTGCAATCAATATGTAATAAATTAGATTAAATATAAATTGTAATCAATTAATATATGAAATTTATAGTCATTATTCCGGCCCGCTACGGATCCTCTCGGCTGCCGGGCAAGCCCCTGCGAGATATCGCCGGTAAGACCATGATTGAGCGAGTTTACCGCCAGGCTCGATTGAGTAAGGCCGAGCGTGTGCTGGTGGCAACAGACGATCAGCGTATCGTTTCGGTGGTTGAGGGTTTTGGTGGCGAGGTTGTTCTGACCTCCAGTCAGCATACGTCGGGTACTGATCGGCTTGCGGAGGTGACGCAAAGGTACGGTATTGCCGGCGACGCAATCGTGGTTAATGTGCAGGGCGATGAACCCTTGATACCGCCAGCAGTAATTAACCAGGTGGCCGCAAATCTTGCGGCAAATCCGACGGCTGGCGTAGCGACATTGAGTGAACGGTTGACTGCAGTGGACAGTCTTCTGGATCCCAACATCGTCAAGGTTGTCACCGACAGCAATAGTCACGCGTTATATTTCAGCCGGGCGCCAGTGCCCTGGGCGAGGGATCATTTTGGCCACTGCCAAACTATGCCCGAGTCATTACCGGCAGATTTTAAGTTCTATCGCCATATTGGGCTGTACGCTTATCGCGCCGCCCTGTTGCAGGCGTTTGTCACCTGGCCGGTTGCTGAGCTGGAGCGAGTGGAGGCTCTGGAGCAGCTGCGGTTTATGTATTACGGCGAGAAAATTCACGTTGCACTGGCCGCTGAAACCGTGTCGCCGGGCGTGGATACGGAAGCGGATTTACAGGCAGTGATCAGGCTCGTTGAGGGTTCGTGACGATATTAGGGTCAAGGTTAGCGGCAGTGTTTAAGCTCAGTCACCGGGGCGGGACCTATGAATAAGGCCCGGGTCCTGTTTGTTTGCCTGGGAAATATTTGTCGTTCACCGACCGCTCACGGGGTGTTTGAACAGATGGTACGGGCCGAGCAGCTATCCCATGTCATCACGGTCGATTCCGCGGGTACCGGCGACTGGCACGTCGGTCGTGCACCCGATGAACGCGCGGTGCGCGCCGCGCGTGGACGAGGTTATGACTTGCGCCACTTACGAGCGCGACAGGTGTGCGTAGATGACTTCGTTCATTACGATTATATTCTCGCCATGGATCGAGCGAACCTCGTTGACCTGAAACGTCTTGCGCCCGAGCATTTTAGCGGCACGCTGGGCCTGTTTCTTGATTACGCCAGGGCCCTGGGTACGCTAGAAGTACCCGATCCATACGGGGGTGGCATGGACGGTTTCGAGCAGGTGCTGGCGTTGATCGAAGACGCGTCCCTGGGCCTGCTGGAGCACCTTAAAACGCGGCACAAGGCTGGCTGAAGTGGACATTGCGTCCGGACGTTCACTGCGTTTTTTGAACACCATGGGTCTGCCTGCTCAGGCGGAATACTTCTGTCGGGTTGCCAGCTTTGACGATCTGCAGGAGGCGTTGTCGTTTAGCCGCTGCCGGCGTCTACCGCTTACCGTGCTGGGCGGTGGCAGTAATATTATTCTTGCCGGTGACGTCGCCGGTCTGGTTATTCAGATAGCCTTGCCTGGTATTGCAACCCGATCCCAACACGATGCGGCTGACACTGTGCTGGCCACTGCCGGGGCTGGCGAGGTCTGGCATAAATTTGTGCTTAGTATGCTCGCTCAACAGTGCTATGGCCTGGAAAATCTTGCGCTCATTCCGGGGCTGGCCGGTGCGGCGCCGGTGCAGAATATCGGCGCGTACGGTGTTGAGCTGAGCGATATTTTTGTAGCCCTGGATGCTGTCGAAATCGCCAGTGGGCAAGTTGTGCGGTTTAGCAGAACAGATTGCCAGTTCGGCTATCGACACAGCGTTTTTAAAGAAAACTTGCGTGATGCCTACATTATCACCGCTGTTACCTTGCGCTTGCATCACCAGCCGCGTGTCAACATCAGCTATCCGGCGTTGCATCAGGCCTTTGGCCGCTCAACTGCGCAGACGTTTGACCGTTTAAATGAGCAGTCAATTGAGTCGATATCCGATCAGTCCTCGGGTGAAATCCTATTAGACAGTGCGGGACTTGAAATTACGCCGCAACGGGTCTTTGAAGCTGTTTGCCGGATACGTCGGCAACGATTACCTGACCCGGATGTCGAGCCAAACGTGGGCAGCTTCTTTAAAAATCCGATCGTCAGCGCGGCAGAAGCAGAAGGGCTAGCCGCACAGTATGCAGATATTGCGCTTTATCGCCAGCCTGACGGATGGGTAAAGATTCCTGCGGCGTGGCTCATCGAGCGCGCAGGGTGGAAGGGTTTGTCGCAAGGGGAGTGTCGCGTTCATGAGCGCCATGCGCTGGTGTTAACACATACTGGCCGGGCAACGGGGGCGGATATGCTGGCGCTGGCGGACGCAATCGTCGCCGATGTCAAACAACGCTTTAATATCAGTCTGGAAATGGAGCCTCGCGTGCTCGGTGGTTAAGACCATGTTCAACGGTGAATGTCAGCGAATATCGATCGAGCGTGGCGAATTACTGTTTTGGCCCAACTGGTTGTCGGACATGGTGGCCGACAAGTTGCAGCAAACCTTGCGTAAGCGGGTTACATGGCTCCGGCCAGCTATTCGCATCGCCGGACATAGCATACCGATACCGCGGTTAAACGCCTTGTACGGGGATGAGGGTCGGCGTTATGCCTACTCGGGTATTCATTTGCCGGTTAATCAATGGTTGCCCGAGCTTGAGGCTTTACGTCAGCAGGTTAATGAGGTGGGTGATAGTCACCTTGATGCTGTACCGGGCGGCGACCACAGGCTTTTTAATAGCGCGCTGCTCAATCTGTACAGGAGCGGTCGCGATAGCGTTGACTGGCACAGTGATGATGAACCTGAGCTCGGTGATCAACCTGTAATCGCGACGGTGAGCCTGGGTGCCTCGCGGCGCTTCGATTTACGACCTCGCCACCGGCCAGGCGCAGATGGTGATCGTCCGCTTACCCACCGCAGGCGGCAGACCATGCATCTTGATCTACCTCATGGCTCGTTGCTGATTATGGCTGGCGACATGCAGCGCTATTGGCAACATCGCGTCGCCAAGATCAATGCGCAGGTAGGTGAGCGCATCAGCATCACGTTTCGCAGGGTCGAAGATGGCGCGGTTGCCAACACAATGGTAGGCTCCGGGCTGTAAGTTCACATGGGACTGACAAACTTAGGTTGCTCCCCGGAGGCGTGTTTGTACAAAGTATTGGTTGTGGATGATCATGACCTGGTGAGGTTGGGTATTTGTGGCCTGCTGGACGCGATTACGGGTGTAGAGGTAGTCGGTGAGTGCGACAGCGGCGAGCAAGCGCTGATCGCAGTGCGCGAACTCAATCCCGATATTGTATTTATGGATATTCGCATGCCGGGTATGGGCGGCCTGGAAGCAACCCGGCGGCTGTTGGCTATCAACGGCAATTTAAAGGTAATTGTCATTAGCGCCATGAACGACGATATCTATCCTGCACAGTTGCTCAAAGCTGGCGCGTCCGGGTACATTACCAAAAATGCTGATCATCACGAAATTGAGGATGCACTGCAGACTGTGATCGATGAGCGAATCTACGTCAGTCCCGAAATCGCCCAGTTAATGGTCGTCAGCGGCCTGTCTTCTGGACAGGAACAATCCCCTCTCGCCCAGTTGACCCAGAGAGAATTACAGATTGCGCAAATGATCACCAGCGGACATCGACCCAATCACGTCGCAGGGGTGCTAAATATCAGCCCGAAAACGATTAACACCTACAAGTACCGAATTTTTGAAAAATTAGGCGTGAGCAATGATGTTGAGCTTACGTTAGCGGCGGTAAAATATGGCCTGGTAGACCCGGCTGACCTGATTTAACAATGTTTCATCGTGGGTAGAGCGACCAGACGATCCCATGCCCTTTGACGCTAAGACCTTCCTTAAAAGCCTGACTCCTCGTCCCGGCGCGTATCAGATGCTCGATGCTGATCGCAATGTATTGTATGTGGGCAAGGCCAAAAATCTGCGCAAGCGAGTCGGCAGTTACTTCCGTAACAGTGGCCTTGCACCTAAAACCCTCGCGTTGGTCAAACGTATAGCCAGTATTGATGTCACTGTCACAGAGACCGAGCTGGAGGCTTTGATACTGGAACAAAACCTCATCAAGCAATACCGGCCACCGTTCAACATACTGCTAAGGGATGACAAGTCCTACCCCTATATATTTTTATCCACCAACGATACGTATCCGCGACTGGGCTTTCATCGCGGCGCGAAACGCAGAAAAGGTGAATACTACGGCCCTTTCCCCGGCGTCCTGGCGGTGCGGGAGAGCATGAGTTTTCTGCAGAAAACTTTCCGGGTTCGTCAGTGCGAGGACAGTTTCTTTAAAAACCGGTCGCGACCCTGTCTGCAGTATCAGATCAAACGCTGTAACGCGCCCTGTGTCGGCCTCATATCTGACGCAGATTATCAGCGCGATGTGCGTCACACGCAGATGTTTCTTGAAGGCAAGAACACGCCGTTGATGAAAGAACTGGGTTCCGCAATGGATAAAGCTAGCGCGGATCTCAACTTTGAGCAGGCGGGACTCTATCGGGATCAGATCCTTGCTCTGCGCCAGGTTCAGGCTCAGCAGGTTATCGAATCTGGCAACGGCGATCTCGATGTAATCGCCGCGGCTATGTCAGGCGACGACGCTTGTATCCATGTGCTTTATATCCGTCACGGGCGGATTCTGGGCAGTCGCAGTTTCTATCCGAAGGTACCTTTGGCGATTACCTTAAACGACTTTATGGCGGAATTTATTCCTCGGCATTATCTGCAGGGCAACTTGGCGGCCGATGTGCCAAAGGAAATTGCCGTCGGCATTGACCTGGATGACAGGAGGCTGCTGGAAGAAGCCTTGAGCACTGCTGCCCAACGTAAGATCGTCATTAAAAATGTTAGCCGAGGTACCCGAATTAAATGGCTTGAGCTTGCCACCCGCACCGCAGAGCAGAATCTGAGCGGAAGACTGGCAGCCTCAGCCAACTTACTTCAACGGTATGAAAAACTTCAGAAAACCCTGGGGCTGGCTGAAATACCTGAACGTATGGAGTGTTTTGATATCAGTCACAGCAGTGGTGAGGCAGCCGTGGCATCCTGTGTCGTCTTTAACCGCGAGGGCCCGTTAACGTCTGCTTATCGCCGTTTTAATATCGAAAACATCACTGCGGGTGACGATTATGCCGCCATGGAGCAGGCCTTGCGCAGGCGTTACCGGCGCCTTCAGCAGGGAGAAGGCATATTGCCGGACATCCTCTTTGTTGATGGAGGTAAAGGTCAGCTACGCGTAGCCAGGCGGGTCCTGGAGGAGTTGGCGGTAGTCGGCGTTAATCTGGTCGGTGTTGCCAAGGGTCCCAGCCGTAGACCGGGTCTGGAGACACTGCTGCTGACCACCGAGCACGGCGAGCGGGAAGTGATCCCCGAACAGGCTGGGCTATTGCTGATTCAGCAAATACGTGATGAAGCCCATCGCTTTGCCATTACGGGACATCGGCAACGCCGAGCCAGCAAACGGCGTTCCTCCACACTGGAAGGGATTGCAGGTGTGGGGCCAAAACGACGCCGTGAACTGTTGAAGTATTTTGGCGGTATCGCTGCAGTTGAGAAAGCAGGGGTTGGCGATTTAATGAGGGTGCCGTCAATCAATAGAAAAGTCGCGGAGGCTATTTACAGCTCCTTTCACAACGGGTAAGTTGGCCCCTGCGTTTTGCGTAAGCGGTTCTATGTTTAATTTACCCAATGTATTGACGATGACCCGGGTGTTTCTGATCCCGTTGCTGGTTGTTGCGTTTTATACGCCTGGGGAGTGGACTTACCTTGCCAGTGGCGCGATTTTTAGTCTTGCCGCGATTACTGACTGGCTCGATGGTTACCTGGCGCGTCGCTTAGGTCTGGAGACTCCTTTCGGAGCTTTTCTGGACCCCGTGGCAGACAAGTTGATTGTTGCTGTTGCACTAATCCTGCTGCTCGAACAGACCGCTTCCACTGTTTTTTCTATACCCGCGATGATAATAATCGGCCGTGAAATCGTTATTTCTGCACTGCGTGAATGGATGGCTGAGCTCGGCAAGCGCAGCAGTGTTACGGTTTCTACCATTGGCAAAATAAAAACGGTCATGCAAATGATCGCCATTATCGTACTGCTTACCTTTAGCCCGGCTAGTTTCCCCTTGTTTCACCAGCTGGGCCTGGTGCTGCTCTATGTGGCGGCCGGGCTGACACTCTGGTCAATGGTGTTATACCTGAAAATGGCCTGGCCCGAGCTTATGCACGGCAGCGACACCGCGTCGAAAAAGGGTTAGCTCTCAAGGGCCATCAAGCCTGTTCATTCTCGTCGCTGTTCTGTACAATTCCGCGTCTTTTAGGGCTGGATGGCAGAGTGGTCATGCAGCGGACTGCAACTCCGTTAACGCCGGTTCGATTCCGACTCCAGCCTCCAATTTGCAAGCCCGGTCTACATGCCCGGTCTATATGGTGCCTTTGGTCAGGGCTCAAAGGACAAGCATTTTATGATGCCCTGTTGTCAATGACAGGCATGCTACTGATGCAAGATACGGAAACCAGCACATGATGCCGGCAACTATAGTAACTCACCGTAATTGGGATATAGAAATGCGCTGCCCGGATGGCGAAATTGGTAGACGCAAGGGACTTAAAATCCCTCGGTAGCAATACCGTGCCGGTTCGACCCCGGCTCCGGGCACCAATAAAATCAATAAGTTACACCTATATTATTTTAATTTTCCAACCTTCCTGAATCGTTTTTTCCGTATATAGGCGCAGTGTAGGAGGTGTGTGGTAAGGAATGACTGCGGGAATTTTCCAAGATTGAGGCCGTAACTACAGACGGGAGTACGCAGTATCAAGGTCGGACATGATAAGAGTAACCATCCTCAATCAATATTGGTTCCTCCAGGTAGTTCCCTGGAGAATACTTCCACTCCAGCTGAGCCGACACAAATTTTCTCTTCCTGCCATTCTACTAACGATTAAACTCACCGGCAATTTTGAAACGAAGCGTAAAAAATGTCCGAGTGTAGAGCCTTGTTAGGCGATTTTACTACGGAAAAAACTCGAATTAAGCTAAGTTTTGTAGGCTGTGCCTCATTTTTTCACATCATTTAATAGCTCGATCATTATGTTTTGGTCTACCTGTATTAGGCCACGCTTTGGACGATCCAGATCAATTATGATGAATACAATTAATGTAATTAATGTAGAAACAAGCACAATAGGTGCAAACATACGTTTGCCACTCAGTCCTGCGGAGTAACCCATTATTCCTCCTGATGAGATGAAGACAACAAATAGTAAAATTAGTACAACTTCTGGTACTTGCATTCGAAGTAATGCATTTCTTTTGCCTTGGCTATCGATGACATCATTAAGTGATTTGGTGAATGCGCCTGTCGTTACCGGTCGCGGATCAACCTCAGTGGCTGATATTGCCAATGACCATAATTTATTCTGAACATTGGCAATCTTATCATTGTACTTTTTTCGCTCTTCAGTCTTTGTAAGGTCTAATTGGCCTATATCTGCGCGTAAACTGACATATTCCCGAAATAGGCTACCAGCTTCATCCCTGTATTTTTCTGGAAGCAATTGAACACGTAATATAGCGGTACCTATGGTGTTCGCCTCATCTATTAAGGCCATGCTGCGATTATCATAGCGTTGCATAGACATACTGAACGTGAAACCAAGTAATAAAGCTAGTAAACCTAGAATGCTTGCTTGAATAGAACCAGTCAGAGATTTTACTTCACTGTCCGTACGAGATTGAACGAAACGCCCCAATCTAAATCCAACCTCATTAAGCATGACTATTGCAATGAAGAGTATAACGACTATTACAACACTGCTGTGGCTGTAGAGCATTTCTTCTTGATTCATAATTATTCCTTGTCGCGCCTAACGCCTTGCTAAACGGCGCGCGTTAGCGCGTCCAGTGGAGGCCGCTTTTTGGCTGAAACGATGCTTGAGCAACTTGTTATGTGTTTTTACGGACAACAGTTTGATTCACTATTCTTCTATTGATTTTCTCTTTCCATGCCAGCTATTCATCCATACAAACAGTTCCATGGCCGTAACGGGAAGTTTTTTTAGCCCGAGCGTGCAGTTTTTTCGGGACTTTGCTGACTTGCCAGATACTCCTCATAATTGCCGCGAAAATCGTGCAGTTGTCGGTCTTTAATTTCGATGATGCGTGTCGCTAATGAAGAGACAAATTCACGATCATGGCTAACAAAAATGAGTGTGCCATCGTAATTTTCCAATGCCAGATTTAAGGCTTCGATAGCTTCCATGTCGAGGTGGTTGGTGGGTTCGTCCATGATGATTACATTGGTTTCCATCATAATTAGTTTGCCGAACAACAGGCGGTTTTTCTCACCACCAGAACACACGGTGACTTTCTTTTTAAAGTCATCCGTGGAAAAGAGCAGGCGTCCCAGTGTTGCGCGCACGATCTGATCGTCATGGTGAGCCTTTCGCCACTGGCTCATCCAGTCAAATAAATTCATGTCGTTGACAAATTCGCTGGTGCTGTCCTGCGGGCAGTAGGCCACCGTAGCACTCTCTGCCCATTTTATAGTGCCTTTGCTGGCCTGGATTTCACCTATCAAACAGCGCAGAAAGGTTGTTTTGCCAACACCATTTTCACCGATGACCGCGACCCGCGTGCCCGCTTCCAGTATTAGACTTGCTTTGCTGAATAATACTTCCTTGTCGTAGCCGTGACCCAGATCCTCCAATGTTAATGCCTGGCGATGGAGTTTTTTATCCTGCTTAAAGCGAATATAGGGGCTGACCCGGCTGGATGGCTTGATGTCGTCCAAACTGATTTTGTCTATTTGTTTGGCGCGCGATGTGGCCTGTTTGGCCTTGGACGCGTTGGCGGAGAAGCGGCTGACAAATTGCTGCAAGTCAGCGATCTGGGCTTTCTTCTTCGCGTTCTCTGAATGAAGGCGTTCGCGTGCCTGGGTAGATGCCGTCATAAAGTCGTCATAATTACCTGGGTAAACGCGCAGTTCCCCGTAGTCAATATCCGCCATATGGGTACACACAGCATTCAGGAAGTGGCGATCATGAGAAATGATGACCATAGTGCTTTTGCAGTCGTTGAGCAGCCCTTCCAGCCAGCGAATGGTGTTGATGTCGAGGTTGTTGGTGGGTTCATCCAGTAACAGGATGTCCGGGTCTGAGAATAATGCCTGGGCGAGTAATACCCTTAATTTCCAGCCGGGAGCGACTTCACTCATCGGGCCGTAATGAAGTTCTAGCGCAATGCCTGCGCCCATGAGTATTTCGCCCGCGCGGCTTTCTGCGCTGTAGCCATCGAGTTCTGCAAAGCGGATTTCTAGCTCCGCAACCTTCATGCCGTCATCTTCAGACATTTCAGGGAGGGCGTATATGCGATCCCGCTCCTGCTTCACGAGCCAGAGTTCTTCGTGGCCCATGATGACGGTGTCGATGACAGAGTATTTTTCAAAGGCAAACTGGTCCTGTTGTAGTACACCAACACGCTGATTTGGGCCGGTTGAAACGTTACCAGCCGATGGCACGAGGCTGCCATCCAGTATCTTCATAAACGTGGATTTACCACAGCCGTTGGCGCCAATAAGGCCATAGCGATTGCCATTGCCGAATTTGACCGAAATGTTTTCAAACAGCGGCCTGGCACCAAACTGCATGGTGATGTTTGCAGTGGAAATCAACGAATTATTCCTGAGTCAATACAAAAGAGAATTTTAGGGGGGCGTACTATAGGGATTTGTGGTGCGAACGTCGACCTAATCTGTAGAAAACATGACCATGGCGGCCACTATCGATAGCGACAGTGACATCAGGGGCTACCCTCGCTTAGCCATCTGCTTCCCGCAGACGTTCCTGGCGTTCCTGTTCTTCGGCAAAAGCGGCTTTGATTTCTTCCAGCACAGCATCAATATCTGCAGCTTCCTCGCTTTCCGCAAAGTATCCCGTCAGTGCAACCTCGGCGTGTAATTCACCGTTTTCGAACAGCGCCCATATTTCTTTGGCGTACTGGGTGTCCAATAATTCAGGAGCGTATTGACCGTAGTAGCTGGTCATATTATTAACGTCCCTCGCCAGCATCCGCTGCGCATTGTTGTTCGCTGCCGCATCCACGGCCTGGGGTAGATCGATAATTACCGGGCCATAGGCATCGACCAGAACATTGAATTCCGAAAGGTCGCCGTGCACCAGCCCGACGCTGAGCATAATGGTGACGTAGCGCATAACCGTTGCATGGTCTTCGAGGGCCTGCTCCGGGGATAGGGACACATCATTTAGGCGTGGCGCCACCAGGCCGTTATCGTCGGTAACCAATTCCATGAGCAGGACGCCGTCGAAGCAGCCATAGGGCTGGGGAACACGTACGCCGGCTTTGGCCAGACGATACAGCGCGTCTACCTCGGCATTCTGCCAGGTTTCTTCCTGTTGTTTCCGGCCAAATCTGGAGCCTTTTTCCATGGCGCGGGCGCGACGGCTGTTCCGCACCTTGCGACCTTCCTGGTATTGTACGGCCTGCTTGAAACCGCGTTTATTGGCCTCCTTATAAACCTTGGCGCAGCGTATCTCGTTCCCGCAACGCACAATATAGACGGCGGCTTCCTTACCGCTCATCAGCGGACGGATGACTTCGTCTATGATGCCATCATCAATCAATGGCTGGATTTGCCTGGGGATTTTCATGCGTGCCTGATGCCCTGGTTATTCGGGGTATGGAACACGTCTGGCTAGACGTTTCGAAGTACGTGCGGAAAAGGTTCGATTATCGATAGCAGAGCAGCCCTCAACCCGGTTTGTCGCCGGTGGCGCCTTTTCCAGCAGGAAGGCTACCAATCTGATCACCAGGAGCATTGTCGAGGTCGTCATCTGGGCCATCATCTGAGCCGTGATCGGAGTGGCTGGTTTCGTTATCTGGCTGGGACGCAAGATCTGGGCTGGTCCTGTGAATCAGGCGGCCAAAAAACACACCGACTTCAAACAGAAGCCACATGGGGATGGCTAGCAAGGCCTGAGATATAACATCCGGTGGTGTTAGCAGCATGCCGATAACGAAACACGCGACGACTACATAGGGTCTTTTAGCGGCCAGGCTTTGCGGGCTGACAGCACCGGTCCAGATTAACAGGATGGTGGCGATGGGTATTTCAAAGGCCACACCAAAAGCAAAAAACAGCTTCAGCACGAAATCAAGATAACGGGATATGTCGGTCATCACCATCACGTTTTCAGGGCCGACGCTGGTAAAAAACCCGAACACCAGCGGGAATACAACGTAGTAGGCAAAGGCCATCCCGCCGTAAAACAGCAGGATACTGGAGGCGAACAGAGGCACCATAATCCGGCGTTCTTTTTTATAAAGGCCGGGGGCGATAAACGCCCACGCCTGATAAAGGATAAACGGCATTGCGGCGAAAATGGCCAGCACGATTGTTAGTTTGAAGGGGGTTAGAAACGGAGACGCCACGTCGGTAGCTATCATGGAACTTGACTGCGGCAAGTAGACCCGCAGGGGTTCTGATACGAACGTATAGATTTCGTTGGCAAACGGAAACATGCCGATAAACAAAATCACCGTGATGATGAGGATGCGCATGAGTCGGTCACGCAATTCCACGAGGTGCTCGACCATGGTCTGGGTTTTGTCGCTAACGTGAGGCTCCTGGCTGGGCGTTTCGAAGGGCATTGGGATCAGGGTTTACCCGACTCTCCTGACTTGATGGCAGGCCTCGCGGCTGGATCTGTTACAACTGTTTTCGGTGCTACTGTCGCCTCAGTTGCGGCTGTCATAGTGATTGTTGCGGGTGTCATAGTGGTTGTGCCTGCCGCATTCGCGTCATGGGCGGTTGTCGGTGCGGCATTTGGTGTTTGTGTCGGCGGTGTATTCACGGATACCGCGCCGCCGTCAGTGTTGATACTGGCCGCTTCGCCAAATTCCTGGTCGAAATCGTCAAAGGCCTGAAGCATTTCGGCCTCGTTGTGGGCTGGGGTAGGGGCGGGGGACCGGGGTGCAGAGGACAGAGCGCTTTCAAGTTGTTTACGCTCTTTGTCAAGCTGACTCAGCAGTGCTTCGTTATGGAGGTCGCGGCGAATGTCGTCGAGCCCCAGCTCCCGTTCCATTTCCTGCCGGGCGTTGTGTACGCTACGGCGCAATTTGCCGAGCCAGTAGCCAAGGAAGCGCACGGTCTCGGGCAGTCTTTTGGGGCCGATGACAATCAGACTGACCACGGCGATCAGCAGAATTTCGGAAAAACCCATGTCGAACATCGGCGATTAGTCCAGCCCGAAAGCAATAAAGGGAGAGATACCGCCGTCAGGCAGTTTTGTCAGCTTTTTCCTGCTCTTTTTCCTGCCTGGTCTGCGCTGTTCCATCCGTTGTTGATTCGCCGTTTGCCGAGTCTTTCGCATCTTTGTCGTTGGAGGAGACGGCTTCCTTGAAGCCCTTGATGGCGCCGCCGAGGTCGCCGCCCATGCCCTTCAAACGCTTGGTGCCAAAGATAAGCACAACAATGACCAGGATAATGACGAGTTGCCAGATACTTATTCCGCCCAAGCCCATAATTACCTCCGAGTTTACTGGTTTCGGCTGGCTTTTTCAGTCAGCCCTGAAGTGTTGAACCGGCGAGCGAGTTCCGCCAGTACAGGCTCGGCATTCTCCCCCAAGTTCGACAGCATTACCAGTGTGTGGAACCACAGGTCAGCGGTTTCACTTATCAACTCAGCATGGTTGCCACTCGCGGCGGCATCTTTGGCGGCGATAATGGTTTCAGTACATTCTTCGCCAACTTTTTCCAGAATTTTGTTGAGACCCTGGTGATGCAGGCTGGCCACATAGGAGTTGTCTGGATCATCGGACTTGCGTTGGACGAGGATTTTGTCGAGTGCTTGCAGGATATCGTTCATAGCTGGAAATCTAACGGTAAATGGTTGTTGGGTCTTTTAACACGGGCTCGACAGTTTGCCACTGGCCACTTTTTAACACCTGAAAAAAGCAGGACTTACGGCCGGTGTGACAGGCAATGCCGCCGTGTTGCTGCACCTGCAGGAGGATGACGTCGTTGTCACAGTCCAGGCGGATTTCGCTTACGTGCTGGACGTGACCAGACTCTTCACCTTTGCGCCACAGCTTTTTTCGGGATCGTGACCAGTACACTGCTCGACCCTCGGTCGCCGTCAGGGAGAGCGCCTCTCGGTTCACCCAGGCGACCATCAGGATTTCCTTGCTGATGGCGTCCTGGGCAAGTGCTGGTACCAGGCCGTGTTCGTTCCAGGCAACCAGGTCGAGGAAGTCCGACGACTGGCCGTCTCGGGTGTCTTGTTCGCTCATTGCGTTGCGTTTGCCCCTGTGTTAATTCGTCCATGCTACCGCACCCACGGTACGCCAGCATAAAATTTTGGCTCGGACTGGCTGATTAGTGCAGTATCACCGCAGTAGCAATAGCAATGCACCCGCCGTCGCAAGTACGACACCCACTGCGGTGATATCACCGTAATGGGTGTCGTTGGTAATGACTATGCTACTTAAGCCAGCACCGATAAGCAGTGCGCCGCACAATTTTAATGTGGTTCGGGTGTTGACGCCGGTACCCACGTTATCCGGTCTGGTACTCAGGGTTTTTTCGAGTTTTTTTAGTTGCTCCATTGAGCTGACCACCAGCTGGGGAAGTTCGGGTAGGCGCTCCAGCCATTCGGGACCGTGGGCGCGCAGGTGTCGAAATAGATTTTGCGGGCCAAAATGCCGGAGCAGCCAGCGTTCAAGAAAGGGGTGGGCGGTCGACCATAGATCGAGATCAGGATACAGTTGGCGGCCCAGCCCTTCGATGTTGAGTAAGGTTTTTTGCAGTAAGACCAGTGATGGTTGTACTTCAGCATCAAAGCGTTGCGCAGCCTGAAACAGGTTGATAAGTAACTGTCCACAGGATATTTCTTTTAGCGGGCGCTGAAAGATGGGTTCACAAACTGTGCGGATGGCGGCCTCCACTTCTACGAGAGAGGCTGACTCGCCGACCCACCCTGCCAGCTGATGCAACTCCGCCACCTGCCGGTAATCGCGGCGAAATACCGCCAGTAGATTTCTGGCCAGATAGTACTGATCCCGATCCGACAGAGAACCGATGATGGCACAATCGATGGCCAGGTAACGGGGTGTTTGTGGATTGGTAGTATCGACAAAGATATTTCCCGGGTGCATGTCGGCGTGGAAAAAATTATGCTCGAAGACCTGAGTGAAAAAAATCTCTACACCGCGTTCAGCCAGTATTTTGAAGTTTGTCCCGGCCTTTTTTAGCGCTTCTACGTCCGTCACGGGCGTGGCATAAATACGCTCCATTACCAGAACTTTCTCGTTGGTGTAAGGCCAGTGAATTTCTGGCACGTAGAGTAGGGGGGAGTTGTCGAAGTGGCGTCGTAGCGTCGCGGTGTTAGCCGCTTCTCTCTGTAAATTGAGTTCGTCGAGGATGGTAATGCGGTAGTCCTCGGCTACCTGTATCGGCCGCAGGCGCCTACCGTCGGGGCTGTATTTTTCGATCAGTCGCGCAATCGATATTAGCAGAGCACAGTCCTGCTCTATGACAGTGTGGATGCCTGGCCGAATGACTTTCACCACCACATCGCGGCCATCGCGTAGCGTGGCAGCGTGGACTTGTGCGACGGAAGCAGAAGCGAGTGGCTGGTGGTCGAATGACTGAAATAACTGGTTGATATCCTGCCCCAGCGCAGCTTCGACGCAAGCGATAAATTGTGCCGGTGCGAAAGGCGGCACCTGATCCTGCAATTTATCGAGCTCAGAGCATATATCTGCTGGAATTAAATCCGGTCGCGTTGACAGAAGCTGGCCAAATTTTACAAATACCGGACCGAGACTTTCCATGGCTTTGCGCAGGCGTTCACCGCGCGGTTGTGATGGTGCTGGAAGAAGTCTGAGGGGGTAAATTAACAGCCTCGCCAGCCAGGGTAGCGACTGGCTGGTAACCAGGCTATCGAGCCGATAGCGCAGGAACACCTGATTGATTTTTATTAATCGCGCGATGCGGGACATGTCTTTGCGTTACCGAAAGGTGACTGGCCGGTCTAGCCAATGATCTGTAAGAGTCGGGATTTGAGTAGCTCGCATCGCCGCTGTAACTGCTGGCGATCACCGCCCAGTGCCACGACTGTTGCGGAGAATTCGTTAACGATTTCTCGCCAGGGCGCAGCCGGCAGTTCATGCCGAAAGTAGTTTTCCATTTCATCGGCAGTCCGCGTAGCTGTCTGTTCCTGCCATGCTCCGACATGGCGCACGGATTTGCCTGCGAGGTGTGCTGGTACATCGCCAACCCAGGTCGCGAGCCAGGCTTCCCAGTCGACTTCCAGGCCCTGGAGATATTGTCGAAGTAAGGCGAAAGACATACGGTCACCGCTAATTTTCACCGGCCCGAGATAAGTGTCGAGGGGGTTTTTGTCGGCGGCCAACAAAGCTAACGCGAGTAGGGAGCCAGAAACCTGTGCATTGGTAGCGCCGTCGGACTCTGTCGCAGGAACTATATGTACCTGTGAATCCCGGCTGCTGAGCACGATATCAAAGGGCGGCAGATGCGAAGTGATACGCAGGGATTTGCCGTTGACTTTGCCGGTTATACCGCTGAATAGATCCTTGCCATGTGCCGTGTACGAGAGCGCCTCATTGAGCAGACGCTCGCTCCCGGCGCACGCCAGAGCAGTGTAGGCCGACCCTGCGGTGCTCACGGTTTTATACCCCGGTGCACGGCGACGATACCGCCGGTGAGGTTGTGGTAGGTGCAGTGCTCAAAACCTGCCGCCGCCATCATGGTTTTGAGCGTGTCCTGATCGGGGTGCATGCGAATGGATTCGGCGAGGTATTGATAGCTGTCGGAATCGTTGGTGACCAGTTTGCCAATGCGCGGTAGAACGCGAAAAGAATAGGCGTCGTAAAGCTTTTGTAATAAGGGGTTCTCTGGTTTCGAAAACTCAAGCACCAGCAGACGCCCCCCCGGTTTGAGCACCCGTTGCATTGATATCAGGGCGGCGCTTTTATCAGTGACGTTGCGCAGGCCAAAAGCGATGGTGATGCAATCAAAACTATTGTCAGCAAAAGGCAGGAGTTGCGCATCAGCCTGAACGAATTCGACGTTATCTACGACACCCCTGTCAGTGAGCCGGTCACGTCCAACACTGAGCATGGACGCGTTGATGTCGGCGAGGATAACGCTGCCTTCCTTGCCGACGCGTTTCGCAAACTTGAGGGCGAGGTCACCGGTGCCGCCCGCAATGTCGAGCACACGATGGCCGTTGCGAACGCCGGATAGTTCAATGGTGAATTGCTTCCAGAGACGGTGTATGCCGCCCGACATCAAGTCGTTCATGATGTCGTATCTGGCGGCAACCGAGTGAAATACTTCCGCTACGCGCTCCGCTTTTTCTTCGATCGGTATCTGTTGATAACCGAAATCGGTGGTTTTTTTTTCGTTGGCCATGGCTTGCTCCGGCATACAGCTGGGCATTGTACACCGCTGCGGAAGCAGGTGTGAGCCGGTGAATCAACCGAGATAGTGTTTACGGCGCGCCGGTTTAAGGCGGGCCAGATCGACCACCACGAGTCCGTCAACGCAATCAGCAAAGGCTGTATCGATATTGAAGGCAGCAAACTGTACCCCGCCGGGGTCACAGAGTTCAGAGTACTGCTTGTAGAGTGGGGGTACCTTGAGATTCATTTCAGCCAGGCTTTGCTTGAGTCGCGCAAATTCCTCGCGGTAAGCAACGCCGGGAAACTGTTGCGCCAATATTGCCTGTGACCGCGGTGCTATTAAATAGGGCTGCCTGGCGCTCGCCAGGGACTGAAGTGTTTTGAAGTGTCGCTGGTAGAAGAAGATCAGCATATCTTTAGCCGGCGCAGGGTAGGCATCACTCAGCGAGACCGGTCCAAACAGGTATCGGTATTCCGGGTATTTGCGCAGGAACATGCCGACACCGCACCAGAGGTAATCAAGGCTGCGGTTGCCCCAGTATTTTGGTTGTACGAAGCTGCGGCCCAGCTCAAGCCCGCGCTCAAAATAGAGATTCATGCCGGGCGAAAAATCAAAAAGACTTGCTGAATACAGGTGGCTGCAGGTTTTTGACGCATTCGCGTTACGAGCTTCACGCAGGCGGTAGGCGCCAACTATTTCCTGCGCCTCGTTGTCCCACAGTACGAGGTGGAAATAATGTTGATCATAATTGTCCAGGTCGCGATCCTGGCCGGTGCCTTCGTCTACTGCGCGGAAGGACAATTCTCTCAAACGGCCTATTTCACGCATAACGCATGAGTCGGGTTGATACTTGTAAAGGTAGATTTGTTTATTATCTTTGGTCTCGCCGAGTAACTCGCACAGAAGGATTTCATTGCTTAGTTGTATCCGTGACTCCGGGTTGGCAAGTGCTTCTATAGTGCTAAAAATCCCCGGCTCGCCATTCCCCACCCGATAAAGGTGCTGCTTAAACAAGGCGGCCTTATCGCGTAACGGCAGGTTGATGCGACGATAAACTTTGTAACTTATTAGTTCGCCAATACGAATATCCACACAGCGCTGCGCTTGCTTGAACATCTCGCGGAACAGCCAGAGGGTGGACAGGGGTTTGGCCAAAAACGACAGCGCGTAAAAGAAAGCAGAGTTACGACCGTCAATATGAACAGGCAGCACCGGTGCTGCACAGGCGCTAGCTATACGCAGAAAGCCGGGTTGCCACTGACCATCGCAAACGCCGTTTGGACCCAGCCGGGAGACTTCTCCCGCTGGGAAGATAATTAATGCGCCCTCGTTTTCCAGGAAGAGCCGTATGTCTGTCAGACATTTCCGGGTTGTCCGTCCGTTCATGTTGTCTACCGGCAAGATGACCGGTTGCAGAGGGGTTACAGCTGCCAGGACATTGTTGGCGACGACTTTTACATCTGGCCTGACTTTGCGCACAAGTTTTAGCAGGGCGAGGCCATCCAGGGTGCCGATGGGGTGATTGGCAACAATAACAACTTTGCCCTGTGCGGGTATGCGCCGCCATTGCTGATCACGCAGCCGGTAGTCAAACGCGAAATAATCGAGCACTTTTTCGACAAACTCGAAACCCTCCAGCTTAGGGTCGTCAAGCTCCAGCTGGCGTAACTCCTTTTCGCGGAACAATCGCCGCAGCCCGACTAAGACGGGTTTTGCAAATAGTGGTTGCTTGATCCCCCAGCGGGGATAGCGTTGCAATAACAGTGTCTCTACGTCGAACATCAACAACCCCGGTATTTTGCGAGACGCGCACAGCGATAGTCGCTCAACATCAGTGAACATGCGTGTATGAAGCTGCAGTGTAAAGTATTATTTTGACAGCTCGGAGACAGCCAGGCTTTCGTCGCCCGCTGCGTTGCGGATGCTTGTTTGTCGGGTCTCAGGTGGGGATGCCGGCGTCCGATGACGTTGGGTTTTGATGGTTTTCGTTGGTGGTAATCGTGAGTGAGCGGCCAGTTAACCAGCCGCGTCAGTAAATGTTTAGCTCAAATGGCCAAGGTGTTTGCCCACCGTCTGCAGGGTTGATTTGAATAAACCTGGCGTGCTGGCAACGATATGTCCGGACTCCATATACCGGTTGCCGCCCTGAAAATCGGCGATTCGACCGCCGGCTTCCTGAACCAGGAGGACGCCAGCGGCAATGTCCCAGGGCTGCAGATACATTTCCCAAAAGGCGTCAAAGCGCCCGGCAGCCACGTAGGCAAGATCAAGGGATGCCACGCCCATACGGCGGATACCGGAAGATTGCTCAGCGAGCGCTGCCATGGATGCCAGGTAGGATTCCATGTTGTCGAAGGGCTGGCCGCTAAAGGGGATGCCCGTGGCGTACAGCGCACCGCTGCGCTGTATACGCCCGGAGACCCGAATGCGATTCCCGTTAAGCTGTGCGCCGCGACCCCGGCTGGCAGTAAACTCTTCCTGTTTGATCGGATCGTAGACGACACCGTGCTCTAGTCTGCCGCGGTAGCGAAAGGCAATGGAAATCGCGTAGTGAGGGATACCCCGGATAAAATTGGTGGTGCCATCGAGGGGATCTATGATCCACACGGCATCAGGATCGGAACCGTTAAGCATGCCGGCTTCTTCGCACAGGATACTGTGATCCGGATAGGCTTTTCTCAGTTGCTGAATAATTTCACGCTCGGCGGCGTGGTCAACTTCGGTAACGAAGTCGTTCTGGTTCTTTTCATTGATCTTGATGCGATCGCGTTTTGAGGACGCTCGAACGACCAGCTCGCCGGCACTGCGCGCGGCTCGTAAAGCGATATTGATCATCGGTTCCATAGGGATATGTTCGGGCTTCTGCAAAATGGCCGCGGATTGTATCAAAATCGGTCGCCTGGCTGGCACTTTGTTGGCTTGGTGAACAACACATTTTTGTTGGCGCGCGGCGCGCTGATCACCGGTGTGTGGTTTGTTACAATGCGCGCCCTTTTGCCAGGACTGCTTATGAAAGAAAGATTTGACAATATACGTGTGGTGCTGGTGAACACGAGTCACCCGGGCAATATTGGCGCAGCAGCGCGCGCTATCAAGAACATGGGGCTGGAACGTTTGTTTCTGGTGGCGCCCCAGGAGTTTCCCGCTGACCGGGCGGTGTGGCGGGCGGCCAATGCTGTTGACGTGCTCAACAGGGCTGTGGTCGTAGAAACACTCGACGAAGCCATAAGTGATTGTGGGTTGGTCATTGGCAGCAGTGCTCGTGAGCGCAGTATTCCCTGGCCCTCACTGGAGCCGCGAGAGTGTGGTGAAAGAATGTGGCATGAATCGGCTGATCATCAGGTGGCGCTCGTTTTCGGTCGAGAAGACCGGGGGCTGACCAACGATGAGCTGCAGAAATGCACTTACCATGTCCACATTCCTTCCAACCCGGAATACAGTTCCCTGAATCTCGCAGCAGCCGTTCAGGTGCTGACCTATGAAGTGCGTATGGCTGCCCTAAGCGTCAGCAAGACCGCATCCGGGGGCGAAAATGAATGGGATATCCCGCCAGCTAAAATGGCGGAACTGGAACTTTATTACGTGCATCTGGAACAGGCGCTGGTGGATCTCGGTTTCCATGACCCGGCTAACCCGCGTCAGACCATGACCCGCCTCCGTCGGCTATTTAACCGTATCCGGCTGGACAGTATGGAGTTGTCAATCCTGCGCGGTGTGTTAACGGCGATACAAAATGCCGTGTTCAGGTTTGAGAAAACTGTGTCAAAGGATGAGGCCTCCCCGTCAGGTGCGGACGATCCTTCTTAGCGTGAGGGTGTTCGAGGGGCATTAAAGTTGAGCAAAAAAGTCGGGTATTTACTTGACTAAAAGAGTAGGTTATTTGATAATGCGCTGTCTTCACAGATTCATAAGGGTGCGTGGATGAGATTGACCACCAGAGGGCGTTATGCGGTCACAGCGATGCTGGATCTTGCTTTGCACGGTGACGCGGGACCCATCAGCCTGGCCGATATTTCGACACGCCAGGAGATATCGCTATCCTATCTTGAGCAGCTGTTTGCCAAGTTGAGGAAGCAGGATCTGGTGACGAGCGTGCGCGGACCGGGTGGTGGTTATTGCCTGGGTCAAAGCGGCGCTGACATCAATGTTGCCGACATTATCGACGCTGTCAATGAGTCCACGGACGCAACCAACTGTGGCGGCAAGGGGATCTGTCAAAATGGGGAGATCTGCCTGACTCATGACCTGTGGAATGATCTGAGCGAGCAAATTCACGCATTCCTGGCAGGCATAACGTTGGCGAAACTGATGGCTAAGGCGCATGTTCAATCAATTTGCGAGCGCCAGAACGGGCGACAACTGGGGGCGCATAAGGCGCTGAGTTTGATCGATACCGAAATAGTAAATTTGTAGTAGTGATGGAGTGTTACGAGTGAAATTGCCAATCTATCTGGATTATTCCGCAACGACACCGGTTGACCCGCGGGTTGCAGCTCGCCTGACCGAGTGTTTGACAAGCGATGGTGTGTTTGGCAACGCTGCTTCGCGATCCCACGCCTTCGGCTGGCAGGCTGAAGCGGTGATTGAGGAGGCGCGGCAGCATGTCGCCGACCTGATTAACGCAGACCCACGGGAAATTGTCTGGACCTCCGGCGCTACCGAGTCGGACAACCTGGCAATCAAAGGTGTGGCGCATTTTAATGCCCGTAAGGGTAAACACATCATCACCTCAAAAATCGAGCACAAAGCAGTGCTTGATACCTGTCGTCAGCTGGAGCGGGAAGGTTACGAGGTCACCTACCTTGACCCGGATGCTGATGGTCTGACCTCAGCGCAGGCGGTGGCGAGTGCGATTCGTGATGACACAACGCTGGTGTCGATCATGCATGTCAACAATGAGCTTGGCGTGATTAATGATATTGCCGCGATTGGTGAAGTGTGTCGCGAACGAGGGGTGATTTACCACGTTGACGCGGCTCAGAGTGCTGGCAAAGTGCCTATCGATCTGTCGGTGATGAAGGTGGATTTAATGTCATTTTCGGCCCACAAGGTTTATGGCCCGAAAGGTATTGGCGCCCTGTATGTACGGCGCAAGCCGCGAGTCAGGCTGGAGGCGCAGATACATGGGGGTGGTCATGAACGTGGCATGCGCTCGGGCACCCTGCCAACCCACCAGATTGCCGGTATGGGTGAGGCGTTTCGTATTGCTCGCGAAGAAATGAAAGAAGAGGGAGAGCGAATTCAGGCATTGCGCAATCGTCTCTGGGAGGGCCTGAAGAGTATAGAGGCCGTCCACCTCAATGGTTCCCTTGCGCAGCGAGTGTCGGGCAACCTTAATGCGAGCTTTGCATACGTGGAAGGTGAGTCGCTGATCATGGCCTTGAAGGATCTGGCCCTGTCGTCCGGTTCGGCCTGTACTTCCGCCAGTTTGGAGCCTTCCTATGTGCTGCGGGCGCTGGGGCTTGAAGATGAGCTGGCACACAGCTCGCTGCGTTTCAGCATAGGCCGTTTTACGACGCAGGAAGACGTGGACTACACGATAGAAAAGGTTCGCTCGGCGGTAGCGAAATTACGTGAACTGTCCCCCTTATGGGATATGTAC
>JBFIEE010000012.1:0-63828 GCA_041603535.1 Porticoccaceae bacterium
CCAACCGGTGCACAATACCGGCCCGGGGTATCGACTCCAGCTGCGGACAATGGTGCAGCAAACCGTTCAGTAAGGTTTGATCAAGGTTACCAGCACCGGGGTGAACAACCAGGCCTGCTGGTTTATTGACCACCAGCAAGGTACTGTCCTCATAGACGATATCCAGATCAAATGCCTGAGGCTGCCATTCACCCTCAATCGTTGGCGTAGCCTCCAGACTCAGCCACTCACCACCGACCAGCTTGTCCCTGACGCCGCCAGGCCTGTCGTCAACACACAACTGCCCCTCACGAATCCATTTTTGCAGGCGCGCCCGGGAATAATCCGGGAATATTTTAGCTGCGACCTGATCAAGCCTGTAACCCCGCAAGGTACTCGGAACCTGCTGTTTCAGGCGCGTGGTCAGTTTATCCTGATGCATTGGCTATTCAGCTTGCCTGTGGGCTGTGGTTAAATAGCGATTCTACAGGGCCACGCCCTCCAAGCAACATACGGACTCACCCAGGGGACCTCCCAAATCATGCGTTTAGCAACTATTTTACTGGCAGCTTTGCTTCTTGTTAGCGGTTGTTCGTGGATGCCCTTCGTAGACTCCGAAAAAGAAATCAAGGAAAAAGAGGCCAAGGCGCTGGAAGGTTTAAGCGAGAAGGAGTTTTACGATCGTATCCAGCGCAACCTACAGTCCCGCAACTGGGCCGATGCCATCGCCAACCTGCAAGGATTTGAAGCGCAGTTCCCGTTTGGCAACTATGCCGAGCAGGCACAGCTCGAACTGATCTACGCTTACACCGAGTCGATGGACTATCCTGCCGCCATTGCCGCTGCCGAACGCTTTATCCGACTTCACCCACGCCATCCCAATGTTGACTACGCACACTATATAAAGGGGGTGGCCGCCATCTCCCAGAGCAAAGGTCTGTTCTCAAATTACATGCCGATCGATGAAACGCGGCGCGACCCGGGAGATGCCCGTCAGGCCTTCGCCAGCTTTAGCGAACTGCTTAGCCGCTATCCAAACAGTGGCTATGCGGCAGACGCCCGAAAAAGGATGGTACACCTGCGCAATATGCTGGCCCGCCACGAAATCCACGTCGCAAACTATTACTTTAAACGCGGCGCATACCTCGCTGCTGTTAACAGGGGGCGCTACGTCGTTGAAAATTTTCAGCAAACACCAGCCGTACCCGATGGCCTGGCGGTGATGGCCCAAGGCTATCATATGATCGGGCTGCTTGATTTAGCCAGCGATGCAGCTCAGGTACTGGCTATCAATTATTCTGATCACCCTTCACTGGACAAGCAGGGCCAGTTCAAATACCAGCAACATGCCGTACTGGATGATAAAAGCTGGCCAAGTCGCCTGACACTGGGTTATTTCAAGACCGAAAAACCGCCTTTTTTCGACAGTCGCACGACTTACGACCCGGTGCAAAAATCACTGGCTGAGTTGAAAAACGAAACCAGTGCTCCCGACCACGTGCAGACGACATCGCCAACTCATCGCTCCTGGCTTAACCGGATATCCTTTGGCATCCTGAACTGACGCTTAACTGAAAAAACGCCCTGAGTTAGCAAAATCTTGCCGGGGTAGCGTAGCGCCACTGGATAAAGCTGCCATGCGCCCGGCAAAACGCTTGCCGACCGGCCCTCAGTCTGTCAGCCAAGGCTAACCACTAATCACCCGGTCGCCAGCCATTAGTAATTGGGTAACGTCGATCCCTGCCGAAACCCCTCTCACTGATTCGAATGCCAACCGCCGCCTGGCGACGCTTGTACTCGTTGAGGTCAACCATGCGCACGATTCGATTGACGTCATCCGCGGAAAATCCCCGGTTAATAATGTCCTGCGCAGCCATATCCTTTTCGATATAAAGTCCTAGTATCTGATCCAGCATGTCGTAGGACGGCAGAGAGTCCTCATCAATTTGACCAGGCGCCAGTTCCGCCGAGGGAGGTCTGCTAATTGTCGACTCGGGGATAGCCGGAGAAATACTGTTGCGGTACCTGGCCAGGTCAAAAACCTGTGTTTTGGGCACGTCTTTAAGCACATCCAGGCCGCCGGCCATATCCCCATACAAAGTCGCGTAGCCAACAGCCATTTCACTTTTATTGCCCGTCGTCAGGACGAGATAACCCTTTTTATTGGAGATGGCCATCAGTAACACTCCCCGCGTTCGGGCCTGTATGTTTTCCTCAGTTTTGTCCTTTTCGGTGCCCGCAAACTCCTCTTCAAGTACTGCACAAAAAGCGTCGTAAACGGGCTCAATCCCAATAATTTTGTAGCTAACACCCAGCCGCCGGGCTTCGTCTTCCGCATCATCTAGACTTAGCTGTGAGGTATAACGAAACGGCATCATTACCGCCTCAACCCGATCAGCACCGAGAGCATCGACGGCTATAGTCAGGGTGAGTGCCGAATCGATGCCACCGGAAAGGCCCAACACCACCCCTCTAAAACCGTTTTTATTGACGTAATCACGGACCCCTGTCACCAACGCATTATAAATAGCAGCCAACATTGCCGGCGGCGGCGCGATATCCTGGGACGGTACATGCACAGTGCCGCTATCGAGTTCCAGCGCGACACCGAACAACCCCTCCTCAAACAAAGGCGCCTGAAAACACAGATCGCCCGCCGCATCAACGACCATTGAACCGCCATCAAAGACCAGCTCATCCTGGCCACCGACCTGATTCACATAGATAACTGGCATGTCGCCCTCACGGGCGCGAGATGCCACTGTATGCTGGCGCAATTGCTGTTTGTTTTTGTGGAATGGCGAGGCATTTATATTCACCATCAACCTGGCACCGGCTGCCTTCGCCGCGGCCATTGGTTCCGGCGACCAGATATCCTCACAGACAGTCAACGCGGTCCGTATGCCATACAGATCGAGCACACAGACTTCGCTGCCCGCCTCAAAATAGCGCTTTTCGTCAAAAACCTGGTAGTTGGGCAGGCAATTCTTGGCATACTGGGCGATCAGTTTGCCGTTCTGAATGACCCCCGCCATGTTATACAGCCGACCTTGTTGCTGCCACGGATAACCCAATACCACGGTAATACCAGCGCACGCCGCCTCCACTTCACGGAGCGCCCGCTCTATGCGGGTCTGCATACTGGCCCGTAACAAGAGATCTTCAGGCGGATAGCCACAGAGCACCAGTTCGGGAAAAATCACTAAACCTGCAGAAAATTTGTCCCGTGCACTTTTTAGCGCTGTGATAACTTGTGCAGTGTTACCAGGAATATCGCCAACAACAGGGTTAAGTTGGGCGAGGACGATCAGTAGTTTGTTCATATACACGTCAATGAAACGATGAATCGGCCGGGCATTTTCGGCTAAAATTCGCGCTATAGCAAAACGGACTCCATCATGGCGAGCATCGAAAAAGCGATGACCCCTCCGCCTGTGCCCACAGGGCTGGTCAGGGTATATGCCTACTACCGCTTTTTCCTGGCGGCTTTACTACTGGGTCTGTTTTTCTCTGGTGTCGCATCCAGCATTTTCGGCACCTTCCTTCCTGGCCTTTTTATTACGGCAGCTGCCAGTTACGTCGGCTTAACATCGCTATGCCTCGGTTTACTCGTGAGGACGAGGTTTTTCTGCGAACGCTATATTTTGTTTCTAAATCTTCTTGCCGATATCGCGATCCTGAACCTGTTGATGTTCAGCAGTGGCGGCCTGAGCAGCGGCATCGGCTTTCTCCTGCTGGCCGTTGTCGCCACCGGATCCCTTATTTTTACCGGCCAGATGGCGCTTTTCCTCGCCGCATTCGCCAGCATACTGGTCATCGCCCAGGCGCTCATTGCAGTGGTGTTATTCCAGGCTAACAGCAGCAGCCTCTTCCCGTCGGGCTTACTTGGCGGGCTGCTATTTCTCATAGCGCTGCTCTTCCGCAGCCTCAATCGTCGGCTGCTCGACTCGCAAAGTATGGCGACAAGAGAAGCTGACCAGGCCGCACACTTGCAACGACTTAATGAGCTTATTGTGAATCGGATGCGCACGGGTATCATCCTGGTAGACACATCTGCTCAAATCAAGCTTATCAACAGCGCCGCCGTGGAGCACCTCGGAGGACACAAACCGGGCGCGCCACTGGCTGTCGGTGTGTTCCTTAGAACCATTCCGGAACTGTTCAAACAGTATGAGCGCTGGCATGCTTACCCTTGGCTGCGCTGTCCCCCTTTGTCAATAAATAATTCAAATGCAGAAATTCAGTGTAACTTTGCCCGACTGGAAGAGCACGAGGGGTGGCACACAATGATTTTTATAGAAGACACCCGTTCAACCGCACAAAACGCACAACAGTTAAAACTTGCCTCACTGGGTCGCCTGGCGGGTAGTATTGCCCATGAAGTGAGAAACCCGCTGGGGGCAATCAGTCATGCCGCGCAATTAATGGCCGAACAGGCGCAGCTGCCACCTTCCATGCGGCAACTCACCGACATCATTAACCGCCACTCGGAACGCGTAAACTTGATTGTCGATAGCATCATGCAGTTGTCACGCCAGCAGGCGCCAGCATTTCAAAAGTTACATCTGAACTTGTGGTTGAGAAGGTTTATTGAAGAGTACGCTGATGCGAACGCGGAACCTGGCGTCATAGAGATTTCGGAGCTGTACAAACCCATGCAGGTGCTGTTCGACCCCGTTCACCTCAACCAGGTAATGACCAATCTGATTGACAATGCGCACCGCTACAGCACTGACGAAACCGGCGAACGATGGGCAAAAATAATCTGCCTCTTTGATCCAGGTACACTCCTGCCCTGCCTTGATGTTTACGACCGGGGACCCGGCGTCGACGAAAAACACCTTGGCCAGATATTTGAACCCTTTTTCACGACATCGCGTAGTGGCACCGGCCTCGGCCTTTACCTGGCGAGAGAACGCTGTGAATTCAATTTTGCCACCTTGACCTACCGACCGAACAACGGACAAATAGCAGGCTGTTTCAGAATTACTTTTGCCCATCCCAACCAAATTTTACCCGGAATAACCGATGACAAACCCGATCGCGCTGATCGTTGACGACGAACCAGACATCCGCCAATTACTCGGCATGACACTACAACAGCTTGGCATTGACGTGGTAGAGGCACCCGATCTCACCGCCGCCTGTCAAAAATTGCAAAAGGCCACGTTCAACCTGTGCCTGACGGATATGCGCCTGCCAGACGGCGACGGCCTGGCACTCATCGACCATATTCAGCAGCATTACCCACATTTACCCGTTGCGATGATCACCGCTTACGGCAATACCGACATCGCCGTGGAGGCGCTAAAACGAGGTGCTTTCGACTTTGTCAGCAAGCCAATCCAGCTGCCTAAATTAAGGGCTATGGTCAATGCGGCCCTGGAACTGGGCACCGAGAAGAATGCAGACAGCTTCCAGCAGGGACAGTTTATTGGCAGCTCAAGCGTTATGGAAAACCTGCGTGATCAAATTTCTCGTGTCGCGCGAAGTCAGGCACCAATTTACATATCAGGTGAATCGGGTAGCGGCAAAGAAGTAGTGGCCCGCGCTATTCACTATCAGGGACCACGATCAAACGGCCCCTTTATTCCCGTCAATTGCGGGGCAATACCCTCCGAGCTGATGGAAAGCGAGTTTTTCGGCCATAAAAAAGGCAGCTTTACCGGTGCCTATCAAGATAAACAGGGCTTGTTCCAGGCTGCCGACGGCGGCACCCTGTTTCTTGATGAGGTGGCGGATTTACCCCTTCCCATGCAGGTTAAACTGCTCCGCGGCATTCAGGAAAAAGCGATACGCCCGGTTGGCACAGATACCGAACACCCGGTGGATATTCGTATTCTTAGCGCATCGCACAAGAACCTGACCAGAGAGGTGGAGCTCGGGCATTTCCGGCAGGATTTGTTTTACAGGATTAACGTTATAGAGATTCACGTGCCAAGCCTGCGCGCGCGATCAGAAGACATACCGGAACTGGCACAGCTATTCCTCGATAGAAGCGCGACGGAATCAGGTGTCGCTACACCCCAGATAGAACCCGCCGCCATGTCGGCCCTGATGCGACACGCCTTCCCCGGTAATGTCCGGGAACTTGAAAACACGCTAGAAAGAGCCTTTACCCTGTGTAACGGCAAGACCATCAGAATTGATGATCTTCAGTTAAAAACAGCGCACATGGATGAAACACCAGTAAACCTTGATCTCGGCAACGATGCGGTAGCCGTCAGTGAGCCGCGCCCGCGGTCAGCCTCCGGCTTCGCTGCTCCAACCTACCATGGTGGTTGCATTGACGATTATCTGGCCGATATAGAAA
This sequence comes from Porticoccaceae bacterium, assembly GCA_041603535.1. GTDB lineage: Bacteria > Pseudomonadota > Gammaproteobacteria > Pseudomonadales > Porticoccaceae > HB2-32-21. Next base: position 6,293 of record JBFIEE010000012.1, read on the forward strand.
AACGCCTTCTGGAAGAGGCGCTGGAGGCGACGCGCTGGAACAAAACCGCAGCCGCCGAGAAACTGGGTATCAGTTTTCGGCAACTGCGTTACAAGTTGAAGAAACTCAGTATTGAGTAGGCGATTAGTTCCAGCAACGCGTGCCGAGACCGGATTGTCCCTTTACGCCCTGTTCATCGAGCGAAAGGGTACGGCAATCCTTTGGGTCAGTGGCGCCATCGTCCCTGGTCTGAAAGTTTAGCGGCGCTGCCTGAATATCAAACGTGGTGTTGGTCGAGGCCGTAATCGACAGCTGATAAATCGCCGACCCCGCTGTCCCCATGTCCCCGTCGCTATCAACATAGTAGGGGTCGGGATAGCCAAGCTTGGTCAGGGTGTCCGCATATAGCTGGTTGTTGAGAAAATACTGCTCCTGGCGCGACGCCATTTCCATCAGCTTGGACACTCCCACACCCCGATTCGAGCGCACCACGTAGTCCTGATAGGATGGCAAGGCTACAGCGATGATAATACCCATAATCGCCACGGCAATCATAAGCTCAATAAGCGAAAACCCCGACTGCCCGGCACGTACTTTCACAATTAGCACTCCTTTACAAGAATCGCGGGAGCAACCCAGGTTAGCTCCCGCCTGAGCATTATTTAACATTATCCTGGTCGGTTTCCCGCCAGTAGTAGCGAGTGGCGCCACTGCCATCCATGGTGATCGTCTTGCCACTGGATGTGATGATTGTATTCGGGCTTATCGCCACCACACCGCCGTCAATACCCGAAAACAGATTTGTATAACGGTCCGCTTTCACGTAACCGCTGGTCTTCCCGGAGAGGAATTTCGTTGGTGACCCGTCGCGAAGGTTTACCTGATAAAGGCGGCTGATACCGAGCGGCACACAATCATCGGTGTCATCCGAACTGCCTTCCGGCAGATAGGTGGTGAAACTGATGGTGTTAAACAGAATAATGGGCGATGACAGGCCCTTTTCCCCCGCATCCTCCAGGGCGAGACGCCAGCCATTGGGCGACACACTGGCCGCACAGGGCGCAGTCAGGCAAGTGCTCGTAATATTGTTTAACGACGCGGGACTGCCATAGGACGTCACCGGCGAACCGCTGGTCACGCCAAGATCTTTGATAAAAAAGAACCAGTTATTCTTGTACCCAGTCGCGCTGCCCTTTTCTGACTGCGGATGCGCCCGGTCGCCGGACGCAATGGCAACACCGTCGTAGGTGACGCCGTCCTCCTTATTTTGAATGACGCTGGGCGCGTGGAAAAACCGCAGGTCACTGGTCCCGGTACCGGACAAATTGGCCAGCACGGACACCGTCCAGTTGGTGGCCCTGTGTGAAGCGCCAGTGCCCTCGGGCAAATCCACCCGCCAGACCTTGCCGCCCACATCACCCACGTAGAGCCTGTCGAGAATGCCATTGCCATTGGAGTCCATGGGCGCGACGTCGCTGGGGATACCGTGATCCATATCCGCATGCACGAACAGATTCTTGGACGCTGCCCCCGTGTTGGTCGCCTTCCATATCAGTGCACCGGTCCGCGCGTGGGCCATAAAAATAGCGTTGCCCTCAGTATCATCAGCGGCAAATGTCAGGTCGTCCTTGCCTACCCGTGCGGTGCGCGCCGCATTCCAGCCACCGTTGTATCCACCGCCGAAAATAACGACAGGTGTGGGCACCGGTACGCCACCAAGTACATTGACACCCGCATCAGCTTCAAACTGGACCCAGCCGACCCGAGGGTTCGAGAAGGTCATGCCCAGCTCGCCGTACCCCGTTGTGGTTTTGTCGACCTTCCACAACATACGCGGCTTCTGATCCGGGTTCGACACGTTAAGTGCATAATAAGCCTTACCACCGCGGCGCAAGCCAAAGTAGATATATGCCTTGTCACAATCCGCATCCGCAAATCCACGGCCACAGGTATCTGAGTCATTACTACCGTCGCTGTTTAGCGTTGCATCGGCATTGTTATCAATGTTGAACAGGGCCACCTGACCATCGACACCATAGGGCCGGTTTTCGCCGACATTGGCGCGCACCAGCAGGCGCGGCACGTTGGCCAGCATTTCGCGCGGCATAAACGCCCACATCTCTTCACCGTACTGGGAGCCTCGCTGGGTCGCTGCGCTGGGTTTAGTGCCTCCAGCCACCGTGTTACGCATAAAGTGCAACATGCCATCGTTGCTGCCGAAGACGATGCGCACGTCCTGATTATCGACGCCATAGGTAGTCCGTTGACCGTAGTTAATGCTCAGGGGCTTCGAATGCAGGATATCGCCGACCAACCAACGACTGTCGACACGGCTACCATCGACATCCCAGTCAAATACGTCGTAGCCGCGCACCCACTTGAGCAGCACCTGCGTGGCATTTTTTGCCGCTGTCTCTTTTTGAGCAGCCGTACCTGTCGCCAGGCTTGCCGGAGTGTACGCAACGGCGGCATTAGTCAAAACCTCCTGAATAAAGGGAAAGTTATAGCTGTCATCGGCATTAACAATGGTCAGCAATTTTCTGATCGGCACATCCACCAGTAAGGGGCTTGCATCATGCGCGTTCAAGTCAATCAGGGCATTGCCTGATGCTGCTGCCGGATCAAATGTTTCGGGTTCGAGGAATACCTGCCGTGTGGTATTGACCAGGCCAAAGTTGGCATTTTGCAGGCCAACATTGCCAACGGCGTCAGTATCATTGGGGTAACCCGGTATCTTGTGACCAAAGCCGCCCCGGCGCAGTGAACTGCCATCGCGCCCAGAGATTTCGCTTTTGGTGACATCCGCTGCCACCACATCTGGGTAGGCGGGGTCGGTCCAGAACGTGAGTGCATCATCGCGGATACGCCCGGAAATCGGACTAAAAGCGCTAACACTGTCAGTAATAGCGTCCACCACACGCTCCGTTTCAGTTACCTCGCCGGTGATCGCGTCAGTGGATGTCACCGTGACAAAATCCAGCTTTTTAACATTACCCCACCACAGCGGATAACCGTTTTGATCAATCTGGAAGAGGGCTACATAAAGGTCCGAAAGCGCCTTGGTGCGGTTGTCGGAGTTAACGGGCACCGTCACCGCCACAAAGGTGGTGCTCACCGAGTTGATCTGATTGAAAACGGTAATCAAAGCATCGTATAGCTTGCGAGGATCTGACAGCGCATCGATGGCCGTAGTGGTCCCGCCCGCTGCCGCATAACCGTTGGTCGTGGTGTTGACGTTCTCGACCAGGAAGAAAGATGTGACGTCCTGTATGCCGTCAATGGTCGGCACGCCGGAGGCCTGACCGTTGGCGTGATCATTTTCCTTGAGCCACCTGATCACGGTGGGAAAGCTCGGTGCCGGAGATGAGCTCAGCGCCATGCCGCCACTGCTCAGGCCCGCGCTAATGTAAGAGTCACTATCGGCTTCCTGATTCGACACCTGGAACATCATGTTAATGGTGTAGGCGCCGCTGCAACTCCAGTCTTCTCCGTCAGTATAGGGACTGATGTACTTATTACTGGCTGTGATGATATTCGGGTCCCAGGTAAGGGCCGATGAGATACGCGCGTAGCACTTCGGACCAACTTCGGTGGAACCAGGAGGACAGGAGCCCGCCACTTTCGTAACAATAATATAGTTGGAATCATCGAATGGCGAATAGAATAAGGCGCCGCGCCCGATATAGTCGGTACAGCGACGGTTATCGCCTGTGGTCGCGGCCACCACGGTAAAGGCGCATTTAATAGTCGGCAACGTGCCATCACCCACCGCAAATTCGTGGTCGAGATTACGCGTCGTCGAATCCGCTGAAAAATCCTTGAAGCCCAGCTTGCCATTGAGTACAGACTGTCCCGACAGGTAGCGGTACAGCTCAAAAAATAGCTCCTTACCCTGATATGCGTGAGAAACGGCGCCACGAGCCACGGGAATGTCACCCAGGATATCCAGGATCTCCTGTTTTGCCTTATTGATGTCGCCCGCTTCAAATAATTCAAACCCGCGCAGCACATAGCCACCGTTACTGCAATTGGTCGCGCTCGGCCCCACACAACTATTGGTGTGGTCATGGTTCATCATAAAGCCGATTTTTTTGCCATCGGAAATGGGATCCTCAAAAACCACCTTAAAAACTGCCCGGAAGGCGTCCAGCCTGGTTGCCTGGCCGCTGGGAACGTAACTCTTCAGGGCCGTATAAATGCTCGTGCCAATACTGTCCGCGCCGAATGCGCTGGCACAGCTGGCCGCCAACACGTCGGCGCAAAATGTAGAGCCCAGGTTGGGCCGGTAGTCCAGCGTAAACATCACCAGCGGTGGCGCCAGGGTAACCGATGTATCTCCCAGAAAGATTTCCGTATCGTCGGCGACACTCGCCGTACACGTCGCCAAAATAAGCAGTAATGCCCCGAATATTTTTGAAACGTTCATTGATCTAAATCCTCTGTATCCATGCCAGTATCAATTGTTCGCTCTATCTTTGGATCTCTTGCCTAGCTTTAAATCTGCTTGGGTCGCTCGTTAAACCCGCTATCACGTAGCCCCCGTCGGCACATGCGCGTAGTGATCCAGTTGGCCGCCGAGAGGAGAAGACGAGCACTCCCCCACCGGATTTAGAATTACCACACCCGTCACCAGCGATGTCCTGCCCTGCCGGTTGGCTGTGTTGTCATAGGTCAATTCCAGATCAAAAAAAGACGCCAGGCTATCGACCTCCACACCCATCCCCCGGAGCGGGCAACCGTCCGCCTTGTGGCGGGTCAGATAGGTGGTGGTCGCTGACGCCAATTTAGAGGTGATTTCTGAATCAAGCGCTGCAATAAAGTTGGTTGTGTCGCAATCACCGCTAACCGTTACGTCCTTGCAAATGGTCTTATCCGTATTGAAGTTATCCTTCCATTCCTCCATTATCGACTCGCCAATACCCTCGGCCAGTTCAAACGAAGTCAGGCGGGACTGCTCATTACCGGCCATCAGGAGCTGCATTTGCCCTGATCGCATCATGCTGATACCGAGAATTGACAACAGCAATAAAAACACCATTGCCACCAAAAGCACCGCACCGCGCTGTCGGTGGGCTGAAACTTGAGAAACCTTCATACATAGTCCTCTTTGACGAGTGCAAGCACGATCACGGTGTTGCCTCTAATACCTGATTGCGTACCCGCACAGTGGTTTCATAGACCCGGCGGAAGTACTGGTCGTTGGTGGCCACGGTCTCGCTACCCAAAGCGTAGGTACGCGCCTCGGCCGGAAAATCTCTGATGGGGTCGATACTCCGCGCCAGCAGATAAACCCGAACGGAAACAATATTCGCTTCGACGACCGCTCCGCCCACGCCCAGGCCAACTGTGGAGTCGGAAATATACTGATTGGCGATGCCATCATCATCGGTATCAACACCTAACTGTAATTGCAGATCCTCGATACCCTGGACAAAACATTCCTTGTTAGGGGGAGCACTGGCCGCTGTCGTCGACAATCGCCTCATACACAGACTGGGCACGCCTTCATCTTCATCCAGATAAAATATTTTGGCGTAATAGTCCCAGACACTTATACCGGTGGTGGCCCCTGCCCCAGCATCGACAATACCTGCCCCCGGCGTGAGATCAAGGGTGCTACCCAGGCTAAGAGCCGCCGTACCGCGGCCTCCATTTGCAATAACAGCGTAGGTCTTGTCAGCAGTCAACGTAGTAACCGGCGTCCCACCACTATCGACGATCGGCGTATCAGCGACTCTCTTTATGGCAATAACATCGGTACCGTGGGCCGTAGTGCCGGCACCGGCAAGAGGAAAGCTGGCGGTCATGCAGGCGAACGGAGAGGTGGTGGTACTGGCGTCATCATTCACCTCATAGATAGGCTGGGGAGTACGCAGCCATTCCAGGCAGGTCGTCGGCGCCGTCGTGCCAAATTTATCGAGATCCACAACCCCGCCCATAAAGCCGCCCATGGAGATTTCCCGCGCAATCAGTCGCAGTGCATAGCGGCCGTTTTCCTGAACTCGGGCAACCTCCTCATCCTGTACAAAATTTCGCCGACCTTCGAGAAAAACGCCAATAATACCGCCCACCAGTAACAGGCCGAGTAGCATCGCTATCATCAACTCAATGAGCGAAAAGCCCTTCTGTGCTGATTGGCTAGCAACTGGTCCAGCGCTCACTGCTTTACTGACAGCACTCATATTTTCAATCGCTTTGTCTGCTTTCATCTATTTAATTCATCTAGTTAATTCATCTATTCAATTCATCTATTATTTCGTCTATTTGGTCTATTTCGTCATTCAGCGAAATAGGACGACATAGTCACTTCCTGTCGCCGTTTGTCATCGGTTCCATACTTACCGTCCCCGCACCCGCCAGAACCCGTCTGGTCCAGTTCAACCGTAGACTCCCAGGCAACGGACACTGCGACATAACGGTCGGTCACCGTTATGCAACCGGTGGGATTGACCAGGCCGCTGCCAGCGGCATCCAGCCGTTGCTCCCACTCCCATAGATCATAAGCGGCAAGCTGAGCACCCACCGTACAGGTGGCACTCGAACAATCCGGCGAGGGAGCGCTGGTGATAGTCGCCCCGCCAACAGTGGCGGCGTACAGTGACAAATCCCCCGGATTACCCCTGATCCGCTCCAACATCTCCTGCGCCAGTGGCGCGCCGGATGAGCGCTGCATGGCCTGAAAATTGACTCGCTTGCCATTGATCTGCAGGCTCATAATGCCGAGCACGCCAACGGCTAGCACCAGTACGGCAATCAGCACCTCGATGAGACCAACACCGGCCTGGCGGTGACGACACCGGCCAGCATTGATACGCTCACACACCTTTTTCCTATCCATATCCACAGTTTTCGACCTTCTCGTAGGGGCCATGATTACAAACCGCACTCAGCCGCGGTGGCGCCTTTCTCAACGCGTGCCCTGCCTGTCGCACTGAGCACAATTTGGCGGGCATACTCGATATCGTCCACGTCGCTCGGACAAAGGAAAAAGGTATTCGCACCCAATCCTCCGCCATTGTTTAAAGTGCTGCCATCGGCGCGATAGGCCATCCAGTTTGTTGCTGCGTTGCCCGCCAGGGTATAACCACTACTCAGGTTTTGTTGAACCTGTACTACCAGTTCACCCACATCGACTACTTCATCCGCATCCAGATCGGCAAAGACGATCCAGCCACCATCCCAGGTGCCAGCCGTAGCACACGCGACACCATCAGTGGACTTACATAAAGTAATCTGGGCATTTGTCTTAAGCGCTTCACTGCGCGCCAGATTCAGCGACGTCACCAGCAGGTTGGCATTCGCCTGGGCCCGATTGTTGACGATGATCTCGCGAAACGATGGCCCGGCCAGCGCAACGAAGATCGCCAATAGCGCGATGGTGATCATCATTTCAATCAGGGTGAAGCCATTCTTTTGTGTTTGCATGTCCATGTCGCCTTGATATCAAAATAAAATAGTTAAATTATAGTTTTCAGACTAACGGTCTTTTTAGCAGACCGGTGACTATTGCTATATACAGCCGGTCGAATTTCGCGACAAAGGGATACAAAGAAGTGGAGATGAAGCGCCTAAAGCAGTTCGCGGGGCAGCGAAAACTGCACGGTTTCCCGTTTTCCCGCGAGTTCAGCGGCGGGGCTGGCACCCGATTGCTGTAAAGCTTTAATCACGGCTGCCACCAATTGTTCCGGCGCCGAAGCCCCCGCCGTGACACCCACCACGCCGTCAGGCACTGGTAACCAGGCCGGGTTGATTTCTTCCGCATTGTCGATGAGGTAGGCTCTGGTACCGCAGCGCTCCGCCAACTCCCGAAGGCGGTTAGAATTAGAGCTATTTGGCGAGCCCACCACCAGCACCACATCACACTCTAAGGCCAATTGTTTGACGGCATCCTGCCGGTTTTGAGTCGCGTAGCAAATATCATCTTTCCGCGGCCCCTGCATCTGTGGAAATCGCTCCCGAAGCCGCCCGATGATCGCCGCAGTGTCATCCATCGACAGTGTGGTTTGCGTCACATAACCCACCTGCTCGGCGTTTTTTAACACCAGAGAGTCCACGTCGGCAACACTTTCAACCAGGTAGATTTCCCCGCCGTAACTGCGGTCGTACTGGCCCATGGTGCCCGCCACCTCGGGATGGCCCTGATGCCCTATCAGCAAACACTCAAAGCCTGCCTGGGCAAAGCGTTCGACTTCCAGGTGCACTTTGGTGACCAGCGGGCAGGTGGCGTCAAATACCTTCAGCTGGCGCTGCTTCGCCTGGTCCCGAACTGCCCTGGCCACACCATGGGCACTGAAGATAACTATGACGCCATCGGGAACTTCGTCTAATTCGTCAACGAATACCGCGCCACGCTGTCGCAACGTTTCGACGACAAACTTATTATGAACCACCTCATGACGCACATATACCGGCGCACCGAACAAATCCAGGGCTCGATTGACAATATCGATTGCGCGATCTACCCCCGCACAAAATCCCCGGGGGTTGGCCAGCCTGATCTTCATCACGCCGGACCCTTTACCGCATTTAGTTCTGGAGAAGCCCGCTTTTCTGTATTCCTGACATCGAGAATGTGAACGTCGAACACAATCAGTTTGCCAGCCAGCGGATGATTAAAGTCAACAGCGATGTCATCCGCTTCGATCGTCGCAATGACACCTGGCAGTTCACCCCTGGCAGCATCCATAAACGACACCACGAGACCCTGTACCAGCTTCATATCGGCCGGGAACAGTTTACGCTTCAGTTGCTGCACGTTACTGGGGTTGTGTTGCCCGAAACCTTGCTCCGCAGTAATTCGGAAAGTGGCCTTGTCGCCAGCCGCCAAACCCAGGAGCTGATCCTCAAAGCCGGGCAGCAAATTACCGTCGCCGTGGGTAAAGCTGACGGGCGCCGCTGCGAAATTGGAGTCGATGATGGAGCCATCCTCCAACGCCAACGAAAAATGCATGGTTATATGGGAATGCCGATCAATCAACATTTGTTCACCGTCCAAACCTTGTCGAGCTCAGCTTTGGCTAAATAAGCTTTGTTAAATAAGCCTTGTTAAATAAAGTGCAGAGAGGCTGAGGCGAGCTTCATCACACATTAGAATCCCTGGTCAGTATCGACGTTAGCACAAGGATGACGGCGCCCACGGTGATGCCAGCATCGGCGACGTTAAAGGCGGGCCAGTAATAGCCCTGATAGTGGAGCTGAATAAAATCGATGACATAGCCAAGCGTCAAACGGTCGTAAAGGTTACCCAGCGCGCCGCCCAGCACCAGGGTCAGCGCCAGGTTTTGCCAGTGCGCAGCAGGCGGTGCCTGATAAAGCCAGTAAATGATGGCCGTGCTAATCAGCACAGCCACCCCACAGAAAAACCCATTTTGCCAACCGCCAGCATCACTCAGAAAGCTAAACGCCGCACCGGTATTATGCAGCATGGTCCAGTTGAAATAAGGGGTAACAAACACCTGCTCACCGTAGCGCAATGCGTCACTGGCCATCGATTTGGTCGCCTGATCAAGCACCAGCAGCACAACAGCAAGCAGCAGCCACAGCAGGGTTTTTATCGCGGCTGATGCCAAGCCCGAATTTTCAGTCAATTGCGCGTGCGTGGTAACTTGTCTCGTCATTACTTCCTTCAACCTGGTTTTCATGGCCCTATCTCGTGGAGCTTGAACTACTTGGCCACGGCGCTCCCGTGGCGTCAATATTGTTCCGCACAACCGCCGTGCAGCAGTCCCCTGCCCTCAGGCAAAGCGACGCATCTCGCCCCCGCCCAGTACATTGTCAATGCAGCGCGCGCACAGCTGCGGGTGCTCTTCATTGATACCAACTTCCGGTCGGTGGTGCCAGCACCGGACACACTTATCGTCAGTTGAGAGTTTGATCTCCATCCTCAGCCCACTCATCGTCGTCGCGAGACCGGGACATTCGCCAGTGTCAGGCGCCAGACTGACGACCTTAGCGGCCGAGGTTATAGTGACAAAGCGCAGCTCGTCGCCGACCTTCTCGAGTACCCGGGCCAGGTCAGGCGCGGCATAGAGGGTGATTTCGGTTTCCAGTGCACCTTTCACCAAACCGGCGCGGCGCGCCTCCTCCAAGGCCTTGTTAACCGTCTCCTTGACAGCAAGAATCTGCCGCCACTCGACGCCATCAAGCGTCTGTCCGCTAGTGCTCTGCTGTAGATCGTACCACTCCGCCAGGTGCACAGACTCGCCACGTGACCCCGGAATCAGCTGCCATATTTCTTCGGCTGTAAAGCTGAGTATTGGTGCAATCCAGCGTACCAGCGCTTCGACAATATGAAACAGCGCCGTCTGCGCAGAACGTCTCGCCAGGCTATCGGCCTGACAGGTGTATTGTCGGTCTTTGATGATGTCCAGATACAAGCCGCCGAGGTCGCTGGCGCAGAAGTTATGCAGTTTCTGGTAGATGGCATGGAAATTATAGCTGTCGTATGCCGCAACGATTTCGGCCTGCAGTTGCGCTGTACGAGCCACGATCCAGCCGTCGAGCGAAAGCATATCTTGCCTGACCACCAGATGCTGGTCAGGCACAAAACCATCGAGGTTGGCCAGTAAAAACCGCACGGTGTTACGTATACGTCGATACGAATCGGCCGTGCGCCGCAGTATTTCGTCAGAAACGGTAATTTCACCACTGAAATCAGTCGATGCTACCCATAGCCGCAACACGTCAGCGCCCAGTTCATTGATCACCTGTTGCGGCGCAACCACATTACCCAGCGACTTGGACATCTTGCGGCCGTCTGCATCCACGGTAAATCCGTGAGTGAGCACCGCCCGGTAAGGCGCGTCTCCGTTCATGGCGATTGCCGCCTTGAGCGAAGACTGAAACCAGCCGCGATGCTGATCCGAACCTTCCAGGTAAAGATCGGCCGGGTAGCTCAGATCGTGACGCCGACGCAATACCGCTTCATGGCTAACGCCTGAATCAAACCAGACATCCAGGGTATCGGTGACTTTACTGTAGCGCGCAATGTGATCTGCATCTTTGTCTTCTAACAGCTCACCAATATCCAGGTCGTACCATGCATCCATGCCCGCCTGCTCGACGCGCTGCGCGACCTTTTCGATCAAACGGTTTGTGTCAGGGTGCAAATCACCGGTCTGCTTATCTATCAGGAGTGCGATGGGTACACCCCAGGTACGTTGACGCGACACACACCAGTCGGGGCTGTTATCGAGCATGGCCTCCATCCGCGCCTGACCCCAGCCCGGCACCCAGGTTACTTTTTTGACTGCAGCTCTGGCAGCATCGAGCAGGCCATTAGCCGTCATGCTAATAAACCACTGCGGTGTGGCACGGAAAATCAGCGGTGTTTTGGTACGCCAGCAATGCGGGAAACTGTGTGTGATTTTGCTGGCCGCCAACAAATGGCCGGTATCACTCAGCAGCCCGACTATTCGGTCGTCCACTTTGTAAACGTGGTCACCGGCAAATATTTCCACGCTATCCCGATACACACCGTGATCATCTATGTAGTTGAGCGTGTCAATGCCATATTTGTTTGAGACCACAAAATCGTCAGCGCCATGGTCTGGTGCCGTGTGCACAGCACCGGTACCGGCATCCGTCGTCACGTGAGTGCCGAGGATTATCGGCACCTGACGAGCATAAAAAGGGTGTTGCAATAACAGGCCTTCGAGTTGCGCGCCTTTACAGCTGCCCACTACCACGAAACTGTCTGCGCCCCATCGCGCCAGGGCGGATTCGCTCAGTTCAGCGGCCACCAGCAACCGTCGCAGGCGCCCGTCCAGTTGACACTGAACCACCTGGTATTCAAGGTCAGGGTGCAGCGAAACCGCCTGATTGGCTGGCAGCGTCCACGGCGTGGTGGTCCAGATGACCACTGCAATATCACCTTCTCCGCCGAGCTCGCCAACTGCGTTCGTAAACGCGGCCTGGTCAACTATCGAAAAACTGACGTCGATGGAGTAGGAGATTTTGTCCTGATATTCGACTTCAGCCTCAGCCAGCGCGGAGGCGCCCACTACGCTCCAGTAAACCGGCTTGTAGCCTTTTACCAGGTGGCCGTTGGCAATGATCTTGCCAAGCGAACGAATAATGTCGGCTTCGTATCGGTAGTCCAGACTCAGATAGGGCTTCTCCCAATCGCCGAACACGCCCAGACGGATAAAATCTTTGCGTTGGCCATCGACCTGGCGCAGGGCGTATTCCCGGCATTTTTGTCGAAAGGCCTTGTGGTCGATTTTCGCACCGGCCTTACCATGTTTTTTTTCAACCTGGTGTTCGATGGGCAAGCCGTGACAATCCCAGCCCGGCACATAGGGGGCATCGTAACCATCCAGGGTACGCGCCTTGACAATAATGTCCTTCAGGATCTTGTTGACAGCGTGGCCGATGTGGATGTCGCCATTGGCGTAGGGAGGGCCATCATGAAGAACAAACTTTTCGCGACCCGCCCGCGCAGTGCGGATAGCCTGATAAAGATTGCTGGCCTGCCATTGCTTGAGGATTGCCGGCTCGCGTTGCGCCAGATTTGCCTTCATAGGAAAAGCCGTGTGCGGCAGGTTCAGAGTGGTCTTATAGTCGTTCATATACGGTTCGTCGAGTTATCCTGTCATTCTCACAATGGCTGCTCACCCCGGTAACGAGAAATATTCTCGGGCGGTGGCAATGTCCTGTTGTATATTCGCCGCCAGCTCTTGCAGTGTGGTAAATCGCTGTTCCTCGCGAAGTTTACGTTTAAATTCAACCGCGATGCGGCGACCGTAAATATCACCCTTCCAGTTCAGCAAGTGCACTTCCAGCACCGGTTTAACGAGATCGCCGACCGTGGGTCGCACCCCCACATTGGCAACGCCCGGTATGCGCTTCCCATCAAGCAGCACCTCAACCGCGAAGACGCCCTGCAAAGGCGCTCTATAGCGGTGCAGGTTGACATTGGCAGTCGGCACACCCAATTGCCTACCCAGTTGCTGGCCGTACACCACCCGCCCGGCAATACAGAAAGCCTTGCCGAGCAAGCGTTCCGCTTCCTCGAAATTGCCGGCATCCAATTCACCGCGAATACGTGTACTGCTAACCCGCTGCCCACCATGGCTGACTGTGCGCGTATCAACCACCTCGAAGCCGTGCTGCTGGCCCTGCGCCGCCAGCATGGCGAAATCACCCTCTCGATCACAGCCAAAACGGAAGTCGTCTCCGATCACCAGACATTTAATACCGAGCCCACGAACCAGCAGATTGTCTATAAATTGCTGTGCTGACAGCTCGCACAAAGCGCGGTTAAAGCGCACACAGAAAACCCGATCTATACCTGCCTGGCACAGAGCATCGGCTTTTTCGCGCATCCGCATCAGGCGAGCCGGAGCCTGTTCGCCGGAAAAATACTCCCGCGGCTGTGGTTCAAACATCATGACTACCGACGGCATACCATAATGGGAGGCTCTCTCCTTGACCTGCTCGACGATGGCCCGGTGACCGACATGCAGGCCGTCGAAGGACCCTATTGTGGCAACACTGCCACAATGTTCAGCGCGCAGATTGTGCAACCCACGAATAAAAAACTCTTTGCACAGCTTCACGATAAGCAGCCAGTAATTCCGGCTCGACCTCCGTATATAAAGGCGCAAAATTATAACCCAGCCATGGGGCTTAAAGTAGGTATTTCCGGGCTACAGCTGCTAACTACCCATCGGACTGACGAAAATGAGATATGCGCAGACCGCAGAGCAACAGCGTCAACAGGTAAGCACCCAGACCCATCAAACACAGAAGCCCCGTCGACCATAAACGATCGAAACTACGTAGCGAAATCCAGTCCTCAACATAATCAACACCGATCAGCAGCACTGAGGCCATCACCACATTGGCGAAAACTATCGTGCCCAGCATTTTTCGCCAACCTTCCGCCGGCACGTAGATCGCCTGCCGCCGTAAACCTCTGTACAGCAAACCGGCATTCAGAAAAGCCGACAATGTGGTGGCCAGGGCCAGACCGGCGTGGCCAATAGCCCAATAATGGTGCAGAGGCACCACCAGTGCGACATTCATCACCATGTTGGAAATCATGGCGATAACACCGATGCGCACCGGTGTTCTGATGTCCTGTCTGGCGTAGTAACCAGGCGCCAATACCTTGATCAGCATAAAAGGAATGACGCCTATGGCGTAGGCTTGCAAGCTCCAGACAGACATGGCGATATCACGACGGGTGATAGCCTCGCCGTCGTAAAACAACAGCGTCAGGACCGGTTCCGCAATAATCACCAGCGCCACAGACGCAGGCATCGCGATCAACAAGACGAAGCGCAGCGCCCAATTCAGGGTTGCATTAAACGTCACCAAAGACTGAGCGGCGTGCTGACGAGACAAGCTCGGCAAAATTACCGTGGCTGCGGCGACCGCAAAGACACCCAACGGCAGTTCGGCCAGCCTGTCTGAATAGTAAAGCCACGACACACTGCCAGTCGGCAGGAACGATGCGATCACCGTGTCCAGCAACAGGTTGATCTGGCTTACCGACACACCAAACATCGCTGGTCCCATCAATCTGAGGATTTTCCGGACACCACTATGACGCCAATCCCAAACAGGGCGAGGAAATTGATGAATCGCCGCCAGAAAGGGCAATTGAAAGAGCAGCTGGATAATTCCCGCTGCAAACACACCCCAGGCCAAAGCATAAACCGGCCGGGAGAACCAAGGCGCGGCCAGCAAGGCGGCACCGATTAAACAGGCGTTCAACCATACCGGTGTAAATGCCGGCACCGCGAACCGATCATAGCTATTCAGGATAGCACCGGCCAGACCGGTCAGCGAGATGAACAGCAGATAGGGAAAAGTAATGCGGATCATATCGGAGGTCGCCTGGAATTTGGCAGGGTCGTTCCAGAATCCAGGCGCGAATACTACCGTCAGCACCGGCGCACCAATCACTGCCAACGCCGTGAGCAGGATCAACACCGAACCCAGGGCCCCGGCGACGCGGTCACTCAGCTCTCTGACCGCTGCATTACCACCCCTTTCTCGATATTCCGCCAACACCGGCACAAAAGCCTGGGAGAATGCACCCTCCGCAAACAGACGACGCAGAAAGTTGGGAATTTTGAAGGCGACAAAAAACGCATCAGCAAAGCTGTCCGCGCCAATAACGCGGGCTAGCACCACATCGCGCACCAACCCCAATACCCTCGATACCATGGTCATGGAACCAACCACGACACTCGAACGCAGCAAACCCCGACGCGGCGGAGTAGCGGGCTGCCCAGAGTGCTTACGCTCGCTCAACTCTTTGACTCCAGTGATTCCACGCAGGCTTAGGCTCCAATAACGTCGCGCAGTGTAGCGGTGTGCTAGCGTGCCGCCAAGATCATCGCCGCTGATCGTTGAAATTCGTCGTCCTCGCCCCCACCATAGAGCCACTACTTACGCTGGAGAATTCCTTGGAACAATATCGCGGCACCACTATTCTTTCGGTTCGGCGCAACGGCAGAGTCGTGGTTGGCGGGGACGGTCAGGTCAGCATGGGTAATACCATCATGAAAGGCAATGCCCGCAAGGTTCGCCGCCTGCACAACAATAACGTCATCGCCGGCTTCGCCGGCGGCACAGCCGACGCCTTCACCCTTTTTGAGCGTTTTGAAGCCAAACTGGAACAACATCGAGGCAACCTGGTACGCGCTGCGGTTGAGCTAGCCAAGGACTGGCGCACGGATCGTATGTTGCGTCGCCTAGAAGCCCTCCTCGCTGTCGCCGACAAAGAGGCATCGCTGATTATCACTGGCAATGGCGATGTCATTGAGCCGGAAAACGATATCATCGCTATTGGGTCTGGTGGCCCTTTCGCGCAATCCGCCGCCAAGGCCCTGCTCGACAACACCGACCTTGATGCCCGTGAAATTGTCGAGAAGGGCCTGCAAATAGCTGGGGATATCTGCGTCTATACGAATCATAACCGCACTATCGAAGAGCTGGACTATCGTTAATACATGACCTCGCTAATACATAGCCCCCGTTAACAAACAATCCCAGAAACGCTATATCGTGGTGTGCGTGTAACCTAACCTTGTACTGAATATGTAACGCTGTACGGAGCATTTAATGTCTAATATGACCCCTCGTGAAATCGTTCATGAGCTTGACCGGCATATCGTCGGACAGGGCAAAGCCAAACGTGCGGTTGCGATTGCCTTACGCAATCGCTGGCGCAGGATGCAATTACCTGAAGAGCTGCGCAACGAAATCACGCCGAAGAATATCCTCATGATCGGGCCGACCGGCGTCGGTAAAACGGAAATTGCGCGGCGCCTGGCACGGCTAGCCAACGCACCGTTTATTAAGGTGGAGGCCACCAAGTTCACCGAGGTCGGTTACGTCGGTCGCGATGTTGAATCCATTATTCGCGACCTGGTGGAAACGTCAGTGAAACTGCTCCGCGAACAGGAAATGGGCAAGGTTCGCCAACGCGCCGAGGACGCCGCCGAAGAACGTATTCTCGATGCACTGCTACCGCCCGCCAGGGGCGACGATTCAGATAAAGACTCCAGCACACGCCAGCTGTTTCGCAAAAAACTGCGCGAACGCGAGCTCGACGAGAAGGAAATCGAATTACAGGTCAGCGCCACACCAATCGGTGTCGAAATCATGGCGCCCCCCGGGATGGAGGAAATGACCAATCAATTGCAAAGCATGTTCGCAAACATGGGTGGCAGTGGGCGCACCAAATCTCGCAAGATGACCGTCGCCCAGGCCACGAAGTTACTCATTGACGAAGAAGCCGCCAAGCTGGTCAACGACGACGACATCAAAACACGGGCCGTCACCAGCGCCGAACAAAATGGTATTGTTTTTATTGATGAGATCGACAAGGTAGCCAGGCGTGGCGAAACCTCGGGCGCAGATGTATCGCGCGAAGGTGTGCAACGGGATCTCCTGCCTCTGATCGAAGGCAGCACGGTCTCCACCAAGTACGGCATGATTAAAACTGATCACATCCTGTTTATCGCCTCCGGCGCTTTTCACCTGTCGAAGCCATCCGATCTCATTCCTGAGCTGCAGGGGCGGCTCCCTATCCGGGTGGAGCTGGAGCCGCTTGATGCCGATGATTTCGAGCGGATACTGGTGGAACCAAAAGCATCGTTGACCACGCAATACCGGGAACTGCTCGCCACTGAAGGTCTGCAGATTGAGTTCACGGAAGCGGGTGTACGGCGTATTGCCGAAATCTCATGGCTCGTCAACGAGCGCACCGAAAACATCGGCGCCCGGCGCCTGCACACTGTTCTAGAGCGTTTACTCGAAGACGCCTCGTTCACCGCTGCTGACCTGGGTACAAACGGCGGCGTAGTGCTTGTTGACGGCGACTTTGTTGACAAACATCTGGACGAACTTTCCCGGAATGAAGATCTATCACGCTTTATTTTGTAGCTCGACTTCTCGTAATTCGGCTTCAGCTTGACTAATTTTTGGTAAACACCAGCGTTAAGCTACCAGCTATTTCCAAACCTACTCGACGTGGAAACGCCATGACCCCCGAAAAAATTAAGCTTCACAAGAAGGACGGTAGCCTGGAGTTAGGTTATGCAGACGGCAGCACCGCTATTTTTAGCGCCGAGTTTCTCCGTGTACATTCGCCCAGCGCCGAAGTCAGAGGCCATGGCCCCGGCGAAGAAGTGCTTCAGCACGGCAAGAAAAATGTCAAAATCAAAGGCCTGCAACCAGCGGGGCACTACGCCCTGCTGATTGAGTTCGACGATGGCCACAACACGGGTATATTCAGCTGGCTCTATTTACGGGACTTACACACTAACCGTGAGGATTTGTGGCAACGCTATTTACAGAAACTTAATCAGGCCAGCCTAACCAGAGACCCCGAAGAAAAAGTGTTGAAACTTTTTGATCCGAAAAAGGACTGACCGCCGGCTAGCCGCTTTCGCAAACCGATCACCGACGTGGCGACCCAGGGGGTAACGCCCGGCCTTTATGGGACGCTCCGTAGTACATCATTGAGGGAGTCGCTGGTTTGCGGGCCAATCAGCACGCTGAACAGCACGCCTGCGCGATCAATGACGAGGGTTTCCGGTAATGCGCCACTGGCCGTAGCGCCAAACATTGTGCGTGGGTCAACGAGCAAGGTATCAAATCTGATATCCAGTGACTTTACCTGCTTTGCCAGTCGAGCGCCGTGCACCCCGTCGAAGTTCACCGACAGCACCCTCACCTCATCTTTGTATCGTTCGGCAAACGCGTTTAGCTCTGGAATTTCTACACGGCAGGGCCGGCACCAATCTGCCCAATAATTGATGAAGACAACTTTACCCCGTAATTGTGAAAATACCACGTCTTCCCCATTCAGCACCGGATACACTGCTTCAGTGGGAGCATCGGGTTCGCAACCCGCTGTCAGACTGATTGTTAACGCCAGCGTGGCCATTACTGCAAACGACCTCAGGTGTTTACTCAGCTGGTGAAGCGCCATATAACTCCTGCAGGGTGATATCAAATAGCGATCGGGCGGTACTGCCGGCTTCACTGGTTAGTTGCGCCAGGCGCTCGTACCAGGGATAACTGGCCAGCAAGTCCTGAGCGTCATAACCGGGAGCGGTGGTGAAATGCGTACCCAGCAGGCCGATAAGATCCCAGACGGTCAATGTCGCCGGATCGCGGGCGAGCACGTAATAATTCTGGCTTGTGGTCACCAGAATATGGTTGTCCAGTAGCAGCGCGCGCAGTTCACGCCACTGCGCCTCATGGAGGCCACTCTGGATCATGTCCCGGTCGCTAACAGAGGCCCCGCGATGTTGGCGACGCAGACACTCACTGCAGACTATCAGCACAGCGACCAGATCCGGCAAACGCTGACGCAGAAATGAAGTTTTGAACGTTTCGAGGGCGCGGACCAGCTCAGCACCGCCAAGAACAATCATCCAGCAAAGGTATATCCACAGCAAAAATAGCGGGACTACCGCAAAGGCCCCGTAAACAGTGTGATAACTGGAGTTAACTACGAGCACCGCAAACAGGCGCTTGGCGAGCTCAAAAAATACTGCCGTAACGAGACCGCCAACGACGGCATAACGAACAGTGACGCGACAGTTGGGCATGGCGACGTAGAGCAGGGTAAAGCCCGCCCATGTCATCAACCACGGCAAGTATTCCAGCAGCAGAGCGGTAATACCCAGGATGTCCGCTTCGTCGACAATGAGTCGCAGGGACAGCAGATAGGTGTGCATGACCAGACCGGCGCCGACCAGCAGCGGCCCAAAGCTCAACACGCCCCAATACAACAGAAAGCTGGCCAGTCCACGCCGCCCACCAACCGTCCCCCATATCCGGTTAAACGCCTTTTCGATATTGGCCAGCATCAGGTAGGACGTTATCACCAGAATAAAGCCACCCACCGCACTGAGGTTGCGCGCCTGGCCAGAAAAATCTCGCAGGTATTGCTGCACCTCGCGGCCACTTTGCGGCACCATATTTTCAAACAGCAAGCGCTCAACTTCCTCACCGAGCCCCTGAAAAGACGGAATAATTGAAAACATTGCGTAAATCAACGTCATCAAAGGCACTACCGCAAACAAACTCATATAGGTCAACGCCGCCGCGTTGTCCTTACAGCCGTCGGTGTTGAAACGATGCACGAGCTGTTTGAGAAACTGCCCCGCTATGGCGCCCCAGGTTTTAACCGTATCAAAAAAAATCAAGGTTCTGGCCCTTATTTGGTGTTGCCATTACAATGTGTCAACCGATGCCATGACATTGTACAGGATTCCATGATCACCATTTACCACAACCCCCGCTGTTCTAAATCACGGCAGACGCTGCAATTGCTGACAGATCGGGGCATTGAACCGACCATCGTGCTCTATCTCGACACTCCGCCGGATAAAGCGACACTGACCACACTGCTGCGCAAACTCGGTATTACCGCGCGCCATTTGTTGCGCAAAGGTGAAGATGCATATAAGGCGCATAACCTCAACGACGCCACCCTGAGTGACAAGCAGCTGATAGACTGCATGGTCAAACACCCGAAATTGATTGAGCGACCGATTGTCGTTAATGGTAGTAAGGCAGCGCTGGGACGACCGCCAGAAGCAGTTCTGGACATTCTTTAATCGCGTTCCACGCGCCCTCCGCGCAACAAGCACCAGGAGCCATTTTGGCATTCTCACCGTTTAACGATCTTGAACATGCCTGTCGCATAGCAAAGATCACCACCTGGACATCCTATGTGACGTTGATCGTCAGCCTGTTTCTGGACGGCCTGCTCAGCGGTACAGCGCCCGGCTTGCTGATCGTGGTCATAATTCCTCTCCTGATATTTGTGCGGGGTTTGTCTACACCTAACTACCGCAGCCTGGCCATGCTCTGTTTCGTCTCCCTGCTGTATTTCACCGCCATCGTCGCCAATTTATATGAACCAGACCGCTCCCCTTTTGGTATCGTGGCCCTCATCGCCGTGGTTAGTTTGTTCGTCGCGGCGATGATGTATAGCCGTTGGTTGCGGGCGAGCACTGCGACAGTTGCGGAAGGGGCCGATATCCCGGTCGATGAACGGATTGATAGCAGTTCCACAATCGACATCTGAACCGACACCTGAACCAATATTGGAATAGTGCTGAACAGAGCATGCATGGAAAGGTCATCATGAGCGATAAAAAACCAGGGTTTATCAGACGTTTTTTTGGTTTTCTGGGCAACATTGGGCGCTTTATTCGCAGCGCCTTCAATATTCTTTTTCTGCTGTTTTTCCTGATAATTATCGGCAGTTTATTTGGCGGCAATGTTGCATCACTGCCGGACAGAGCATTCCTGCGTGTCGCACCCTCCGGCGTACTGGTTGAACAGCTGACCTACGCAGATCCGCTCTCGCAACTGATCGAGCGCAGTTCCGCTCACGCGCCTGAAACCCTGGTCGCCGACTTGCTCGAAGCCATCGATGGTGCAACAAATGACCCTCGTGTTACCGGGCTGTCGCTCGAACTCGATTTTTTAGTTGGCGGAGGAATAACCAAACTCAATGAGGTAGGTGCCGCGTTATTGCGCTTCAAAACGAGCGGCAAACCCGTTATCGCCACTGGCAGTAATTTCTCACAGGAACAGTATTATCTGGCCAGCTTTGCCGATGAGATTCATCTCAACCCCATGGGCATGGTTCTGCTCACCGGCTACGGCAGTTATCAGCCATATTTAAAGGATGCGTTCGACAAACTAAAACTGAACTTTCATGTCTTCAAGGTCGGTGATTACAAGGATGCCGTGGAACCGTTTATCCGTAATGACATGTCAGAACCCTCCAAACAGCAAACCTCGCTATGGATTAACGAACTGTGGCAGGCATATACCACTCAGGTTGAGACCAACCGAGAACTGGCCCCCAATGTGATAAATCGCTACATCAACCAGATGGATAACAACCTGATCGACGCCCGCGGCAATACGGCCAAACTGGCCCTGGAAAGCAGGCTGATTGATCATGTCAGCACCCGACCGGAAATGCTGCAACGCCTGCAGGGCCTTGCCGGCCGCCAGCCCGATAAAAAGACTGAATATCTCAATATTGATTATCAGGAATACCTGTTTCACAGCCGCCTGCAACTGCAACATAAAGAAAAAACAGGCAAAGTCGGTCTTATCATCGCCAAGGGAACCATCTACGATGGTGAGCAGCCTGAAGGTGACATCGGCAGCGCAACGCTGTCTGAATTGCTGCAAAAAACGCGCGAAGACGACTCCCTGAAAGCCCTGGTGATCAGGGTAGATAGCCCCGGCGGTAGCGCTTTTGCCTCCGATGTTATTCGCCAGGAAATCGGTCTGACCCGGAAAACGGGTACACCCGTTGTCATATCAATGGGCTCACTTGCTGCATCCGGGGGTTACTGGATCGCGGCTGGCGCCGACCAGGTGTGGGCAGCGCCCACCACCCTGACAGGCTCTATCGGTGTATTTGGCCTGATTCCCACTTTCGAAAAAACGCTGACTTCGCTGGGTATTCACAGCGACGGCGTCGGCACCACGTCCCTGGCGGATATCTACCGCCTCGACCGCCCCATGAGTGAACAGGCCGGGCGCATTATCCAGCTCAATGTGGAGCACATATATCAGCAGTTTCTTGAACTCGTCGCGGCGGGGCGCAATATTTCCACAGAACAGGTTCACGAAATCGCCCAGGGGCGCGTGTGGACCGGCAAGCAGGCACAACAACTGGGTCTGGTTGACGAGTTGGGCAACCTCAAAGATGCTGTCGAAGCGGCCGCCGAACTTGCTGGCCTCAGCAGCTACGACGTCAAACCAGTGGAACGTCAATTGAATTTTCAGGAACGCCTGTTCAAGCAACTCGCCCAGAGCTCAGAACAGGTAAAGCTGCAGCTAGGTTATAAGGGTTATGGCAATACTGCGGGCTACAGGGAAGCGGAGTGGCACGCCATGGTCACCCAACACATACGTCTGATCGCTGAAAAAGCTGGGCTCCTGAATCTCAGCCACGACCCGAGTGGACTGTATCTCGAATGCCTGGAATGCAGACAGTTTTAGCAAGGCGACTTTTTAGTAGCCGAGCTTTTGGTAAGAAACGGACTTTTTGGCGACAGCCTGTTATCGCGACCAGCCACCTGGTTAGTGGCAACTTTTGGTAAGCCGGGATTCGCGATTACCAGCCAAACACCTGCTTGATGAAGGGAATACTCAACCGGCGCTGATGGATCAGGCTTTTGCGATCCAGTTCGCCGAGCTTTTCGATCAACACACTGAGTTGTCTCGGCACACGATAGAGCAGATAGGTTGCAGCTTCTTCACTCAACTGCAAGCCCAGACACGTGGCGCGAAATTGCAATATCTGGATTTTTTCGGCATCGCCGTAGAGCGGCAATTGAAAAACCGTTGCACCGCTGAGTCTCGAACGCAAATCTGCCAACTGCAAAGGCAGCCGTGCAGGAGGCACGCTGCCAGCGAACAGTAGACACGTGTCGCGGTCTTTGCTGCGGTTATAAAAATGGAATAGCGCCTCTTGCCAGTTGGGTCGCTCGCCCAGCTGATCGAGGCCGTCAACGCACACCAGATCAATATGTTCCATCCCGTTCATGACCTGCTCCGGCACGAAGCCTTGCAGCTCAGCCAGCGGTAAATACTGCACGCTGCGGCGCTGGATGACCCAATGATGACAGGTTGCCTGTAATAAATGGCTGAGACCCGCGCCCGCTGGACCCCACAGATAGACATGACGTTCCCGATCATTGGCGAAATGATTCTGCAGAAATTCCACCACCTGTGCAGACGGGCTGTGTGGGCGGGTGAAGAAGTTATCAAACCGGCAGTCGTCCCGCAGCGTCACGGCGAGACTCATTTGCTGCGTCACCGTTGGCCGACACTCAACCATTGAAATCGGTATGGTGTTTGCCCCGATACGTCGCTGCCGGCGACATCAACCACACGCGCCATCTGTGGGTTTTTTTCCAGCGCCCGGATCAATATCTCAGGATCGCTTTCGGCGATCACATCGATATAAAGTTGGTCGCCTTCGACGCTGACAATCCGCGTGCTGTCCACCACCTCCAACCCATCAAACAGCGCTGTGACCGCGGTAAAAACCCGGAAACTGTCAACGTTGCCAACCACCAGGTGAATGGCTTCGCCCAGCTGTCCCGCACGATAGGTCAATGGCGCAGCAAACTGATCAACGGCCTGGTCGATGCTGCTATTGACAAGCTCCGGCAAGGACGTCGCGCTCACATTACCAGACAGGCGATCCGCAATGCTTTCACCGCTCAAAATCCAGCTACCTCTGACCTGGCCACCGTTAACCTGGCCTGTACCAATGTCGGCAATCTGCAATACCAGCCATCGCCCGACACCGTAACGCTGGGAGGCCTGGGATAATTGCTCCTCAGCCAGTGCCCAGTCTTGCTGTGGCACCACGGCCATCTGATCCTGCAAGTCGTAGAGTGGTATTTCGAAAGGCAGACCGCGGCGTTTCAAAGCGGCTTCAGTACTGGCCGCCAGCATCATGTTTTCGTTGAGATCAACAAGCTGGAAGCCCTGTGCTGTGCTGGCGACCAGCCAAACCAGTACCGCCGGACGGTCTGCCGGCCATATGGGCAATCCAAACTGACGTAACAGAGCATCGATGGGTGCTGCCGCAAACCTTATTTCAAGTATGTCGGAGCCCACCGCCGCTGTTGAGTCAGCAGCTACGCCAGCCTGGTCACTGACAGGCGCACGGCCAACATAACCGTATTCCAGCATGTAGTCCTGCGCCCGACTGATGGTGTCCCGGAGGGCGGGGTTCGCCAACACGGTTCGCGACCCGGTCAATTTGACCAGGACCTCACTCAAACCCTGTCCTAAGGCCCGTTTGCGCAAAGCTTCGCTCTGATCTTTAACCGGTATGCTCGCCACATACAGATCGCTTACCGTAGCGGCCACGGCCCGATCGTGCAATCCCACCACCAGAAGCAGCACCACAAACGCTTTGCATAATTTCAAATTGAACTGTGTCATGGGGCGAATTGTATCAGCTGTCCCTCTTGCCACGCACTCAAGATCTGAATTTCCCAGCCCTCCCAACTAAAATCGGGCTAAAATGCTCCCTTTTGCCGGACTCACTAATGACCGACTCCCAACGCCCTTCCATTACTTATAAAGACGCCGGTGTCGACATCGACGCAGGCAACGCTCTGGTGCAACGCATCAAGCACGTAGCCAAACAAACGCGACGCCCGGAGGTCATGGGCGGCCTCGGCGGATTTGGTGCGCTGTGTAAAATTCCGACCGGCTATAAGGAACCCGTACTGGTCTCTGGCACCGATGGCGTTGGCACCAAACTGCGACTTGCCATCGACCTGCAGCGGCATGCCACGGTGGGCATTGACCTCGTCGCCATGTGTGTCAACGACCTGATTGTGTGCGGTGCCGAACCGCTCTTCTTTCTGGATTACTATGCCACTGGCAAACTTGACATCGATGTTGCCGCCAGCGTCGTGGAAGGCATAGGCAAGGGCTGCCAGCTTGCCGGTTGCGCACTGGTTGGGGGCGAGACAGCCGAAATGCCAGGCATGTACGAAAACGCCGATTACGATCTTGCCGGCTTTTGTGTTGGCGTGGCGGAACAGGCTGACCTGATTGACGGCAGCAAGGTCGCCGCTGGCGATACACTGATTGGACTAGCGTCGAGCGGCCCTCATTCCAACGGATTTTCGCTGATCCGAAAAATTTTAGCAGTCACGAATACCGACCCTCTCACCACCCTGGTTGGCGGCAAGCCACTCGCAGATGCACTCATGGAGCCGACGCGCATTTATGTGCGGTCGCTGCTTAAACTGGCCCGAAGCGGTCACATTCACGCCATGGCGCACATCACCGGCGGCGGTCTTCTGGAGAACATTCCACGCGTCCTGCCGACGCACTGTAAAGCAGTGATCGATACCAGTACCTGGCAGATGCCAGCAATATTTGAGTGGTTGCAAAAAGGCGGCAATATCAGCGATCGGGAAATGTACAAAACTTTTAACTGCGGAATCGGCATGGTGATCTGCGTCGCAGCTGTCCAGACCGACACCATACTGAGCCTGCTGACGGATGCCGGTGAAACCGCTACTGTGATCGGCACTATTGAAAGCACAGACCCAGCCGCAATCAACTGTGATGATCATCCGCAAATTGAGTTGCGCGGCTTAGGTGGCTAAGGACGTGGCTTTGAACATGGCTAACGAAACGCGGCATTGCGACTCAGTTGTGTCACGACGCTCCAGCAGTATCACGACAATAAAGCGCTGCATACACCGCGGGTTGATTACAATTGAACAATGCCAACAACCGCGACTCTAACCAGGCGACACGCTAAACAATTACTTAGCAAGGCCCCAAACAACCGACGGCTCGTCAGGGAAATAATATTATGCGCTTGCACTTACTCGCTAGCTGGCTCTTTGTCTCCTGCATTGCCACCTTGCCAACGATTGCTCAGACCAACTGGCAGCCAGATCAGTATCGCGCCACCTACGCAGCCAAATATAACGGTATGCCCGTAGAGGCCACCCGTGAATTAAAAAAAACAAACCAGGGATACCGCCTCGTCTCGTCCGTAAAAGGCCTGCTGGGGCATGTCACGGAACAGGAAGAATTTCACCTGGATAGCGAGGGACGCATCCACCCCGATCGCTACACCTCTGAGAAGGCCTTCCTCGGCATTGAAAGTTCTGAGCAGCTGGTCGTCGATAACGAGGCGAACAAGGCGGTTTACACACGCAAGAAAAAAGTCCGCGAGCTCGCCGTGTCTGCGCATTACCTCGGCCCTGTGAGCTACCAGGTTCAACTGGCCCGCGACCTGCAGGTATCAGCACCGTCGCTGTCCTACCAGATCATGTCCCGCGGCAAAATCAAGGATTACCACTTCGAAATTCTTGGCGAAGAAAGTCTGACTATCCCGATCGGCGCGATCAGGGTACTGAAATTACAACGGGTGAGAGACGCTGGCGAACAGCGCCAAACGGTATTCTGGATGGCCCCCGACTGGGGTTTTCTGATTGTTAAAATTTATCAGCAGGAAGAAGATGGCGCTAATTACGAGCTGGTTTTAAAAAACGTAAAAATTAACGGGAAACCCGTGTCGCCAACCGTTGAACCGAGGAGTTTATGATGGACGTATCTGATCAGGACCGATTAACTCCGGCGCCACCACAGAAACATTCTTTGCGCTGGCTGTTGCTGCTCGGGGCAGTGGCCTTATTAGTTGCGTTTGCCTACTACTACATCAACCAGGCGCGGATGCAGACAACGCCGAAAACCGTCGTAAGCCCGGCCCAGGTTCCGATGACCACTGAACAACCCACCGTAAGCCAGATAATACAGCGCGAAACAACGCCAATTCCTCAGCGCGAACCCGAGCTTGAAGCGGCACCGGCAGCCCTGCCCGCCCTCGCGGACAGCGATGAATATCTCCGTCAGCACTGGCCAACATTCGGCCTGCCCGAGGCAACCGCAGGCTGGGCAACAGATGACTTTTTATTACAGCGTGCCGTCACCTTCGTCGACGGGTTAGCCAATGGCGCAATACTGCGCAAAAGCACGCCACTAAACAAAGCAGGATTTCTGCAGCCTAAAAGCCCGTTTAGACCTCTAAAAAACGACAATGAGTTGTGGCTCGATGAGGCCAATTTCGATCGTTACAATGCCTTTGTTGGCTTCCTGACCGCGCTGGATCCGCAAAATCTTGCGCAACTGTTTCATCGCTTGCGCCCGCTGCTCGAAGCTGCTTACGCAGAGCTAGGCCAGGCGCCCGAACAGTTCGGTAATCGCCTCACCGCCGCCATCGACCTGATGCTCGACACCCCCGACATCAACATGCCTGTTAAGTTAAAACAGGAGACGGTTTTTTACCGTTACGCGGATCCAGCACTGGAGGCTTTACCCGCTACGCAAAAACTGCTGTTGCGGATGGGGCCACAACACCGCTCAAGCATTAAACGTTGGCTGACAACACTCAAACAGGCGCTGCTGGCCGAAGACTAACCAACCCACCGCCAATCAGGCTTTTGGCAGTGTAACGCCCTGCTGTCCCTGATATTTGCCGCCCCGGTCTTTGTAGGAAGTCTCGCAAACTTCATCCGACTCAAAAAACAGCATTTGTGCAACGCCCTCATTGGCATAGATCTTGGCGGGCAAGCTGGTGGTGTTGGAGAACTCCAGCGTCACATGGCCCTCCCATTCTGGCTCCAGCGGCGTGACATTGACGATAATACCGCAACGAGCATACGTGGATTTACCCAGGCAAATCGTCAGAATATTGCGCGGAATTCGGAAGTATTCCACCGTCCGCGCCAGGGCAAAAGAATTGGGCGGGATAATACAGCTGTCGCCTTTGATATCGACAAAACTGGCCGGATCGAAATTTTTCGGATCGACCGTTGCAGAGTGCACATTTGTAAAGATCTTAAATTCATCGGCACAGCGTACATCGTAGCCATAGCTTGACACGCCGTAGGAAATTACCCGCTGGCCGTTGCCGTGGGGGTCGCGAACCTGCTGACTTTCAAACGGTTCAATCATGCCCTGAGCGCTCGCCATGCGGCGGATCCATTTGTCTGACTTAATGCTCAAAACCCGCTCCTTAATTGTGTCTAGTCTTCGATAGTAATTTCTGGAACCTTGACACTAAGCTCCCCCAGAGCAACCATCAGATTCCGCGCCATATCGCGATAACAGGCAGCGATGTCGCCCTCTGGCTCAGACAGCACAATTGGCGTGCCACGATCACCGTCTTCGCGTATGCGTCCGTCCAGTGGCAAAGAAGCGAGCAAGCGGGTTTGGTATTCCGCTGCGACCTTCTGGCCACCACCCTCCCCAAAAATAGATTCACTATGACCACAGCTGGAACACACATGCATTGCCATGTTCTCGACAATACCCACCACCGGAATATCCACCTTACGAAACATTTCAATACCTTTGCGCGCGTCAAGTAAGGCAATGTCCTGGGGCGTAGTCACTATCACCGCCCCGGAAACACGGGCTTTCTGCGCAAGAGTGAGCTGAATATCACCAGTCCCTGGCGGCATATCCACCACGAGCACGTCCAGCTCCTCCCACAAGGTCTGCATCATCATCTGCACCAGTGCGCCGCCCGCCATAGGGCCGCGCCATACCATGGGCGTCGCCTCCGTGGTCAGGTAACCAATCGACATGGATTTAAGTCCGTGGGCGGGTACCGGGACAAAAGCATTCCCGTTGACCACCTGCGGCTGCACTGAGTCGGCGATACCCAACATCATCGGTAAACTGGGGCCGTAGATATCCGCATCCAGAATGCCGGTTCTATGACCTTCACGCTGCAGAGCCAGTGCGAGATTGACCGCGGTCGTTGATTTTCCCACCCCGCCCTTGCCCGAGGCCACTGCAACAATATATTTGACCTTATTCAAGCCACTTTCGACTACCGGCTTTGCCATGCTTTGCTCACCACCTGTTTAATGAAAATTAGTTCCAGAACCGCTACAATTCCGGCCCCTCGCCACCAGTACTAACACGGTTACAGTTTACCCATGTCGTCTGCCCATCGCGAAATTCTTGTTACCAGCGCATTACCCTACGCCAACGGCGCCATTCATCTTGGTCATCTGGTCGAATATATCCAGACCGATATATGGGTTCGCTTTCAGAAAACCAGGGGACACGAATGTTACTACGTCTGCGCTGACGATGCTCACGGAACCGCCATTATGCTCAAGGCGGAAGAGCTGGGTGTTAGCCCGGAAACGTTGATCAATACGGTCAAGGCTGAGCACGAGCGGGACTTTGCCGATTTTCTGATCCGCTTTGACAATTATCATTCAACTCACTCCGAAGAAAACCGCGTGCTGTCGGAAGAAATTTACCGACGGCTTAACGCCAATGGCCACATCGCTACCCGGCAAATCACCCAAGCCTACGACCCGGAAAAAAGCCTGTTCCTGGCCGACCGTTACATCAAGGGTACCTGCCCGAAATGCAAAACCGAAGATCAATACGGCGACAACTGCGAGGCCTGTGGCGCCACCTACGCGGCCGTTGACCTGATCGATGCCCAGTCAGCCATCTCCGGCGCTACGCCGGTTGCCCGGGAATCCACCCATTATTTTTTCACACTGCCAGACTTTACCGAGTTTCTCAAAGCGTGGACCCGCGCGGGTCATGTTGCCGACGAAATTGCCAACAAACTCAGCGAATGGCTGGACGCCGGCCTGCAGGAATGGGACATTAGCCGTGACGCCCCCTATTTCGGCTTTGAGATACCTGACGCACCCGGCAAATATTTTTATGTCTGGCTGGACGCGCCGATCGGCTATATGGCCAGCTTCAAGAATCTCTGTGACCGGGAGGGGATAGATTTCGACCGCTTCTGGCAAAAGGATGTCAGCACCGAGCTGTACCATTTTATTGGCAAGGACATTGTTAATTTTCACGCTTTGTTTTGGCCCGCCATGCTACACAGCGCCAACTTCCGCACCCCGAACAAAGTCTGCGTGCATGGCTTTCTAACCGTAAACGGCAAAAAAATGTCCAAATCCCGCGGCACGTTTATTAACGCCCGCACCTATCTCGAGCATCTGGACCCGGAATATTTACGCTATTACTTTGCCGCCAAACTGTCCGCCAGCGTTGAAGATCTTGATCTTAATCTTGATGATTTCGCACAACGGGTTAATAGTGATCTGGTCGGCAAGGTGGTCAACATCGCCAGCCGCTGCGCACGATTCATCACCAGCGGTCACGACAGTCTGCTGGCGCCAACGGTGTCTAATACAGAGCTGTGGCAACAGGCAGTGGCGGCGGGTGAAGCCATCGCAGCCCACTATGAAGCGCGAAACTTTGGTAAAGCCATACGCGAAATTATGGCCATCGCCGATGCTGCCAACGAATATATTGCCGCTCAGGAACCCTGGAAACTGGCCAAGGAAAGCGGACGCGAAACTGAAGTTCAGGGTGTTTGTTCTCTGGCTATCAACTTGTTCCGCATCCTCATGATCTATCTAAAACCTGTGTTACCCGCTATGGCTGACCAGGCACAGGATTTCCTCAACGATGAGCTGCGCTGGGACACGCCCATCAAGCCTCTGTGCAACCACCGTATCAACGCTTTCAAACCGATGATGAAGCGTGTTGAAAAAGACAGAATCGACGCCATGGTAACCGCTAGCCGCGAGGAACTGGCGGCGCCAGCGGTCATCGACAACGTTAAATCGGAACCTTTGGCAGCAGAAATTAATTTCGACGATTTCATGAAGGTCGACCTGCGTGTCGCCCGCATTGTCAGCGCCAGCCATGTCGAAGGAGCAGGCAAACTACTGCAGCTCACGCTGGATATCGGCGGGGAAACCCGCAATGTCTTTTCCGGCATCAAGTCAGCCTATCGGCCGGAAGATCTTGAGGGTCGCCTGACTATCATGGTCGCCAATCTGCAACCGCGAAAAATGCGTTTCGGGCTGTCCGAGGGTATGGTACTCGCCGCCGGCGATGGCTCTGGCGACAACGGCGGAATCTACCTTCTGGCACCGGACAGTGGCGCACTGCCCGGACAACGGGTCACATAAGAGGGCAGAGCGGATATACTGAGGCAACTTGGCGATATTACCAAATAGCCTAAAACCTGGATTATTTATTATTGAATGTCCAGACGGCCATATCCGATAATATCGCCACTTTCCACGGGCGCGCCCATGCAAGAATTTGCAGTTATCCTTGTCAGTTCAGTTCTGGTCAATAACTTTGTATTAGCCCAGTTCCTCGGCCTGTGTCCGTTCATGGGCGTTTCCAACAAGCTGGAAACGGCTATCGGTATGGCCAGCGCCACGACATTTGTACTCACCCTGGCGGCAATATCCAGCTATCTCGTCCACACGTGGATATTAGTCCCGCTCGGCCTGACCTACCTGAAAACCATTGCCTTTATCCTGGTCATAGCAGTGGTCGTGCAGTTCACCAAAATGTTTATCGAGAAAACCAGTCCGCTGCTGTACCGTGTGCTCGGCGTTTTTCTGCCACTGATAACCACCAATTGCGCAGTCCTGGGCGTCGCTCTGCAAAATACAGCTAAAAACCGCACCTTTATGGAATCCAGCCTTTACGGTTTTGGTGCCGCATTGGGTTTCTCCCTCGTCCTGATCCTGTTTTCCGCCATGCGTGAACGACTTGCGGTAGCCGATATCCCCGTACCCTTTCAGGGTGCAGCCATCGGCATGATCACGGCGGGCCTGATGGCGCTTGCCTTTATGGGATTCGCCGGGCTGGTGTGATCTGTCATGACTGACGCTACGGCTCTACAACTACTGCTCACTGCGGTCACGGCGCTGGTTCTACTGGCGCTCATCTTTGGTGCCATTCTGGGTTTTGCGGCGGTGCGTTTCAAAGTCGAAGGCAACCCTCTGGTCGACGAAATCGATGCGCTACTTCCACAAACGCAATGCGGTCAATGCGGTCACCCTGGCTGTCGGCCCTACGCCCAGGCCATTGTCGAAGGCGAAGCCATTAATCATTGTCCGCCGGGTGGACAGGCAACCATCAACGCGCTGGCAAATCTGCTCGACGTCCCGGCACCGGAACTGGACGAAGAACACGGTATCGAGGCCGAAGTGAAGACAGTTGCTTTTATCCGCGAAGCTGAGTGCATCGGCTGCACCAAATGCATTCAGGCCTGCCCAGTAGACGCCATCCTCGGTGCGGCTAAGCTAATGCACACAGTTATTGCCGAGGAATGCACGGGTTGCGATCTCTGCGTAGAGCCCTGCCCCGTAGACTGCATCGACATGCTACCCGTGCCTACAGAAATTTCTGACTGGCATTGGCAGGAACCGCCCTCCCCGACTGAACTGCTGTACAAGCCCAATATCATTGCCAGCGATCGGAAATCGGGTGTGGCGGCATGAGTAAAACCTGGGATATCCACGGTGGCATTCACCCACCGGAAAACAAAATTCAGTCCCTGCAACGGGCCATCACCCAGGTACCGTTACCCGATGTGTTGGTGTTACCCCTCAGTCAACATCTAGGCGCGGCAGCGCTTCCCCTGGTCAAATCGGGGGACATGGTTCTAAAAGGTCAGCCGCTTGCCGCCCCCAATGGCCTCATCAGCGCGGCGGTGCATGCACCTACTTCGGGCACCATCGTTACCATCGAAGAGCGCCCGGTTCCCCACCCATCGGGCGCAGCTGGGCGCTGCATCGTGCTACGTCCAGATGGCGAAGAGCGCTGGTTTGAGCGCGATCCCCAGCCCGACTACCAGACATTATCCCCTGTCGATCTGCTCACCATCGTGCGGGATGCGGGCATTACCGGCCTCGGCGGCGCGGGCTTTCCCACCGCGGTGAAACTGCAACCACGACAGCCTGTTGATACGTTGATCATCAATGCCACTGAATGCGAACCCTATATTACAGCTGACGACATACTGATACGCGAACGCGCCGGGGAGGTGCTCACCGGAATCAAAATCCTCGCGCATATTCTGGGCAATCCGCAGCGTGTCCTCATCGGCATTGAGGACAACAAGCCGGAGGCCTACGAGACACTGCAAGCGTTGTTAAACGGTAGCCATATTGAATTAATTGAGTTTCCCACCAGGTACCCGTCCGGTGGTGAAAAGCAGCTCATCCAGATTCTTACTGGCAAGGAAGTACCGAGTGGCAAACTCCCTGCGGAACTCGGTATCGTCTGTCAGAATGTTGGCACCACCTATGCAATTTATCGCGCCGTCTGCGCAGGCGAGCCATTGATCTCCCGTATTACCACAGTGACAGGCAATAGCTGCAAAAAACCTGGCAACTACGAAGTATTGCTGGGTACACCGATTGCTGACTTACTGGCCCTGGCCGAGTTCGATGAATTCCTCTGCCAACGCCTCATCATGGGCGGCCCAATGATGGGTTACACCCTGAGTGATCTCAGCGTACCCGTCATTAAATCGACCAACTGCCTGCTCGCCGCCGATGCGGTGGAAAGTCCGCCCAATAGCATTGCTCAAGCCTGCATACGTTGCGGTCATTGCGCTGAGGTCTGTCCGGCCAGTCTGCTACCCCAACAACTTTACTGGCACGCCAAAGCCAGGGATTACGACAAGCTGGCAGCCCATCATCTTACCGACTGCATAGAATGCGGCGCCTGCTCTTATGTCTGTCCGAGCGAAATACCACTGGTTCAGTACTACCGGGCAGCCAAGGGCGAGATACGTGCCATTGACAAGGAAAAGAAAATTGCCGATCGCGCCCGCCAGCGCTTTGAGTTTCATCAGCAACGCATCGATAAGGCCGAGCAGGAAAAGGCCGCCCGGCGTGAAGCGCGCAGACAGGCCGCTGCCGCTGCAAAGCTGGCTGGCGCTGACGACGCCGGTACAAACAACGCCGGAGAACTCGATGTCGTGCAGGCTGCGCTAGCCCGAGTCAACGTCACCAAAGCATCGCCTGAGGCGGAACTCAAGCGTCTGCAAAGGGCCGCCGCTGCCGCCGAAAACCGAGTGGCCGGGGCGCTCGAAAAGCTCGCACAGTGTGCTGAGGATGATGCCAGACACAGTTCGCTGCAAGCTGCGCTTGAGCAGGCCCGTTTGCGTCTCAGCGAAGCGCTCAGTAATCAGCAACGGTACATTGACGCAGGCCAGGCTGGTGCCGGGGACGCGACGAATACGGGCATTGCTCAAAACAGTGCCGATCACACCATTGATGCCGCCGATTCCGTCGCACTGGACCGCGCTGCACAGGCCATTCTGCGCGCCCAGCAGCGATCAGCGCAACAGGCTGAAATGTCGACACAGGAGAAACTGCAAAGTCAGTGCGAGAACCTGCGAAAACGCCTCGACAAAGCTCGCGACAGACTTAAACAGGCACAAAGCGGCGATCAGCAACAACCGGATCAACCCGTTGATGCCCTCGCCAACGCCGTCGCCACGCTGGCCAGCAAGGTGGCCGAAACCGAAGCCCGGCTGGCTGCGAGCCTGGCGGAGCAGGAGTAACATGGCCCTGGCTCGTATTACCTCGCCCCATGTCCACGCCGCCCAAAGTACGCAACGCGTCATGCAGCATTTATTGCTCGCCACGTTACCTGGGCTGCTCACGCTGACCTGGTTTTTCGGCTGGGGATCACTGATTAACATTGTCATCGCCAGTCTCACGGCACTCGCTTGTGAGGCAACTATCGTGACATTGCGCAAGCGACCCGTGTGGTTTTATCTGCGGGACTGCAGCGCACTGGTAACCGCTGTCTTGATTGGCCTGGCCCTGCCGCCGCTAGCCCCCTGGTGGGTAGCCGTCGTGGGCACCGTATTCGCTATTGTCATCGCCAAACACCTCTACGGTGGCATGGGCTATAACCCCTTCAATCCTGCCATGGTCGGGTATGTCGTGTTACTGATTTCTTTCCCGCTGGAAATGACAACCTGGCCCGCCCCGGCCGAACTCTACCCCGAAGGACAGCGTGTGCCCGGGCTCTGGCAGTCGCTACAACACGTCTTCCCGGTCTTATCCCATAATCCGGTGGACGCTTTCACGGCTGCCACGCCACTCGACGCGTTCAAACACAACAAAAGTTTGCTGGTCGAGCAATTTTATGCCCAACACGAAATATTTAGCGCTGCGCGCTGGGCTGGCGTGGGCTGGGAATGGGTTAATCTGGGTTTCCTTGCCGGCGGTTGTTACCTGCTCTATCAACGCGTTTTTACCTGGCACGCCCCCCTCAGCATGCTAAGTGCCCTGGCCCTTATGGCGGTGTTCTTCTACGACGGTGGCAGCTCTGCCAGCAAAGGCTCGGTCGTCTTGCATTTGCTGAGCGGTGCAACGATGCTGGGCGCATTTTTTATTGTCACTGATCCGGTTACATCGGCGGTGTCGAATCGTGGTCGGATCTTCTATGGCGCGATGATCGGCGTGCTCATTTTCATTATCCGCAGCTGGGGCAATTACCCGGACGCGGTCGCCTTCGCCGTGTTATTAATGAACTTTGCCGCGCCCTTTATCGACTATTACACGCTCCCTCGAACCTATGGTCATACCAGATCAGGTCGAGCCACGGACAAACACGACTCAGGCAGGAAGGGTTAAACTGTGCTCAAACAGTCGGTGGGTTTCAACAGTCTGGCACTCGGCACGTTCGCGCTAATCACAGCCTTGTTACTGGCCGGCACACACCTCGGTACGCAAGATAAAATTGCTGCAGCAGAGCGCCACGCGGCAGAAAAAGCCCTGCTCGAAATCATTCCCCGTGAGCGCCACAACAACGACATGCTTATCGATACCGTGCCGGTACCACGCAATTTATGGGACAAACTGGGGTTAACGCATGGCGGCCTGGTTAACATTGCCCGTCTTAATGGCCGAATAGAAGCGTTAATCATTCCCGCGGTCGCGGCCGATGGCTACAGCGG
Organism: Porticoccaceae bacterium; assembly: GCA_041603535.1. Taxonomy (GTDB): domain Bacteria; phylum Pseudomonadota; class Gammaproteobacteria; order Pseudomonadales; family Porticoccaceae; genus HB2-32-21. The sequence continues at coordinate 42,126 of JBFIEE010000012.1, forward strand.
CGACATCAAGCTGATTGCCGGGGTAAACCGAGATGGCACCCTGGCCGGGGTAAGGGTTCTTGCCCACACCGAGACACCAGGCCTCGGTGACAAAATCGACCTGAAAAAAAGCCAATGGATGTTGGGTTTTAACGGTAAGTCACTGTCCAGTCCGCAACCGTCCGGGTGGCGTGTAAAAAAAGATGGCGGAGATTTCGACCAGTTTACCGGGGCTACCATTACCCCCCGCGCTGTCGTAACCCAGGTCCATAAAGTACTGGAGTACTATGCTGAAGAAGGCCAGCGGCTTATCAAGGCAGACGAGGCGGCTAAAGTGGGCGAGACTACGATTAAAGAAGGCGAGACTATTAAGGTGAGCGAAACTATTAAGGTGAATGAGACTATTATTAAGGTGGACGAGACTATGATTTCGCCGGGAGCAGGCAATGACTGATGTTTCCTATCGGGAGATTGCCCGAAATGGCTTGTGGGACAATAACCCGGCACTGGTGCAACTACTGGGCTTATGCCCCTTGCTCGCGGTCACCGGTTCGGTGGTAAACGCGCTCGGTCTCGGTCTCGCCACGCTACTTGTGCTGGCCGGGTCAAACGCTGCGGTCTCATTAATACGCCTGCGTGTAACGGACGCAATACGCATTCCCGCCTTCGTCATGATCATCGCCACCTTTACTACCTGCACCGAAATGTTGATGAAAGCCTATACCTATGAGCTATACCAGATTCTCGGCATATTCATCCCACTGATCGTCACCAACTGCGCGATTCTCGGACGGGCGGAAGCGTTTGCCAGTAAACACAGGGTGCTGCCGGCCATAGCTGACGGCGTCATGATGGGCGTGGGTTTTGGCGCTGTGTTGGTGGTGCTCGGCGGAATTCGCGAGGTGCTGGGCAGCGGCACCCTGTTTGCCAATATGGATTTACTGTTCGGGCCCGTCGCTGCCAACTGGTCGCTACAATTATTCAGCGAAGGTTACAGTTTCCTGGTGGCGATCTTACCGCCCGGGGCATTTATCATTACCGGCCTGTTGATCGCGCTGAAAAATGTCCTCGATGCCCGCGTCAGAAAGCGCCGTGACGCATTGAAGACCAGGCCGGTAAAGGGCGCGAAACGGGTGCGTACCACCGGCGTAATTCATTGAGCTGGTGCTATTGCCCCACCAACTTCGTTCCCTGATATCAGCTAAACTAACAGCACCTGAACTGGCATCACCTCAGCAAATTACCCTGTTAAATTACTCAACTAACGCCGCCGACCGCCATCGGTTTGACGGTCAGCGGCATTGATCAAAACAAATACCTGTCAACAAACGCCGATTAACGATTCCGGTGGTCGCGCTCGCCAGGTGTTTTCGGATGGGCATAGGGGTGAGGTCGGTGGCTGGCTATTTCGAAAGGAATTTCGCTGACACTTTTTACACCCCGTTGCCAGGCCTCAACCAGGCGGTCTTCGCCCTCGTAATTAAAGGGGTCCTGTAGTCGTTCCTCCAGATCGCCGCCCGGCGCAGGACGATTTTCCAGCAACCAGTCAACTGTGAGACCCAGAGCCTCCTTGACGGGATTGATATCGCGATACCCGAGCTGGTTTTTTATTTTGCTGATATCCATCATCTTGTGGTGAGTCGACGCTCCTGTGGTGTAGGGCCGAGCTGGCAGCGCCAGCTCAAACGGCATGTTTACAATGTCAAACTTGTGGCCCATTTTTTCGGCAATCACTTCGATAATCTGACTCAAGGTCAATTGACTCTCATCACCACAGTTATATATCTGACCAGCACTGGCCTGTGGCTGATCAACCGCGAGCAGCACGCTATGCGCCAGATTAGCCACATAACCATGCGTCGAAAGGCTCAGACCAGCGTCAGGGACGATAATCTGGGCCCGCCCGTCAAGCACACGGCGCATAATCGACCACTCACGGGGTACCAGCTGACGCGGACCGTAGACATGGGGATAACGAAAATGCGCCGCCTTCGGATGATAATCGAGCACAGTTTGCTCCGTCTGCGCAATCAAATGTGAGAAACGGTGCTCTTCTTCACTGGCAACCAGCGGGGCGTCTTCCGGTACCGGTGTTGGCATGCCGACAGGATGTAACGCCGCTGGCTTCATATAACCGCGATAACTGGCGACACCGCCAACGCTAACAAAACGTCCAACCTTGCCTACCAAAGCCTGCGCTAGAAAGCGCACCCGGCCATAGGTCACTACCGCCAGGTCAAACGTTCGCCCCGCCAGGCAGTCATTAATGGTCTCGAGGAAATGTGGGTCACCATGTATATGTTCGACCTGAGGGGGGATTTCGGGAATTTCGTGGGTGCCACGGTGAAATATACTGACCTCATAACCTCTGTCGAGCAGGCCATTAACAAGATAAGGCCCGGTTGGGCCGGTACCACCAACAACGAGTGCTTTCATATTTTGTCCTTGATTTTCCTAACAAAAATAAACTAACCACGAATAAACGGGTCGCGCCCGAGACTTATTACTTCGCCAATGAAACCATGCTGCGAGGCCCAAAATGCCGTTCCCGCACCAGACCCGCAGCGCCATTGCGCGCCGGGTCAACGGGTATGCGAATGTCCAGTCGAGAGCTAACGACAAGCAGAAGTCGGTAGCTTGTCAGAAGGAAAATTCGATGTCCAGCCTGCGGCGAAGCGCGGCAAACTCAACTAAACTACTTCTCACTACCCGTGGAACGAGTTTATGCTTAACCTCCATTGAAGGCGAAGCAAGGCGGCATGCGTACAACGCTGGGTCGCTGTCTCAAGCATATATCCAATAAATTTCATAGCTAAGCAACGAGGAGACCGACATGCTCGATTATCTGATCAAAGGCGGCACACTGGTCGATGGCACCGGGGCGCCGCGCCGCACCGGTGACATAGGCATTAAAGACGGTCGCATTACCGCTTTGGGTAACGTTAACGAAGCCGCCAGAGAAACCATTGATGCCACGGGTAAAATAGTGGCTCCGGGGTTTGTTGATATTCACACCCATTATGACGCCCAGGTATTCTGGGACCCCAGTGTCAGCCCCTCTTCCTACCACGGCGTCACATCAGTGTTTGCTGGAAACTGTGGGTTTTCCGTAGCGCCGTTGGTTCCCGAGGCGGGTGATTACCTGATGCGTCTACTCGCCAAAGTGGAGGGCATGCCACTGGCAGCCCTGCAACAGGGCGTGCCATGGAACTGGAGCTCATTCGCCAGCTACCTGGCTTTACTGGAAAACAAAATGGCGATCAATATCGGCTTTATGGTCGGCCACTCCGCCATCCGCCGCGTAGTCATGGGTGAGGACTCGGGTAAACCGGCAACGCCAGCACAGCTGGAAGCCATGAAAGACCTGTTAAAAACCTCGCTCGCTGAAGGCGGTATGGGTTTCTCCTCCTCGCAATCCGCCACGCACAACGATGGTGACGGCGCGCCGGTACCGTCTCGTGCAGCCGACAACGAAGAGTTGATCCAGCTGGCTGGTTGCCTGAAAGACTATCCCGGCACACTGCTTGAGTTTATCCCCTCCGTGGGCGTGTTCAGCGAAGAGCGTATGGAACTGATGACCAACATGTCACTGGCAGCGCAACGCTCACTCAACTGGAATGTCATGATTGTCACCAAGGGTACGAAGGATATTGTCGCCGAACAGCTGAAAGCCAGCGACTACGCCGCCGCACGCGGCGCAGAGGTGAAAGCGCTGACCTTTGCACAGCCAGTTGCCCTGCGTATCAATCTGTGGAGTGGTTTCGGCCTGGATTCCTTCCCCGGTTGGGCCGCGGTGCTCGCCTTACCGATGGATGAACGGAAAAAAGCCTTTGCTGATCCCGCGACCCGCGAAAAACTGGTCGCGGGCATTTCCCATCCCGATGTTCCGGTGGTCCTGCGCGCCACCGGCAACTTCAAACGCATGCTGGTAGAAGAAACGTTCTCAGAGAAAAATGCGCAGTACCAGGGCCGCGTCATTGGCGAGCTGGCCCAGGAACTCAACAAAGAGCCGAGTGACCTGTTCTTTGATATCGCGGTGGCGGATGACCTGAGAACCACTTTCCTGCCTGACCTCGGCGGCCGTGATGAAGAAAGTTGGGCGCTGCGTGGAGATGTGTGGAGAGACTCCCGCACGCTGGTGGGCGCTTCTGATGCGGGCGCCCACGTCGATATGATCGACACCTTTGCCTTCAGCACCACCCTGCTCTCAGAGGGTGTCCGGGATCGCAATTTGCTGACTTTAGAGGAAGGCGTCCATCAAATCACCGATAGACCGGCACGCTTTATGGGCCTTATAGAACGCGGTCGATTGCAGGAAGGCTGGCATGCAGACGTCGTCGTATTCGATGCCGACAGTGTGGGCAAGGGGCCCATCCATACCCGCTATGATATGCCGGCAAAAGCCGGACGGCTGTACTGTGAAGCCATCGGTATCCAGCACGTTTTTGTGAACGGACAGGAAATTGTGCGCAACAACGAGTTGACGGGGGCGAAACCGGGAATTGTTATGCGCTCGGGCCGCGACACCGAGACCGTGCCGATACCTGCCTTTCAGTAGGCAGTAGGCTTGCCAGTCCTGGCAGACGTATTGCCGAGTTCCCAGCCCATCGCAGAATTCACTGCGGTGGGCTGTTAGCGGTCACCGCGTTGTGTTTATCACGCGCGTCCAGACAGCGCAGTAGTCTTACGCTAGCGGTTCGCCAGCGCCTCAGGATTTACGCAATTTAACGGTATTTCGCCCCGCTCAACCCGCCTGATATTCTCCGCCACACCCCTGGCGATGCCCTGCAGGCCCAGGTCCGTGGCGCCGCCAATATGCGGTGTTGCTGTCACATTACATTTAAACAGCGGGTCATCGGGATCGCAGGGCTCGGCGACAAATACGTCAAGACCGGCACCGGTGATCTGGCCTTTTTCGAGCGCAGCAAGCAGGGCGTCGTTGTCGATCACCCCACCCCGAGCGACGTTTACCACAAAGGCGCTGGGTTTCATCAGCGCGAACTCCTGAACGCCCATCAAGCCGCGAGTCGCGTCATTCAAAGGCGGTGCCAGCACCACAAAGTCGGCCTTCGGCAGCAATTCATGCAGTTTATCCTGCGTAGTATGCAAATCGACATGGACGGCATTTTCCTCGGCGCTACCTTTTGGCCCCGAGCGGGAGATCGCAAGGATATTCATCTCAAAGCCGCCGAGACGCCGCGCGACTTCCCGGCCAATACCGCCGTAGCCAACAATTAATGCCGTACGATTTTTCAGCGACCAGCTGATGGGCGAGGAAACTTTACGGTCTTTAATACTCTGCTGCGCAGCGGCGTAGCGCCGCGCCAGTAGCAGCATATGCATCACCGCCACCTCCGCGACGGACTCAGCATTACCTGTGCCAGCAGCGGGCACATTGGCCACGTAAATGCCCTTTGCTGTCGCGGCTGCGATATCCACCGTGTCGAGCCCGGCACCAAATTGCTGAACCAATTGCAGATCTGGCAAGGCCAGCTCCTTTTCACCAATGGGGTTTATGGTCGGAATCAATACATTGGCATCTTTGGCGGCGGTGGCTATCTCCGTGGGCAGGCATTCATTTATTTCAGCGTCTGGCAACAGTTGACCCAGCATGTCATTAATAAAGCGATACCCCTTATTACACAGATAAACTTTCATGGCTTATTCCTTATTTTTTAAAAAATTATCGTGACGCGGCACGTCAATTTTCCGTGCCCGGCGAATCTGCTGCGCATTGCGACCTGGTCGAGCGCTACCCGGTGCGACGCCTGGTGAACTGAAAACAGTATAGTTGCCAGACGCATCGATAACTGATTTGCTGGCAACATCGGGCAAACTCGGTAAAGTAATCAGCACGCTTCCCCGCTTAGCTTTTCTTTGCAGGTTTATGTTATGACATTTAAAGCACAGTATTCATCTAAAGTACGGTATTTACAGTTCCTCGTCGTTGCAAGCGCCTTGCTAGTGCCCGGGCAATTATGGGCGACAACCTGCCCAGATCACAAACTCGACATATTACTCACCAACGATGATGGTTACGATCAACCCGGCATACAGGCACTCTACAAAGTGCTCAAAAGCGCCGGCCACCGCGTCATCCTGGCCGCGCCCGCACGCAACAGCAGCGGCAGCAGCGCCTCGTTAACGTTGGCTCCGGTGCATGTCAAACAAACAGCACCCGACATCTACGCTATTGAAGGTAGTCCCGCCACATCGGTGTTACTGGCACTGAGCGCACTGTATCCAGGCCAGCAACCAGATCTCGTGGTCTCAGGTATCAACAGCGGCGCTAACCTCGGCCCCGCCACACCCATATCCGGAACCGTCGGCGCCACAGTGGCCGCGCTGCTCATCAGCCCATTGCCCGTACCGGGCGTCGCCGTCAGCACTGACGCGGTCAGCAACGATGAAACAAGTGCTGAGAATCTTGCCCATCTCATCAACATCGCCCAGTTCACTGCGCGACTCATTGCTCGACTACAGGAAGAAAGTTGCGGTAAGACGGCTCTACTGCCCAAAGGTATTGCGCTTAATGTCAACTACCCCCCGTTAGCGCCTGACAAAATCAGAGGCACTCAAATTCAGAGCCAGAGCAAAGCACGGCTGTTTAGCGTTATTTATGAAGCGGCTAGCGGCACGCCTGGTCAGTACCTGCCACAATTGTTGCCCGCGCCGGAACGTAATGGCAGTGCCGACTCCAGCGCACACCAGGCTGCTGGCAGTAATGGCGACACCCGTGCCTTTGATCAGGGTTATATCACCATCGTGCCCATCGACGCCGACTACACCGCCGGACAGGCGACGCAGAACAGTCTGCGAACAACCATCGATGGCATACGTCCCTGAGAAACAGGGCATTCAGGTGGTGTCTGCGTCAGATATATTCGGGGTCCTGTTGAAACTCAACAGTATTTCCCGTGGGATCAGAGGAAAATATAAAACCTTCCATACGGAAGTATTCAATACCGTTAGCCCCGAGATGCTTTTCAACCGCCTCTATATCTTCCACATAAAATGCCGTGTGGGGTCCCATTGGGTCGCCTTTTTTACCGGCCAGTTCTTTCATTATCACGCGTTCAGAACCCTTGTCGCCGCAACCAATGACATGCACCTGTCCGTTGGGAAACTGCATCCAGAAACCCGGCAATAATTTGTCCAGCTTCTCCGGTATGTCGCGTTTGACCGTGTTGACACCGAGCACGTCTTCATAAAAATGACGCATTGCATCAAGTTTGTCATCACTGGCAATCGCACTGTGATTGATCCGCGTAATGTTAATCATAGGACACCCCTGGCAGGCCTAATTAATGTTTAAACTCTGAACTTGTTATTCATCTTAGGTAGGACCTGGTTTTTGTGCAATATAATTGCAGGTTTTGCCAAACCATAAAATCAGGAACAGCCAATGAGCACTGTGGGAATTATTGCCAACCCGATGTCCGGTCGCGACTGCCGTCGCCTGCTGGCAAGGGCAGACTCCGTTAGTCACGACAGCAAGCGCAACCAGATCAGTCGTATCGTGGTCGGCGCCGTGGCCGCGGGTTGCGAACGCATCCTCGTGCCCTGGGATCCACGCCGACTGGTGATCAGCGCGGTGGAAAACATGAATGTGCCGGTTACCTTCGAACACTTTCGTACTCCTCTGCATCACTCAGCCGAGGACACGGTGCAGAACGTGCAGCAAATGCGGGAGCTGGGCTGCGACGTCATCGTGGTACTCGGCGGCGACGGCACCAGCCGCATTCTCAGTAAGGCCTGGCGCGACGCAGTTATTGTGCCGTTATCAACCGGAACCAATAACGTGTTCCCGCTATTGATTGAACCCACCATTGCCGGTATGGCGGCTGGCCTGGTGGCCGGCGGGCGTATCACCCGAAAGGAAGCCGCGCAGCGCGCCAAGGTAATAGATGTTGTCCTGGCCAATGGTGACCGTGATCTGGCGCTCATCGACGCCCTGTTTCTACAGGGCGACAGAATTGGCAATCTGGGACCGTTCGAACCCCAGCATATGAAAACCATGGTATTGGCGCGCGCCGAGCCGGACGCTGTCGGTATGTCGCCGCTGGGCGGATTGCTATGCCCGGCGGGCGCTGCCGATGATTTTGGTGTGCAGGTAGAATTCTGCCAGCACAACGACGGCGGTCGTCTACTCCGCGCGCCGGTATCGCCGGGGCTGTTTCGCTCCGCTCACATCAGGCGCGCCGAAAAACTTCCTCTGGGTAAAGCAACCAGTGTTGCGGGACCAGGTATTCTCGCTTTTGATGGCGACAGAGAAATCAATCTCGCCTTAGGTCAGCATGCACAGCTGACCGTCAATAGAACCGGGCCGTGGGTCATCGACCCGCGCCGCACCCTGACCCTCGCTGCTGAAAGAGGCTTACTGGTCGACCTGCCACACTGGGTAGACCCCTACGATGGCGCCCAAACCGGCGGATGTTGTTAAGCGTTAGTTAGGTGTTGCTTTAGTTAGGTGTTGTTAGGCTGTCGTTAACTGTTGCCATTGAGGCTCTGGTTTATCAGCGCGCAGCAGAGTTGAGCGGTATCAGAACCGCGCTATTTCTTCGCCCTGAAGTTCGCCATCAATTCCTCTGAGGAATTGGTTTTCGGGAAAGCCTGGTCCGGCACCGGCAAGCCTAGAAAAGCACACAGCGGTTGCCAGCCCTCACGCACATCAAACACCAGCAAGCGTGCCGGCGGCACCGTGGCCTGCACTTTAGCGTTGTGTTTTTCGAATACTTCAATCGCGTAATCTTCTTCGCCGAGGCGTCCGTTAAAGGTTTCCTCCATGACTATGCGCCGCGCCATCGCCAGTTGCTGGGAGGACATATCTGCGGACTTACTGGTCAGCAGGCGGTAAATGGTGCCGTGAATACTTTTGTACCACCCCTTGGGCTCCCGAACAGTCAAAATGACTTTGGCCTCTGGATAAAGCGCCATAAGCTCTCGCCAGAAATGGCAGGACGGCCAGTCCACCGCAGAGCGGTAATCGGCCAGCAGTTCACGCAAAATGTTGCTATCGTCGAGCGCATCAAGCCAACGCGGGCTTAGCGCGGGTGTTTTGATCAGTTCAAACATATGATGTACCGGACCAAGACCCAGAATATTCAGTGCCGCACGCATCGATAGTGTTCCCGTGCGGCCAAAACCAGCACCGATCACTGCCAGTTGATTTACTGAAGAAGTTGTCATGGTGCTTTTCCTGTTGGGCAAACCATCGCTTTATTTATTACTACAATTTATCGTAGTGGTGTTCGTTATCGTAGCGGTCTTCTTTATCGTAGCGGCCTTCTTTATCGTAGTGGTCTTCGGTCACAGTGCTTTTGTCACCCCGCCCTTCGCGCCGACCAGGCCACTTGCCGACTAGCGCTGGACACAGCGCAAACAAAACTAGCACACTACGCGCCAAAATAAGGCACCGCAAGTAGGCTCGACAATCACCCGTAGCGACTACCCGTGCAACTAACACATAACCATAGTTCACACCCAACCACAGTTAACGCACAACCACAGTTAACCCACAAACCTAATGACAGGCCATGGTGACAGCAAGTAATGACAAATGACGCAACAGAGCATCAGCGCCATCCAGCAGCCCATTTGCGATGGTTCGGCTTACCAGGGGGACCTTTGCTGGCCATCCTGGTCGCTAGCCTGGTACCCACAGAGATCACCACGATTGACGGTTCACCGCTCATTCTCGGTGTCGCCGGACAGGTAACCGCTGGCCTGGCAGTATGGATGGCCGTGTGGTGGTTGACCGAGGCGATTTCCATTTACGCCACCGCCCTGTTACCGCTAGCAGTGTTACCTCTAACCGGCGCGCAATCCATAGAAGATGCCGCCAATGCCTACGCCCACCCTTTGATCTTCCTTTTTCTGGGCGGGTTTATTCTCGCGCTGGCACTGGAGAAGTGGCACCTCCACAAACGCTTTGCATTGTTTGTGCTGCGTATTGTCGGCACCCAACCACGCCGTCTGGTGGCCGGATTTATGATCGCTTCCGCCACCCTGAGTATGTGGATCACCAATACGGCCACCACTATTGTCATGCTACCGATTGCCCTGAGCGTGATCGCCATGCAACCCGATACATCCTGGAAACCCCGTTTCGCAATGTGCCTGTTGCTAGGGGTCGCCTATGCGGCATCTATTGGCGGCATCGGTACCATCGTCGGCACCACGCCGAACATGTTCGCTGTGTCTTTTATCGAGAACGAGCTCGGCCAGACGATCAGTTTTGCCGAATGGATGATGATAGGTGTCCCGCTGGTGATGCTGTTCATACCGATAGTCTGGTGGTTGATGACCCGGTTCATACTGCCCCTGCCCTCCGACCAAAGCTATGACCAGGCTCAGACACAGCGCAGAGGCGAGGGGCCAACCCTGGATGTTTCGCCGGACCCGTGGGATCGCGGCTCAATCATGACCCTGATAATCTTTGCAGCCACCGCAACCGCCTGGATGGGTCGGCCACTGCTGGTGAAAATACCTTTTTTTGCCTACTTAAGCGATGCCGGGGTGGCCATAATCGCTGCGCTTTTATTGTTTGTCATCCCAGAAAATATTCGGGAAAAGCGTTTTTTGATGGACTGGGAAACCGCCGTCAAAGTGCCCTGGGGGGTGTTAATCATTCTCGGTGGCGGCCTCTGTCTGGCCAGTGCCATTGGCAAGAACGGCGTAGCTGAACTGCTGGCTCTGCAGCTCACCGCCATTGGCCAGATACCGCCGCTGGTCATGACACTGGTGGTCGTTACCCTGATGATATTTCTCACTGAACTGACCAGCAATGTCGCCACCACCACCGCGTTGGTACCCATCGTCGCGGCCATTGCTATCGCCCTGGATATTGAGCCGCTGAAGCTGATCATTCCTGCCACCATGGCTGCCAGCTGTGCATTTATGTTACCGGTAGCCACCCCCCCCAACGCCATCGTATTCGGCTCGGGTATGATCACCATCCCCGCGATGGCACGCACCGGGTTCTGGCTCAACCTGGCCGCCATTCTGACAATATCCCTGCTATGCTACTTTACACTCGATCTGATCCTGCCAGCACGCACCTAAACAGATCAGATAAATAGACCGGAAATACGTACCACACGTTCGGCCCTGGATAGAGGAACCTGAATATGGCCATCCAGCACCGCTTACCCATTACACTGCTCCTGCTACGACTCAGCGTGTTTCTCGTCATGCTCATGTGGACCATCGACAAATTCGTGCGCCCAGAGCACGCTGCCAGCGTATACAGCCATTTTTATGGACTTGCAGACGTCGGACAAAGCATGATGTATGGCCTTGCCACACTGGAATTAATTTTATTGCTGGCCTTTTTATTAGGGGTAAAACGTCGCGTCAGCTACGGCCTTGTCCTGGGACTTCACGGTGTATCGACACTGTCATCCTGGTATCAATACATCCACCCCTTTGAAGGCTCCAATCTGCTATTTTTTGCCGCGTGGCCGATGCTTGCTGCCAGCGTAATGCTGTATCTAATGCGCGATCAGGATAATTTACTGACTATCAGGAGGCTGGCCTGAAGTCATGCGTATATGGGTCGATGCCGACGCCTGCCCCCGCGTCATCAAGGACATCCTCTTTCGGGCCGCACAGGGCCGCGAGGTGTTGACCACACTGGTCGCCAACCATCAGCTCCAGGTGCCGCCGTCAAAGTGGCTTAAAAGCGTCCAGGTTGCTGGCGGTTTTGACGTCGCGGATAACTACATTGTCCAGCAACTCGAGCCGGGCGATCTGGTTATTACCGCCGATATACCCCTGGCGTCAGAGGCGATCGACAGGGGCGCTCAGGCGATTAATCCCCGCGGTGAGCACTACACTAAAGCCAATATAAAACAGCGTTTGGCCATGCGTAATCTAATGGAAGAGCTGCGCACCCTTGGCGAAGCCCGCGGTGGCCCGCCCCCGCTCAATCACCAGGACAGGCAGGCTTTTGCCAATGTCCTTGACAGACTTCTGACAAAACACAAAAAATATTAGTTTAATCAGCATGATAAAGCGTATAATCCGGCCCCTTTTTAGGGTTGCCCGCAACCTTATCAGCCCCCGGCATACATCATGACTCAAGCAATCGACTTCGCTGCACTAGGCCTTTCCGGCCCGGTGTTACAGGCAATTACTGGCCTTGGCTACGAGCAACCGACGCCCATCCAGGCGCAAAGTATCCCGCCTTTGCTAGCCGGCAAAAACTTGCTGGGCACAGCGCAAACCGGCACCGGTAAGACGGCAGCATTTGCGCTACCCCTGCTCAGCCGCATTGACACGACGCAGGGCAAGCCACAGGTGCTGGTGCTGGCGCCCACACGGGAGCTGGCGATTCAGGTTGCCGAGGCATTCCAGTCCTACGCCCGCCACATTAAGAACTTCCACGTAACGCCTATCTACGGCGGCCAGGATATTCGCGGTCAACTCAAGGCCCTACAGCGCGGCAGCGACATTGTGGTGGGCACCCCGGGCCGCATTCTCGACCATCTGCGCCGCGGCAGCCTTAAGCTTGGCGATTTACAGGCGGTGGTACTGGATGAAGCTGATGAAATGCTGCGCATGGGCTTTATTGATGATATCGAGACCATACTGAGCAAGACCCCCGATGCTTGCCAACGAGCACTGTTTTCCGCGACCATGCCCGCCGCCATTCGGCGCGTCGCTGCAACTTATCTGGGTGATGCCGAGGAAGTTCGTATCGTCGCCAAAACCAGCACGGTAGAGACCACCGTGCAGCAATTTCTGATTGTTCACCCCAGCCATAAACTGGATACCCTGACGCGGATTCTGGAAGTAGAAGAATTTGACGGCATGATTATCTTCGTGCGCACCAAATCGGCGACGGTAGAGCTGGCCGAAAAACTTGAAGCCAGGGGGTTTTCCACCTGTGCGCTGAACGGCGATTTGAGCCAAACGCTTAGAGAGCAAAGCATTAATCGCTTTAAGCGCGGCACCCTGGATATTATGGTTGCCACCGATGTCGCCGCACGCGGGCTGGACGTTGAGCGCGTCAGTCATGTCATTAATTTCGACATCCCCTACGACACTGAATCCTATGTACACCGAATTGGTCGGACGGGACGCGCCGGACGGCTGGGCAAAGCCATTCTTTTCGTATCGCCAAAAGAGCGACGCCTGTTAAACGCCATTGAGAAAGCCACCAGACAACCCCTGACAGCAATCAACGTGCCGACTGGCGAACAGGTCAGCGAGCAACGCATAACACGCTTCCAGACACAGATTATGGAGGTCATACAGAACCAGGATCTGACCACATTCCGCGAACTCATTGAACAGTTAGCCCACGACACCGAAACCGACATCGGTCAGATTGCCGCTGCACTGGTCTGGCAGGCGCAGAAGGAACGACCATTGTTTCCAAAGTTTGAAGCCCTCCCCAACAGTAAGGACTGGGCGGCACGTGGCGACAAAAGACCCGACAAGCGCCCCGGCAAACGCGCCGACAGGCGCTCCGAGAACCGCTCCGAGAACCGCTCCGACCATCCTTTCGAAAGTCGCTCGGAGAATCGAACCGAGCGCCCCGGGAAACGACCCACACGCAAGGATGATTCCGGTCCGCGTAGAGAAGATACCGGCGTTCGTAGGGAACCGAGCCATAGCCGCAAGGCTTCCCATGACGACATCGCTACACAGCGTTACCGTATTGAGGTTGGCGAAATCCATGGCGTCAAACCTGGCGACATAGTCGGGGCACTGGCTAACGAGGCCGGTATAGAAGGTCAGTACATTGGCCGTATCAAAATCGATCAGAATTTCAGTACAGTTGATCTGCCCGAGGGCATGCCTAACGAGATTTTTCAGCATCTGCAAAGAGTGCGTGTGCGCCAACAGCCGATGAACATCGCCTTGCTATCCACAGATGGCGGCAACCGGGTCGATAGCAGAGCGAGCAGATTACCCAGACCAGACGAATTCAGCGCACTGGCTAAATCGGCTAAATCCGCCAAATCCGCCAAATCCGCGAAACCGTCAAAACCGTCAACATCAGCCGACGCGAGATCCGCTAGTACCAGCGACAAGAGTCCCCCGACAGAGCGATCTCCTGGCACCATTTCGCGCAAGCCAGTTCCCAGCGCCGGAAAAGTAAAGTCAGCCGCCAACCAGAAGCCGACGTCCCGCAAGAAAGCAGTCGCCGCCAAAAAGGCACCGGCGGCGGCCAGGAAGCGACCAGGCGTCAAAAAATAGCGGTCGCCCAGGCACTTTAAAATTGGTTAGACTGTCGAACGGGACGGTCGAATTGATAGACCAGGCTGTCTGCCTGGGCGAGCCCATGCCTACATAACAGACCTACATAACAGGTCGATATAAAAGGTTTACCGGGAGCGTCCGCGCAAAACGTCAAAAAAACCAATAATGATGGAGGCTCGACATGAACGACTCTTTTCTGCCAGGTTTCAACGCTGTACAAAAGTTTACGCCGGCCCTGGGACGACTGCTGATCGCAGCCCTTTTTATACCCGCCGGTGTGACCAAGATTATCGGCTTCAGCGGTACCGCTGGCTATATGGCAAGCAAAGGTTTGCCGATGGCGGACGTTCTTCTGGTTTTAACAATCATTATTGAACTGGGTGGCGGCCTGATGATTTTACTGGGCTGGCGCGCTGCCGAAGCAGCGCTCATCATCGCGCTATTTTTAATTCCTGTTACCATCGTATTTCACGGCTTTTGGGGAATCGAAGATCCGCAGGCAATGGCCGCAGAACAGCGGGTATTTATGAAAAACATCGCCATTATGGGCGGTTTGTTTTGCCTTGCCGGTCTCGGCTCAGGCCCCTTCAGCCTGGGCGGGGAAAAGACTGGTTAACTCAGCTGAGCAGCCTTATGTTTGTTCTCTGAGAACTGGTCGGCAGGTAGCTGACAACTACCTGTCAACCGCACAAAAACAAGCCAACAGCAATCCAACAACCAAACATCCGGGCTAGCGCCCCGGTCGGTAATTCTCAAGGGGTATCTATGCGTTTTTTTGCTGCTTTAACCTGTTTTTTGTTGCTCGCAGGCTGCGGGGCTGACAGGTCAGATGAGGCAAACGACCGTTCCGCGACATCGCCACGCCCTTCGGGAATAGAGTTAAGCGGCATGGACACCGCCGTGCCACCCCAACAAAACTTCTTTACCTACGCGAACGGCAACTGGCTGAAAAATACTGAAATCCCGACCGACAAATCATCCTGGGGCTCCTTCAACATTGTCAACGAAAAAACCCTCGATCAGTTACATACTATTATTGAAGAATCGGCACAATCGCAAAAAAACCGCGATGTTAGCGCCCAGGTCGCCGAGGCAGACAAGGTTACCAGTACAAAAAACGATATCAGCGCAAAAATAGGTGCCTTTTATCGAGCGTGGCTCAATGAAGATGAGGTGGCGAAACAAGCGTTGTCACCCATCGACAGCGAGCTAAAGGCTATTGAACAGGCTCGAAATCACAACGACATAATCGCGCTGTTCGCCCTGTTTAACAGCATTGGCGTCGACTCGCCGATCAACTTCTGGATCGATCAGGACGCCAGGGATTCGACACAATATATCGCTTATATCAGTCAATCCGGACTCGGCCTCCCCGACCGAGATTATTACTTTGACGATACTGAACGGGGGAAAGAAATTCTCGTTCAGTATCGAGCATTTGTCACCAAGCTATTGACGCTTGCCGGAAGCACTGAGCCCGAGCAGGCAACAGCGAGGATTATCGAACTTGAAATGCGGCTCGCCAAACATCATTGGACCAATGTCCGCAATCGCGACAGCGAACTCACCTACAACAAGTACAGCACAGAACAACTGACGAAAACACTTAGTGACTATAATTTCGCACAATATATAAGCGGCATTGGTATTGATGGCCAGCCTGACTATATCGTCCGCCAGCCCTCCTACATCACCGCCCTGAATGATTTAGTGACCACCATTGACCTGCGTAGCTGGCAAGATTATCTGCGTTTTAATGTGCTGGTAAGTTTTGCGCCCTACCTGCCGAAAGCGTTTGAACAAGCTCATTTTGATTTTTACAGCACCGTGTTGAGCGGACAACCCGAACAACAGGTGCGCTGGAAGCTGGCCATTAATTCAATCAACGAAAACATGGGCGAGTTGCTTGGACAGCTTTATGTGGCCAGACACTTCCCACCAGAGGCCAAAGCCCGCATGACCGAACTGGTAGACAATTTGATCACTGCCTACCGCTCATCAATCACGGAACTCGACTGGATGGGTCCCGAAACCCGGGAAAAAGCACTCATCAAGCTGAATCAATTCACGCCGAAAATTGGTTACCCGGACAAGTGGAAGGACTACTCCAGCCTAATTCTTACAGATACCGATCTGGTGGGTAATATAAAGCGGGCACGTATGTTTAACCACTACCTGGAGGTCGAAAAACTCGGTAGAGCCGTTGATCGCAGCGAATGGTTTATGGCACCACAGAAAGTAAACGCCTATTACAACCCTGGCATGAATGAAATCGTTTTCCCTGCGGCCATACTACAGCCACCATTTTTTAACATCGAGGCTGATGACGCCGTTAATTACGGCGCTATCGGCAGTGTTATTGGGCATGAAATAGGCCACGGCTTTGACGACCAGGGCAGTAAATATAATGGTGAAGGCAATCTCCTTAACTGGTGGACAGCGGAGGATCGCAAAAGCTTCGAACAAAGAACTGGCCAACTGATCAGGCAGTACGCCGCGTACGAAGTCCTGCCCGGGCTGTTTGTAAACGGTGACCTGACGCTGGGCGAAAATATCGGTGACCTCGGCGGCGTCAGTATTGCGCTTAAAGCCTATCAATTATCGCTTGGCGGCAAACCGGCTCCGAAAATTGATGGATTTAGTGGGGAACAACGCGTCTTTCTGGGTTGGGCGCAGGCCTGGAGAGTCAAGCTCCGCCCGGAACTGGCAGAACGGCTTATTAAGACGGATCCGCATTCACCGCCTGAATATCGGGTTAACGGTGTATTACCCAATATCGACGCGTTCTATACGGCCTTTGACGTAAAGCCGGGGGACGCACTTTACCAACCACCCGAGCAGCGCGTAAAAATCTGGTAACTTTACAAGGCCAGTAGCAAACAGGGCATCAAGTCCATTACAGAGCGATTCGGAGTAACTCCACAAAAATACTCCGTGGCATGCCGACAAAGTACCGGTCCTGGCCAAATCCGAAATCCGCCCTGTCTGCGTAATCCCGATCAGCGATATTCACCATCCGTAAGCCCACCTGCCACTGTCGCTCGAATCGCCATGTGGCGCGGAAATTAAGTAAATTGTGTCCGGGGTAACTGTGTTCATTTTCCGGATCAGTGTAGTAGCCACCCAGGTGTACCCACTCGAGCTCGACGCGACTAGCAGGCGCAAAATACCAACCTAACTGGGCACTGCCCATGTGACGAGGCGCGGTATCGATATCGTTGCCGCGGATATCGAGGTTGTTGGCAGCAGCGTTGTCGTCCTGACCAGCGTAGCGGTGCCGGGCATAACTGACATTGGCATTTAGATACCACGACTCACTCGGGACCCAGCTTATTGCCATGTCGATACCGCGATGTAAGGTGCTGGCACCGCTGACATTGCGCCGTTCGGTGTCCTCAAAAATGACCTGCTCCTTAGCCATGCGATAAACGGCAAGGCTGTAACCCACG
Source organism: Porticoccaceae bacterium (assembly GCA_041603535.1). GTDB lineage: Bacteria > Pseudomonadota > Gammaproteobacteria > Pseudomonadales > Porticoccaceae > HB2-32-21. The sequence goes on from JBFIEE010000012.1 coordinate 59,765, forward strand.
GACCCGGTACTGCCACGGACGCCCAGCTCCATGCTATCGAGGGTCTCCGAATCCAGGTCCGCGCTTTTCTGCCCCTGCTGTAAACGGTACAACTCCGTCGTCTGTGGTGCACGATAACCTCGCGCCAGATTGGCAAAGACACGGTGCCGAGCCGTGACCTGATGGACGCCACCTAATTGCCAGGACGCGTTACTAAAACTGTCGGTATTGTCATCGGGTCTGCTAAAGCGGCAGGTGGCGACGCCCTGCGCGCAGGCCGATGCGCCACCTGCCCTGTTGTCGTAGTCGTAACTTAACCACTCCTGGCGGACACCGGCGGATATTTGCGCCGCTTCGCTAATCTGCCATTGCACTTGCGCGAAAGGCGCCAATACCTGCGCTGCCACCGTATAGTCGTAATGAATCCCGGCAGGAATCGATGAGCTAAATGCCTGAGACTGAACTTCCTGCAGGTCGCCCCGGGTGTACTCGCCATCCAGGCCCAGATGCATAGTCAACTGCTGATTCAGACGATGCTGAACCCCGCTTTGCCAGCCGGCGCTCCAGTGACTATTAATTTCAACCGGCTGCCAGGGCACGAAGTGCATTAGAAATTCCATCTCGGTATTGCGCACATAGGGGGTAATGACCCAGCGCGTAACGTCGTCCCGCGCATATTCAACGCGCGTATGCAGGCGTTGCGACTGCACATCCCGATAGGCTTCAGGATTGGGGTTTTCACGTTTCCTGGCACTATCTCTATAGGCATTTTCCCCGGTAATGAAACCCGCCGTCTCCTGGTTTAAGTTGGTCACTGATACCACCGTTGCCGCTGTCAGGCGACCGATACCCCAGTCGTAACGGAACTTGAGTTTTTGTTGGTCAAAACCCGCATCGTCCTTGTAACCCATATCCCGCACACCGTTAAAACCCAGGTACCCATGATCGACAACCAGACCGATATTCGAGCGGTAGTAATCATTACTGCCGACCTCAATTGCGCTTGTCCAGCCAGGGTCATCGCCCGTAGAGGGGCTAACAACATTGATCACACCATGCATCGCATTTGAGCCGTAGAGTACGGACTGCGGCCCGGCAAGCACCTCTACCGCACTGCCCGTGCCACCGACAAACTCGCTACCAGCCTCTAACAGCTGATTAACGTTGCAAAATCCGGCAGCGCGCAACGCTATACCATCTTCCGCCATTAAAAATGCGCCACAGGCCCCCGCCCCCGTCAGGACCGGGGAACGGATGGCGGAGAGATGTTCCTGACCATTGCCACGACTGATCCACACCCCCGGCGCCCGCACCAATGCCTCAGCGAGGTGCTGATGCCTGATAAATACCAGATCTTCGCCGCTTAAAACGTGAATAGCACCGGGCCATCGCGATAGCCCCTGGTCGGTACGGCTGCCCTGGACAACGATTTCGCTAAGCGATGAACTGGATGATTGCTCGGACTGATGAGAAAGGGATGGCCTGGCAGGCTGTTCAACAGACCCTGTGACAACTGGGGACTGTACCGGCGCCGCAAAAACGTAGCCCCGTCCGCACCACAGGCCTAAGGCGTTGACCAGCACGCCAGTAGAAATTACCGCCAGACAGGTGCGGACCAATAGCTCCGTAACCCGGTACGGAGTGACGTCAGGCTTGCTGATCGCAAAGCTGCTGAGCTTCGCGCACATCAAGCGTGCCCTCGTAAATGGCTCTGCCGGTAATGGCGCCAAGAATACCCTCTTTGGCAACACCATTCAGCGCCCGAATATCATCGAGATTGGTGATACCGCCAGAGGCAATTACCGGTATCGATGATGCCTGAGCCATAGCAACAGTCGCTGCCACGTTAACACCCTGCATCATACCGTCGCGATCAATGTCCGTATAAACGATGGCACTGACGCCATCTTTTTCAAAACGCCGAGCCAGATCGCTGGCTCGAACATCGCTTACCATCGCCCAGCCGTCGGTTGCAACCAGCCCATTTTTGGCATCGATACCAACAATGATATGGCCCGCAAACTCCGCGCACATATCCGTAACAAATTCCGGATCCTGCACGGCTCGTGTGCCGATAATCACGTAGTCCACGCCGGCCTTCAGGTAGGCCTCGATCGTTTCAGGGCTGCGAATGCCGCCCCCAATCTGGATCGGCAGATCCGGATACCTTGCCGCAATCGCCTTAACCACTTCACCGTTAATCGGCGTACCCGCGAAAGCACCATTGAGATCCACCAGGTGCAAGCGTCGCGCACCTGCCGCGACCCAGCGTCCAGCCACGCCAACTGGGTCATCAGAAAATACGGTGCTGTCTTCCATACGACCCTGGCGAAGCCGTACACACTGGCCGTCCTTGAGGTCAATAGCGGGTATAATTAACATTAGATAAACTCTTTATCAGTTTGATATTATTGTATTTTTATAAAAAATACAGGCTTGTTTACTATCTTTCGCCATCCCAACCGACAAAATTCCTGAGTAACTGTAAGCCAGCGGTGTGGCTTTTTTCCGGATGAAATTGCACGGCAAACAGATTGCCCTGGGTTAATGCCGCTGCGAATTGCTTGCCGTAATCACAGGTACCCGCAACGAGGGATTGATCGACAACTTCAACGTAGTAGCTATGCACAAAGTAAAACCTTGTACCCTGCTCAATGCCCTGCCACATGGGATGATCGATGGTTTGATGAACACGGTTCCAGCCCATATGGGGAACCTTAAGACGCTCTTCGTCGTCTGTCTGCAGCTCGGCGCCGAAATAGCGAACCTGACCGGGCAACAGATCCAGGCAATCGACGCCGTTATTTTCTTCACTATGGGTCATCAGTGCCTGCATACCCACACAAATAGCCAACACGGGCTTTTCAACAACTGCCCTGGCGAGGGCCTCATCAAAACCGGCGCGATGAATTTCCGCCATGCAGTCACGGATGGCGCCAACCCCTGGGAATACCACCTTGTCCGCACGATCAACCTCCATAGGGTCGGCGGTGACGATAATGTGACTGTCCGGGGCAACGTGCTCCAATGCCTTGGCGACCGAATGCAGGTTGCCCATACCATAGTCGAGAATGGCAATACGATTGCGGAAATCACTCATATATTTGATCCGTGGTTACTTAGAGTTGCCCTGCTAGCCACATGAAAAGCTGCAACCTGCCTGGCACGGACGGTTCTTGCATAGACGCGGGCCTGCGACGAAAACCTTTACAGAGAACCCTTGGTCGACGGTGTCGCATTGCCCATCCGCGCATCCGCAGTTACCGCCATGCGCAACGCTCGACCGAATGCCTTGAATATCGTCTCCACCTGGTGGTGCGTGTTCTCACCACGCAAATTATCGATATGCAAGGTGACACCGGCATGGTTCACAAAACCCTGAAAGAATTCAAAAACCAGGTCGACATCAAAATCGCCAACGCGAGCGCGTGTAAACGCCACATTTTTAACCAGCCCCGGACGCCCGGAGAAATCAATCACTACCCGCGACAAGGCCTCATCAAGGGGTACATAGGCGTGGCCATAGCGATAAATGCCCTTTTTGTCGCCCAACGCTTTATGGATCGCCTGACCCAGCGTGATACCAATGTCCTCAACCGTGTGGTGATCATCGATGTGCGTGTCTCCGTTGGCCTTAACCGACAGATCAACCAGCCCATGCCGGGCGATCTGATCCAGCATGTGCTCAAGAAATGGCACACCGGTATCAAATTCAGTTTGCCCGGTACCGTCAAGATTGAGGGCTACAGTAATCTGAGTTTCCAGCGTGTCGCGACTTACGGTTGCTTTGCGCTCGGCCATGGTATTCTCCCGTTTTGCCGCGCCGAGCTTCACAGCCCCTGCGGCAAGAGCGCGCTATTATACGGGCGTGCTCGACACCCTGCCACAGCTAGAGGTCGTGCATTTTTTGTCACCAACAATTGAGCATGCGGCCCTATTACGGCCACCACAGGTTACCGAAACCTTGAACGACTCCGCAGTGCGGGTTCTAATCAATCTCCAAATCATCAACAACAGCTATTTATTAAGGCGGCAAGGATATGAAAGTAATGAAATGGGTTGTCGGGGTCGTGTTGCTGGTATCA
>JBFIEE010000013.1:0-62552 GCA_041603535.1 Porticoccaceae bacterium
CGGTTACAGCGGCTTTATCAAACGCCGTTACGACCGGCCGGTCGAGGAAGATACGCAAATTACCGTCAATACTGCCCTGCTGGATTCGCTCGTTGATCCCGGAGACGCGGTAAATTTTATAAAAATTGATGTGGAAGGCGCCGAGCTGCAGGTTTTGCAGGGCGCGCGGCAACTGATAAAAAAACATAAGCCAATAATCGTGTTTGAGCATGGTCTGGGTGCGGCCGATATTTATGGCACTACCCCCACGGACATCTATGAACTGCTATGCGTCGAATGTGGTTTGCAGATTTCCCTGATGGATCGCTGGCTGAAAAATAAACCGGCGTTGACGCTGGACGAGTTTAATCGGCAGTTTTCCCAGGGTCTGGATTATTACTTCATCGCTTATGCGGGCGCGGCAGATTAACAGCGTATTGGTAGCGGTAGCGGCTGTCGTTTGTCGCCTCCAGTGGCGCCCGGCAGGGCCAGAGGATTTGTGAGAACCGCCATTGTCCATGACTGGCTGGATACCTGCGGCGGCGCAGAGCAGGTGCTGGAGCAGATGCTGGTGTGCTATCCCGATGCGGATGTTTTTGCGTTGGTGGATTTTTTGCCTGAGGCAGATCGCGGCATTCTACGTGGCTGTAAAGTGACGACCAGTTTTATCCAGAACCTGCCTGGGGCGCGAAAATATTTTCGTTATTACCTGCCGCTGATGCCCTGGGCGATGTCGCGCCTGGATCTGTCGGGCTATGACCTGGTGTTATCCAGTAGCTGGGCCTTTGCCAGGGCGGCAAAAACGGCGGCATCACAGGTTCACGTTAGCTACATACACACGCCGATCCGTTACGCCTGGGAGTTGCGCGACACCTATCTGCAGCGCGGGCTGGCCAGCTCGGTCATGCGCTGCGCAGCCCGGCATCTGCTGGAGAGGTTGCGGCGCTGGGACATTAGTATCGCGCAACGGGGTGGTCAGCTCATTGCCAACTCGCAGTTTATTGCCGAGCGCATTCGCCGCTGCTGGCAGCGGGACAGTATGGTGTTAAATCCGCCGGTCGCGGTTGGCGATTTTGTCTGCGCGGATAGTTTGTTTGAGAGGGATGATTTTTTCGTCGTGGTGTCGCGGCTGGTGCACTACAAGGCGGTGGATCACCTGGTCGATGCCTTTAATCAGATGCCGGAAAAGCGGCTGGTTATTATCGGCGACGGCCCAATGTACGCCGCCCTGAAAAGCCGGGCCGGCCCCAATATCGACTTGCTGGGCAGCCAGCCGCGCCGGGTGGTAATCGATTATCTGTGTAGAGCAAAGGCCTTTGTGTTCTGCGCGCTGGAAGATTTTGGCATTGCCTTGGTCGAAGCTCAGGCCTGTGGTACCCCGGTAATCGCCTATGGCGCAGGCGGCGCGCTGGACAGTGTCATCCCCTACGGTCAGGCGCATGCCACCGGGCTGTTCTTTAGTGAACAGAGCGCGCCGAGTATTATTGCGGCTGTCGAAGAATTTGAGCGCCTGACGTCGGGGATTCAGGCCGCTGATTGTGTTGCCAACGCGCAGCGCTTTGCGCCGCATTTATTCAGAGAGGCATTCATTAATATTGTTGACCAGGCCGTGCGCAATAAGCGGGCTGAAATGCGATAATTGAATCGAAGTGCTGGCCGGGTGTGCAGTGGCAGACCCGGCCAGGTAACTAAACCCGATAGAAAAAGGGATTTTGCATGATACCGGTCATTTTGTCAGGTGGCTCTGGGACGCGGCTTTGGCCGCTGTCCCGTGCGGCCTACCCCAAACAGTTTTTGGCCCTCGCTGGTGACCGTACCCTCTTGCAGGACACGGTGTTGCGCCTGGACGGCGTTGCGGACATGCAGGCCCCCCTGCTGATCTGTAATGAGGAGCACCGGTTTTTGGTGGCCGAGCAGATGCGCGGCATCGGTTGTCGTCCCCGCAGTATTCTACTGGAGCCGGTGGCGCGAAATACCGCCCCTGCGGTGGCATTGGCGGCATTGCTTGCCGATCCCGACGATGTCCTGCTGGTGCTGCCTGCCGACCACGTCATTGCTGAGACGAAAGTATTTCAGGTGGCGATAGTGGTAGCAGTTGAGCATGCTACGCGGGGTGAGCTGGTCACTTTCGGTATCGTGCCCGACCGTGCCGAAACCGGTTATGGCTATATCTGTGCGGCGCGCCAGCAAGATGGTCGCGAGGCTGCCCGTGTTGAGCGCTTCGTAGAGAAACCTGATGCGGCGACCGCACAGGCATACATCGACAGCGGCCAGTATTACTGGAATAGCGGGATGTTCGCCTTTCGCGCGGGGGTGTATCTCGCCGAGCTGGGCCGGTGGCGACCCGATATCCTGGCCGCCTGTGAACAGGCCATGGGCGCGGTCACTGATGACCTGGACTTTGGCCGCGTAGACACTGGGGCCTTTACGGCGTGCCCGGCAGAATCGATTGATTATGCGGTGATGGAACACACCGATAAGGCGGTGATGGTGCCTTTGCAGGCTGGCTGGAATGACGTCGGTAGCTGGTCGGCGCTGTGGGACCTGGCATCGCGGTGCGAGCAGGGTAACGCGGTGAGTGGCGATGTACTGGCGGTCGATACCCACAATTCATACCTCCATGCAGAAAACCGCCTGCTGGCGACTGTGGGTGTCAGTGATCTGGTCGTTGTCGAGACCAATGATGCAATACTGGTTGCCCACCGGGATCGGGTTCAGGACGTTAAGGAGGTGGTACGTCAGCTGAAGGCTGGCGACCGCACTGAGGCCGATAGCCACCGCAAGGTCTTCCGGCCCTGGGGCTATTATGATTCGATCGCCAAAAACCACCGCTACCAGGCGAAGCGTATTGTGGTCAATCCCGGCGCGAAACTGTCGCTGCAAAAACACCGTCATCGCGCTGAGCACTGGGTTGTCGTGCAGGGCACGGCCCTGGTCACGCGCGGTGATGAGCAGCTGACACTCGAAGTAAATCAGTCGACCTATATCCCGGTGGGCATGGTGCACAGCCTGGAGAATCGGAGCGCCGAGGCCCTGGAAATTATTGAAGTGCAAACCGGCGATTATCTCGGCGAAGATGACATTATCCGACTCGAAGACAAGTACGGTCGAGTCAATGACGCTGCCGATGTATAGACCCTGATGTATAGATCCTGATCTATTGTTCCTGAAGATGATCACGACCTGCATTCGGTGCGGTCTTCCTGCATTGGCAGTCTTTGTCACGCGATAGCTGGGCACGTAGCGAGAGTGGTGACATTTGCGAGAGTAGCGAAAGTTGCGAGATTAAAGTTGCGAGATTAGGGAACAGCGTACCGACACCTGTCGTGGTCAGCGTCTGCCGTCTGTCATTGATATCAATCAAATTAGCTCGTTCACGGTCGCCGCGAACACCCCTGTGGTGTGCTTGCTACGCCTGGCTTCCGGTACAATAGCCGCTTTGTCGTAGCAGGCCACTATGTTCAGCTCCACTGAAGTACGTTCTCTGTTAGCGCTTTCCTTCCTCTACGCGACCCGCATGCTTGGCCTGTTCATGGTGCTGCCGGTGTTCGCCCTTTACGCCGAGGGTTACAGGGGCAGTTCGGCCATTTTGATCGGCCTTGCCCTGGGGGCGTACGGCCTGAGCCAGGGGCTATTGCAAATTCCTTTTGGGCTGATATCGGACCGGATTGGTCGCAAGCCTGTTATCGCTGGTGGCATGCTGCTGTTTTTTGCCGGTAGCGTACTCTGTGCCGCTGCTGATTCTCTGTATGTCATTATCGCGGGGCGAGCCCTGCAAGGTGCCGGCGCCGTCGCCAGCGTCATCATGGCCTTGTTGTCTGATCTTACCCGCGACGAGAACCGGACCAGGGCGATGGCAGCGGTGGGCGGTAGCATCGGCCTGTCTTTTGCCGCAGCGATGGTGATCGGCCCTCTGGTGGCCACACAGTGGGGTTTGTCTGGAGTGTTCTGGTTAACGTCTGCGCTGGCTGCGCTGGGCTTGCTGGTCGTGCTGCTTGCGGTACCGAGTCCATCGGTTCGACACAGCGGCCATGAAGTTATCCCGGTGCCCGCCATGCTTGGTAAAGTGCTGCATGACGGACAATTGTGGCGCCTTAATGCGGGGATTTTTACCCTGCATTTTGTCCAGATGGCGACCTGGGTGGCGGTACCTGTGCTGCTGGAGCAACGTTTCGGTTTTGCCCGTGAGCAACACTGGACGCTGTATCTGGCGACCATGGGTGGTGGTTTTCTGCTGATGGTGCCGTTTATCTGGTATGGCGAGACACGGCGCAAAATGAAACCGGTGTTTCTGTTCGCGGTAGCGATACTGGCGATTGCCGAGGCCTTGATGGCAGGGGCTGGTGAGGCGTTTCGCCAAATGGTGGTCGGGCTATTGCTGTTCTTCGTGGCGTTTAACCTGCTGGAAGCGACGCTGCCATCTCTGGTCAGCAAGCTGGCGCCGGCAGGCATCAAGGGCACGGCGCTCGGTGTGTATTCCACCAGTCAGTTTTTCGGCACGTTCTGTGGCGGTGCCATGGGTGGGCTGATGGCCCATCAGTTTGGTCTTGTCGCGGTATTTTGGGTGTCGTTGGTGCTGGTGTTGCTGTGGCTTGCCTTTGCTACCACCATGAAGGCGCCGCGTAATCTGCGCAGTGTGGCGGTAGCTTTGGGTCTGGGCCAGCAAATTAATGCTCGCCAGCTGATTGACGAAATTGCCGGCGTTGAGGATGTGGTGATTATTCCTGGAGAAAACCTGGCCTACGTTAAAGTCGACGATGAGCACTTCGATGAGACTGGCTTTAGGCGTTTGTTGGGCCGGTCCGCGAGCGGGCTCCAGTAACACTCGCGGCAGTCCATTGACGACGCTCTGCATGACGTGCAGTTTAAGGCGGTGATGGATTTAGGGGGCGGCGAAGCGTTACACTGCTCGCCGTAGTTACAGCGCATAACCGACACCAGAGCAGGATCAAAAAAGGGATTATTGGCACTGTTCAAGAGAGGAGAGAAACATGGCCAGGGGAATCAACAAAGTAATATTGATCGGAAACATGGGGCAGGAACCGGAAACGCGGTATATGCCCTCCGGTGGTGCGGTCACCAACATCACATTGGCGACGTCGGAGTCGTGGAAGGACAAAGCCACGGGTCAGCAACAGGAACGCACCGAGTGGCACCGGGTGGTGTTTTTTAACCGACTCGCTGAAATTGCCGGGGAATACCTGCACAAAGGCAGCAAAGTTTATATTGAAGGCGCGCTGCGCACGCGCAAATGGCAGGATAAAACCAGCGGGCAGGATCGCTATACCACGGAAATTGTGGCCAGCGAAATGCAGATGCTCGATGGTCGCGGTGCTACGGCTGGTGGTGGCGATTATGAGTCTGGCTCCGCCCAGCAGGGAGCGCGACCTCAACCCCAGCGCCAGCCTCAGGCCGATACTGACGAAGGTGCCGCGCAGCCAGCCGGGTTTGATAATTTTGACGATGATATTCCGTTCTAAAAACGGTCCGCATGGTTCCTTTTTTCACTAACATTAATCAGCTAAATCTGGCAGTAAAATTGCGGAAAAATTCGCATAAGGAGTAGTTTTGAACACCAATTTGACCTGGCATCACTCTGCGGTCACCAAAGCGGAAAGGGCCGAGCGGAAGGCGCAAAAGCCTTGCGTCATCTGGTTTACGGGCCTCAGCGGCGCTGGTAAATCAACACTGGCAAATGCTCTTGAACGGGTGCTGTTTGAGCGGGGACATCATTGTTACCTGCTGGATGGGGACAACGTGAGGCATGGCCTTAACGGCGATCTTGGGTTTAGCGACGCCGATCGAGTGGAGAACATTCGGCGTATAGGCGAAGCAGCCAAGCTGTTTGTCGATGCGGGTCTGATCGTTATGACGGCCTTTATATCGCCATTCCGAGTCGAGCGGCAACTGGCCAGAGAACTGGTGGACGATGATGAGTTTATTGAAGTTCACGTCGCCACGTCGTTGGCGGTATGCGAGGAAAGAGATCCCAAAGGCCTCTACAAAAAGGCGCGTGCCGGAGAGATTCCGAACTTTACCGGTATTGATTCAGCCTATGAAGTTCCGCAGCATCCCGAGCTGGTGATTGATACCGGGTGTCACGATCTGCAGGCCTGTGCTGAGCAGCTGATAGACTACCTGACTGCAAAACGCTATATATAGCACTGCTGAATAGCCAACCGCCGGGGTCTTTGCGGGCTCCGCGGCGCTGTTTGGGTCGAGATTGGTATCGAGATTCGGATCGAAGTTTGGCGACAGATGGGGAGTCGCGCCGGGTTTCTTGATGGTCCGCCCCGATGCTTTGTCAACGGTCCGATGGGGTTAGCGCTCTCTTAAGTTCACAAGTTCACAAGTTCACAAGTTCACAAGTTCACAAGTTCACAAGTTCACAAGTTCACAGGTTCACAAGTTTCTGTGGTGCTGCGCAATGTCCCCTCTTTCTTTAGACGCCGTTACCGCTACACCCGGCCTGACTGTATTAAGTCGTCAGAGTGAACCATCGTGGGCGTAGGGCCAGCAGGAGGCGACATGGGTGCTATACGGTCGACCGATGAGGGTGTGAGCGCGCTACTGATGCCGCTTGTGCATCACGGGTGGTGCTTTTGTAAAGTCACGGGTGGTACTTTTGTAAAGTCACTGGTGATACTTTTGTAAGATCAAGGTGGCGTTGGTGCCGCCGAAACCAAAGCTGTTTGACATGACCCGTTCAAGTTTGACGTTATCAATGCGTTTGGTGGCAATGGGCATGTCTGCCACTTCCGGGTCGAGGTTGTCGATGTTGGCCGATTCGGCAATAAAATCATTCTCCATCATCAGAATACTGTAGATCGCTTCGTGAACTCCGGCCGCCCCGAGGGAATGGCCAGACAGGGATTTGGTGGAGCCAATCGGTGGCGCCTTGTCGCCAAAGACCTGCCGAATAGCGCCGATTTCCGCAACATCGCCGACTGGTGTGCTGGTGCCATGAGTATTGATATAGTCGATATCGCCTGTCACGGTCGCCATGGCCTGTTGCATGCAGCGCACAGCGCCCTCGCCGGACGGTGCAACCATATCATAGCCGTCTGAGGTGGCGCCGTAGCCAACAATTTCGGCATAAATTTTGGCGCCGCGGGCCAGGGCATGCTCAAGTTCTTCAACGACAAAACAGCCGCCGCCGCAGGACATGACGAAGCCGTCGCGGTCCACGTCATAGGGTCGGGAAGCTCTTTCCGGTGTGTCGTTATACCTGGTTGACAGTGCGCCCATGGCGTCGAACATGCTGACCATCGACCAGTGCTCTTCCTCGGCGCCACCGGCGAATAGTATGTCCTGCTTGCCGAGCTGTATCTGCTCAAGCGCTGCGCCGATACAGTGGGCGCTGGTGGCGCAGGCAGAAGATATACAGATATTCAGACCTTTGATCTCAAACGGTGTTGCGAGGCAGGCTGCAACCGTGCTACTCATGATCTGGGTGACGCGATAGGGCCCCATGCGCCGTACGCCTTTTTCGCGCAGGGTATCGACCGATTCGACAAATTTCTCCCCGGAAATGCCGCCTGAACCCATGATGATGCCGGTGCGAGGGTTGCTGATATCAGCTTTTTTTAAGCCGCTGTCATCAATCGCCTGTTGCATGGCGAGGTAACCGTATGCGGCGGCGATACTCATAAAGCGGTAGTGCTTGCGGTCAATAAAATCTTTGGGGTCGACGGTGATCTGACCAGCGATCTGGCTTTTCAGCCCCATCTCTTTATAGATTTCCTTGTAGCGTACGCCCGATCGGGCATTGCGAAGCGAGTCAAGCACACTGGCGGTATCGTTACCCAGACAGGACACCACACCCATACCGGTAATTACAGCACGTCTCATACTAACCTCGTTTGCGTTTGACTAATGAATCCGCAACAGGGCGGAATTGTACTGAATATCTTCAAAAATTGTCAGTGGACTGGAACAGACCGACGCGCAGGCTTTTTGCGGTGTATATTTCTCGGTCATCGACGTACACCGCACCGTCGGTAATAGCCATGACCAGCTTGCGTTCAATCACGCGAGCGACGTCCAGTTTATAGGTGATTTTTTTGGCCGTCGGCAATACCTGGCCGAAAAACTTTACTTCGCCGGAGCCCAGCGCCCGGCCATGACCGTCGTTGCCCCGCCAGGTAAGGAAAAATCCGGTAAGCTGCCAGAGCGCGTCGAGACCAAGGCAGCCCGGCATGACGGGGTCATCCTTAAAATGACAGCCAAAAAACCATTGATCGGGCCTGACGTCCATCTCAGCGACGATCTGACCTTTACCGTGAGCACCGCCTTCAGCGCTGATATGCGTCACCCGGTCGACCATCAGCATATTCGGCATCGGCAAGCGGGCGCTGTTTTCATTAAACAGACGACCCTCCGAACAGGCGATCAGATCGTCGTAGTCAAAGCTGTTGCGCTGGTGGGCATTTGATTCTTTCAATGGAACCTCATCGGGGCGACCGCCCGAAAGCCCGCCGCAAAAAAAGACGCGCTATTTTAGCGTACTGATTAGGGAAGTCCAATTTGTCTAATGTTTCGCAGGCGGGCTGTTGTCTGGTTCACCATCATCCCGTGACCGAGTAATATGTCACGCACGTTCTGCCAAGCAAATGCCCGGGTCTTTTTGCATTTTGCAAGCGGCCGGTACAAAAGGAAGTGATTGATGATCAAGAAATGTTTGTTCCCGGTGGCGGGTTATGGCACCCGTTTTTTACCGGCCACCAAGTCCATGCCTAAAGAAATGCTCCCCGTAGTGAATAAGCCCCTGGTGCAATACGGCGTCGAAGAAGCCCTGGATGCAGGCCTTAATGAAATTTGCCTGGTGACCGGGCGTGGCAAGCGGGCGATCAATGATTTTTTTGATACCAGTTACGAATTAGAGCACCAGATTGCCGGTACCGACAAAGAACGTTATCTGAACAGTATTCGCGACGTTATTGCGCGGGGTAAGTTTGCCACCACCCGCCAGTCGGCCATGAAAGGTCTGGGCCACGCGATTCTGACGGGTGAGCTGCTGGTCGGCAATGAGCCTTTTGGCGTGATCCTCGCGGATGATCTGTGTATATGTGAGGGGCCGAGTGTGATGGCGCAGCTTTCAGACATCTACCGTCGAACCAATTGTTCTGTCATTGCCATCCAGGAGGTGGACGACGCGGATGTATCAAAGTTCGGCATTATCGCCGGTGTTGAGGAAGAACCCGGTTTGTATACGGTGACGGACATGGTGGAAAAGCCGGATCCCGCAGATGCGCCGAGCAACCTGGCGATTATCGGCCGTTACATTCTTACGCCGTTTATTTTCGAGATTCTGCGTCATACAAAGCCCGGTAAAAATGGTGAGATACAGCTCACCGACGCACTGTTGACCATGGCCAAAACCAGCAAGGTGCTGGCCTACAAGTTTAAGGGTCGACGCTTTGACTGTGGCAGTGTCGATGGCTATATCGAGGCCACTAACTACGTTTATAACAATATCTATCTGAAGGATCAGGCTCGCTAATGATGGAATCCTACGTTTGTTTTAAGGCCTATGACGTGCGTGGTCGTGTGCCGGATCAACTGAATGCAACGATCGCTTACCGTATTGGCCGAGCTTTCGCCCAGTACCTCAATGCCAGCCATGTTGTCGTTGGCCATGATATTCGCCTGACTAGCCCGATGCTGTGTGATGCGGTGATTGAAGGTATTTGTGACAGCGGTTGTGATGTGACGCATATTGGTGAATGCGGTACCGAGGAGATCTATTTCGCAACTTCTAACGGCCGCTTCGACGGTGGCCTGATGGTCACCGCCAGCCATAACCCAGTGGATCATAACGGTATGAAGTTCGTACGCGAGCAGTCGCGACCGATCAGCGGCGATGACGGCCTGCCGGAAATACAGGCGCTGGCGGAAAGCGGCGAATTCACTGCGTCACCTGAACGGGGCAGGGTGACGCGTTACGAAGACAAAAGCGCCTATATCGAGCATCTGCTTGGCTACGTGGCGACCGAGTCGTTACATCCCCTGAAGGTGGTGGTAAATGCTGGCAACGGCGGCGCGGGGGCCATTGTGGATTTGCTGGAAAGTCATCTGCCGCTCAACTTCGTCAAGATCCATCATCAGGCCGATGGCCACTTTCCCCACGGCGTGCCCAACCCCTTGCTCGAGGAGAACCGGGTCGCCACCGCAGAGATGGTTCGCCAACAGCAGGCTGATCTGGGCATTGCCTGGGATGGCGATTTTGACCGTTGCTTCTTCTTCGACGAGCACGGCAATTTTATCGAAGGTTACTATCTCGTCGGCTTACTGGCAGAGGCCTTTTTAAGCAAGCGAGGGGCTGCCGCAGTGGTTCATGATCCGCGCCTGACCTGGAATACCATTGAGCTGGTGCGCAAATATAAGGGCACAGCGGTGCAGAGTAAGACCGGTCATGCGTTTATCAAGCAGTGCATGCGCGACCATGATGCGGTGTATGGCGGCGAAATGAGCGCTCACCATTATTTCCGCGATTTTGCCTATTGTGACAGCGGCATGATCCCCTGGTTGCTGGTGGTGGAAATACTGTCTAGTAGTGGCAAGAGGCTTTCTGAGCTGGTGGCGGCACGGCAGGCCGCCTACCCGGTCAGCGGTGAGATTAATCGCACCGTGCATGATGCCCGGGCGGTGCTCCGCAAGATTGAAGAGTGCTACGCTTTGGCAGCACTGTCGGTGGACAAAACCGATGGGGTAAGCATGGAGTTTGCCGACTGGCGTTTTAATGTGCGGATGTCTAATACCGAGCCGTTGGTCAGGTTGAATGTAGAGAGCCGGGCCAACCGAGATCTGATGGAAGCGAAGACTGCGGAGATTCTCGCTCTGCTGGATGCTTCGGCTGACCAGGAAGCATAGTGTCAGTATGCATGTTGCATGTAGCTGGTCTACCTGCGATCGGTTCGATATGAAATAAAGCGGTGGATCTACCGAGTTGGAAGAGGAGCGGGTGTTTGATTCGCTTAACTGCTAGTACGGGTGCTTATAGTACGGGTGCTTAGCTGCCACTGCGGACAAAGGTAACCATTGTCGGTAGCGCTGATGGGTCAAATGTAACTAATGGAAAGCACATAAAAAAAGCCCCTGTCCGGGGCTTTTTTATGTGGGCGTTGCTATAAGCCCTCAGGTCTATAAACCCTCAGGAAAGATCGAGATGGGCGGTGATATCGATAATCGCCTTTTTGCCATCGCCAAAGACCATCAGACAGTTGTCCATCGCAAACAGTGGGTTGGGCAGGCCGGCGAAACCTGGGCTCATGGATCGTTTGATGACCACGACGGTTCTGGCTTTGTCGACATTGAGGATCGGCATACCGTAAATCGGGCTGCCCTTGTCTTCCCGCGCCATTGGGTTAGTGACGTCATTGGCGCCGATCACGATGGCCACATCGGTCTGATCAAAGGTGGGGTTAATGCGATCCATTTCCACCATCTTGTCATAGGGCACCTCAGCTTCTGCGAGCAGCACGTTCATGTGTCCTGGCATGCGTCCGGCAACCGGGTGAATCGCATATTCGACGTCTACGCCGCGTTGTTCCAGAACGTCGGCCAGTTCGCGAACAGCGTGCTGGGCCTGGGCCATGGCCATGCCGAAACCGGGCACAATGACGACTCTGCGCGCTGTTTCGAGGATCATGGCGATCTCTTCAGCCTGCGCGCTTTTGACCTTGCCGCCGTAGATTTCATCGGCGTCAATCGCTTCGCTGCCCGGCGCCATGACACCAAACAGAACATTGGTCAAAGAGCGATTCATTGCGACACACATGATGTTCGTTAGAATCAAGCCGGAGGCGCCTACCAGCGAGCCGGTAACGATCAATACTGTGTTACCGAGAATAAATCCGGCGGCAGCGGCAGCAATACCTGAGTAGGAGTTCAACAGGGCGATAACCACCGGCATGTCTGCGCCGCCGATCGGTAGCACCAGGGTGAGGCCCAGTACGGTTGCCAGGGCTATCAACGTCCAAAACAGCGGCACATTACCCGGATTAATGCAGAGCAGCACCACCATGGCGATGGCGGCGATAAAAACCGCAGCGTTGAAAAACTTCATGCCAGCAAAGCCAATGGACTGACCGGAGATTAATTCCTGAAGCTTGGCGAAGGCCACCAGGCTGCCGGATAGCGTTACCGCACCGATAAGTACAGTGACCATGACGAAGGAGACGGCCAGCACGCCGAGAATACCGGCTTCATAGCCGGCACCGCTCTGCTTGAGCAGGTAGTCTGCGGCTGCAAGCCCGAGAGATGCACCACCGCCACAGCCGTTTAGTAGCGCCACCATTTGCGGCATCGACGTCATCTGCACGCGTGTTGCCATCAGCCCGCCAACGACACACCCAGCCAGCATGCCGGCGATAATGTATTCAAAGGTGATAATGCTATTGTCCAACAGCGTAATGACCACGGCTACCAGCATGCCGGTGGCTGATAGTATATTGCCGCGAACCGCAGTTTTGGGTCTGGTTAGGCCCTTAATGCCCAACACAAACAGCACGGCCGCGACCAGGTAGGCTATATCCACAACGGATTGATTCATGGATTAGTCCCTCCTTTTAAACATGGCAAGCATTCTGTTGGTGACCAGGTAGCCGCCAATAACATTAAGCGTCGCCATGAAAACCGCCATAAAGCCCAGTATGTGCACCAGCATGGGGGCCTGATCCGCGCCGGCGGCAAGGATTGCGCCGACCAGGGTGATACCTGAAATCGCGTTAGTGCCGGACATGAGTGGGGTGTGCAGCGTGGCGGGCACTTTCGTAATCAGCTCCACACCGAGGAACAGCGAGAGCACGAACAGTGCCAGTTGCATAATAATTAATTCCATCAGGAAGCCTCCCCGGAAGATTGTTCGTTAGTTTCCAGCACTGGTTTTTCGATGGCGGGCAGGCCATTCATTTCCCGCATTCTTTTATGTGGAACCTCGTTGCCATGGGCAATGACTGTTTCGAAAATGATCTCGTCTTCAAAATCGAGTTTCAGATTGCCTTCGCTATCAAGCAGGTGGCCGAGCAGTACTTCCATGTTTTTGCCGTACATCTGGCTGGAGTGAGTGGCTAAAGTGGCAGCCAGATTCTCCGGGCCCAGTATGGTGACGCCGTGGGCAACCACTGTCTCACCCAGTCTGGTGAGCTCACAGTTGCCGCCACGCTCGGCTGCCAGGTCAACAATGACAGCGCCTTTCTTCATTCTGGCGACCATGGCGGCGGTCACCAGTATTGGTGATTTGGCTCCGGGTACCGCGGCTGTGGTGATAACCAGATCCTGCTCGGCTAACACCTGCGTCAAGAGCTCCTGCTGACGGGCAATAAATTCCGGGCTTTGCTCTTTGGCGTAACCGCCTTTGTCCTCGGAGGCATCTGTTTCCAGATCAAGTACCACGGGTTTGGCGCCGACGGAGATGATTTGCTCGCGCGCGGCGGGGCGCACATCGTAAGCCTCAACCACCGCGCCAAGGCGCTTCGCGGTAGCGCAGGCCTGCAGCCCGGCTACCCCGACACCCATAATGAGCGTGCGCATCGGTTGTAACGTGCCCGCAGCGGTCATCAGCATGGGCATAATACGTGGGGAATGGCTGGCGCCAAGCAGCACAGCCTTGTAGCCGGCCAGGGTCGCCATCGAAGACAGCACATCCATACTTTGGGCGCGGCTGATACGTGGCACCAGCTCCATCGCAATGGCGGTGGTACCGGTGGCGGCCATTTTCTCGGCAATTTTTGGTCCACCGAGGGGGTCCATCATGCCGGCAACCAGCTGACCCGCCCTGAGGGATGGTAAGTCGTCGTCGCCGTTGATTTGATTGGAGCCAAAGGACTGCACCTGGAAGATAATATCCGCCTCGGCAAAAATGGCTTTTCGATCACCGCGTAACGCGGCACCTGCGGTTTCGTATTGCTCGTCCATAAAGCCGGCAGATTCGCCAGCGCCGCTCTCCACCACAAAATTAATTCCCTTTTGCGTCCACGCCTGGATATTGGCGGGCGTCATGGCGACTCGGGTTTCGCCGGGTTTGATTTCCCGGGGTATGCCTATAATCACAGTGTATTCCCCTTAGCTGGAGCCAGTTTGCGTAGCCGTGTTGGCGGCGCGGTATAAAAAAGGTCGGCAACTTTACCCCAAAAAAAACAAAAAGAACAGGCAGCAGAGCGTTGCTCTATGAAGAGATAAGTGATTGATAAAAATAAATATAAACAGTTTTTGGTCTTGTAGTTTTTCTAGCTTTTTTTCTGGGCGCCACTGTCATTGCAAAAATGGTCAAGCAAATTGCGTGTCGAGCTATCCAGCCTGTCGAGGATTGGTGCGGGGGTCTCGGGCTCGCCAAGCGCAGTGAACAGGTGATCGCTAATTTGCTTGCCAAACTCAACGCCCCATTGGTCAAACGCGTTGATATTCCATATCACGCTCTGCACATAGACACTGTGTTCGTAGAAGGCCAGCAGTGCGCCAAGACTGCGCGGACTGAAATCGTCCAGCACAATGGTGTTGCTGGGACGATTGCCGGGTACGCTTTTATGGGCTGCGAGTTGGTGTGCCTCGGTCTGGGTAAAGCCCTGAGCGATTAATTCTGCGTAGGCCTCGCCGACGGTTTTGCCCGTCATCAAGGCACTGCTCTGTGCAAGGCAGTTGGCGATCAGTTGACGATGCGCGTCAGCCTGGCAGTGGGGGGTTCGGGTGGCGATAAAATCAACCGGCACGACTTCAGTGCCCTGTAACAGGAACTGGTGAAAGGAGTGTTGCCCGTTAGTGCCTTCATCGCCCCAGATCACCTGGCCAGTAGCGGTAGCCGTCTCAAGACCCTCCCGAACGGTACTTTTGCCGAGACTTTCCATCATCAGTTGCTGCAAATAACTGGGTAAAAGTCGCAGCTGATGTACATAGGGTATGACTGCACGACTGTGGTAGCCGTTATTATTCTTACGGCCTGTTTTTTCGTGGCCCCGGAAATTGATATGCCAGATTGCCTGTAAGCCGTGCAGAACCGGCAGGTTGTCGGCAAAATCAGCGCTGCGAAAATGTTCATCCATGCTGCGCGCGCCGTCCAGTAATTGTCGGAAGACATCGTTGCCCAGCGCCAGTGCAATCGGCAGGCCAACGGCTGACCATAGCGAGAAGCGGCCGCCGACCCATTCCTCGACCGCAAATACTCGCTGTGCCGGGACACCCCATTGTTGCGCAGCCTCGCCATTGGCCGTTGCCGCAACGAAATGGCGTCCCAGACCGTCCTCTGCAATACCGGCTTCGAGTAGCCACCGGCGAGCTCTGTCTGCATTAGCCAGGGTTTCGATTGTAGAAAAGCTTTTCGATGAGATAACAAACAAAGTAGTGTCGGCAGTACATTCAGCCAATGCAGCTGATAGCGCGTCGCTGTCGATATTGGCGACAAAGTGGCTGCGGATAGCTGCATGGTGGCGTTGAGAAAAGGCGTTGACGACTAACCGCGGGCCGAGATCGGAGCCACCGATACCGAGGTTGACTATTGAGCAGAACGGTTTGCCGGTTGCACCGGTGTCTTCTCGCTGCCGAACCTTTTCGGCAAACGTGGTGATTTTGTGCAGTGACGCCGCGGTGCTCCTCTCGGCCTCGCTGTCGCCGAGGGGCCGGCTACGCAATGCTGTATGCAGGGCCGGCCGGTGTTCCGTGGTATTAACCGGCTGACCGCAAAACAGGGCTTCGATGGCTGCTGACAGGTTGGCGGTGTTCGCCAGGTCGAGTAGCAGCGTTAACGTGCGATCTGTGATGTGGTCTTTGGCATAGTCAAAATAAACCGGGTCGCAGGTGGCACGGAAGCGTGATCCTCGCTGGGGATCTTCGGCAAAAAGCTCGTTTAGCGAAACCCTCTTGAGCGTTTCCGCATGGTCGAGCAGAGCCCGCCATGCGGGGGTGTTGTGGATCGACGTGTATGCCATGCAAAGCTCCGTGCTTATACCATCCTGCTCGTCTTGCCATACGCCGACTAGACGTCAATTTATTTTTGGCCGTTGTGCAGTGCTGGTGCCAGGCCTGCTCCCTGACCAGCAGCTTTCACACGGTAAAATACGTGCTGGCAAAGTACGCGCTAGTGTCGACCAGGCCATGCGCTAACTAACTGACACGCGGCTCATTCACAGCTGCTGATGAGCGGTCAGTATGCGGCCTGTCGTTAACTTTGACCTGTCACTGACGTTAACTGCTGGTCGCTCAATTGATTGATTGACCCGGTAATTGCAGCGGGATTCTTTATATCACAGAACGCGATCAGGATGGATGGCGGCGCAGTTGACCTAGTAAGCTCTGTCGACAGCAAAATCAGCAAGATCAAGCATGGCGTCTTTGTATATTGACGACGGTAGCATAGCGAGTCTTTGTTTAGCCTGTGTGGCGAGATTGCGGGCTTTGTCCGTCGTGTAGCGAATCGATGCTGTGTTACTGATGACATCCAGAACCGCGGGCAGTTGCACGGCGTCGCGGGCTACGATGACCTTGCGCAGCTGCGCCCTCTGGGTCTTCGATCCGCAGCGCATCGCGTGAATCAGCGGCAGCGTCATTTTCCCTTCGGCAAGGTCATCGCCGGCATGTTTGCCCAGCGTATCGCTGTCGCTCGAGTAGTCCAGGGCATCATCAACCAGCTGAAAGGCCATCCCCAGAAGCCACCCGTATTCCTGCAATGCTGCACGGGTGGCGGGATCGGTTTTGCTCAGGATCGCTGCACTGTGGCTGGCGCCGTCAAACAGCTGAGCGGTTTTGCTACCAATGACCTGCAGATACTCATCCTCAGTTAGGTCCGGGTTGCCAATATTTACCAACTGCTGCACTTCACCTTCGGATATGACGTTAGTGGTGTCGGCCAGGATGCGCATGATTTCAAGATCGCCGAGCGCCACCATCATTTGAAAGGCGCGGCTATACAGGAAGTCGCCGACCAGCACGCTCGGTGCGTTGCCCCACTGTGCATTGGCGGTGAACCTGCCGCGGCGCAATTCCGATGTGTCGACGACGTCGTCATGAAGCAGTGTGGCCGTGTGGATAAATTCGATGATAACGGCCAGCTCGACATGACCGGAACCGCTATAATCACTGGCCCGAGCGGCGAGCAATACGACGAGTGGGCGCAGCCGCTTGCCGCCGGCGGCGATCAGATAATGACCGATTTGCTCAACCAGGCCGACATCGGAACGTAGCTGGTCGATGATCAACCGATTGACTGCGTCAAAGTCAGTCTTGACGACATCACGAAATGACAACATATTTACGTTGATTATAACGGTGGGTTGCGCGGCATCCTAGGGCCGCCCCAGTAGGGTGTCAAGACTGATGGCCGCTTCACAACTGTTCAGATCAGCGGGCCAAGTTAGGGGGCTGTTGCCTCTTGCAGCGGCGGCGCCTTTAACATAGAATTGCCGCCCTTAAAAAGCCGGTCGTTTGTGTGGCGTGAGCACGGTGGTTGGCTGATCAGGTTGGCTTGTAGAGTTATTCAGGAGCAAAGCATGTACGCGGTAATAGAAAGTGGCGGCAAACAACATCGCGTCGAGCCCGGCGAAGTGCTGAGCCTTGAAAAGCTTGACGTGGCGACTGGTGAGATAATCGATTTCGACAAAGTGTTGATGGTTGCCGACGGCGACAATACGAAAGTTGGCGCTCCTTATGTGGATGGCGGCAAAGTCAGCGCTGAGGTGATTAGTCATGGTCGCGCCAAGAAAGTGACGATTATCAAATTTCGTCGTCGTAAGCATCACCGCAAGCAAATGGGTCACCGACAGTGGTATACGGAAGTAAAAATTACCGCCATTAGCGCAGGTTGATTGATACTTTAATCCAGAAATACAGAGGACAGAGTTATGGCGCACAAGAAAGCCGGTGGTAGTACGCGCAACGGGCGTGATTCACAAAGTAAACGTCTGGGTGTCAAGCGCTATGGTGGTGAGCAGGTGCAGGCAGGGAATATCATAATCAGGCAGCGCGGCACCAACGTTCACGCGGGTAGCAACGCGGGTCTGGGGCGCGACCACACAATTTTTGCGACAGCTAATGGCACAGTGCAGTTTGTTCGGCGCGGGCCAAACAATCGCAAGTTTGTCGATATAGTGCCTGCGTAAACGGGTCTGAATATTCGAAAAGCCCCGCATGCGGGGCTTTTTTTATGGCGGTAGCGTATTATCCGAGGGTCGTTAGCATGGGCCCCGGTGGGGAAGAAAAGTGAAATTTGTCGACGAAGCGCCAATCGGTGTGCGAGCTGGAAAAGGCGGCGGCGGGTGCCTGAGTTTCCGGCGGGAAAAGTATATTCCCAGGGGTGGGCCGGACGGGGGCGACGGTGGTGACGGTGGCTCCGTTATTCTGGAAGCCGACGCCGATCTGAATACCCTGGTCGACTACCGTTTTCAGCGGAATTTTCAGGCCCAGAACGGGGAGCCTGGCAAAGGCCGGAATCGTGCAGGCAGGAAGGGTGAAGATCTAATCTTGAAGGTGCCGGTCGGCACGACCGTGATCGATGCCGACAATGATGAGGTGCTCGGCGACTTAACCACTGCAGGGCAACAATTGAAGGTGGCGCAGGGTGGATTTCACGGTCTTGGGAATACCCGTTTTAAATCCTCCACCAACCGCGCGCCGCGACAGACTTCGCCGGGCTCCGAGGGAGATGTGCTCTCGTTGCGACTTGAACTTAAGTTGCTTGCCGACGTTGGTTTACTGGGTTTGCCTAATGCGGGTAAATCGACCCTGATCAGGGCGGTTTCCGCGGCTACTCCGAAAGTGGCGGATTACCCCTTTACCACATTGGTGCCTAATTTGGGCGTGGTGCAACTGGGGCCTTACCGCAGCTTTGTGATGGCTGACGTTCCGGGTTTGATCGAGGGCGCATCGAGCGGCGCTGGTTTGGGTATTCGCTTTCTCAAGCATTTGACGCGGACCCGGCTGCTCCTGCACCTGGTTGATCTATTACCAGCGGACGGCTCGGATCCCGTGCAGAATACGTTGTCGATTCATCGCGAGCTCGATAACTTCAGCCACACCCTGGCTCGCCGTGATCGCTGGCTGGTACTCAATAAGGCGGATTTGTTGAGTGATCAGGAGGTGGCTGCCATACGGCAGTCACTCCTTGATGCTTTGCAGTGGACCGGTCCGGTGTACCAGATTTCGGCGCTGTCGGGGGCGGGGACGAATCAGATGTGCGAAGACATCCACGCCTACCTGGAGCACAGTAAGCAACGTGAAATTGAAGACCCTGAGTTGCTGCATCAGGAACGAGCTGTGCAGGCACAGATGCAGCTGGAAGCTCGTCAGCAAATCGAAAAACTGCGCAATGAGCGACACGCCACGCAGGGCATTGTGGACGATTTGAATGACGATGACGATGACGATGATGATGACGATGACGATGACGAGCAAATGGAAGTAATTTACAGGCCGTAGCAGCCTGATTCGTAAAACGCGAGTAATTTCAACTTTGGCAGTAGCGGTGGCCGACTCGACCGACAAGTTCAGTCGAACACGGGGCGGCAACGGTTTTAGCTTACTGCAATATGCTGAGTCTGGGGGAGTTATGGGCACCGAGCTTGTGCCGAGACAAAAAGTCAGTGCCGCCCAGCGATGGGTGATCAAGATCGGCAGCGCGTTGCTGACGAACGACGGACGCGGTCTCGATCGTGACGCCATTGCTGGCTGGGTCGCTCAGATCGTGGCGCTGCAAAACAGCGGGATAGAGGTCGTCCTGGTGTCGTCTGGAGCTGTCGCAGAAGGTATGAGCCGACTCGGTTGGCGGCAACGTCCCCGCGCCGTGCATCAGTTACAGGCAGCGGCGGCGGTTGGACAAATGGGTCTGGTGCAGGCCTATGAGTCACAGTTTCAGAAGTATGGTAAGCACACAGCACAGATATTGCTCGATCATGATGATCTCTCAAACCGTCAGCGTTACCTCAATGCGCGCAGTACGCTCGTTACCTTGCTGGAGCTCGGCGTGGTGCCCGTGGTGAATGAAAACGATACCGTTGGTACAGAGGAGATTCGGTTTGGGGACAACGATACGCTAGGTGCGCTGGTCACCAATCTGATCGACGCCGAACTGCTGGTCATCCTCACCGACCAGGCCGGTCTCTTCGAAGAGGATCCACGGCAAAACCCTGGCGCAGCGCTGATCGGGCTGGCCAACGCTGAAGATAGATCGCTTGACGCCATCGCGGGCGGCAGTCGCAGTGGGCTGGGGCGCGGTGGCATGATCACCAAGTTGCAGGCTGCTCGACTGGCGGCGCGCTCAGGTGCCAATACGCTGATCGCCAGCGGTCGCGTCACCGATATCCTGCTGAAACTCAGGGCAGGCAATGAAGAAGGCACCCTCCTAGTTTCCAACCGTGAACCTCTGGATGCCAGAAAGCAATGGCTGGCGGGTCATTTACAGGTCCGCGGGCGCCTGGTGCTCGACGAGGGCGCCGTGCGGATGATCCGCGATCAGGGTAAAAGTCTGTTGCCGGTGGGGGTGAGTTCGGTGACGGGTAATTTTACCCGGGGTGAGATGGTCAGCTGTGTCGATCAGAACAACCAGGAGCTTGCCCGTGGACTGGTCAACTACAATGCCAGCGAGGCGGCAAAGATCATTGGGGTGGCGAGCCACAGAATAGGCGACATCCTTGGTTATTGTGACGCTGCCGAGCTCGTTCACCGCGACAACCTGGTATTGCTGTAGAGTTTTTCCGAAGCGTCGACGACAAATAATAAACTACAAATTGCAGCCACAAAAAAAGCCGGAAAGAACCGGCTTTTTTTAATACCGCGTGTGTTAGGCGGACATTTAGGCGGACATCGCCTTGATTCTGGTATTTAGATGACTCTTGTGGCGTGCGGCTTTGTTCTTGTGCATGATGCCGCCCTTGTCCGCGCAGCGATCCATTACCGGTACCGCTGCGGCATAAGCCGCTTTTGCCTGCTCGACATCACCCGCTGCAATGGCTGCGTCTACCTTTTTCAGGTAAGTGCGAACCATGGAACGCATGCTGGTGTTATGTTGACGCCGCTTTTCGTTTTGTTTAGCACGCTTGCGCGCCTGTGCCGTGTTTGCCACCTGACATTACCCCAGCTGATTGAGACTGAATTCGAGGCCGCGCAGTCTACCGAGTTTAGATGCCGATTTCAATACTTGTCACAGGGGGCAGTTCTTTTTTGATGCTGTTCCTCCAGGGCCCAGATAATGTGTTCTCTAAGCAACGCTGAACACGATGATAGGCGGCTTTGCAGGGCGCTGACCACCGTCGCTGAATAAGGCGCGTTGCCCAGACCGACGGCCAAATTGCGCAGCCAGCCCTGGTAGCCGACGCGACGGATTGCTGAGCCAGCAGTATTGTTGAGAAATTCCTCCTCGCTCCAGTTAAACAGGGTTGTCAGCGAGCTGTTATCCAGCTGATGCCGGGGCTGGAAGTCGTCCTCAGCGGTGGTAGCGGAAAAGCGATTCCACGGGCAGATAATTTGACAGTCATCACAGCCAAATACCCGGTTGCCCATGGCCCGGCGAAATTCCAGGGGAATGGGCCCCTGGTTTTCAATGGTTAGGTAGGAGATACAGCGGCGCGCGTCGAGCACGTAGGGTTCCGGAAAAGCGTCTGTGGGGCAGACCTTCAGGCAGGCCCGGCACTGGCCGCATTGCTTTTCCGCCGCGGGTTGATCCGCTGGCAGATCAAGGCTGGTATAGAGCTCGCCGAGAAAAAACCAGGAGCCGGCGTGGCGATTTAGCAACAGGGTGTTTTTGCCGATCCACCCGAGTCCAGCCTGTTGCGCGAGGGGTTTCTCCAGTACCGGCGCGCTATCGACAAACGGTCGCTGGATGACCGGATAGCCGCAGGTGTCTTCAATGCGACTGGCAAGTGTGGCCAGGCGCTTGCGGATCAATTTGTGATAATCCCTGCCCAGGGCATAACGCGACAGATAGGCTTTCTCGCCATCCCTCAGACAGGCAATCATGCCGCTATCTGCGGGCAGGTAATCCATCCGTACACAGATAACTGAAACGGTGCCGGGCAGGAGCTGGTCTGGTTGCCAGCGTTTTGAACCGTGGTTGCCTAACCATTCCATAGAGCCGTTGTAACTGCGGCCGAGCCATTGCTGAAGGCGATCTCCTGCCTCGCTCAAGTCTGCCTGAACAATGCCGATTTCCTGAAAACCCAGCTGCTGACTCCACAGCCGAATTTGCTCCACAAGTTCAAGGGTGGAGTCAGGATAACTGTTGGCAAGGGTAGTCATGGCAGAGCGCTCCGCTTACCGTATAATTCTGACAGAAATGTTAGTGACATTCAGGGGATCGTTGAATATTTTCGGGAGAGTGGTGGATATTTCAAACAGGCTTTACTCGGCGAACGAGGTAAGAGAGCTCGACAGGCGGGCCATTGAGGACGGCGGTATGCCTGGCATTGCTCTGATGAAGCGCGCGGGCGCGGCGGCATTTGCCGAGTTACAAAGGCGCTGGCCAGCGGCGAATAACATCACGGTGCTTTGTGGTGGCGGCAATAATGGCGGTGACGGTTATATTATCGCCGCACTAGCTCGGCAGCGCGGATTCTCCGTAACGCTATTACAACTGGCGGCAGAGGAAAACTTATCGGGTGACGCTCGCCTGGCGCGGCGTTTTGCCTGTCAGGCCGACGTATCAATGGCGCCATTCAAATGGGCCATTGATAGTAATGATGGACCGATTGTCGATGCCTTACTGGGCACTGGCGTGCGCGGCGAGGTTCGTGAGCACTACCGGCAGGCAATTGCGGCCATAAATGAATCGGGTCGCCCGGTGCTAGCCGTCGATATTCCGTCGGGGTTGTGCAGCGATACCGGCGCGGTGCGGGGCTGCGCGGTTGTAGCCGATGTTACGGTGACGTTTATCGGCATGAAAAGCGGCCTGTTGACCGGCCGGGGGCCCGCAGTTTGCGGTGATCTGGTGTTCCGTGCACTCGACGTTCCCGAGCAGATCTACCACGCCGTGCCAATGGCCGCAGAGCGACTGGATCTGACAACCTTGCTGGCGGCGTTGCCGCGACGTGAGCGCGATGCTCACAAAGGGAAATACGGTCACGTGCTCGTTATTGGTGGCGACACCGGTTTTGGCGGAGCTGCGGCCATGGCGGCGGAAGCGGCGCTGCGGGTGGGTGCGGGTTTGGTTGGTGTGGCAACGCGGCCCGGTCATGTGTCGGCCCTGTTGGCGCGACGACCAGAGTTGATGGTCAAACCCGTCGATTCCGGTCAGGCGCTCGAACCGTTGTTGACTGGGCCGACGGTATTGGTAGTGGGCCCAGGGCTGGGGCGTTCACCGTGGTCTGAACAGGTTCTGCAACAGGCGATTAATGCCAATATTCCAATGGTTGTAGATGCCGATGCTTTGAACATACTCAGCGACGGGCGGGTTGGCGCGGGTGCCGATTCGCGATCCTGGGTGTTGACACCCCATCCGGGGGAGGCCGCGCGCTTGCTGGGCGTCAGTAACGATGAAGTTCAACAGGATCGATTTGCGGCCTGTCGGGCGATTCAGCAACGTTATCCCGGCACCGTATTACTGAAGGGTGCCGGCACCCTGATCAGTAGTGGCGCAGGACCCTTGTCATTGTGTCCTTATGGCAACCCGGGCATGGCAAGCGGTGGTATGGGTGATGTGCTGGCGGGGATTATTGGTGGGCTTATGGCCCAGGGTTTGACTGCGCAGCGGGCCGCGCAGCTGGGTGCCTGCCTGCACGGGGTCGCCGCTGACCGCGTAGCGGCGGAGTTTGGTGAACGCGGTATGATGGCGACAGATTTGTTAGGCGCGTTGCGGCGTTTGGTAAACGGCCAATGACCACCCCCCTAACCGTTCAGATTAACGGCGAAGAAGCCATGGTGGCCTGGGGAAGCAGACTTGGTGAGGCGCTTGCCGACGGCGGAACGGTATTTTTTCACGGTGATCTGGGTACAGGTAAAACCACATTGTGCCGGGGGGTGATACATGCCTTTGGACATGAGGGGCCGGTTAAGAGCCCGACTTATACACTGGTCGAGCCATACAATTACCGTGGTGTGGATATCTATCATTTCGACCTTTATCGCCTTGGCGACCCGGAGGAGCTGGAGTACATCGGTTTTCGCGACTACTTCGATGGTAGCAGTGTTTGTCTGGTCGAATGGCCGGAAAAAGGGGCGGGCATGTTACCCACAGCGGATCTGGGTATTTTTGTAAAATACATGGACGGGGGACGGCAGTTACGGATTTTGTCTTCCGGGCAACGAGGTGAAATAATACTGAAAAAAATCAGTGAGATCTGCATTGAAGTTAGCTAGTAGGCCACATCGTTACGTAGCGAAGCTTTTATTGAGTGTATCTCTGATTGCAGGTATGCCAACGGCCTGGGCCGCGACCCTGGAAGGTATTCGCGTGTGGCGTGCTCCAGATCACACTCGTCTGGTTTTCGATTTGTCTGCGCCGGTTGAGCACAAGGTGTTCCGCTTGCAGAATCCGCAACGCCTGGTGGTTGACGTCGTCAACACAAGTATCGTCAATGCTGCTATCAATAAGGGGTCAGCTGGGCTCGATCTGGCTAAAACTCCGATTGCCGCTTTGCGCACGGCTGTCCGCAATGGCCGGGACTTGCGTATTGTTCTGGATCTGAATGCCGAGGTGAACCCGCGCAGTTTTGTCCTGGGTCGCAACGAACAGTATGGTGATCGTTTGGTTGTCGATCTTTACGACACCGCGGTAAACACTGCCAAGACAGTCGCGGACGTAGTGGCGAGCGACAATAAGTCAGGTGGCAAGCTGCGCGACATTGTGGTCGCTATTGACGCCGGTCATGGGGGGGATGATCCAGGGGCCATCGGCCCCAACCGCCTTCATGAGAAAAAAGTAGTGCTCGATATCAGTCGCGAGTTAAAGCGTTTGTTTGACGCCGAGCCCGGCTTTCGTGCAGCGTTGGTGCGTGACGGCGACTATTACATTGCGCTGCGTGATCGCACCCATATCGCCCGCAAGAATCGCGCCGATATATTTATCTCCGTGCATGCGGATGGTTTTCTGAAAGCGTCGGCGAACGGGGCGTCTGTCTATGCGCTATCGCGACGGGGTGCGACCAGTGAGACCGCTCGATATTTGGCGCAGCGCGAGAACCGCACTGATCTTATCGGCGGGGTGGGTGCGGTGAGCCTTAATGACAAGGACGACATGCTGGCCAGCGTTCTGCTGGATTTATCGATGACAGCGACCCTTGACAGTAGCCTCGAAATTGGTGGCAAGGTGTTGCGTTCAGTGGGCACGGTGGCAAGGCTGCACAAGAACCAGGTAGAGCAAGCGGGGTTTATGGTGCTCAAGTCGCCAGATATTCCCTCCATACTGGTTGAAACCGGATTTATTTCGAATCCGGAAGAGGCGCGGCGCCTGGGGCAGGCTGACTATCAGCGTAAGATAGCGCGCGCAATTTTCGGTGGGGTAAAGGAGTACTTTCAGGCAAAACCCCCGGTCGGTACATTGCTGGCCTCGCGGCATAAAAGTTCCGACGCGGTTTACATTATCGCGCGTGGCGATACGCTTTCAGGTATTGCCCAGCGGCATCGAGTCTCTGTCAATGCCTTGCAGAAACACAACAATCTGCAGTCCACCCAGGTGCGTATCGGCCAGCGCCTTAAAATCCCTTCTTCCTGAGCCAGAGCCAGGTCAATGCCTCGCATCCAGTTACTCAACCCTCGTCTTGCTAATCAGATTGCAGCTGGCGAGGTGGTAGAAAGGCCTGCCTCGCTGGCCAAGGAGTTGCTGGAGAACAGCCTTGATGCCGGGGCAACCGTTATTGATGTTGATGTCGAATTGGGCGGCACCAGGCGGGTGCAGGTGCGGGATAATGGCGGCGGCATTGATGAGGCAGATTTAGCGCTCGCGATGAGCCGCCACGCGACCAGCAAAATATGTGATCTGGCCGACCTGGAGGCGGTGGCTACTCTTGGGTTTCGAGGGGAGGCGCTGGCGAGCATAGCATCGGTGTCTCGTTTGACGATGATCAGTAATACGCACTCGCAGGGACCGGGTTGGCGGGTATTTGCCGCTGGGCCTGACATGGCGGTAACCCTTGAGCCGGCGGCACATCCTCTTGGCACTACGGTGGAGGTGCGTGATCTTTTCTTCAACACGCCAGCGCGCCGTAAATTTCTGCGCGCGGATAAAACGGAGTTTTCACGTCTCGATGAGGTGGTCAAACGACTGGCTCTGAGTCATCTGGGTGTGACATTTAATCTCCGGCACAACGGTAAGGTCGTGCGGCAGTACCGCGCGGCTGGCAATTTCAATGAACAGGAGCGGCGTGTTGCTGCAATATGCGGATCGGCGTTTATGGAGCAGGCCCGGTATGTTGACATCGAGCATGGGGGCCTGCGTTTGTGGGGCTGGCTTGGTTCCCCGCATTTTTCTCGGAGTCAGGCGGACCTTCAGTATTTCTATGTCAACGGCCGCAGCGTCCGTGACCGGGTAGTGACTCACGCGGTCCGCCAGGCGTATCGAGATGTTATGTATCAGACTCGCCACCCGGCTTGCGTGCTGTTTTTGCAGTTACCCGCAGAGGATGTCGATGTCAACGTGCACCCGACCAAACACGAGGTGCGTTTTCGTCACAGTCGTGCGGTGCACGATTTTTTATTCAGCTCATTGCACCGCGCGGTGGCGGAGTTTGGGCCTGGCAGAAGCGGTTATCGCGGTGGTGACCAAGCATCAGCAGGGCTCGGCGGCACGCGGACTGTCGATCCTGGCGCGGCACCAGGTGGCGGCGTTAATGCCGGGATGCGTGGTGATTTTCAGTCGCGGCTGACCTTTGGTGCTGCGCCGCCGACCCGCGTTGCCGAACAGGTAGCGGTGTACAGCGCATTACACAGACCGGGGGCAGATCGTGGGCCCTGGATGCCTGTTAATACCGTGCAAGATGACGCCACGCAAAAAAATCAGCAGGGCGAGATTCCACCACTGGGTTATGCCCTCGCGCAGTTGAAAAGTATTTATATTCTCGCCGAAAACTCGGAAGGATTGGTGCTGATCGATATGCACGCCGCCCACGAACGCATCATCTACGAGCAAATGAAGCTTGCTTACCAGGATAAAAACCTGGTTGCCCAGCCGTTGCTGGTTCCGCAAAGCGTGCTGGTGAGTGAACAGGAGGCCGATTGCGCTGAACAGTACCGGACCCTGTTCGCCGACCTGGCTATTGATCTGGATCGGGCTGGACCAGAAACGTTGCTGGTCCGCGAAGTGCCGGCGCTCTTGCGCAATGCCGATATCGAAGCACTGATCCGAGACATCGTTGCCGATTTGCGCACCGATGGCCGGAGTGATCGCGGTGAAGTTCTTGCTAACGAGCTCCTCTCCAGTCTGGCCTGCCACGGTTCCGTGAGGGCTAATCGATCATTGAGCATTACCGAAATGAATGGTCTGCTGCGGCAGATGGAGGCGACCGAACGCAGCGGGCAATGTAACCATGGCCGACCTACCTGGACGCAAATATCAATGGCCGAACTCGATAACCTGTTTTTGCGCGGCCGCTAGCAGATCAGGCCTTGCCAGTGAATCAGCGGCAACCGGTTATCTGCCTGATGGGGCCCACTGCCTCTGGAAAAACCAGCCTGGCGTTGCGGCTACACGATTACCTGCCCGTTGACATCATTAATGTCGATGCTTCCCAGGTTTATACGGGCATGGATATCGGTACCGCGAAACCGGGCGCGGACGTTTTGGCTCGCGTCCCGCATCGGCTCATTAATATTCGTGACCCTGCACAAGCCTATTCCGCAGCCGAGTTCGTTGCCGACGCCCGCCACCATATCGGCGAAATTACCGCGGCGGGCCGTATCCCGCTGCTGGTGGGTGGCAGCATGCTCTATTTCCGGGCCCTGATCGAGGGATTGGCCGATTTGCCGCCGGCCAATCCCGGTATTCGCGCGCAAATTGAGGCGCAGGCCGATGAGCATGGATGGCCTTATATGCACCAACTGCTGGCATCCGTTGATGCGCAAACCGCTGCCACGTTGCATCCAAACCATTCGCAGCGCATCGCGCGTGCACTGGAGGTATTTCGCGTTGGCGGCATACCCTTGTCGCAGTTAATCGCCGCGCAACAGCGGGGGCAGAGCGAGGGGCGGCGTCTCACAGATGATTATCGGGTAGTTCAGCTCGCCTTAATGCCGTCAGATAGACAGGCCTTACATCAGGTCATTGAGCGGCGTTTTTTGGAGATGCTGGCTGCGGGATTAATTGACGAGGTGAGGCAGCTCCTTAAACGCGGCGACTTGTCCACCGATTTACCCTCGGTGCGCGCTGTGGGTTACCGTCAGATATGGGGCTATCTGAAGGATGATTACGGCTATGACGAGATGGTGCAGAAGGGAATTGCGGCGACTCGACAGCTGGCAAAGAGGCAGCTGACCTGGCTGCGGCGGTGGCCTGATGCGGTCTACCTGGACAGTGCGCTGGATGACCCGGAGCAGGCCGTGCGGCGGGCCTTTAACAGCTTGCAAGCCGGAGAAGATGTTTTGACTAAAACCTTGAATTATCTGCGAAAAGCCGCCATATACTTTGGTGATGACGAGTAGTATGATGCGCGGTTCTGATTGGCAGTAGCTACTGGCGCTTGAGCCGGTTGTGGTTGAGCTAGTGTCATATGTCGTTGTAATGAGCCGCCCCCCCTGTTGGCGGCTAAAAACTATCACAATCAATGCGGAGAGCAATAATGTCAAAGGGGCATAATCTACAAGACCCTTTCCTGAACGTCCTAAGAAAGGAGCGTATTCCGGTTTCAATCTTTCTGGTCAATGGAATCAAACTGCAAGGGCAGGTGGAGTCGTTTGACCAGTTTGTGGTGCTGCTGAAGAACACCGTCAGTCAGATGGTCTACAAGCACGCCATCTCAACCGTGGTGCCTTCACGACCGGTCAAATTGCCCATGGCAGTGCCGGCCGGATCAGAGGATGACGATGATGGAGATGCGGAGGCTTGATTGTTCTTTGAGCGCCCCGAATCCGGTGAACTGGCTGTCCTGGTACATTTAAAGCTAGACAGCGAACCAGAACCAGAAAATCCCCGGGAGTTTGAAGAGCTGGTGCTGTCGGCAGGCGGTGACCCGGTTGCTGAGATCGTCGGCCATCGCGGCACACCGCAGGCCAGATACTTTGTCGGTACCGGCAAGCTTGAGGAGATACGTGGCGCGATCACTGACACGGGTGCCGAACTCGTCATTTTTAATCATAACCTCAGTCCCAGTCAGGAGCGTAACGTAGAGCAGGCGCTCTGCTGTCGAGTGCTTGATCGCACCGGGCTGATTCTCGATATATTTGCTCAGCGTGCGCAAACCCACGAAGGCAAGTTGCAGGTTGAACTGGCTCAGCTCGAGTATATGAGCACGCGCCTGGTCAGAGGCTGGACCCACCTCGAGCGTCAAAAAGGCGGGATCGGTTTGCGAGGTCCGGGTGAAACCCAGCTGGAGACCGACCGGCGTTTGTTGCGGGCGCGCATTAAGTCGATCCAGAAGCGCCTCGAAAAAGTTCGACGGCAGCGCGAGCAGGGTCGGCGCTCACGGCGTCGCGCAGATGTTCGCACGGTATCCCTGGTAGGTTATACCAACGCCGGTAAATCCACCTTGTTTAATGGCTTAACCGGGGCCGGCGTCTACGCAGCTGATAAACTCTTTGCGACCCTTGATCCGACTATGCGGGCGGTACAATTGCCCACAAGCGGCACCCTGATATTTGCTGATACGGTGGGATTTATTAGTCATTTGCCTCATAAACTGGTGGAGGCGTTTCGCGCCACCCTCGAAGAGGCGGCTAGCGCCTCTTTGTTGCTGCATGTGATAGACGCCAGCAGTGACGGGGTGGAGGAAAATATTCACCAGGTCGAGGCGGTGCTGGCGGAGATAGACGCGGGGGAAATCCCGTTGTTAAAAGTCTATAACAAGATTGATCTGCTTGATGATACCGTGGCGCCGCGTATTGACCGAGATGCTCGCGGCACGGCGACTGCGGTATGGGTGTCAGCTCAGTCCGGCGCCGGGTTTGAGCTGTTGTACAAAGCCGTGCAGGAACGCCTGGCGGTTGAAATTGTCGAGGCCAGTTGCTATTTGCCTTGTGAGTCAGGCCGGTTGCGGGCAAAGTTGCACCAGGCGGGTGCCGTCGTGGGGGAGCACCAGCAGAGTGATGGTGCTACTATAATTAGCATTCGTATGGCCAGATCTGACTGGCAGCGATTGCTCAAAACCGAAGGTCTCACCGAAGAACAATTGGTGGTGCAAGCCTCATTGTCGCCCAGCGCGGGTGACGGGCAAGCGTTGGCAATTGCCAATTAACTGGTATTTCGAGCGCGGCTTGTTAGAATCCGCGTCCCTGAACTTAGCGGAGTGATGTATGGCTTGGAATGAACCCGGTGGCGGGGGGAAAGATCCCTGGGGTAGTGGTAACAATAGTGGCAATGGCCGCAATCCTCCCGACCTGGATGCCGTGCTAAAAAATATCACCGACCAGCTCGGCAAATTTTTTGGCGGCGGTAGCGGCGGTGGTAGCGGTGGCGGTGCCGCAGCGTCCGGGCTCGTGTTAGCAATTATTGTGGTTGTGGTGGTGGTTTGGGCAATGCTTGGGATCTACCAGGTCGACGCTAAACAAAAAGCTGTGGTGCTGAGGTTTGGCAAGTTCCAGGATATCGTTGGTGACGGTTTGCACTGGAATCCACCGTTGGTGGACATTGTCACTAAAGTTCCCGTCACCGAGGAGCGTCAGTATCAAACGCGCGGGGAAATGCTAACCCAGGACGAAAACATTGTTGAACTGCAACTGACGGTACATTACAACATTAAAAATGTTAAGAACTATGTGCTGAATGTTAAGGATCCAGAGGCCAGCCTCCGTAATGCGACTGAAAGCGCACTGCGCCACGTGGTGGGTAGCACGGCGCTTGACGAAGTGGTGTCCACGGGGCGACAGCAGCTCAGTATAGACGTTGATGTTCGGTTGCAGGCCTATCTGGATAACTACGGCACAGGTATCAAGGTCATCAAGGTCAACGTGCTTGAGGCCAAGCCCCCCACAGCGGTTAAAGCTGCTTATGATGATGTCATCAAAGCTCGCGAGGACCGGGAACGCCTGATTAACGAGGCTCAGGCCTACGCCAACGGCATTATTCCGGAAGCGCGTGGCCGCGCCCAGCGCACCATTGAAGAATCTAACGCCTATAAGGCCAAGGTGGTGGCAGAAGCAGAGGGCGAAACTCGACGCTTCATGCAGGTGTTGACTGAATACCGAAAGGCGCCCGCTGTGACGCGGGAACGGCTGTACCTGGACGCTATTGAGGGTGTACTTGAGAACACCTCCAAGGTGATGATTGATGTTGAGGGCGGCAATAATATGTTGTATCTGCCACTTGATAAAATGGCCCGGCAGCCGTCGGCATCCGCCGCGCGCGGGAAAAGCCTGTCGGCTGATGATATCGGTATCATCGCCGATCAGGTCATCGAGAAACTGCGTAATCAGTCAACCGCTACGCCACGTCGCGAGGGCCGCTAATGAACCAGAAATTATCGAGTGTGTTAATTGGCCTTGCCCTGATTGCAATGCTGGCTAACAGTAGCCTCTACGTTGTTAAAGAAACTGAAAAAGCTGTCAAATTGCGATTTGGCCGTATCGTCGAGGCTGATCTCGCGCCGGGGCTGTACTGGAAGATACCCTTTGCTGAAAATGTTCGTAAGTTCGACTCCAGAATTTTGACATACGATGCAGAACCCGAGAGCTTTTTAACAGCGGAGAAAAAGCGTCTGATCGTTGATGCCTTTGCCAAGTGGCGTATTGTCGATGTGGCGACCTACTATAAGGCAACCGGTGGTGAAGAGACTGTGGGACACAGCCGTCTTGCGGACCGGGTGAACGATGGTTTGCGCAATCAGTTTGGTACACGCACTCTGCATGAAGCGGTATCTGGAGAGCGGGATCAGCTGATGGCCAATATCGCTCGGGATTTGAATGATCGAGTGCGAGAATCGCTGGGCATAGAAGTAATAGATGTGCGGGTCAAGCGCATCGACCTGCCGCCGGAGGTTAGCGAGCAAGTGTTTCGCCGTATGAAAGCCGAACGTGAGAAAGAAGCTCGGGAGCTGCGTTCAAAGGGTATGGAAGCCGCCGAAAAAATTCGTGCGGATGCCGATCGACAGGAAACTATTATTGCCGCTAACGCCTATCGGCAGGCTGAGGAAACGCGCGGCGCCGGCGATGGAGAGGCCTCGGCTATCTATGCGGCAGCTTATCAACAGGATGCTGAATTCTATGCTTTTTCGCGCAGTTTGAACGCGTACGGAAAGGCGTTTGCAAGTAAGGAAGATCTGCTGCTGGTTGAACCAGATAGCGACTTTTTCCGCTATTTAAAAAGCCAGGGCGGCAAGTAGTGGCGAGCAAAAAAAGGCAGCGCCCCTGAGTATGGAGTGATACAATTCTGAAACCGGGGCAACCCGGTTTTTTTATGGCTGTAGAATGCGCCCGTGGGTGTAACAGACTAATTTAAAGTGGGTGATCTGTAAGTGGGACAGGACTTTCTGGCGGCGCTTTGCCTGGTGCTGGTAATTGAGGGTATCTTGCCGTTCCTGGCACCTGGGCGCTGGCGAGAGATGATGCTGGCGCTGGCCCAGGTGGATGAGCGAACCATCCGTTTGACCGGGCTTGCCAGCATGGCGGTCGGTGCCGGGTTGTTGTACTTGGTGAAGTGAATCTTATGAACATTGTAGACCGCTGGTTATTGCCTGAAGGCATCGAAGAGATTCTGCCAAATCGGGCTATCAAGGTGGAGCGTCTGCGGCGGCGTTTGCTGAATCTCTACCACTCCTGGGGGTATGACCTGGTGATTCCGCCGTTGGCTGAGTTTACCGATTCTTTGCTCAGCGGTTCCGGTGTCGATCTCGATTTGATGACGTTCAAGATTACCGATCAACTTAGTGGTCGGATGATGGGTATCCGTGCAGATATTACGCCGCAGGTAGCCCGCATGGACGCCCACAGCCTGCAGCGCCAGGGCCCTAACCGGCTGTGTTACGCGGGCCAGGTACTGTATGCACGCCCGCGCAACCCCCTGGAAACCCGTTCACCCATCCAGTTGGGTGTCGAGTTGTTCGGTGAGTCAAGCCTCGAGGCCGATGCCGAAGTCATTCTGTTGTTGATAGAGACACTGAAACAGGCCGGCGTGAAGGAGATTCACCTGGATCTGGGCCATGTGGGGATTTATCGTGGGTTGGTAGCCAGTGCCGGGCTCGATGAGGAGCGCTGTCAGCAGCTATTTGCTTTGCTGCAACGTAAAGATGCGACGTTACCTGCCTGGCTTGATACGCATGTTAGCGATCAGGGGAGCAGCGACATGCTCGCAGCCCTGGCAGGGCTGGTCGGTACCACAGAGGTGCTGGTAACAGCTCGGCAACAGTTGGCCGCGGCACCGCAAGCCGTGTTGACAGCCCTGCAGACTGTTACAGACCTGGTACGAATGATAGAAGTGCGCGCTCCCGATGTTGATATATTTCTCGATCTCGGTGAATTGCGTGGCTACAACTACCACACGGGTGTGGTTTTTGCTGCTTACACAGACAGTTCCCTGGTACCGCTTGGCAATGGCGGTCGCTACGATCACGTTGGCGAGGCATTTGGCCGTTCCCGCCCGGCCACCGGGTTTGGCGTTGATCTTGGCCTGCTGACATCGCTGACAGAGAACGAAGATGAAATTGCTGCCGGTATTTTTGTGCCAGCTAGCAGCGGTAGCGAGGCTGCCATCGCAGAAGTTGCTATGTTGCGCAGCAAGGGTGAGCGGGTTGTGTGCGGGTTTTGCGATCAGATCCCGAACTATGAGGAGCTGCACTGTGACCGGCTGCTGATGGCGACAGCGCAGGGCTTTAAAGTAGTGCCGATAAGTGATCAGGTAGCGGAGTCAGAGAGCTAGCAATGGGAAAAAATGTCGTGGTGCTCGGCACCCAATGGGGTGACGAAGGCAAGGGTAAGATTGTTGATCTGTTGACCGATCAGGCGAAGGTGGTCGCCAGATTTCAGGGCGGCCACAATGCTGGTCACACCCTGGTGATTGATGGCAAAAAAACCGTACTGCACCTGATCCCGTCGGGCGTGTTACGTGACGACGTCACCTGCCTGATCGGCAATGGCGTGGTGCTGGCCCCGGATGCCCTGCTCAGGGAAATTAAGGAGCTCGAACAAAAAGGTGTGCCGGTGCGTGAGCGTCTGCGAATTTCACCGGCATGCCCGTTAATCCTGTCTTACCACATTGCGCTTGATCAGGCCCGTGAACTGGCCCGTGGCGAGGCTAAAATTGGCACCACTGGCCGCGGTATTGGTCCGGCCTATGAAGACAAGGTGGCGCGGCGGGGTTTGCGGCTGGGCGATTTATTCAACCGAACCAGGTTTGCTGAACGTCTGCGGGAAGTCATGGAGTACCACAACTTCATGCTTACGCAATATTATGGCGTCGAGGCCTGTGATTA
Organism: Porticoccaceae bacterium; assembly: GCA_041603535.1. Lineage (GTDB taxonomy): Bacteria > Pseudomonadota > Gammaproteobacteria > Pseudomonadales > Porticoccaceae > HB2-32-21. Next base: position 34,440 of record JBFIEE010000013.1, read on the forward strand.
CGCGACCACCCTGGCCGAGGCGGAAGGCTGGGTTGATGAGCTGGCTCCGCTGTTAGCCGATGTCACCGGTAAATTACACGATACCCGTGAAGCCGGGCATAACATTCTTTTTGAAGGGGCACAGGGTTCCCTGCTGGATATCGATCACGGGACTTATCCTTTTGTCACCTCATCGAATACCACGGCGGGTGGTACGGCCACGGGCAGCGGTTTTGGTCCGCTGTTTCTCGATTACGTACTAGGTATCACCAAGGCCTATACGACACGTGTCGGTTCCGGGCCGTTTCCAACGGAACTGTTCTGTGACATCGGCCGCCGTCTCGCTGAAAAAGGCCATGAATTTGGCTCTACGACCGGACGGCCCAGGCGTTGTGGCTGGTTTGACGCTGTCGGCGTCCGCCAGGCGGCCAGAATCAACAGTATTTCTGGCCTGTGTCTTACCAAGCTCGACGTGCTTGATGGCCTTGATCAGGTACAGATTTGCGTTGCTTACCACGACAAGGAAGGTAATCCAGCTGAGCCTCCGGTTCATGCCGATGACTACGAGCAGTTGGTGCCCGTCTACGAATCATTGCCCGGTTGGCAGGAGTCGACCGTCGGCATCAAAAAGCTTGATCAACTGCCGACCAGTGCTCGCCATTACATTGCACGGATAGAGAAGGAAACCGGCGTACCCATTGATATTATTTCTACCGGACCTGATCGGGTCGAAACCATTATTCTGCGTCACCCTTTCGATTCGTGAGCGGCTCTGGAAGGGATAAGCTTTATCCTTTCCAGGGGGCGCACGCGGTAATGATTGACCCTGTCCGGGACAGCGGTTAACTTAAGCCACGCCGATTAAACACATTCAAATAAAATAGAAGGATTACTCCATGAGTATCAGGGGCAAGGCTTACATCGCCGGAATATATGAGCATCCGACGCGGGAGGCCACGGGCATCACCGTGCCGCAACTGCACGCAGAGGTCGCCAGGGGCGCTCTTGAGGATGCTGGGCTGACCAAAAACGATATCGATGCTTATTACTGCGCCGGCGACGTGCCCGGCATGGGCGGGATCAACCAGGCTGAATACATGGGCCTGAATTTGCGTCAAATTGATAGCACCGAAACTGGGGGTTCGTCTTACGTTGTGCACGTTAATCACGCCGCCCAGGCGATTGCCGCTGGGCATTGTAAAGTTGCCCTGATTACCCTGGCTGGACGACCGCGGGCCGACGCCAGGGAAAACTATCGTACCCGCCCAGGTGGTGGCGCACCGGCGGAGTATGGTTTTGAAGGCCCGTTTCGCCCCACCGTCACCAACATGTACGGTATGGCTGCCATGCGTCACATGTACGAATACGGCACCACCAGTGAGCAACTGGCGTGGGTCAAAGTGGCCGCGTCCCACCACGCGCAATATAACGAGCACGCCATGCTCCGCGATGTGGTAACCGTGGAGGATGTACTGAATTCGCCGATCATTGCCGACCCACTACACCGACTTGATTGTTGTGTCGTCAGTGACGGTGGCGGCGCCATCATTGTTGTTGCGCCGGAGATCGCCAAACAGCTGAAACGGCCCCAGGTGAAAATTCTTGGCGCCGGTGAGGCTGTTAAACATCTCAACGGCGGTAAAGTGGATCTTACCTACTCGGGTGCACGCTGGTCTGGCCCGGCCGCCTTTGAAGAAGCTGGCGTTACGCCCGCCGATATCAAATACGCGTCAATATACGACTCCTTTACCATCACGGTAATCGAGACGCTGGAAGATCTGGGTTTTTGCAAAAAGGGCGAGGGCGGTAAATTCGTTGCTGACGGTAACCTGATTTCGGGTGTCGGTAAACTGCCGTTTAATACTGATGGCGGCGGCCTGTGCAACAATCACCCGAGCGATCGGGGCGGTATTACCAAGGTGATAGAAGCCGTGCGTCAACTGCGTGGAGAGGCCCACCCTAAAGTACAGGTGCCCAACTGCAATATTGCTTTGGCGCACGGTACCGGCGGGTTACTCGGCTCGCGTATGGGCAGCGCAACATTGATTATGGGAGGCGGAGACGCATGAGCAAACAGGCCAGCAACAGCAAACCGCAGGTACGTGCACCGCGGGTCAGTCACGAATCCAGACCGTTTTGGGATGCAACCGCCGAGGGCAAATTACTCGTCAAGAAATGCAATGCCTGTGGCGAAAACCATTTCTATCCACGGCCCTTTTGCCCGTTCTGCTTCAGTGATGACACCGAGTTTCTGACGTGCTCCGGACGCGGTGTTATTTACACCTACAGCGTCACGCGCAGAACCAGTGAACCCTGGGCCATCGCCTACGTGACACTTGAAGAAGGCCCAACCATGATGACCAATATCATCGACTGCGATTTTGATGCGCTGTCCATTGGTCAGGCCGTCGAGGTGGCCTTTGTCGATACCGGGGAGGGCAACGCCCTGCCGTTTTTTCGACCTGCCTAACGTACTCGCAAAACCCGTGCTCTGCGCAGGTATTGGCAGGCGCGGGTGCCGCGACCAGGCAGCTCTATCTGGTAGCGCAGACGGATGCAGATATTAATCGGTCTCGAAATCACTATCATCCAGTATGCGCATCGGCATGACATCGCTATCTTTGGTGATGACCGGTGAGCGATCGACACGTGCACAGCTACCGGCGTACCACCCTGCTACCGTGAATGTTGATATCTGCACATAGTAGTCGTCTATCAGCGGTAGCGGCCAAAGTTCCTGATAGACCTGATCCTGATGGGTGAACTGTCCTGATGTGGCGTCGATGGTGTCGCTGTTCTTATCGATGATGCTGATATTGTGCCCACAACGTCCAGCGATGGGCTTTACCGCGTAGCCGCTTCTTATAAGTTCATCGGTGAGTGCAAACCCGGTTTTCAGCAGGTAGTCGTTGTCCGGGAAAAGTGACGATAAAACGGGCAAAATGGCCTTGTTGCTGGGTATCAAAGTCCATAGCGGTTCATAAACCATCACGCCGTCTCTGAGCAGCACATCGACCAGCCGTGGCGGTGTATTACGGCGATTATCGAAGCGGTAGTCACGCAGTTTATTTTCATCCTCCTCGCACTCGAGCCTGATTTGATCAAGCGCGGTTTCCCAGGCCCAGGTTTTCCACACCCATTTGATCTGCAGCCCCTCCTGGTCGAGGATGTTGCCATTTTCGTCCCAGGAAAGTCCGCTCAGGCCCCGGATAATCCGGCATTCAATACCGGCATTTTCCAGCGCGGATTTCATAAATAGGGCATGGTAGGACTCTTCCTTGTCTTTGTCCTGCATGATGTGGAGCACATCATCCACGTCGCTGTTTTTCCAGGCCTTAACCAGTGACTGAAAGAGAAATTCGCCCGGATCATTGCCTTCATCGCATTCGTAATGTTCCGCCCAGCGTCCCTGGACCTTGCCGCATTCCATATAACATGATGCGGAATCAGCGTTGTATTCGTAGGCTTTTATGCCGCGTTCGCTGACGGCAAAATCAAAGCGCCCGGTAATCATCTGGTTGCGGCGGTTGTTCCATGAATTTCTTATTCTCGGCCACACCGCCCGGGGCAAATTGAAGGTCGCTAGAATGGCGTCATGCTTGAGAACATATTCAGTGGCGAACATGAATTTGGCATGAAGTTCGTTTGATGCCTGGCGCAGTTCCCGCTGCGCTGATTTCGACAGGGCGTAATAACGGTATTGATCCGCGTCAATGCTGCTAAGCTTGTGCCCGCCCATCATTTCCACATAGGCGGCTTCGTCTTCATTGGCGACATTAAGCCACGACTTTTTCATATTTGCGTCGGGCGCGACAGCTCTTATCTGCATGGCCAGCAGACGATTATCGAAGTCTTCTTCCTGTTCAGCGTGTCTGTCGTCAGCAGTTTGCATAACCCAACCTAAAATCGTTGCGTCACCGTAGGTACACTGAATCCAGTATTCGCCATCTTCCGTTAATGTCGCTTTTATCTGGCGAGAAAAATGTTGTTCTTCATTCCATGTCTGGTGGGTGACATTTTGTTCAACGACGCGAATATGATCAGCGGTGACTTCGGTGACGATCGCAACATGCCCCGTGTTGACGAACTCGCCACCCTCGTTCCAGATGAGCATGCAACCGGGCTGAGGCAGGCGTTGCGAGCCGTTGGCGAAGGCATGCAACGGTAGCGCCGCGCCGTCGCTGATGCGTTGGGCAAAGCGTAATTTGAAAATGTCGTAGGCCATTGGAACATCTTCGAAAATGTAGCCCTGGGTGACGTAGAGCCAGCGCCTGGCAAATTCGACGCATTGCCACTTGTAACCCATTCGTATGCCATCGAGATAGCTTTGGTAGGACTGTCGGGTTGGAAATTCGCGCTCATCAGCGGAGGCGTAATCCGACGAGTAAATGGGCACGCCTCCAGGGGCTAGTCCGAGGACAGCGCCAAACTTCACCGGGGGCTTTTTACTGGCTGCTTTCATCTGCTACAAAACCTCATGCTAATTGACGTGCCGATTCTTGTTACGGCGTGGTGTTTCACAGGATTTTGTGATGGAGGATCAGTTAGTCGGCACATCGGCAGAGGGCTTTCGCTGCGTGAAAATGGGCCGAGGCTACGGCGTTGGATGTTGCGCTTAATCAAGATGGTTAATTCAATGGCTAGTTGATGTATTGGTGTCTTAACAAGGGGCTGGCGCGTTGCCTGTCTTGTGAATGTATGGGCGTGCAAGGCTGGTTGCAGCTCATGTTATCAGGTTTGTGTGGCGAGCGTAATTGGTGAACTCCTGGCACATTTTGTCCGTGCGCTGTCTGGCGCTTCTGTGCGACAGGGTGCAGCCAGCGTTAATCCAAAAAAGTTGAGCAGGTGGTATTGAAAAATTATTCACGACCCCTAGATAAGGTATACCTGAGGGAATCTACCCGGGTACTCAAATGTAAAGATGCTTGCATTTAGCATAGCTTTATTTCGTATAGCTTCAATCGGAGGATATGTTATGAAGACAATTGATCTTATCCCGCTTTATCGTCGCCATGCCGGCTTTGATGGCTTGAGTTCGCTTCTGGACAGCACCTCGAGTGCAGACAGCGCGGAGCTCGGTGCGGCGCCCTACAACATTGAGAAAACTAACGAAAACAGTTACACCGTCTCACTCGTCGCGGCCGGATTTGCCGAGGATGAACTTGATATTAGTGTTGAGCGGGATGTACTTACCGTGCGCGGTGAAAAAGAAACTGACCAGATGCCCGAATATATTTACCAGGGCATAGCCAATCGAACGCTCGAGCGCAGATTCAGCCTGGCCGAACACGTTGAAGTGATGGGTGCCCGCCTTGAGCACGGCGTACTGATGATTGATCTTGTTAAAAATGTTCCCGAGGCCATGAAAGCCAGAAGGATTCCGATCAACGCGAGTAATAACGTTGTTGCGCACGATACTGGCCAGCAAGCGGTTAAAGCGGCCTGATCTTGTCACGGCGAGGCCTGGGTGGTTACCTGGGCCTCGTCGGGCTGCAGGTCGGTATTATCACCCCAGTTCAGACGCAATCAGCGGATGCTGGCCTAAGCGGAGTGGGCAGTAGTTTGGTTTGTAGATCAATCAAATTGCGTTATAAGAAAATCGATGAGCAGGCTCTGTAAGTTCAAAAACCAGGTAAGGAGAGGCTGATGAAGCGACGCTTATTTGTGGGTTTTGCCGGGTTGTTGATATTCATGCCTTTGCAGATGGTACTGGCACTGCCGTTACATAATGACACCGGTAATGTATTCCCGTCGCTTGCGCCTATGCTTAAAAAGGTCAATCCTGCCGTCGTCAACATATCGACCTATTCTACGGAGCATCACACTTATAACCCCCTGCTGAACGATCCCTTTTTTCGGCATTTTTTTGATGTGCCGGGCGACCCACGCTTGCGACAGGATGCTCCTAAGAAACGGCAGCAAAGCGCGGGTTCTGGCGTGATTGTCGATGCCGACAAAGGGATTGTTATGACCAATTACCACGTGATTAAGGGCGCTGACGACGTCGAAGTGTCCTTGATTGATGGTCGCGCTTACCAGGCCAAAGTGTTGGGGGTGGATCCCGAACTGGATATTGCGATACTGAGTATCAAAGCGGATGGTATTGCCGCGGTACCCCTGGCTGATTCAAGCGAACTGGAGGTGGGCGATTTCGTCGTTGCCATCGGCAATCCGTTCGGTCTGGGACAAACGGTAACCACGGGTATTGTCAGCGCCCTGGGTCGCTCGGGATTGGGTATGCAGGGCTACGAAAACTTTATTCAGACCGATGCGTCAATTAATCCGGGTAATTCTGGTGGCGCATTGGTCAATTTCCGCGGTGAGCTGGTCGGAATTAACACCGCGATTATCGCCCCCGCTGGCGGCAATGTGGGCATCGGGTTTGCCATTCCGATCAATATGGCCAAAGCCAGTATGGTGCAGATACTCAAGTCTGGCCAGGTTAAACGTGGTCAGATAGGCGTCAGTATTCAGGATATAACGCCGGATTTAAGGCAGGCATTCAATTTGCAAAACGGCCAGACAGGAGTGCTGATCACTGACGTTGCCAGCGCCTCGCCAGCGCAACAAGCGGGCTTGAAACCCGGAGACATTGTGGTCGAAATAGACGGTAAGCCTACCCGATCCACCGGCCAGCTGCGCAGCCAGCTGGGTATGAAAGCTATTAATGACAGTGTCAAACTGGTGATCCTGCGCGAAGGCGCGAGAAAAGCAATGTCTGTCAAAGTTGGCGAGCCAACGGTAAGTGCCGCTATCGATGGCAAACTCCACCCCCTACTTGATGGCGTGCAGTTTGCCAACAACCCCGATGGGCAGGGTGTTGTCGTTAGTGCGCTAATGCCCAATTCGATCGCTGCTTACAGCGGTTTGCGGCCGGGCGATGTCGTCGTTGGGGCGAACAGGGAGCGCGTTTATGATATCGATTCATTTGCCAACGCACTGCAACGAAGTCAGTCGGCGGTGCTGTTGCACGTCAGTCGAAACGGCGGGTCTCTATACATTGTCATTCGTTGATTTCTGTGCATTGTCATCCGTCGGCTATTGTTATTCGCTCGATATTGCTAGTTGTTAAACATCCTCATTGACCAGACTGCCCGCGTGACCTGGGATGGTTTGTATCGTGACAATGGCGGACGACTGGCGCCGCTCGCACCTAAGACCCATACCCCTCGACGGCCATGATTTCCAGAAAGTCTGTGAAACCGTGATGCCCCCATTCGCGACCGTTGCCGGATTGTTTGAAGCCGCCGAAAGGCACGCCAAAACCACCCGAGGCGCCGTTGATGTGGACATTGCCGGCACGGATTTGCGAGGCTACCTGCCGCGCATGGTTGATGTCGTTACTCTGCACATAAGCTGCCAGACCGTAAGGTGTGTCATTGGCAATGCGAATGGCTTCGGCTTCGGTCTCGTAGGGAATCATCGTAAGTACCGGGCCGAAAATTTCCTCTCTGGCGATGGTCATATTATTGTTGGCTTCGGAAAATACCGTGGGGCGGATAAAGTATCCTTTCTCGATGCCATCGGGACGCCCAGGTCCACCCGTGACCAGTTTGGCACCTTCCTCCAGACCCTTTGAAATTAAACCCTGAATCTTGTCGAATTGCGCCTTTGAGACTACCGGCCCCATGGTGGTGTTGTCAGCGGTGGGGTCACCGACGACCACTGACGCGCTCACTTTGGCAGCGATGGCCTCCGCCTGGGCCAATTTGCCGGCGGGCACCAACATGCGTGAGGGGGCGTTGCAAGACTGCCCGCTGTTGCCGTACATATGGGTGACACCACGAGTGACCGCAGCTTCCAGGTCGGCGTCATCAAGAATAATATTTGGCGATTTGCCACCGAGTTCCTGGGTGACCCGTTTAACGGTGGGCGCGGCATTTTGCGCGACCAGAGAGCCAGCGCGAGTGGAGCCGGTGAAAGACATCATGTCCACATCCGGGTGCTTGGACAGCGCCGTGCCGACGATGGGGCCATCGCCGTTAACCAGGTTGAATACGCCAGCGGGAACGCCCGCCTCGTGCATAACCTGCGCCCACAAGTAGGCCGAGAGCGGGGCGATTTCACTGGGTTTTAGCACCATGGTGCAGCCCACCGCGAGCGCCGGGGCAACCTTGCAGCCAATCTGGTTTACCGGCCAGTTCCACGGCGTAATCAGACCGCAGACGCCGATAGGTACCTTGAAGATGCGGTGCTCACCCATTTCTTCTTCAAAGGCAAAAGTCTTGAGCACACGGGCAGCTTCCTGTAGGTGCCCCTGGCCGCAGAAGGCCTGGGCACCGGTCGCGAAGTCCTTCGGTGCGCCCATTTCTTCGCGGATGGCGTCGGCGATATCGTTGTAGTATTTCTTGTAGACCGCCACGCAGGATTCCAGTAACTCAACCCGCTCCTGGCGCGAGGTGCGACAGTAACTCTCAAATGCTCCTTTGGCGGCGGCTACCGCCTTATTGACGTCGGCTTCGGAACCCATGGAAATGTGGGCGCAGACTTCTTCGGTGGCGGGATTAATAACATCTAACTCATGGGGCGTTGTCGGGTCTACCCATTCACCACCGATATAAAACTGCTTGTACTCGCGCATTGCTGTTCTCCGGATATGTGTCGATGACGATCAGTGTAGCACCGCCCCAGCGGTTGGCAGCGCCGATCCATAATGCAAGCGGTAACTATAAACTGCCTCGTTAGGGGAGGTCAGACGAAGTCAGGGCCGGCAAGCGCCGCCAGCTACACACTTTTTATTTTTATCTGAAAAGGTCCGCCCCATATACGGGGCAGACCTGTTAGCGTCAAGCTGGTCTGGCAATTCTACGGGCAGTTATGCAGGGAACTATCACCGCGCGGCCGGGATATGCTTGCCCACAGGTACCCCGTCGATAATCTGGTCGCAATATTCCGACAGCCCGTAGCCGACTTTATCCTTGTAGCGGTATTCCGTCATGGCCTCGGTGATGCGGGTGTGCAGCCATTCGCCATTGTCCAGCTGCCGGCGGTTGCGCACGGGCACCAGGGTGATGACCTTGCCGGTAATCACATATTCGCCTTTTTCTGTTTTTGCCCAGGCGCGCAGGGCGGTCTGGTTGAAATCATCGTCCCACTCGGAGTCGACAGTACAGTCGGTAATCAGCTCGTATTCCCCATTGTTTAAGATCATGCCGCCGCAGTCGAGATCGCCTTCCGCCGTGCCGGTGGTCATGATCATGGCGCCGAAAGTTTCATCAAAACTGATGGGCAGCCAGCGATACCAGTGAATGTTTTGCCAGTACCGAGGACCCCAGGAGTGATCGCGCAGACCATAGCCGGAAATTGTCCAGGTGTCGTCGCCGACCTTGATGGTGCCCTCGGCTTTGACATGCTGCTCGAAGTGGGCGCGGGCCAGGGCGTGTTGCATATCCAGCTCGATGGGCGAGCCGTCCGCGTTCAGATGCTCACCGCCGTACATGGGCGAAACGCCGGTGTAGTCGAGATCCACAGAACAGTGCTTTTTAGGGTTTTCCTTAAACGCCTTACTGGGATCCAGCAGCGCCTGTGGATCGGACATCACCAGAATTTCGCCCTCGTAAACCACGCGGAGTTTTTTGTAGGGCTCGATAATATCGAAACGCGCGCCACCAGCCGCAAAGGCATCATTGCTGGTGATACGGGCTTTCTGGAACATAAAACCGGCGGTGCCGTCGGGGAAATACAAACAGATGGTGACTTCTGCATAGCCTTCATTGACGCGGTTGCCGATGCGAAACCAGCCCCCCATTTTTTGTTTACCATCGTAGATGTTGAAGTAGGCGCTTTCATTGAAGTTGGAGACCGCTTCGGGTTCGTGGGTATATTCGTCCCTCGGTTCCATCCGGACGTTGTCGCCAGGCTTGGTAATAAATACGTGTTTCGCCATGTTAATTTCTCCGATAGGACTGCCGGGATACGTTTCATTGTTAGCGCGAGTATGGTCGATGACCACATTACCGGCAAGTTTCGGATCGCTCGCATCGGCAGAGGACAAGCAACGCTTTGGCTGGCTTGCGGTCAAATTGATCAAGCGGCCTGTTATAGTGGCAGTTGACGAAATAGTTATTCATGAAACGCCAAGCTTTAGACCTTCTCAGCTTATTCCATCCAGACTTTATAGTAGAAAATATATGACAGCCTTTACGTCCATCCCGTTCCTGAATAGCTATCTTGAGCTGGGCGAACAGTTTTATTCGGCGCAACAACCAACGCCAGTATCGAGTCCCAGGCTAATTCGCCTGAACCTAGAGCTGGCAGAGCAGCTAAATTTGCCGCTGAGTGCCCTAGACGGTCCAGACGCGCTAGAGGTTTTGTCCGGAAACCTGGCTCCTGAAAACCTTAGGCCCATCGCGACTGTTTATGCCGCTCACCAGTTTGGTAGCTGGAATCCGCAACTGGGCGATGGCCGGGCCATCTTGCTGGGCGAAGTGATGGGCAAAGATAAGCAGCGCTACGACATACAGTTAAAAGGTGCCGGACCCACCCCCTATTCACGTATGGGCGATGGTCGGTCCGCACTGGGGCCGGTGCTGCGGGAATACATTCTCTGCGAAGCCATGGCAGCCCTGAACATTCCCACCACACGGGCGCTGGCCGCCGTGACCACCGGCGACCAGGTGGTACGCGAGTCGCTGTTACCCGGGGCAATTTTGACCCGCGTCGCTCGCAGCCATATTCGCATCGGCACCTTTCAATATTTTTCTGCCCGCGGCGACCTGGACTCGGTTAAAACCCTGGCAGATTACGTGATCGATCGGCATTACAAAGCCGCAGTAGAGGCCGCACAGGCAAGCTCGGGCACAGATTCCTACACCGCGCTGCTGAGCTGCGTGATTGAGGCCCAGGCCCGTCTCATCGCGCAGTGGATGGCTGTTGGTTTTATTCACGGCGTGATGAATACCGACAATATGCTGGTTTGCGGGGACACGGTGGATTACGGACCCTGCGCGTTTATGGATCACTATCATCCCCATAAGGTATTTAGTTCTATTGATCACCAGGGGCGTTATGCCTACAGCAATCAGCCCGATATCGGCGGCTGGAATCTGAGCTGGCTGGCCCAGGCCCTGCTGCCGTTGCTAGATGACGCCGAAGACCAGGCGCTCAAAAAAGCCCAACAGGCGTTGGGCAGGTATACCGCTATATTCGATAGCCACTACCAGGGCTTGATGGCAGCAAAGCTGGGTTTCGCTGAAGCAGGCCCTGAGGCCAATGAATTAGCCATGGATTTGCTGCAATTGATGGCAGAGCAGGGTAGCGATTACACGCTTACCTTGCGTGCGCTAACCGATCACCTCGGGCCAAAAGATGAGACAAATATTCCAGCAGAGATATATCAACTATCCGCCGCGTTTCAGCCCTGGCTGGCAAGGTGGCAGGCGTTGCTCATCAGGCAGGATATTGATGCCGCGACTGCCCACGCGCGAATGATCGGCACAAACCCGGCCTATATACCCCGCAACCACTGGGTAGAGGCGGCGATTCAGCAGGCGACACAGTCACAGGATTTTGCGCTGTTTCATCAACTCGTCGACGTGCTGGCCAGGCCCTTTACGTATCGTCAGGAATTTAATGCCTTCGCTATGGCGCCCACACCCGAGCAGGAGGTAAAGCGTACTTTTTGCGGTACCTGATTGTGATACCTGAAAATTAACTATGTTTTTGTGTGTCGGTTTTCAAAAGAGCGGCAGCAATAACCCTGTTCACGATGACAAGCGTATCGCGAGGCCAAATTAGCACATGGAGATGGTCTTACCTGGGCGGATTTCTCGGCAGACAAGATACGCGGATTGGGAAAACTGGCGCGATCAATACCGGACTCGCGGAGCAGGTCTCAATATAGAGCGACTGCTACATAAAAAATTCAAAACAAACTATGACTAAAAGGAGTCGATCATGACAAAAAAAAGATTAAGCCAATTGAGCCGTTCTATTGAAGGTAAAGTTGCTCTGGTAACCGGTTCAGCCAGCGGTATGGGGCGTGCCACGGCCTACCTGTTTGCCGATGAGGGCGCCAAAGTGGCGATTCTGGATTTACAACAGGATGCCGTGGACGAGGCCGTCAGGGAAATTACCGAGGCGGGCGGTGTTGCCAGGGGCTGGGTGCTGGACTTGACCAATGCCGAAGAGATTCCCCGCGTTGTCGAGGAGATCGTCGCAGAGTTTGGTGGCCTCGATATTCTGGTAAACAACGCCGGCATCGATGCCTCGGCGCGCATCCAGAGCAAACGTTACGAAGAGGTCTGGGAGCGTTGTTTTAACGTCAATCTCAATGCCCTGCATCGTACTATTCGCGCGGCGCTGCCCCACCTGCAAAAAAGCGGTGAAGGCCGCATCGTCAATATTGCCTCCACCGAAGGCGTCGGTGGCAGCGCCTTTGCTAGTCCCTACACGGCAGCCAAGCACGGTGTTATTGGCCTTACCCGGGCGCTGGCGGTCGAGCTGGGCACCCAGGGTGTTACAGTCAACTGCATTTGTCCCGGCGCCATTCGCACCGGTTTGACCAAGGTGATTCCGGAAGAGCACAAAGATAAATTTGCTCGCCGCCGCGTGCCCTTAAAGCGCTACGGGCTGGCGGAGGAAATCGCCCATGGCGTATTCAGCTTTGTGGTGCCGGGCGCTTCCTATATCACCGGCGCTACCCTGATGGTCGATGGTGGGTTTTCCATTCAGAATAATGGCAGCTCGGTGATGCCCAGTTAGAGCCTGCATGGGGCTTTAGTATTAACCAGCTGACCCGTCACGGGTCAGCTGCAAACACGTCGCATGGAATGGAAGCCATAGCCCAAAAGCCGTGGAGTGACGGATGTTTCCAGCGCTACCTGCCTGTAGTATCTTCCCGGCAGATTTACGCATCGTCTTTTTACTTATGGTCTATTTACTCATTGTCTTAAGGACAAACTAAAAACTGGGGTGCTTTATGGATTTTGATTTAAACGAAGAGCAAATCATTCTAAGGGATAACCTCCGTAAAATGATGGACCATATTGCCACCCCTGATTACCTTCGAGAGCATGATGAAAACGGCCTTTATCCTTATGAGGTCTACGAAAAATGGGTGGAAATGGGTCTGCTGGGCTTGCCATTTCCCGAGCAATACGGGGGTTATGGGGGGGATGTTATCGACATGGCCATTGTCAGCGAGGAGCTTGGCCGCAAGGCTTACCCCTTTCTCGAAGCATACGGCTTGTCTGCATTTAGTGGTCTTACCCTTTTACACAACGGCAATGAGACGCAGAAAAAACATTACCTCCCAAAACTGATCAAGGGTGAGATCCGCATGTCAATCTCCATGACAGAACCGGATGCTGGCTCCGATGCAGGGAATATGCGCACATTGGCGGTCGCCGATGGCGATAGCTGGGTGATTAATGGTCAGAAGGTATTTTCGACCGCGGCAGATGCGAAAAATAATGTCATTACGCTTTACTGTAAAACAGATAACGATGCACCCTACCAACAGGGCATCACCGCGTTTTTGGTGCCAAACGATACCCCTGGAGTCGAGATAAGACGACTAAAAACGTTTGGCTGCAACATGCTGGGGCTCAGTGAAGTGTTTTTTGAAAATGTCCGGATTAGCGATAGTCAGCGGGTTGGCGAGGTCAATGGCGGCTGGCAGTGTATGTTGTCAGGCCTGATGTTTGAGCGAATTGTCACCTCGGCGGGCTACGTCGGTAATGCACAGACGGTCGTTGATCAGGCGCTGGAATATGCCAAAGAAAGAAAGCAGTTTGGTAAGCCGATTGGCCAATCCCAGGTTATTGCGCATATGCTTGCTGATATGCAAACCAATGTGGATGCCTCAAGAATGCTGATGTTACGAGCGGCTGTTAAGCTCGCAAAGGGTGAAAACGCCATGCGCGAAGTCACCCAGGCCAAGCTGTTTGGGTCGGAAACGTTTGCCGAGGTCGCTAATCAGGGCATGCAGATAATGGGCGGGTATTCCTACATGATGGAATACGATATGCAGCGTCACTACCGCGATGCGCGGAGTACTACGATTGCGGCCGGTACTTCGCAAATGCAGCGCAACCTTATCGCCAATACCATGGGGTTGAAGGTTAAATAGAGGTGCGGGTATACATGAGGCGAAAGTCTAGCCTTTCGTTACACCCGTGTAGGGTAACCATGGCGAAGTAATCTCGCCAGTCTTTAATTTTTCCACGCTCCATTTCGAAGACACCTGCGCAAGGAAGATCAATATCGTCACCCGTGGTTGTCGTTTTGTCGATCCGCTCCATCAGGGCGGTCCTGCCCGATGAAGCAATATTGATGACCTCCCACCGTGTGACGCCCCGGCGCTACCGACCTTCAAACTCGGGTTTTCGCTTGTCTTTAAACGCGGCAATGCCGCCGAGGCCATCGTTAGTCTGGGCCATATCGAGAATCGCTTTTTCTTCAGCATCTAATTGCTGGATAAAGCCGTTATCAAAGCTTTCCAGCAGTAACCGGCGCGTGGTCCCATAGGCGAGGGTGGGCCCCTGGGCGATTTGGTCGGCCAGTTGCCGTGTGACGGCGACCAGGTTGTCAGCAGCTGTTACCTGATTGACCAGTCCCCAATCCGCGGCTTCAGTTGCATTTAAGCGCCGATTAGTCACCATCATCTCTTCGGCGCGGCGCAGGCCGATTTGCCGGGGCAGGAAGTAGGTGGCGCTGCCATCGGGGCTCATGCCAATACCGGTGTAGGCCATCATAAAACTGGCCTGCTCACTGGCGATGACAAAGCTACAGGAAGACAGTAACGACAGGCCAGCGCCCGCAGCTACGCCCTGCACACTGGCGATGACGGGGGCATTCATGGTGGACAGGGTAATGACGGCAGGGTGAAAGGAGTCGAGTAATTTGCGCAGGGTGGCGGGCAGATCTTTACCTGCGGCGGCGAAGGTCAAGACATCGCCACCGGCACAGAATATCTTGCCTTCGGCGTCAAGAATTACCGCTCTTATAGACGCGTCGTCGCGGCAGATGCTCGCGACTGCGTTGAGCTCTTCCCCCATGTCAAAATTGAGGGCGTTGGCGGCCGCAGGTCGCGCCAGGGTAATACGAGCAATTGCGCCTTCGCGTTGAAACTTTATCGTTTGGTAGGACATGGGTCCTCCTTGTGTTCGTAATTAGCAAGTACATGGTACGCGGGGAGTTAGGCGGTATCCAGATTATAAACTGTGGATTTACAGCGACGCCCTTCATTACAATGCTGTGTTCGTTGTATTGCGGCGGGATTCAGCAGCGAGGGGTCAGCAGTGAGATCTGACCGGTATTATCAAAGCGGGCCAGTTATCAGTGCGGGCCACTTAATCAGAGCGAACCGCAGGACGATGGCACTGCATAACTATTTAATGGAAAAACTCGTAATGGAAAAACGCTAATGCCCTATTACCAGCAGCATGTTTTTATGTGTACCAATTTGCGCGAAGATGGCCGCGCCTGTTGTCAGGATCACAACGCTACGGAGTTGCGTGATTATCTGAAAAAGAAGGTAAAGGCCGCGGGGTTGGCTGGACCGCAGGGTGTGCGTATCAACAATGCCGGTTGTCTTGACCGCTGTGCGCTGGGGCCGGTGATGGTGGTGTATCCCAATGAAACCTGGTACCGCTACAAATCGACCGATGACCTCGATGAAATCTTCGAAAGCCATCTGAAAAATGGTCAGAAAGTGCAACACCTGCGCATATCACCAAAATATGATGATTAACCGTGCGGACTTGTTCGTATATCGCTGTGGGCCGACGCCCGGTGGCGGCAGACAGCAGAGACCTGCCGGTGGCGTCGTTCACCTGGCGCTAGAATGTGATGTTGAGCGTCGCCGATAAATCGGCGATTGCCTGGGCTTCCGACAACACTTTGATGGTGGTCATGCCAAGTTGTTTCGCGGGCTTTAAATTAATACCGAGATCGTCAAGGTAAACCACCTGGTTCGGTGTTACCTCCATCCGCTCGCAGGCCAGTAAATAAAACTCTGGTTGCGGTTTTCGCATACCCTCTTTGCTCGACTGAAGCACGTGATCAAACAGTGACATGGCAGCCTGTACCTGGGCCGCATTTTCCGCAGATCGGGACATGCCGGCGCCAGTTCCTGAACGAACGTTGTTGGTAAGACAGGAGATTTTGAAATCCTGTTTACAGCGTTTGAGCACGTCAAGCATCCGTGGTCGGACGTCGCCGCTGAGCAGTTTGACCACCTCGCGACCGGGTATGGGATGACCAGCCGCGGTGGACTCGGCCAGGAAAAGCCGGTCAAATTCCTCCAGCGAGATTTTGTTCGATTCAAACTGGGCCCACGCGTTGATATCTGGATTCGTTGCGTTGATCCCGCGAATGTAGTTTGGGGGCAAGCCCTGCGCTGCTTCAAATCGATTAAACGCTTCAAAAGGCGAGGAGGTAATAACCCCGCCAAAATCCCACAGTACTGCTTTTATGGCCACGTTGAGAATGCCTCCCGGTGCAGGTAGATTTTGGTCATGTTGGCGGCCGCAGGCCGGTCGGGCGCTATCATAGGTGCTCGCTCGTGGTGCTGCAAACTGGTACTGGCGGCGGACTCTGCGGCCAACACCGTTGGAGCGGGTAATCGACGTTTGCATTAAAGCAGATCAATACCCATATTGTAGAAATATGGCAAGGTGCTGAAACGACTTAAGGGGCAACTGGTCGGGCGTCCAGGGGCTGATTAAATCCCAAAAGAATGGCCATGATCATCCGGTACTGGCTGGTGTTGGAGGTGTAATGGAATTTAAAGATTACTATGAAACCATGGGCGTCGCTCGCGATGCCACGCAGGATGATATAAAACGCGCCTACCGTAAACTGGCGCGAAAATATCACCCGGATGTTAACACTGCCGCGAATGCGGAAAGCAAATTCAAGGAGCTCGGCGAGGCCTACGAGGTGCTCAAGGACCCGGAAAAGCGAGCGGCCTACGATCAACTGGGCGCCAACTGGCAGGGCGGTCAGGATTTCAATGCGCCTCCGGGTTGGGATGCCGGGTTCGAATTCAGCGGCGGCGGCTTTACGCAGGGTGACGGCCAGGCACACAGTGATTTTTTTGAATCGTTGTTTGGGCGTAGTTTCGGACGTGGGTCTGCTGGTGCTTCAGGCCGTCGGCCTTTTCAGGCGCGTGGTGAGGATCATCACGCTAAAATCATGATTGATCTGGAGGATTCGCTCAACGGTGCTACGCGGCCGGTGACGTTACGAGCGCCAGAGGTGGACGCCACCGGTCACGTAAGCACACGTGAACGCGTGCTCAATATAAAAATTCCCAAAGGTATCGCTGCCGGTCAACAGATACGGCTGACCGGTCAGGGTGATCCCGGTTTTGGCGGCGCCCCGGCGGGTGATTTGTACCTGGAAGTGACTTTTAAGCCCCATGCGAGGTATCGTGTCGAAGGCCGGGATATTTATCTTGAACTGCCAGTGGCGCCCTGGGAGGCGGCACTCGGCGCTTCGGTTCCGGTGCCAACGCCGACCGGGCTGGTGGATTTGAAATTACCTGGCGGCTCGGCTGCCGGCAAGAAGATGCGGATTAAGGGCCGAGGCTTACCTGGCAAGCAGGCGGGAGATTTTTATGTGGTCATCAAAATCGTATTACCGCCTGCCACCAGCGCTGCGGCTGAACAAGCCTACCGCGATATGGAGCAGGCGCTGGCGTTTAATCCGCGCGACGAACTGGGGGTCTAACTAACATGGCGATTTCAAAGCAGAAGACTTTAACAGGTGTGGTGCTGGGTGATGAAGGTGTGTTGACGCTGGCGGAGGTCACCAGAGCTTGCGCGGTGCATGCCGACTATGTGGTTGAGCTGGTTGAAGAGGGCGTTGTCGAGCCCGCGGGCCACAGCCCCATCCACTGGCGGTTCAGCGCCACGTGTCTGGTTAGAATCCGTAAAGCGTTGCGTTTACAGAACGATCTCGGCGTCAATTTGGCTGGCATAGCGCTGACGCTGCAGTTGATGGATGAACTCGATCGTTTAAATACCCGTTTGCGGCAATTGCAGGGCTATGAATAATGAACGATCCCGTGCACATAGTTTGTCCGGCCTGCGCCGTGGTTAATCGGATACCCCGTCCAAGACTGACGGCAGCGCCAAAATGTGGGCGCTGCAAGGCGGCGCTGTTTACAGGTAAACCGACGGAGCTCGGTGCGAGTACCTTCCAGACATTTACCGCGCGCAATGACATCCCCGTCGTTATCGATTGCTGGGCGCCCTGGTGTGGCCCATGTCTGGCTATGGCGCCAGCTTTTGAGCAGGCAGCTCGAGAGCTAGAGCCCAATGTTCGCCTGGCCAAACTGAATACTGAAGATGCCCAGGCGCTGGGCGCTAGTTTGGGTATTCGTAGCATTCCAACACTGATATTCTTCAGCGAAGGCAAGGAGGTCGCCCGCCAGGCGGGGGCCCTGTCTGCCGCCGATATCGTGCGCTGGGTGAAGACCCATATGTAGTTGGTCATACATGCACTTGATTGTGATTCAACAGCTGCGCTTTCAGGTGTGTGCGATTAACTGCGTCGGCCATACTGGCAACAATCGCTCACCGGAATGGGGCGCGCGGAAAACAACACTATAATTTTAAAAAATGGGAGGAAAACCAATGAAGTTATCTAAACCAAGAATTACACCGATGGAGGAAAGTGAGTGGTCCGACGAGCAGCGCAAAATGCTGGCTCCGATTCGCGAATCGGGACCTTTTTACAACGTGTTAGGCACCCTTTCCCGGCACTGGGATGCCGCCCAGAAATTTACTGTGTGGGCTTATCACATCATGGGCGACACTTCTCGACTTGAACCCCGTGAGCGGGAGATTTTAATTCTACGTATCGGCTGGTTGTGTCAGGCCGAATATGAGTGGGGGCAGCATGTGATTTTCGGTCGTGCCGCAGGCCTGACGGATGAGGAAATCGCTCGTATCAAAGAAGGGCCTGAGGCAAAAGGCTGGAGCGCCTTTGACGCGGCGTTACTGCGTGCTGTGGACGAACTGCACAGCGACGCTCTGGTGAGTGACGCGACCTGGGCAGAACTCAGTGGACGCTACGACCAGTTACAGATGATGGACGTGGTGTTTACCGTTGGCCAGTACAACATGGTGTCCATGGCGTTAAACAGTTTCGGTGTGCAGCTCGACAAAGGTGTAGATGGCTTTTAGTCTGGATTTTCCTTGCGTCAGCAGTATCGTCGCCAGGGATACAATGGCGCCGGGGTCAACGCCCTGCGTTGCGAGAGGCTTTCGGTCAGTAAAAAGCAGAGCGCGCGGCATTGGCTTATACTGAGCCTGAAAAAATACGCGTTCATCTCCTGGTTTGTGAACCGAAAAATCAGCACCGGTGCGAGGCAGGCAAACAGTGACCCAGGTCTCGATGGAATACCGGGTCACGGGTTACACTGGACGCTTCTGGTATTAACATTGGAGTAACCACTGGATTAGATAGAGTGTCAGCATGTTTGAAAAACAGAAAGGCAGTAAATCGGATAAT
The DNA here is from genome assembly GCA_041603535.1 of Porticoccaceae bacterium. Classification (GTDB taxonomy): domain Bacteria; phylum Pseudomonadota; class Gammaproteobacteria; order Pseudomonadales; family Porticoccaceae; genus HB2-32-21. The sequence continues at coordinate 53,883 of JBFIEE010000013.1, forward strand.
TCGCCGACGCAGAGTTTTAGTCCTGCGCCTGCAGTAGAGGTAGCGACCTCGCCAGTTAAAGGTGGCGCTCTGATTGGGGCGTCGGTGATGATCAAGGGCAGTGTGTCGGGTGCCGAAAATATCACGATCGAGGGTCAGGTAGATGGCTCTATCGACTTCTCCAGCCACGAGGTTGTTATTGGTAAGCCTGGTCGTGTGAGCGCGGATGTCACGGCGAATACTATCCGAATTGACGGTGAGGTAGAGGGAGATATCGCCGGCCATGAAAAGGTGGTGATCTCCAAAACCGGCAAGGTACAGGGCAATATTGTCGCGCCGCGGGTGACCCTGGAAGATGGCGCCAAGTTCAGGGGTAGCATCGATATGGACCCTTCCGAACGTGGCTCGGCTCATGCCGCAAATATTCGATCGACTGATGCGTCGCCTGGGAGCAGCAGTAAAACACCGGGCGCCGTCGTTACCAGCGTATCGTCAAAGGCGCAATGACGCGTCGCCTTGGAGCTGCACAGTAACTTATTGTCGTCGCTGTTTATCGAGGCGGATGGAGACCGTTATCTGACGGTTTTTGATGTGGGATCGGCACGGCCAGAAACCGTGGAATTTTTCGCGCAATACCGATGCCGTCTTTATGTTGCCGACCTGTATACCGAGGACGTGGTCGTTCATCAGCACGACGAAGCCATTGCCGCAGATCTATATGGGCGCTTTAGCCGGTTGCTCAGTTATCCGGTCTTCACCCAGTTTGATATTTGTCTGCTTTGGGATCTGCCCAACTATCTGGATAAACCGGCGCTGCGGGCATTTAGCAAGGCGCTGTATCCTTTTCTGTCGCCGAGCACACGAATCCACGGTTTTGGCACGCTAAAATCATCGACGAAACTACCCCACCAGCAGTTTGCAATACAACAGGCCGATTGCCTCAGCGTGCGTCCTGGCGAGGGTTTACAACTACCTTGTTACCCGCATCCGCAAGCGGAACTAAAGAGGCTCTTGTACGGGATGGATGTCAGCAAGGCGACGTTATTATCTAACGGCTTGCTGGAGATGTTGCTGGAAGTGACCGATCCACACCCTGCGCCCCGCTAGTTTTTGATCACATGCCCGACGTCGTGGGCCACCAGCACAGCAATCCTGTAACCGCCGTCGCTATTGACCACCGTATAGGTAGCGCCCAGTTGCTCCAGCACCGTGCCGTCCGTTTTTAGTCGAGAAAAGGAAGCGCTGATCAATGCCGAGTTACTTGTCAACGGATGTATGTAACAGTCATCGACACGGGAATGGTCAAAGCCCCGGGCAACCAGCGAGCGCATTATGGCTTCCAGCATATCCACGATTTGCTGTTTGCTGTTGAGGGTACTGATCTGCTCGCCGACTATCATCGTCACCGGCAAGTGGTAGCGCCTGGCAATCGCAGCAATATTGCCGGGTCGAAACGTCGCGCAGTAATCGTCCAGGAAGTGCCTGAGAGCTGTGTCGTTCATGGGCGGACCTTGTTGGTTGCCTGGGAAGGTTATTGGCCGTAGCAGGGTAACCTGGGATGAATGTAGGGTAACCAAGGATAAACTAAGGCGGCTGTCGATGCTTGCATAGTCGTTAGGGCTATTGTGGTTAGGGCTATTGTCGTTAGGGCTTTTGTTGTGGCGGTGTTGTCCTGGCGATATTGCTACAGCGCGGCGGCCTCGACGGTGTTTAGTGTGTGGCTGTTGGTGTGCAGTGTGGCCGCAATCGATCCCTACTGTTACCATGATTCACCTTCGTGAGGTATGAATAGTGACTGTTTCTGTCAGTGAGGAAAGAGATGAGTACAAAAGAACCGTTTAACCAGGTGGCGCCAGGTGTTTTAGTCGCCGGGCAACTTGAAGTGTCTGATATAGACCGCATGGTTGAGGCTGGAGTCAGGACGCTGGTCTGCAACCGACCAGATGGGGAGGGTGATCAACCCAGCTCCCAAACGTTAGCGGCGGCGGCAGAGGCGGTGGGCATTGATTTTGTCTACCTGCCCATGGCTAATCCGGAAGAGGCTGACAAGCAAAGTGATGCGTTTAAAAAGGTGCTGGCTCGGGGCGGTGTGGTACTCGCTTATTGTCGAACTGGCCGACGGTCGACCGCACTTTGGGAAGCGGCGACAAAAAAGTGACGAAGGATAAGCCAGATTACGACGCTCCAAAAGATGACCCGGAAAGTGATCCGGTAAGCGGCCCGGTGAGTGGCATGGCGAGCGACGTGGCGAACGACATCACGAATGACATCGCCAACGAAAAGCCCCTCACCTTTCTGGAAATATTGGGTAGCACCTTTGCGGCTGCTGTGGGTGTGCAGTCAAAGGCGCGTAGAACACGAGATTTTACGCGCGGCAAGCCCCTCCATTTCATCTTGGCGGGGCTTATTTTTGCCGCCACATTTGTCACAGTGATTATTCTGGTCGTGCGCGCCGTGTTGCCATCGGTGTTGACCTGAGCACGCATTTATCGATACAGGTGATTCGCTAACGGATCAAGCGCTTAGCAAGCGGCTAAAAGTTAGCGGCAAGAAACGCTTTCCATTCCGCCCAGCGAGTCGGCGTGTATTTAAATTTCTCATGGTCATAGGCAGCGGCATGGAAGGTTTTGCCGCCCGTTGACGCCGCCACCGCGCCAATAAACTGCATTTGTTCAGCGTACATGGGTTTGTGTTCTGCGGGCACGGTCTTCGCCGCATCGGCAGACCACAGGCCGGCTTTGCGCATCGCCGCAATGATGGCCTGAGTCTCCGCTTCCGAAATGTCTTCCCCGACGCACAGGTAAAGGCTGGCGTTGGTCATATCCGTGCCGTCGAAGTACATCGTAAAGTTGTTGATATAGTCAGTTCCAGAAAGCGCCATGATGGTCTCCTGCAGATCATGTCATTGAGAGCGCTGAATTATGACAGCAGTAAAACGACTTCGAAAGCCAGCTCGGTGTCCGGCAGGGGCCGCTGCCGTGTTGCAGTCACGCTGACGCTTGATCCTATTACCTACAGGCTTTACGCGCTGCGCCAGCGCGAAGGGTCTTTATATAACGCATTTTTCCTTTAAGGCCGAGATGAGATCATCGCTGTAACCCAGTTCGCGCAGGATGTCCTGGCCATCGGCACCTAAGGCCGGACCAACACGAGCCGGGACCTTGTCCGAGCCCTCAACCCAGAACGGACTATTGACCGCCTGGCCGCGACCGTAATTGTGTCCTGTGACGTCAATCAGGATATCGTTGGCCAGCACCTGAGGGTCGTCGATGGCTTCTTCCAGAGTAGCCAGCACACTGAACGTCAATTTTTGCACCTGTAGCCGGTCGCGCCATTCAGCCAGGTCTCTGCTTTTAAACGTTTCCGCCAGCACGGGGCCGAGCAAACTGGCGTTGTCGTTACGCTGCTGAATATCGATAAAACGTGGGTCGTTGAGCAGATCCTCGCGGTCCAGGGCTTTGAGCAGACTCGGCCAGTGTTTTTTCTGGTGCAGGATAACTAACAGCAGCCAACGCCCATCGCGGGTTTGATATTGATTGAGCAAAGCATTGGTGGGTTGTGCCGGATTGGGTCGCCCGACCGCACCGCCGCCTGCCAGAATACACGACAGCGAACTGGACGCCGTCCACATACCGTTTGCCAGCAAGCTGCTATGCACCTTGCCACCGCGCCCGGTTCGTTCCCGTTTATACAGGCCGGTCATAATGGCGGCGTACATGGTCATGGCGCTGGGGTGATCACCCATGCCCGGCGACGAAATGCTGGGTTCGCTGTTCGCCGTGCGCACCAGATCCATCAAGCCTGAGCGCGCCCAGTAAGCGGTGGCATCGAAACCCGGCGCACTGGCTTCCGGGCCTTGTTCACCAAAGCCGGTGATCTGGCCGTAGATTAAACGTTCGTTTTCAGGCGCAAGGTCTTCGTAGCGAATGTTTAGCCGTTCTAACACGTTGGGCGGGAAGTTGGTGATCAACACATCGGCCTCGCGCACCAGCGCTAACAGGACTTCTCTGCCCTCGGGTGCTTTCATGTCCAGAGTAATGCTGCGTTTGTTGCGGTTATCCTGCTGCCAGATATAGTCGAAATCATGGGGCATGAACGGCGGTGCTTTATGGGCGTAGCGCAAGGGATCGCCGCGACCCGGTGCTTCAATTTTAATAACATCGGCGCCAAAGTCCGAGAGGATGGCAGCGCTGCCGGGGCCAAAAATATAGGTGGCTATTTCTAATACTTTGATGCCTTTAAACAGGGGTTCTGAATCAACAAGGGAGTCTGAATTGTTCATCTTACCCACACCCCACCATTAATGATAAAAAGGAACATACTTAAACTGGCTGATTATGCTTTGCTTTGGCAATGGGTCCTGCATCGATGTAGATATCATATAAATGCAGTCGTCTCTATTACAGCAGGAATGAGATCTTCCAGCGAGGCTTTTTTCGGGTGGTTGGCGCTTTCGTTTAATCGGCATCTGTTTTTTTCTTTTCGAGAAACAAGGAGGTGTGAACTTGCGCCGGGTTTTGGCGATGGCAACTAGCGCCCAACCTCAGTGGTGATGCCCGCCCGCACCATGAACATGACCGTGGGCGAGTTCTTCTTCGGTGGCTTCACGCACGGCTTCTATACTGACATCAAAGTGCAGGGTCTTACCGGCGAGCGGATGGTTGCCGTCAACGATGACTTCGTCGTCCTTCACTTCCTTGACCGAGAATGACAGTGGGCCGCGTTCGGTATCTGCGTTAAACCGCATGCCGATTTCTACGCTCTGTTCCCCGAACACGGAGCGCGGTACGATTTGCACCATATCGGCAACAAACTCGCCGTAACCGTCTTCTGGGGCTATTTGAGCGGTGATTTTGTCGCCTGCTTTTTTGCCGAGAAGCGCCAGTTCAAGGCCGCGAATAATGTTTCCAGCGCCGTGTAGATAGACCATTGGCTCACCGCCGATAGAGGAGTCGATCTCGGCACCTTCGCCATCGGTGAGGGTGTAGTGAATGGCAACAACGGATTTTAGCTGGATAGTCATAGGTCTGTACTCTGCGTAAATTGCAATTATGACCCAGGGGTAAATGTGTCTCAAGTTAGGCACCTGAAGTAAGGGGCTCCAAGTTATGCATGGCCGGTTTGGTCAGTAGCGCTGAGTCGCCCTGGATTGTTTGTGCGACCCGGAGGAATTTAGTCATACTGGGCAGATACGGGTAGTCGGGAATAAAACTATGACACGTGAGGTGCTTTGATGAAAAAAGAAGTAATCCGTAGTATCACGCTGATGGGCATAATGTTCGCACTAAGCCTGGCCTTGCTGGGCTGCACTGAAGATCAACCGGCGTTGGCAGGCTTAAAAAATCTCAAAGCACCAGCTGCGGGATATCTTAGCGGTGGGCAGCCGGACGCCGGCCAGCTCGTCGCATTAGCCGACGCGGGGATAATCCATGTGATCAATTTACGGCCGAGCAGTGAGCTGCCTGATTTTGACGAGGCGCAATTCGCCGCCGCCGCAGGACTGCAATATCATTCACTGCCGGTCGATGGCGCGGCTGGACTGACCGAGGCCAATGTTCGTGCGCTGGATAAGCTGATGCTGGAAGCCGGCACTGAAAAAGTTTTTTTACATTGCGCTAGCGGTAACCGGGTGGGAGCCATGTTGGCATTGCGTGCGGCAATGCTCCACGGGGCCGATAAAAAAGCTGCGATGGCAATCGGCAAAGCCTGGGGTTTGACGAGTCTTGAGCCGGAAGTGCGTCGCTTGCTGACGGGTTATTACCGTGAGGGTGTTCGCAGTAAGTTGCCTGACGGTGATTGAACGATAACAATGTTGTGGCAGTCGATCCGGCGCATTGTTTAGCGGCGTTTAATTCTAGCCGGTCAGTTTTGATCGGCGCCTGACAGAGAGTGTTAACTATGTACCATTCGGCTTTAAAAACAACCCTGTGCACCATGCTCGGCGTTGAATACCCCATTATCCAGGCGGGTATGGGCTTTGTGGCTCGTGGCCCACTGGCGGGTGCGGTGTCAGCTGCTGGTGGTCTCGGTACCATTGGTGCGGGCACCATGTCCGGCGAAGAGTTGCGGGAGGAAATCCGCATTGTCCGTTCCATTACTGACAAACCTTTTGCCGTCGATATTCTTTTTTCCACTGCGGGTGGCCAGAACGTCGCCATGTTCAGCAAGGACGTTGAGGATCATATTGCAGTCGTTTTCGACGAAAAGGTGCCAGTGATTGCCAGCGGCCTGGGTAACCCGGCACCCATTGTCGACCGTTGCCATGCCGCGGGCATGAAGGTTCTTAGCCTGACGGGTAATACCAAAAATGCTAAACGTCTGGCCGACAGCGGCGTCGATGCCATTATTGCCCAGGGTTACGATGGCGGAGGACATACCGGCCGCGTCGGTTCATTTACCTTGTTTCCGGCAGTGATAGACGCCGTAGATATTCCGGTATTGGCGGCGGGTGGCATCGCCGATGGTCGCGGTATTGCTGCAGCCCTGGTAATGGGCGCGATCGGGGTTTGGTTGGGCACCCGCTTTATTGCCTGTACTGAAGCCTGGGGCCATGACAACTATAAGAACAGCATTGTAGAAGCGGATGACGAAGGCACCATCCGTACCCGGTGTTTTTCCGGCAAGCCTTGCCGCATGATTCGCAACGAAACCACCGCCGCCTGGGAAACCCCCGAGTTAATGGCGAAACTCAAACCTTTTCCGCATCAGATGCCCAATGTCACCGAATGGCTCGGCGAAGACCCCTACATGGCAGGGCGGCGCGACGGCAAGACGGATATTGGTGCGTTGGCCGCCGGGCAGTCATCAGCCTTGATACATGACATTAAACCCGCGGCTGAGATTATTAGGGAGTTAATGGAGCAGGCCAGCGAGGCGCTGGGGCGTGTTTCTGGTGGTTAACCAAGTATCCACTTCCCCTAAACTGAGACAGAAATAATTGGAGTTTTCTGAGAGCATTCACCCTCAGGAGACGATAATGAAGAAATCACGATTTAGCGAAAGTCAGATTTTTTCAATAGTCAAAGCGTATCATGGGGTCAGCCGAGTTGATTTGTTAATCCGAAACATGTTTGCCTCAGATTCGAATATAGCCTGACGATTATTACCGTGATGGACAATATGCAAAGGCTGGTTGGGGATAACTATTCGGGGTAGTCGGGCCATGGCAAGACCTTAGTGCGCGATGATACAAAGATCAAGCTGGCTGACCCCTTGAATTGTTGAATCCAAGCTGGCTGATGAGATGGACACGCTCCTTGAAAGCGGCTCATCATAGCCCGGATAAGAAGCGTTAATTCAAATCCAAAGGAGCGTGTCCATGAATAAGATTAATACAATCGGTGTCGACCTGGCAAAAAATGTTTTTCACCTGTGCACTCAGGATCAGCGAGGTCATATTTTTCATCAAAGCAAACTTGGACGAAGTCAGTTTAAACACTTTCTGGCCACCACAGCGCTAAGCCGTATGGTGTTTGAGTCCTGCGCCACGGCCCATTATTGGAGCCGAGTGGCCACTGCTCACGGGCATCAAGTCAAACTCATTCACCCCGCTTACGTGACACCCTACGTTAAAACCAACAAGAATGACTTCAACGATGCCCAAGCTATTTGCGAAGCAGATAGCCGTCCCACCATGCGCTATGTTGAAGCAAAGACCGTGGCCCAACAGGATATTCAATTACTGCACCGTATCCGGCAACGACAAGTCCAACAACGGACCGCTCTAGCCAATCAAATCCGAGGGCAATTACTCGAATACGGTCTGGCCATACCGAAGGGCATCAACCTGCTTCGCAGTCGTCTAGCGGGCATACTCGAAGACGGCGAGAATGAACTCAGCCCCTTGGCTCGGGCACTATTTAGTGCCTTGCGAGAAGAACTGTGCACCCTGGATGATCGAGTGAAACAGGCGGATAGGCAAGTAAAGCAGCTGGCTCAGGGTCATCCCGTCTGCCAACGATTGATGAAGATACCGGGTATCGGCCCCTTGAATGCCACTGCGCTCGTTGCTGCCGTCGGCAATGTCGGCCGGTTTAAAAATGGCCGAGAGCTCTCGGCCTGGCTGGGCCTGGTACCGAGGCAACATAGTACCGGTGGTCAACAACGCTTACTGGGTATTAGTAAACGAGGCGATGGCTATGTGCGAACCTTACTGGTGCAGGGTGCACTCTCCGCGTTGACCCGATGCCAGCGTCACTCCGACCCTCAACTGGTGTGGGCCAGGCAATTGCGGGAGAAGAAAGGTACACAGAAAGCAGCGGTGGCATTGGCCAACAAGATGGCGCGTATTATTTGGTCGGTGATGGCCAAAGACCATGAATATGTGGCCGTGGTTTGATCAAGCTGCACAACGATTAACGGCTGTAAATAAGCAACGAAGGCAACAAGTCCTGATAGAGCACTATGATGGCAGACAGGTTAGACCGACACCTGCTAGACCTGGCAAGGGGTTAGGTGGCAAGCACCGTTTGGCTGATAAGGTGCAGGTGTGCGGTTTTCATCATGGCCAGAGATCCTTACCCTGATCTCACTCTGGGCCGAATATATGACTGCTCATCTTTATCTGTGTTAAGCCAGCTTGAATATCGACATCAGAATTAAGTACGGAGCTACTACACTTTATGATGAATAATTAACCATCTAAGAGTTCAATAGTTGATTTACGGGGCGTGTCCATATATGACCCCTTGA
>JBFIEE010000014.1:0-61475 GCA_041603535.1 Porticoccaceae bacterium
AAACGTAAACACAGCGATGCGGTTGCGGATAATTTATTGAACCAGAACTTTAACCCCATGGGTCAAGATCAGATTTGGGCGGGCGATATTACGTATCTTAAAACAGCGGAGGGCTGGGTGTACCTGGCTATTGTGATGGATCTTTACTCGCGCCGGATTATTGGGTGGGCCATGGATAAGCGCATGACAACCGGTAATCCCCCCGAAAAATAACTGAGGTTGAAGGTGGAATTTTCTCGTAACCTATACGCAGGAGATTCACATGAAAAAATCAAGATATTCAGACAGTCAAATCATGGCCATACTCAAGCAGGGCGAGGCTGGAACCCCTGTGCCAGAGCTGTGTCGAGAGCATGGCATGAGTACGGCAACGTTCTACAAATGGCGCAGCAGATACGGCGGCATGGATGCTTCGATGATGAGCCGGCTCAAGGAATTAGAGGATGAAAATCGGCGGCTAAAGAAGATGTACGCTGAAGAACGGCTTAAATCCGAAATCATCCAGGAGGCCATGGCAAAAAAGTGGTAACGCCGTCCCAGCGCCGCGAAATGGCGCAGGAGGCGGTAGGCCGAGGAAGGGTAAGCATTCGATTGGCCTGTTGTATTTTTGTCGTCAGCGAGACCTGCTACCGCTATCAGCCCAAGTTGAGCCGGGAGAATGAACAGATTGCTGACTGGCTAATCAGACTAACCCACAATCAGCGGAACTGGGGTTTTGGGCTGTGCTTCTTGTATCTTCGAAATGTGAAAAATTATCTCTGGAACCACAAACGGGTGTACCGGATTTATCGAGAGCTGGAGCTTAATTTACGGATCAAACCCAAGAAGCGATTGGTGCGGGAAAATCCTGAACCTCTCGAAGTTCCGACTCAAATGAATAACTGTTGGTCCATGGATTTTATGCATGATCAACTTTCAGATGGTCGCTGTTATCGGCTGTTCAATGTGATCGACGACTTCAATCGTGAGGGCTTAACCATCGATGTCGACTTTTCTTTACCTGCTGAGAGGGTGAAGCGAGCGCTGGATCAAACAATTGAGTGGAGAGGCAAGCCCCGACAAATTCGCTGTGACAATGGGCCTGAATACATCAGTGCTGTATTGGCGACATGGGCTGAAGATCGTGGTATTGAGTTGTGTTTTATCCAGCTGGGCAACCCGCAACAAAATGCCTATGTGGAGCGCTACAACCGCACGGTCCGTTACGACTGGCTCAGTCAATATCTGTTTGACAGTATCGCTGAAGTGCAGGATTACGCGACACGCTGGCTCTGGACTTACAACAACGAACGACCCAATATGGGCCTTGGCGGCATAACACCAATACAGAAATTGGCGCTAGCTGCTTAACCTTCCATCTTTAACTTCGGTTAAAAATGGGGGGATTACCGCCACACCTCACTAACCCAGTGTCTTGAGCGAATTGTGAGAAACCTGCTTTCAAAGCATTGAGTACTCGCAGGTGTGTCCAGGATACCTCTCCCCTTTCGCCCCATCCCTTGACATAGAAAGTCTGTCTAATATTCAACAGTAAGACTCAAACCTTAATCGCTGTCGCCTCCCCCTCAGGCACCTCTTCATCTAACAGGATGCCTTCCGCCGTTAAAGCCGCCACCTGGGCTGCGTCATAACCCAGATACTCGCTGAGTACCTTCAAGTTGTGCTCACCCCGATAGGGTGCTTCCAGTTCATTTTCGGCGGGAAAGCTGCCAAAGCGCAGGGGCATGCCGGGCATTTTGAAGGTACCAGCGCCGCGCTGGGTGACCGTCCGCACGGTGCCCCGCTCGACCAGATGTGGATGGTTCATGGCTTCGGGCAACGACAAGACCGGCGCTACCGGGATACGGGCTTTTTCGAGTTTGGCGATGGTGTCTTTATCGCTGGGCTGGCTTTGCAGCCACGCTTCGATAATGGGTATTAACTCGTGGCGGTGGCGAGTGCGGTTATTCGGGTCTTCAAAGCGGGGATCGGTGCGCAGCTCGGGCATGCCCATCACATCACACAAACGCTGCCACTGGGGATGGGTGGCGATAATCATGATATGGCTGTCTTTGCCCTGGAACACACCCATGGGGCAACCCAGCCGTTGATGGGCGCCGTTACGGCGGGGCACCAGTTTGCCATCGCTGGCGCTGTACATACCCACGTACATTTCATGGCAGTGGAAATAACTGTCCAGCAAAGTGACATCGATATATTCGGCCTCGCCGCCCATGGCGCGGTGAAATAAAGCGCCATTAATCGCCGCCAGTGCATGGGCACCGGTCATGGTGTCGCCGATGGCCGCCGCCGGTATGCTTGGCGGCTTATCCGCTTCGCCGATCAGGCTGGTGATGCCGGAATAGGCCTGACCGATGTAGTCAAAGCCGGGCAAGTCCGCCAGCGGGCCGGTCTGACCAAAGGTGGATATGGAACACATGATGCACTGAGGGTTGAGTTCGTGAACCACGTCCCAGCCACAGCCCAGGCGACCGATGACGCCGGGGGCGAAGTTCTCGATAAGCACGTCGACCTTTTTAATCAATTCGTAGAGGATTGCTTTACCCTTCTCGGTTTTCACGTCGATACAGAGACTGTCCTTGCCGCGATTCTGTTGAAGAAAATACAGCCCGCGACCACCTTTTTGATAACCGACATAACGTATCTGGTCGCCAAAGGGCGCTAACTCCACCTTGATAATTTCGGCGCCCATTTCCGCCATCATGCGTGTGCAGGATGGCCCCGCCACATGCTGGGTAAAATCGAGCACTTTGACGCCCGCTAATATGTGCTTTCTGGTCATGTTATTCCCCGTATGTTTAAAATCTGTGTATTTAAAGCCTGAGTATTTGAAGCCGGGTATTTAAGATCTCTGCATTTGGAACCCCAGGGCTTAGAGCTCGAGGATTTAAAAGTGAATTACTCAAAAGCAGCCAGCTTAAAAGTGGCTTCGCAACTAAATTCAGGTTGATTTAGTATCACTGTAGCCATCTGTCAAAGGGCAAAATTTCGACAGCATCGCCAGCGCGCGCGGGGCTGGTTCCGGCAGCGAGTAAAATAAAGCAGTTACAACGGCTCATGGGGCCCAGCGCACCAGAACTTTGCTGTCGATCGGGCGTCACTTCAAACCCCCCTTTGTCATCGGCCTGGTACAACCCTCTCTGCAAATCCAGCCGCAGGCGATTGCGCCGAATATCGCAGGTCGTAAGCGCGGTCAGGGTCAGCGCAGGGGATTCCTGCGCACCCTGCATTTTCTGCAGGACCGGCAGTACCAGTTGATGGAACGTCACTAGCGCCGAAACAGGATTGCCGGGCAAGCCGAAAAATACGCTGTTACTCAAGCGGCCAAACATAAAGGGCTTGCCTGGTTTGATGGCGACTTTCCAGAAGTTGACCTCGCCCAGTTCACCGAGTAACCGCTGTGCATAATCGGCTTCGCCAACCGACGCACCACCGCAGGTAACGACTGCATCGGCTTGTTGGTCAGCTTGTCGATACGCCTCGCGCAGCTGATCAATATCATCGGCGATCACACCGAGGTCGATCACCGCGCACCCGAGCCTCACCAGCATCGCTTTCAGAAAATAACGGTTGCTGTCGTAGATTTCGCCCGGCGCCAGCACGTGTCCGGGCGGGCGCAGTTCATCACCGCTGGCAAACAGGGCCACCGTGAGCGGTTTCATCACCCTGACCTGGCTTAACCCCAGGGTCGCCAGCAGGCCGATATCCACCGGGCCAATTCGGCGTCCCGAGCTGAGCACCTGCGCGCCTAGCGTAATATCCTCACCCCGTCGGCGCACGTTTTCGCCCAGCCTCAGCGACGGGTCGGTAAAACTAACCAGATCACTTTCCGGGCTGGCAGATCGGGACAGTGTGGCGTTTTCCTGCATGACCACCGTATCAGCGCCTGCGGGTATTTCTGCGCCCGTCATGATCCTCACCACCTGACCTGGCCTGACGCGGCCTTTGAATGGCGCGCCTGCCATGGCTTTGCCAACAACCGTGAAGCGGGCATCAGCGCTCAAATCTCCATAACGCAGTGCGTAACCGTCCATCGCCGAATTATCGGCCGGTGGGGAGTCGAGTGGCGAAATAATGGGGTCGGCAAGAACGCGCCCGTCCAGTCCCTCCAGGGCAACCATTTCAGTCTCACCGATCGTCTCGACTGCATCCAGCATGCGTTGCCTGGCTTCTGCCAGGGGCATCAGCCCTGTTCGTGTCTCGCTGTTGCCCGTTACGTTAGTCACTGGCAATATTCCCACTTCCACTGCCACCTCCACTGCTACTTTCACTCCCACAAACCGGGCAATCCGCGCAACGCTCAATTTGGTATGTCTGCCATTGACTGTAGGTGGCATCGAGTAGCATGACCCTCCCGGCGAGGGTGACGCCAAGCCCGCTGATGACCTTTATCGCCTCCAGAGCCTGAAAGGCGCCAACGATACCGACCACCGGGCCAAGCACCCCTGATTCCACACAGCTGAGCTGCTGCTCGCCAAAGGTGTGACTGAAACAGTGGTAGCACGGGCTATCCTGAGTCATCGGAAACACGGCAACCTGACCCTCCAGACGCACCGCCGCACCCGACACAAGAGGAACCTGCGCCTTATTGCAAAGCTGATTCAATTGCTGGCGCGTGGCGAGATTATCGCTGCAATCCATGACTACATCAGCGTCATTGATCTCAGCAAACAGGGCCTCATCGGCAAGTTTTTTTGCGATACCGTGCAACTCAACACCTGCATTCAAGCGCCGCAAGGCCGCTACCGCCGATTCAGTTTTAAGCCGACCCTTATCTGCATCGCCATACAGCACCTGGCGATGCAGATTACTGACGTCAACCCGATCAAAGTCAACCAGCGTCAGACGACCCACGCCAGCGGCAACGAGATATTGCGCAGCGGCGCAGCCAAGACCGCCAACCCCGATCATCAGCACCGAGGCATTGAGCAGGGCCTCCTGTCCATCGAAACCAAAAGACGGCAACAAAATCTGCCGACTGAAACGTTGTCGTTGCGGGTCAGACAGCGGGTCGCGCACGGGTCATCCTCAAGGCAAATACCTTTTCATGGTAGATGAAAACAGTGGCCCGGTTAACCTATTCCGCGCCCTGAATCGAGTCCGTGGCCGCTTACGACGTCTAACAGCCCCCTCGTGTTGCTCCCGCTTGCTTGTGTGCTATCATTTTTGAACGTCCGTTCTGCGGACATGGCGATATTCTGCCCACCACAAAATTCCACCCTTAATCTCATCGCGTTACGGAGACAAAATATGAAGCTATACGACTTCCCGCAAGCGCCCAACCCTCGTCGGGTCAATATCTTTCTGGCAGAAAAAGGCATTGAGGTGGAGCGGGTACCCGTCGACCTCGGCGCGGGCGAACATCTCCAGGAAGCATATCGTAGTAAAAATCCAGCCTGCGACATTCCCATGCTGGAGCTTGAGGACGGCACCTGCATCAGCCAGATTCGCGGCATTACCAGGTATTTTGAGGACATTCATCCCGAAACACCGATGCTGGGCCGCACCGCGCCAGAAAAAGGCCTGGCCGAGATGTGGGAACACCTCGCCTTTATGAATGGCCTGCTCGCTGTCGCCGAAGTGTTTCGCAACACCGCCAAAGGTTTCACCGACCGGGCGGTAGTCGGTCCGCACAACTATCCTCAGTCTCCAGAGCTCGCCGCGCGGGGCGCACTTCGCGTCGCCGACTTCTTCAAGGATTTCGACCAGCAACTGGCCCGGCATCGCTATGTCGCCGGTGATTTTTACTCCATGGCAGACATCACCACGCTGGTGACCTGTGATTTCGCCAAATGGATTAAAAAGGGCATCCCAGACGACTGCGTACATTTGCGCGCCTGGTACGCCAAGGTATCCGAACGCCCGGCGGTGAAAGCAAATCCCTGATATTCCACCACTCCAAACCCTGTGTTACATTACTTGCATTGGGCCACAGTGCCCACTGCAAGTCACCGCTCCAGCCGCGACGCTGGTTGGCGGATTTCCGGGGGTTATCGGTTTGCATAAACCTGTTAGCGCACTTAGCTAGCAGGTTTTCTGTTAAATCCAGTTTTGGTTTTGTTGGCGGAAGCTAATTTAGTGTATTGGGGAAAACAACTATGACTTTAGATGCAAGAGAATTTAGAGATGCCATGGGCTGCTTTGCTACCGGCATTACCGTGGTCACCGCGAGAAGCAAAGATGGTGAAAATGTCGGCTGTACGGCGAACAGTTTTTCCTCTGTATCGCTTGATCCACCGCTGGTTCTCTGGGCGATTGCGAAAAATGCCAATTGCTATGATGCGTTTATCGAGGCCAAACATTTTGCAATCCATGTGCTGCATGAGGGCCAGGAAGATGTCTCACGCCTGTTTGCCACTAAAGACGTCGACAAATTCAGTGCGCTAGGCTGGACCGAGGGGCGCGGCGGCGTGCCGCTACTGAATGATTACAGCGTGCGACTGGAGTGCGATACCGAGCACCTCTATGAAGGCGGCGACCACATTATTATTGTCGGGCGCGTTACCGCAATGGATAACCCAGATGCCGAACCCCTTGGTTTCTACCGGGGCAAGTACGCCAAAATCGTTGTTAAATAGCTTCGATTTAAGTCAGTCTGTTTTAAGCTGCCAGGCAATCAAAGCCCATCGGGCGTATTACAGGGAACATGTCAATGAGTGAGTCATTTTCGGCACTGCTTATCAACAAGAATGACAAGGTTGTTAGTGCCTCCGTTGAAAAACTCCAGTTATCTGATCTCCCCGACGAAGACGTGTTGGTCGATATCGCCTATTCGACCGTCAACTACAAAGACGGGCTGGCAGTCACGGGCGCCATGCCCATCGTCCGCAAATACCCTATGGTTGGCGGTATTGACCTGGCCGGAACCGTTGTTGAATCTCGCAGCCCGAACTTTAAGGCAGGAGACCGGGTTCTGGTTAACGGTTACGGATTATCGGAACGTTTCTGGGGCGGGTATAGCCAGAAGCAACGCCTCAAAGCCGAGTGGCTGGTTCGCGTGCCAGACGCCTTCACTCTAGAGGAAATCACTGCCATCGGCACAGCAGGCTACACCTCAATGCTGTGTGTACTCGCCATCCAGGACTGGGGTGTGAAACCTGAAGATGGCCCTGTTCTGGTCACCGGTGCAGCAGGCGGGGTCGGCTCTGTTGCGGTGATGTTGCTGGCCAAACTGGGTTACCAGGTCACGGCATCGACCGGACGCGTCGACGCAACCAGTGACTTTCTGCGCAAGTTGGGGGCCTCAACCATCATCCCCCGCGAGGAGCTGGCACGCGATCCCGGCGCCCTTGAGTCAGAAAACTGGGCGGCCGCCGTTGATACGGTGGGGGCGAACACATTGGCGACTGTGCTGGCTCAAACAAAATATGAAGGTATCGTCGCGGCCTGCGGGCTGGCCGGCGGCGCTGGCTTACCCACCAGCGTGATGCCCTTTATTCTGCGTGGTGTCACCTTGCGCGGCATAGATTCGGTGATGGCGCCGCTGGCACGCCGACAACGCGCCTGGGATGCGCTTGCTGAACTGGTCGATCACGCTTTGCTTGCCGAGATATATACCGTGGAGCCGCTGGCGAATGTACCCGGTCTGGCAAGGGATATTCTCGCCGGCAAGATCAAGGGTCGGGTGGTTATCGACGTCAACGCCTGACAACGGGCTTGCCACGTCGTCGCCACCCGTGACTTGCACGATGACGACGCGGGCCTTCCAGGCTGATCGTCAATTCAGCGTCACCGTAGGGCATTTCTCCCAACTGTCTGCTTTAACTGACATCACTTAAGGCGCGCAACTCGCAAGACGCTCAATTAATTGGCAACAGTAGCGCGAAAATAATTAACGGTCTTAAACAAAGCCCGAGGCAAAGCTGCCATGAAATTCAATCTGTTTGTCTATTGTACAGTCGGTCGGCGCGAAGAACTCGAAGCTGGAATGGCCGGGAAAAACCCAAACCTCTATCGTCGCATGCTCTCTGAACTGGGCGAATCGGCCCGGCTTGCCGACGAGCTTGGCTACTTTGGGTTCGGTCACCCCGAGCATCACCTGCAAATCGAAGGGATGGAAGCCTCCAACGACCCCTGCCTGATGTCAATGTGGCTCGGCCAGCACAGCGAAAAGTTACGCATCATTCCCTGTGGATTTGTCTCTACCACCAACAACCCCCTGGTCACCGCCGAGAAAATTGCAACGCTGGACTGCATGCTGGGTGGGCGTCTCGGTGTCGGCATGGTCCGGGGCTATCAGGCGCGCTGGCTCGATAACTTCCGCATTCAGCCACAGCTACAGGCGGTTGGGCCGTGGAATGCGAAAAGCCAGGTTGATGAGGATAACCGGGAATATTTTGCTGAGTTTGTCGATATCGTCACTACTGCGCTGCGCGAAGACACTTTTTCACATCATGGCAAATACTGGAATTTCCCATCGATCGATTTTCACAATCCTCACGATCATCCCGTCTACAGGACTTACGGCCAGGGCGTCGCCGACGACATGAAAGTCAATGAGATTGGCATTGCACCCCGTCCATTCCAGAAAGACATACCGCTGTACGGTGGTTTCTCCCACAGTTTGCGCTCGGCCAAGTTCTGGGCCAAATACAGGGGCCGACCCATTGTGCTTGCCGAGAATACCGACTTCCTGAAACTGTTATGGGCGGAGTGGGGTAATGAAGCGGATCGGCTCAACATCGCCTACCGACCCGGCCAGCAAGCCTGCTGGGGTGGCATTATGGTCTGCGCCGAAACCGATGCCCTGGCCCAGGAATGGTACGGTGAAATGGCCTGGCTCTGGGACACATGGATGAAACCTTTTGGTCAGGGCGTACCGCAACTGCTGGTTGGCTCACCCGAGACCATCAAACGTCGCATAGAGGAAGTCGGCAAAGCCGTACCACTTGATGAAGTGTTCCTGTTATTACCACAGGGTATTCTTGAACCAGCTAAGCTGAACGCCTCACTGGCATTGTTTGCTAAAGAAGTGATGCCAGCGTTTAAATCTGACTAAGGCCTGGATTTATTTGCCGCACAATGCCTGCGCAGACAATTTGCGCCGAGCGTCTTTGCTAAATTCCGACTTCGGTGAACTTATCAGCCTGGGCCACCGCCCAATAAACTTTGCCCGCTCAGTGACTAGCCGGGGCTAACCACCCCATCCTCACTCCCCACGCCTCACTTATCCGGTATTTCCGGATGGTCAGCCAGGCGCACTAAGGTTTTTCCAGGAAACCTGCGTCTCACTACCACAAAGAACAACGGCACCAGAAAGATTGCCAGCAAGGTGGAGGTAAACATGCCGCCCAACACACCCGTGCCAATAGCATTTTGACCACTGGAGCCAGCACCTGAGGCCAGCGCAAGCGGTAAGACACCAATCATAAAGGCGAACGAGGTCATCAGGATTGGCCGTAGGCGTAAGCGCACTGCCATCAGGGTCGCCTCTATCAGCTCCATACCTTCGGATTGCAGTTCTCTTGCAAACTCAACAATTAGAATGGCATTTTTAGTCGCCACGCCAATGGTGGTCAAAACCGCCACCTGGAAGAAAATATCATTGGCCAGACCCCGGCTATAGGCTGCTAGCAGAGCACCGACGACCCCTAATGGCACCACCAACATGACCGCAAAGGGTATCGACCAACTTTCATAAAGTGCAGCCAGGCAGAGGAACACAAAGAGCATAGAAACTGCATAGAGCAGCGGCGCCTGGGAGCCGGAAGAGGTTTCCTGAAGCGAGGCCCCGGTCCATTCATAGGCAAACCCCGGCGGTAAGTTTTCAGCAATTTCCTCTAGAGCGGCAATGGCATCACCTGAGCTATAACCCGGCGCTGCCTCAGCAATTATTTCCATCGAAGGTACTGCGTTATAACGCTCCAGTCGCGGCGACCCTTTGGTCCAATGGCCGGAAGCGAAGGCAGAAAACGGCACCATGCCGCCTTCACGATTCCGCACATACCAGTGATCAATATCCTGCGGCAACATGCGAAACTGCGTTTCACCCTGTACGTAAACCTGTTTAACACGATCATTGTGAACAAAATCGTTCACGTAAGTGGATGCCCAGACGGTGCTTAAGGTACTGTTAATTTCATCCAGTGACAGGCCCAACGCGCGGGCTTTGTGACGATCGATCTCGACCTTAAATTGCGGCCTGTCTTCCTGGCCATTGGGTCGCACTTTGGTCAGCCGAGGATCTTGTGAAGCGGCGAACAATATCTGATTGCGCGCGGCCAGCAATTTGGCATGGCCCTGACCGCTGACATCCTTGAGCATAAAATCCACACCCGCTGCATTACCCAGGCCACGAATCGGCGGCGGATAAATAATGAAGATGCGAGCATCCTTAATTTTTGCCAGATCCATGGTGGACTGCCGGGACACTACTTTAACGTGTTGAGAATCCAGCGGCCGCTCACTCCAGTCATGCATTTTGATATAGCATTGCCCGGCGTTCTGGCCCCGGCCCATAAAATTAGAGCCCACCACACAATAGACGGTGGCCACGGTGTCGGCCTGCTCTTCTCTGAAGTATTCCTCGATCTGCTCCATCACTTCGCGGGTACGCTCCATCGTCGCCCCCTCTGGGGTTTGCACCAGGGCAAACATCAGCGCCGGATCTTCTTCAGGAATAAATGAAGTCGGCATACGTTGAAACAACCATGCCACCGCAACAATAATGACGCCGTACAGAATAAAATAACGCGCCAATTTTTTGAGCATGTTACTAACGCTGGCCTGATACCACAGCGAGGCTTTATCAAAACCCCGGTTAAACCAACCGAAAAACCCGGTGCTGACGTGAAGTTTTTCAGGATCAATGGACTTCAACATAGCGGCACATAAGGCCGGCGTGAGGATCAGCGCTACCAGCACCGACAGAATCATCGCCGTGGCAATGGTGACCGAAAATTGTCGATAAATGGCGCCCGATGACCCAGGGAAAAATGCCATGGGCACAAACACTGCCGAGAGCACCACACCGATACCGATCAAAGCACCGGTAATTTGACGCATGGACTGTCGGGTCGCCTCGCGGGCCGATAGCCCTTTCTCACTCATCAAACGCTCGGTGTTTTCCACCACAACAATGGCATCATCAACCAGCAGACCAATCGCCAGCACCATGCCAAACATCGACAATGTATTAATGGAATAGCCAAAGGCCTGCAGTACACCAAAGGTACCTAGCAACACTACGGGCACCGCAATGGTCGGAATAAGTGTCGCCCGCAGATTCTGCAAAAACAGGTACATCACAAAAAACACCAGCACCACGGCTTCAAACAAGGTCTTTACCACCTCGATAATCGAGACCTCGACAAAAGGCGTGGTGTCATAGGCAAGCTCAAGCAGCATACCTTCAGGAAGAAATTGGGATAACTCGTCCAGCTTCGCTTTGACCGCCGCAGAGGTCTCAATGGCATTCGCACCGGAAGCCTGGCGAACCGCCATGCCTGCCGCCGCTCGACCTTGAAAGTGCCCCAGAAACTGGTAGTCAGCACCGCCGACTTCTATACGGGCAACATCACGCAAATATACCGAGGAACCATCAGGATTTACCCGCAAGAGAATATCCCCGAATTCCTCTGGCGTTTTTAACAGGGTTTGGGCAAGAATGGTGGCATTCAACTGCTGACCTGGCAGGGCCGGCCCGGCACCCAGTTCTCCCGCTGGAATCTGTGCATTCTCAGAGCGAATCGCCGCGTTCACCTCACCAGGCGTAATCTGATAATTGTTGAGTTTGTCCGCGTCCAGCCAGACCCGCATGGCGTACTGCGCGCCGAACAATGAGGCTTCACCGACGCCGTTGATCCGGCTGATCGGCTCGATAATATGGGTTGCCATGTAATCGCCCACATCGTAGGTGTCATAGCGCCCGTCGGTCGAGCTAATCGCGACCACCATCATCACACCGGTGGCGGCTTTATTGACGGTGACACCCTGATCCCGCACCGCCTGGGGCAGCTTCGACATGGCCGCCTGCAGCTTGTTCTGCACCTGCATCTGAGCAATGTCTGGGTCTGTACCGGGTAAAAAGTTAACCCGAATTTCGCCCCGACCCGACGAGTCACTGGTCGAAGACATGTACAGCATATTGTCGATGCCAGTCATGGCCTGTTCGATGACCTGAATCACGGTGTCCTGAACCGTCTGCGCTGACGCCCCGGGATTGATAGCGTTGATGGTCACGCCGGGCGGCGCCACCTCTGGGTACTGTTCAATGGGAAGCTGAGTAATAGAAACAGCACCAATGATCATGACAATGAGGGCAATGACCAGAGCGAAAATCGGCCTGTCGATAAAATAATCAGACATCAGCTGGCCCTTACTCTGGTTCTGCGCTACTGGATTCAGAGGCACTCACGGGGCTCACTGCCACCCCCGGCTTGATTTTCTGCAAGCCTTCAACGATGACCCGATCGCCTACTTCCAGACCCGACAGCACTAACCACTGATCACCAATAGCCTGAGCGGTCTTAAGCTCTCTAAGCTCGGCTTTATTCCCCTCACCCACAACCATGGCGGTAGGTCTGCCGGCATAGTCATAGGTAACGCCACGCTGCGGCGCCATGATGCTAGCTTTCCTCACACCTTGCTCAAGCCTGGCCCGTACGAACATACCCGGTAACAGCAAATTATCTGGATTCGGCACCACTCCTCTCAGGGTCACCGATGAAGTGCTCTCGTCGACACTCACTTCAGAAAACCCCAGGGTGCCGCTGTGCTGGTAATCTGAGCCATCATCCAGGGCCAGGTGCAGCGCCATAGTCTCAGTAGCACGTACCAGGCCACCTGAAGATTCTACCCGCTTTAAGCGCAACATCTCTGTACTGGACTGGGTAATATCGACAAAAACCGGGTCTATCTGCTGGATAACAGCCAGCTCCTTTTCCTGCTCAGCCTCCAGCAACGCGCCCTCGGTGAGCTTTGACTTACCGATGCGCCCGGCTATCGGCGCCACAATCCGGGTAAAACCCAAATCGATTTCCGCCGATGTCAGCGCCGCTCGCGCCGCCGCCACCCCCGCCTGCGCCTCCCGTAGTTCAGCGACCGCAAGATCATAATCTTCCTGACTAACCATTTTGCTACTGATCAATCTGGCCAGGCGACGCTCTCGTAAACGCGCCTTTTTCTGCACGGCTTCACTACGCGCCAGCTCCGCTCGGGCAAGCTCCACATTAGCACGGTATTGAGCATCCTCAATTTGATACAGTTGATCGCCAGCGGCAACAGTACTGCCTTCCTCGAATAACCGTTTCTGTAAAATACCACCGACTTGTGGTCGAATCTCCGCCACACGAAATGCGGCTACCCGACCGGGCAGCTCGGTTTGGAACGGCACGTCGGTTGCGGTTACCTCTTCAACCACCACTTCTACGACGCCAGCACCGCCCACAGGGCCCGCATCCTGCCCGCAACCGGTAAACATAGCGCATACAATGAGCGCAGCAAGCACCCCACAAGAGCGTTGGGAAACGGACATATAAGGTAAACCCCAATTATTTTGTTAGTGCGAACAAGCAGGCCAAAAAAGCGCCTGGCGCCTGACCTTCGGCAACCACTTGATTTAAAGTGATTCAGGACGGTATGTAAACTTAAATTTAACATCTGGCCCGCCATTGAGATTATTTTAAACATTAAATGCACAGCTACCGTGTTTCAACATCTGCCAAACTGCACAATTATCCAACTATAAACCTATCGGGCAAGGCCCCAGCGTCTAGGGGAAACAACGACCAAAACAAGCCTGCCAGACGTATCTTTGCTGCGCTCATTGCCCTTACTGTTGTATCAAGTGACCGTTATTTCACCCCGTCTGATCATGTAAACTGCAGCAAAGCCTGACGCCTCAAGCCACACGGCTGAATTTCTATACTGAAATACCGACCGTTAAAATTAACGAGGCCTTTGGTTAGGACGAGACTACCCGCTCTTACGTTAACCGCTCTCACTTGAGAGAATGCAGCCAATCATGATATGGCCAGAGCTATCGCGAAGGACAAGAGTGAATCAAACCAGTGTACATTTTGCGATTTCGACGTCCGTCCCTAGTACGACGGACATGCTGTGTCGCCGCGTTCAGCTCAGCTTGGTTCACGAGCGCCGACCCTGGCTGCCAATCAGCGAGTCACCATGAAAACACGTTTAATCATTGCCATCACCGGCGCGACCGGCGCCATCTATGGCATTCGCTTGCTACAGGTGCTGGCACCGATCGCGACCATAGAGACACACTTAGTGTTATCACCCGCCGGAGCGCTGACCGCGCAACATGAAAGTGACGCCAGTAAGGCGGAGATCGAGGCCCTGGCCGATGTAGTACACCATCACCGCGATATCTCCGCAGCCATTTCGAGCGGCTCCTTTTTAACTGCCGGTATGATTATCGCGCCCTGTTCCATGAACACGCTCGGCGCCATCGCGGCGGGACTCGATAACAATCTGATCTGCCGCGCAGCAAGCGTCACCCTGAAAGAACGGCGAAAATTGGTGTTGTTGCCAAGGGAAACCCCGTTACATCTGGTACACCTGCGCAACATGGTGACCATTACCGAAATGGGTGGCGTGATAGCGCCCCCAGTCCCGGCTTTTTACAATGCGCCGACAAGTATTGCTGATATTGTCGACCAAACTGTCGGAAGAACGCTGGATTATATGGGCGTTGAAACGTCCCTTGTTAAACGCTGGCAAGGACTACCCGAGCGCGCGCCCTCCGGGGCATAATCCCAGACTGGGCGGAAACAACTAACCGTTAACGAGCGCAATACCGATCGCCTGCCCGTGCAACATCACGTTGACCGCTTTGTGCTGTCATAGCAAAAGCCCTCTAACAGCCAACCTGAAGGCTATATCGGCGTATTCTCCGAGTCACCGCAAAGCGCGATGGCGTACAATGACGAGTCGACCGCAGGGTTTCCGTTAGTTACGTTTGAATCTATCTCGCCTCTACACCTGGATATCCCGCCGCCGTCGCCATTGCAACTATTACCCAATTGGACGCACAACAAAAGTTAGTATGCAGTTAAGCAATAGCGTTTGGTCGCCGTTACAATTTCCGCTCTACCGTGCCCTGTGGATTGCCATAACGGCTTCCAATATTGGCACCTGGATGAACGAGGTTGGTGTCACCTGGATGATGGCCAGCCTCGCTGCCTCGAACCTGATGATTGCCCTCATTCAGACCTCGACTACACTGCCATTTCTGTTGCTGTCCTACCCGGCAGGTACCCTCGCAGACATTTTCAATCGGCGCAAAATGTTACTCGCATTGCATCTCTGGATGCTTTTGTCCGCCACGGTACTAACCCTGCTGACCTACCAACAACTTACCACCGAGTGGTGGTTGCTGATATTGACCTTCGCCCTGGCTACAGGCAACGCCATGATGCGCCCGGCTTTTTCTGCCTGTATCCCGGCTTTTGTGCCGAAAAATGAACTTCATAACGCAATCACCCTGAACTCACTGAGTACCAATGCCAGCAAGGCTATTGGTCCAGCAGCAGGCGGGTTTATTATTGCGTTTTCCGGTCCATACGCGGTTTTCGCCATCAATGCCGTGTCCTTTGTCATCATCACCACGGTCCTGTATTTACGGTTCCCAAGAACTGTCGGGGTTCAAAGCACCCTGCCTCCTGAGCGTTTTTCGCGGGCGCTAAAAGGTGGTATTACTTACACGATTCACGACCCGGATTTGCGTATTGTCCTGGCGCGATGCGTAGCATTCTTTGTTTTCGCCAGCGCTTTTTGGTCGCTGATGCCGGCACTGCTGATCCGTAATTTCGAAGCGAGCGCGCAAACCTACGGCGCACTGATGGCATTGACCGGTGTCGGTTCAGTGACCGGCGCAATAGTGATGCCTCGACTGTACCGTCGCTGGCCGAGGAATAAACTGTTCGGGATCACCTCGGCGCTGTACGGGTGCGGTCTTATCCTGTTGTCTGGTGCCACGACACTGTGGGCTGTCAGTTTGATAGCCGTGCTGGTAGGTTTTGCATGGATAACCACATTCTCAGCGCTGATTGTCGCTTGCCAGCTGACGGTGCCCGACTGGGTGCGCGCTCGCGCATTGGCGGTTTTCATGCTCGCGTATGGCGCCAGTGCCGCGCCGAGCAGTGCAGTGTGGGGCTATCTCGCCGACGAACTCGGTATAGCGACCAGCCTGACCGCCGCTGGACTGGGCGCCCTGGCAACTGTGTTGTTGGGCAAACGTCTGCCCCTTAACAATACCGACCGCGATCACACGCCGTCAGAACACTGGCAACCGATCATTGGCAACCAGTTCCGCCATACCGATGGTCCGGTGACAGTGGCCCGCGAATACCATATTGAAAAACCGCACCGGGCAGCCTTCCTGCAACTTATCAACCTGGTGCGTGCGGTGCGCAAACGCAACGGCGCGCAAGCGTGGAGCCTGCAACACGACGGCGCAATGACGTACACGGAAATCATCGTCATCGACAACTGGCTGGATTATTTGCGCCACAGGGAACGCATGACCGTGGATGATCGGGCACTGGAAGATCAGATCACGAAACTGAACAAAAACCAGCAACCGCCGTTAATGAAATACCGGGTAGCGCACCCCGATGACGCGCAAAAAACGCCGTAAACAACCCCTGCCAATGGCGGTGCGAATAAAAACGTCACATAAAAAAGCCCGGCTGAGCCGGGCTTTTTTATTGTACCTGTCGCGTGTGGTTTACATGCCGTCCGTGGCCTATAGCAGCTCCACCGCCACCGCGGTGGCTTCACCACCACCAATACAAAGACTAGCCACGCCCTTATGTTTACCATAAGTCTGCAAAGCAGCTAGCAAAGTGACCATAATCCTTGCGCCACTAGCGCCGAGCGGGTGACCCAGCGCGCAGGCACCGCCGTGCACGTTAACCTTGTCGTGGGGCAAATTAAGTTCACGCATTGCCGCCATGGCGACAACCGCAAAAGCTTCGTTAATTTCGAAAAGATCAACATCATCAACTGACCAGCCTACCTTTTTCAGTAGCTTATCTATGGCACTGACCGGCGCGGTGGTAAACCACTCGGGCTCCTGCGCAAACTGCGTATAGCCTCGGATTGCGGCAAGCGGCGTCAGCCCCTGCTGCTCAGCGATGCTCTGCCGTGTAATCACAAGTGCGGCGGCGCCGTCAGAAATAGAGCTCGAATTAGCAGCGGTAACGGTACCGTTTTCGCGAAATGCGGGGCCCAGATTCGGAATTTTTTCCGGTCTGGCATTGCCCGGCTGCTCATCGATATCGACAAGCTTTTCAGCCTTTTTGCTCTTCACTGTGACGGGTACGATCTCGGCCTTGAAGTTACCTTGTTCAATAGCCTGATTGGCGCGGCGCAGCGACTCCAGAGCATAGGCATCCTGGTCTTCCCGGGTGAACGTATATTTGTCTGCGCATTGTTCAGCAAAAACGCCCATCAGCCCGCCTGTATAGGCGTCCTGCAAGCCATCAATGTACATATGATCAAGCATTTCACCGTGGCCAATGCGATAGCCGCTGCGCGCTTTACTGAGAATATAAGGCGCGTTGCTCATGCTCTCCATACCACCGGCGACCACCATATCAACCTGGCCAGCAGCCAACGTGTCGCAGGCCATCATCACTGTTTTCATACCGGAACCGCACATCTTGTTGACCGTCGTGGTGCCAACACCGACTGGCAAGCCGGCACCCAATGCTGCCTGGCGAGCCGGCGACTGACCCGTACCAGCAGGCAGCACACAACCCATCAACACCTCATCAACAGCGGTCTTATCGACGCCAGCACGTTGTAGCGCGGCCGCTATGGCTGACGCGCCCAGTTGCGACACTGACATATCCGCCAACGCGCCCATCATGCCGCCCATCGGCGTACGTGCGTAACCGCAAATTACAAGTTGATCACTCATGGTTGCCTCCATTATTGCCAGCTTTTGCCGTTTTTTAACTTGTCTGATCGCCTACCAGAATGCCGGTCTGGCTGGACACCCGGTTTTAGTTATTTATTTGACTACTCGCAACCGCCGCTTCGTATCGCCACCCGTGACAGGTGGTGAGCCAACAGCAGGTGGTGGCTCCGGATTTTCATCTGCCTGAAAGGCCATACCCTGACCATTTTCACGGGCGTATATGCCGATCACGGCGCCTGACGGTATCTTGACATCAGTCGGTAACCCTCCAAAGCGGGTATTAAAACTGATGCCGTCATTGTCCATGGCAAACCTTGTGACCGCACGCGGCGCTATGTTTAGCACTATCTGGCCATCAGCTACATAACTCTGCGGCACTTCCACCCCGCGAACCAACGCGTCTACCACCAGGTTAGGCGTACAACCGTTGTCTACAATCCAGTCATAAAACGCGCGAATGAGATACGGACGATTTGATGTCATATCCATAATAACCACCCCAGGATTCGTCGCTGCGCTGCTGGCATCCGTCAGCCAGGTCCGCAGGGACTCTGGCATCGTGTCAGATGTTCATATCCCGTTCAGCCTCAGTCAAACTGGCGCGAAACGCGGGACGTTCAAAAATACGTCTCATGTACCCTAACAGTGGCTTGGCCTGCTGGCTACTGGGCAACTTGACACCCAGCATCTGTAAGCGCCATAGAAGCGGAGCCATACTGCAATCGACGAGGGTAAATTCCTCATGCATAAAATAGGGTTTATCCATAAATATCGGCGCAATGCCTAATAAGCTATCGCGCAACTCCTTACGCGCCACATCTGCAGCCTTCGTTTCACCCTTGGCAAGAATCAGATCAGCCTTTACGCACCAGTCTTGCTCTATACGATGCATATACTGGCGATGTAGCGCTCTGGCTACCGGATAAACTGGCAATAACGGCGGATGAGGGAACCGCTCATCAAGATACTCCATCATTACCTTGGATTCATAGAGCGACAGATCTCTGTCTGCTAGCGTCGGCACGGAGCCGTACGGGTTAAGTTCAGTCAACTCTTCCGGCACCATCGCCGGATCAACATTTTCAATATCGACCGTCACGCCCTTTTCCGCCAGGACAATGCGCACCCGATGGCAGTAATGGCATGCCGGATCGGAAAACAATGTCATCGAAGACCTTTTCGTGACTATTCCCATTACCACCACCTCAGGTTAATTTTTGAACCAATGATTTTCAATAAATACCCAGGCGTAGTAGCCCCGGTCTAGTGAACATCCTTCCAGTACTCACGGTTCAGTAGCCAAACCCAAACCAGCAGGAACGCAATAAAAAGCAAGACATATGTTCCAATCCTGCGGCTTTCCCCTGCTACCGGGTTAGCTATATAGGCCAGGAAATTAACCAGATCGTAAACTGCGCCATCAAATTGCGCTGGCGACAACTGACCTTCGGTGAGTAGCTGGTAGTTTCCGCAGGGATCATCCAGCACGGGCTTGCTGGTCAGCGGATCCACCTTGACACCCCCGTTAGCGGCCAGTACCGGGCCTGGCGCGCAACCGGGCAAGCCCTGCAGGTCAAGGAGTGCATGGGGCATGCCAACATCTTTGAATACTTTGTTGTTAACCCCGAGCGGTCTGCTACTGTCCGCATAAAAATTGCGCAGGTAAGTATACACCCACTCCGGTGATCGTGCTCGGCTTACCAGAGTAAGGTCAGGCGGAGGCGCGCCAAACCATTGCTTCGCCGAGGCGCTGGCCATTGATATCTCCATCAACCCACCAATTTTCTGTCCGCTAAACACCAGATTGTTCAGCGCCATTTGATGAGGAATGCCGAGATCATCAGCCACTCGTTCCCAACGAGAATACTTGGCGGAATGGCAACCCATGCAATAATTAACAAAGAGTTTCGCACCATGTTGCAAGGAGGCTTTGTCACTCTCATCGGCTTCAAAAGCATCACAGGCAATCGTGCCACAATCGAAGTTTGACTCAGAACCGGCTGCTTTAAGTGGAATAACTATCAGCCCCAGAACAACAATCAGCGCGGCCATCGAACGCCAAAAGCCCATGCCGCCGTCCATGGTAATTCTTTCGGGTTCCGGTTTCACAGTGTCCCTGTCAACCAGAACTGGAAGTATCAGGAAGAACACGCCCAGCGCAATTGAGAAACTTCTAAGCAGTAGCGACAGGTGTTTTTCTTCATCAGGAAGGCCGAGTGCAATAAAACCGAACCCAAACAGGCCGGGAAGTACGAATCTGAGTGGCGAAAACCCGCTGCCCTTAACAGACCATACCGGCATGGTCACAAAAAAGGCGAAATAGAGCACCATGCTGATTTGCGCCAGCAAATTGCGGTCCTCTGTCGGCGGTTTTACGCCCAATACACCCAGAATCACAAACGAGGCCGCGAACAGGAGCAACATGACACCAGTAATGCGTCCCTTATAGCGGAAAGATCTTACTTTGCTCCGGTCAAGCCAGGGCAGAACAAACAGTATCGCGATGGCTGCCGCCATCGCCAAAAAGCCCATAAACTTGGCATTTAACGGGCCGATCTCGAAAGTCACGGCGCGCAACATGGAATAAAACGGTGTGAAATACCATACCGGCGCAATGTGTTCCGGTGTTTTCAGCGCGTTAGCTTCTTCAAAATTAGCGTGCTCGATAAAATAGCCGCCCATTTCTGGCATAAAGAAAATGATGAAGCAGAAGACAAAGAGAAAAACCACCACGGGTACCAGATCGTGCACCGTGTAATAGGGATGAAAAGGAATGCCATCCAGTGGAATTCCATTTTTATCTTTGTGTTTCTTGATTTCTACGCCGTCTGGGTTGTTTGATCCGACCTCGTGCAAAGCCAGCAAATGCAGCACAACTAGCCCCAGTAAAACGATCGGCACAGCCACGACGTGCAGGGCAAAAAACCGATTCAGGGTGATACCGGAGATCAAATAATCGCCGCGCACCCACTCAACGATGGCATCGCCGATATAGGGTATCGCGCCAAACAGTGAAATAATCACCTGTGCACCCCAGTACGACATCTGACCCCATGGCAACACATAGCCAAGGAAGGCTTCTGCCATCAGCGCCAGGTAGATAGCCATACCAAACAACCAGACCAGCTCCCGAGGTGCCTTATAGGAACCGTAGAGCAAGCCGCGAAACATGTGGAGATAAACCACCAGGAAAAATGCCGACGCGCCAGTGGAATGCATGTAGCGCAATATCCAGCCTAGATCGACATCACGCATGATGTACTCGACGGACGCAAAAGCATCCTCGGACGACGCCTCAAAACTCATAGTCAGCCAAATACCAGTCAGAAACTGGTTGACCAGCACGAGCAAGGACAACACGCCAAAGAAATACCAGAAATTAAAATTCTTTGGTGCGTAGTACTTGGCCATGTGAGTATCCCATGCCCGCTGTACCGGCAAACGATCATCAACCCAGCTCCACAATGCGACCAGCCACTTCATGATGCCGCCTCCTGATCGATACCTATCACCACAACATTTTCGCTTTCATAGCTATGGGGCGGCACACTCAAATTCAGAGGTGCCGGCACACCTTTATAAACACGTCCCGCCAAATCAAATTTGGAACCGTGACAGGGACAGAAAAATCCTCCCAACCATTCAGCGCCACCCAGATCAGCGGCGCCTACTTCTGGCCGGTATTTCGGCGCACAACCCAGGTGTGTACATAGCCCCACCATAATCAGGTATTCAGCTTTGATGGATCGGGTCTCGGAATCAACATAGGTCGGCTGGGTAGATTTTTCGGACTGGGGATCACGCAGTTTGTCAGTCAGATTACCGAGCGAAGCCAGCGCCTCGGCCGAACGACGCACGATATACACGGGCTGGCCGCGCCATTCCTCGACAATCATCTGGCCCGGCTCGATTTTGCCAATATTTATCTGTACTGGCGCGCCAGCCGCCCTGGCTTTAGCGCTCGGAAACCAGGAACCGACAAACGGAACTGCTGCTCCCACCGCCCCTGCTGCACCAACCACGCAGGTGGCTCCAGTCAGAAAGCGGCGACGCCCCTGATTGACACCGTCATTGCTCATATGAGCTCCCCTTAAAAAACCGCAGAAAAAAGACAGGCTGAACTAACAGCTAAGCGTTACCTTCGCACACAGAGTGCGGGCATAAAAAGGCGTGTCATGGTAATGAAAAACCATCCTCCTGACAAGGAGCGCCTACCAGAGAAACCATCAACACACTGATTTAAATACAAAAAAAAGCCCAACTTAAAGCCGGGCTGATTCTAACAACAACCGTGATATTAACGTTTCGAGAATTGTGGACGCTTGCGTGCCTTGTGCAAACCAACTTTTTTACGCTCTACCTCGCGCGCGTCCCGCGTCAAAAATCCTGCCTGGCGCAGTGGCGCTCGCAATGTTTCGTCGTATTGCAACAGCGCTCTTGCCAGACCGTGACGGATAGCGCCGGCCTGACCAAAACTGCCACCGCCTTTAACCGTGATATTCAAATCAAACTTGTCCGACACCGCTGCAGTTTCCAGAGGCTGACGCACAATCATCCGCGCCACCTCGCGACCGAAGTATTGATCGATAGTGCGGCTGTTGATGATGATGTTGCCAGTTCCGCTCTTAATAAAAACCCGTGCGGAGGAAGTTTTGCGTCGGCCCGTGCCGTAGTAATAAGTATCTGCCATGCTTTAGTGTCTCAAATATTCAGTTCTTGGGGCTGTTGAGCTGTATGCGGGTGCTCTGTGCCAGCATACACCTTGAGCTTTTTAAACATCTCGCGCCCCAGAGGCCCTTTTGGCAGCATCCCCTTGACGGCTTTCTGCAGCACCCGCTCCGGTGCCTTTTCGATCAACTTTTCAAAGCTGATATCCTTAATGCCGCCCGGGTAACCGGTGTGGTGGTGATAGATTTTGCCTTTAGCCTTATTGCCCGTGACGCGAATTTTCTCGCAGTTGACGACAACGATGTAATCGCCAGTATCGACGTGCGGCGTATATTCGGCTTTGTGCTTACCGCGCAAACGGGTCGCTATGTTGCTTGCCAACCGCCCAAGAACTTTATCTGCTCCATCGACCACGTACCAGTCGCGTTGCACTGTTTCGGTTTTGGCACTGTATGTCTTCATGTGTGTTCTGCCTGCTTTCCACTGGCTTACTAAAGCGAGCGCGAATTCTACCGGCGAGCCACGGGCTTTTCAAGAGGCGATTACAAGAGTTTACGAGCAACTTCCGCCGTCCCTGCCCAAAGCGAACCTGTTTACGCGCGACAGGTTTACGGCCGATGAGCCCTGGCGAGGTACTCGCGACTCTGCATCTCTATAAGGCGACTGCGCGTTCGTTCAAATTCGAAGCACAGGCTCCCATCGTCATACAGGGCCGACAAGCTGACTTCGGCTGAGATCGCCATCTTGACATTGCGGTCGTAAAACTCGTCAACCATATTGATAAAGCGGCGAGCCTGATCATCCTGCAAGCCATCCATTCTAGGCACCGAGCTAACCAGCACCGCGTGAAACTCCCTCGCCAGCTCGATATAGTCGTTCTGACTACGCGGCCCCGCACATAATGCGTCGAAATCGAACCAGATGACATCTTCGCCAACAAACCGACACGGGATGTCGCGCCCTTCAACCTCGATAAAAATTCCTTTGCGCACCTCCTCCGGGGTCGGCACCAGGCTGTTAAAGGTCATATTCAAACCCGCTTCGGCGCGTTCATCCAACGGCCAGTGGTAAAGTTCAGCGTTAGTTAGAACTCGCAGCCGATAATCAGTCCCGTTATCAAGATGAACAACCTGGCAATGCTGTTTAATTAGTTCGATAGCCGGCAAAAACCGTTGCCTTTGCAAGCCATTTTCATACAGTCGATCTGGCGCGATATTTGACGTTGCAACCAGCGATACGCCTCGAGTGAACAGTTGTTCCATAAGTGTCCCGAGTAACATCGCGTCGGTAATGTCTGTCACAAAGAATTCGTCAAAGCAAATGACCCTGGTTTCACTGGCTATGCCAGCGGCAACTTTTTCAAGAGGATTTTTTTGCCCCCTGAAGATGTTGAGATCGCGATGAATTCGTTTCATAAACCGATGAAAATGCACCCGCATCTTCTGTTGAAATGGCAGACTTTCGTAAAAATTGTCCATCAAATAGGTCTTACCACGCCCTACCCCGCCCCAGAAATAAATGCCTTTGACGGGAGCTGCTCGGCGATTGCGCACTAGACGATCAAACAAACTTATCCGCATACTGCTGGCAGCCATCAACTGTTCATAAAGCTCCTGCAACTTTTCAACGGCCTGAACCTGCGCGGGATCTTCAATAAAACCGTCCTGGCGTAAATCCTGCTGATAGCGCTGTAATGGGGTAAGAGACATTCCGACAAGGCCAAAAAAAATGCGGCCAACTCTACCGCTACCAGGCCTGCGAAGCAACCGCGTCGCATAGCACGTTCTTGTTCTGAATAATCTTCAGCGCAAAGCTGCCAACAGCAACGGCGACAACTGCTCACGCAACGTTGCCAGCTGACCATGAAAAAAATGACTGGCACCGGGGACGGTGACAATTGCTGTGGGCGACGTTAGCTGAACAGCCCACTTGCGAGTTCTCTCTGCGTCGACTAATTCATCTTCCGCGCCGAGGAAAATGACCGCCGGGCAGTCAAAATAGCCCTCTGAGCCCATTGCGTACCGCTCTACTGGAGGCGCGATCAAAACCATGTGGCTTGCGCCCACCCTTCCACTTCCAGCAGCAGCAACTACCGAGCCAAACGAGTACCCGCAAACCAGCATTTTAGCTTGCGGATACTGGGCGCCTAACCAAAGCGCCACCGCACACAGATCATCTACCTCACCGTTCGCATTATCGTGCGACCCCGTACTGCCACCGACGCCTCTGAAATTAAACCGAGCAACCGGTACGCCCAGCTCTCGGTAAATTCTCGCTAGCGTAGTAACGACCTTATTATCCATCGTGCCGCCATAAAGTGGATGCGGATGGCATATCACTGCACAATACCTACCATCAACCAGGGGGCCATCTCTATCCGCCACCTCGAGAACAACCTCCAGATTACCCGCGGGACCCTCGATAGAAGTGGCAGAGTGTTGTGCCATGGGTTAACCCCTCTTTATTTGATGATTACGTATTCGATGATTAAAGCAAATAAGTAGCGGTCAAAACAGGTCGGTCGACCCGTCTACTTTTTCAGGCTAAAATTGCTCCGTCGCGATACAACCAACAGGAACACGCCTAGTGAATGCTGAAGTAAATCCCGAACTATTAGTCATCGCTTTTGCCAGCCTTGGGATTGGCCTTGTGATAGGCGCTCTACTCACTCGCCTGTTATCGGCACCAGCCCGACAAAGGCATCGTTTGGCCGAAGAGCTAAAAAACAACCGCCAAACGTCCGCCGCCTATCAACATGAAATAACCGAGCATTTTGTCAAAACCTCGGACCTGATTAAAAACCTTACTTCTAGTTATACAGAGCTTAACCAGTATTTGGCCGCTAGTGCTACCAAACTAGCTAATCCGGAAACCGGCCGCAAGCTGATTGAGGCGGGCGCTATACAGTTGGATCTAACGGCTATAAAGGGCGGGTTGCAGGCACCAAAAGATTACGCGCCGAGTACCGGCGTGCTAAGAGCAGACTACGGTCTTGCAGACACAAAAACGCGTGGCGACAAGCTTCCACTAAAATCGATATCTCCCCACGTAGACAGCGACGATGTCGAAGAGCGTGATCCGACCTTAAAAGCGGGTTGACCTGAGCAAGGCGGATTTGGCCGAGTTATCGTCGCAACCAGTTCAGGCACAAATGCAAGGTTCTTCTCGAGATAGCAATAATAGCTGCACAGCGAGAATGCGCCAGTCAACTACAGAGAACCCGCCAGTCAACTCCACCGCCGTGGTGACACGGTGGCGGCGACATAAATTTGCGTTCCCAGCCTGCAAGGATTTATCGCCGCCATCAAAGCGTCAATGCAATCGCCGAGTTGCTCCAGCTTAATCGAGCCTGTTTTGATGCGCCGCCGTTACTTAGCTGAGTGGCCCGAGAGCGTAACCTCAACATTATCCTCATCGCTCAGTCCCGCATAGTAGGCACGCAAGATATCGAGCACCTCCGGCCGCGAAAAGTTGTCCTCTACTTCACCACCCTCGGACAGCGCCTTACGCAATTTCGTACCGGAAACCAACACCCGATCTTCCGCGCCATGCGGGCAGGTGCGCATTGAAGCCATCGTGGCACAACGATTGCACCAGAATGTCCAGTCGATTTTCAATGGCACAGTCTGCAAGGATCCAGCAGGTATTTGATCAAAAATGTGGTGCGCATCAAAAGGCCCGTAATAATCGCCGACACCGGCATGGTCGCGCCCGACAATTAGATGAGAGCACCCGTAATTTTGCCGAAACAGGGCGTGAAGTAACGCCTCGCGAGGGCCAGCGTAACGCATATCAAGCGGATAACCAGCTTGTACGACGGTGTTTTCAACAAAATAATTATCCAGCAGGGCGCTGATTGACTCCTGACGCACCTGGGCGGGAATGTCCCCTGGTTTAAGCTTGCCCAGCAGTGAATGCACCATCACGCCATCACAAATTTCGATGGCAATTTTGGCCAGATATTCATGGGAACGATGCATGGGATTGCGCGTCTGAAAGGCTGCCACCGTCGACCAACCCTGTGCATCAAACAGTGCCCGCGTTTCTGCGGGCGTCATGTAGACGCCAGGATATTGTTTCGGGAATTCCCCTTCGGATAACACCCTGACCGCCCCTCCCAGATTAACTTCACCCTGATCCATCACCATTTTGACACCTGGGTGAGCGATGTCAGTCGTCTTGAATACCTGCTCGCATTCGTGAAGTTTATCGATGGTATATTTTTCCTCAACGCTCATCGTACCCATAAGCTCACCGGTTTCCCCATCAACCAGGGCGATGTCCGAGCCGACAGAGATGGCTGCTGCTTGCTCTGCTCCGACCGATAAAGTCACGGGAATCGGCCAAAATAAACCACTGCTGGTCTGCATGTGATCACACACCTGCTGCCAATCAGCCTTCCCCATGAAACCTTCAAGTGGCGTAAAACCCCCAATACCAAGCATAATCAAATCACCAACTTCCCGTGATTGTATGCGGACTTTCGGTAGCCCTTTGGCTCGCGATCTCTCGTCCTGCAAAGCCTGCCCTGTAAGCAACAGAGGCTTCAAGTGCTCACTACCATGAGGTTTTACTAATTGACTCATTGTCTCCATACTCCATAAAGCGTTAAGGTTTGCAAATCATACTTTCCATGTAGACGGCCCATGGTCGCGATGTGCGCGATCACAATGATTGACTGACCATGGTTGCAAGGCGTAATCGAAAGTTCATAACAGAGCCGCCTGCAAGTCTGTGCCATAATACCACCAAATAAGACCATCTAAAAAAACGGCTTCTATCTTCTATATAGAAGGATACTCCCTGCGGGGTCACGATTTGAAATTTTTAAATGATTATGGCTGGCCGATCCTGGCCGGATTACTGGCGGCAACCGTCGCAGTGCTATTGTTTCCGCAACTAACTGGCCAG
The DNA here is from genome assembly GCA_041603535.1 of Porticoccaceae bacterium. Lineage (GTDB taxonomy): Bacteria > Pseudomonadota > Gammaproteobacteria > Pseudomonadales > Porticoccaceae > HB2-32-21. The sequence continues at coordinate 27,467 of JBFIEE010000014.1, forward strand.
CATTTTATCACTGGTGGCGCTACCGAGTCGTTGTCAGCCCACAACGGCCTGGCGCTCGCACCGGTGTCGTCCTATGCGCCTGCAGTGCGTCGTGCCGCACCATCAGTCGTCAATATTTATACGCGCAAAAAAGTACCAGAGAGCAAGCACCCTTTACTCAACGATCCGTTTTTTCGTCGGTTTTTTAATAACAACAACGTCCCGCAACAACAGCGCATGGAGTCTTCTTTGGGATCCGGGGTTATCGTTAGTAGTGACGGCTTTATCCTCACCAATCACCATGTGATCAGTGGTGCAGAGGAGATACTCACCCTGCTGCATGATGGCCGCGAAGCAAATGCCAGGGTTATCGGCACCGACCCAGAGACTGACCTTGCCGTTCTAAAAATCGATCTGGCCGGCCTGCAGCCCAGCATCATCGGCGATCTACAACATACCGAAGTCGGGGATATCGTACTGGCCATCGGTAATCCATTCGGTGTCGGGCAATCGGTATCCCAGGGCATTATCAGCGCTAAGGGCAGAAAAGATCTGGGTCTGAATACTTTCGAAAATTTTATCCAGACTGACGCTGCAATCAACCCCGGCAACTCGGGTGGCGCACTGGTTGATCTTCACGGCAATTTGCTGGGCATCAACTCAGCCATACTCAACGAAAATTCTTCGGTAGGAATCGGTTTCGCCATTCCGTCCGATACCGCGATCAAAGTACTTGATGACATCATCAAAAACGGCCGAGTAATTCGCGGCTGGCTTGGCGTAGAGGCGCAACGTCTAGCACCCGAAATCGCCCAACGGCTTGGAATAGACCCACCTGCGGCATTGCTGATCACCGATGTCCACGTTGCCGGGCCAGCGTTTCAGAGCGGACTCAAGCCCGGCGATGTTATTACTCATATCAATGGCCAACGGGTCGGAGATGGTGCAAGCGGAATGAACTTAATCGCTCAACTCAGCCCCGGCGACCCCATCAGCCTTAAAGTTATTCGCCGCGACCAGCACCTGATCATCGCCGCCACCGCAGGCACCCGACCGCAACTCACTGGCAATTAGCCACCGCTACCTGCGAGCACCAAATTAACGGTGGCTCCGCTAGCTAAGTATTTCCGCCAGCACACTGAGTAACGTATCTATTTGCCGCTCAGAACCGACCGTAATACGTATGTATTGCTCAATGCGCGGCTGACTAAAGTGCCGCACAAGAATCTTTTCCTCGCGCAGCCGCGCCGTCAATGCCGCCCCGGAATGGTCTGGATGTGAGACAAACACAAAGTTAGCCGCTGACGGTATGACCGCAAAGCCGAGACCAGTCAGCCCTTGCACCAGGCGCTCGCGACTGGCAATCACCAATGCGCAGTGCTTCCTGAAATACACTTCATCTGCAAAAGCTGCCAGGCCCCCGGCGATCGCGAGGCGATCGAGCGGATAAGAATTAAAACTGTTTTTCACCCTCTCCAGCGCTTCGATCAAATGACGATTACCCATCGCCAAACCAACCCGAAGTCCAGCCAATGAGCGGGACTTGGATAAAGTCTGTACGACCAGCAAATTATCGTATTGATTGATCAAAGTAACTGCGCTACTACCCCCAAAATCAATGTAGGCCTCATCAATGACAACGACACTGGACGTATTGGCCTGCAGCAACTGCTCAATTTCCTGCAGCGTTAACAGGCAGCCAGTGGGCGCATTGGGATTGGCCAGAACAACACCGCCGTTGACTCGCACGTAATCAGCGACACGCACGCGCAGCTCATCATCGACCGGCACCGCTTCATAACTGATACCGTAGAGACCGCAATAAACGGGGTAAAAACTGTAGGTGATATCCGGGAACAGGATCGGCCGATCATGGCGTAGCAACCCGTTAAACGTGTGCGCGAGTACTTCATCGGAACCGTTGCCAACAAAAACCTGACTCTCCTCAAGGCCGTAGTAGTGAGAGATGGCGCTTTTTAGCTGTTCTGCCCCGGAGGGTGGGTAAAGGCGTAGCTGTTCAGATACAGCGTGTTCTATTGCGGAGAGTACCCCCGGCGAAGGCCCGTAGGGATTTTCATTTGTGTTTAGTTTGACCAGACTTACATCTCTCGGTTGCTCACCCGGCACGTACGGCTGCAGATCTTTGACAAAGCCGCTCCAGAATCGATTATCCATGAGACTATCCCATTCAGTCTTGCAGCCGGTATTCGGCGGAGCGTGCGTGCGCGGTGAACGATTCACTACGCGCCAGTACTGACGCAGTTTTTGCCAGGCTTGCCGCACCCGCGGGACTGCACGCAATCACCGAACTGCGTTTCTGGAAGTCATAGACACCCAGGGGAGATGAAAATCGCGCCGTCATTGAAGTGGGCAAGACATGGTTTGAGCCCGCGCAATAATCACCCAATGCCTCCGGTGTGTGCCGGCCCAGAAAAATCGCTCCCGCGTGGCGCACACCCGGCAGCAAGGCTTCAGGGTGCTCGACAGCCAGCTGGAGATGCTCTGGCGCGATACGGTTGGCCAACGTGAGGGCATCATCAAAATCCCTGACCTCTATCAAAGCTCCCCGCCGATCAATAGCGGCTCGAATAATATCCCGACGCTCCAAATCTGGTAGTAGAGCATCCATACTCGCCAACACCCGATCCAGAAAATCGCCACTTGGACTAATAAGAATCGCCTGAGCTTCTTCGTCGTGCTCGGCCTGGGAAAAAAGATCCATTGCGATCCAGTCTGGATTCGTTCCGGCATCACTTATCACCAGTATTTCCGACGGCCCGGCCACCATATCGAGGCCCACCTGGCCAAAAACCGCTTTCTTTGCTGCGGCCACATACCGATTTCCAGGCCCGACAATCTTGTCAACGCGAGGAACCGTCTCAGTGCCGTAGGTCAGCGCAGCAATGGCCTGGGCACCGCCAACAGTAAATATTCGATCAACCCCCGCCAGCTCGGCAGCAGCAAGCACCAGCGGATTAAGCTCATCGCCTGGGGCCGGCACCATCATGATTATCTCTTCCACGCCAGCCACACGAGCCGGGATGGCATTCATCAATACGGATGACGGGTAACTGGCCTTACCACCCGGCACGTAGATACCAACTCGCTGCAGGGCGGTAATTTGCTGGCCAAGCACGGTGCCATCGGCGTCTTTAAATTGCCACGATTCCTGCTTTTGATATTCGTGATAGCTGCGAATGCGGGCAGCAGCTACGCCAAGCGCCTGACGTTGTTGGTCTGTGACTAGACCGGCACCTTGCCTTAATTGTTGTGGCGTTACTTCCAGGTCGCGGATAGATCCAGGCTGACGCTGGTCAAAGCGCCGTGTGTAATCAAGCAGCGCCTGGTCACCTCGATCCCTTACAGCAGCAAGAATTTCGAGCACACCCCTCTGCACCTGTTGATCAGCCCCACGATCACGCGCCAGTAACGCGACGAATCCAGCTTCAAAATCCGGATCGGTGATCTTAAGTCGCGTGGGATGCAGAGCACTTGCCATTCAACCCGCCCGCACCCGCACGGCATCATCCAGCTGTCTTAGCAGCGGCTGAATACGTGCATGTTTAATCTTTAATGCGCCTTTGTTAACAATCAGTCGGGAGCTAATTTCAGCAATGACTTCACGAGGCTCCAACCCATTGGCTTTTAACGTATTACCGGTATCAACAATATCGACGATTTCATCGCAAAGAGAAACCAGTGGCGCTAGCTCCATGGCGCCGTAGAGCTTGATGACATCAGCCTGACGCCCGCATTCGGCATAGTAGCGCCGCGCCACGTTGAGATATTTCGTCGCCACACGGATTCGCCCGCAAGGCCGATGCCCACCGACCACACCAGCAGTCATCAACCGACAGCGAGAAATACCCAGATCAAGCGGTTCATAGAAGCCATTACCACCATGCTCCATTAAAGTATCCTTTCCCGAGACGCCGAGATCCGCCGCGCCAAACTGCACATATGTCGGCACGTCCGTGCCGCGCAAGACCAGAAGACGCACATCATTTCGGGTCGTAGCAAACATCAGTTTGCGACTTGAGGAGATCTCCTCTTCAGGCTCAATGCCAGCCTGAGCAAGCAAGGGCAAGGTCTCGTTGAGAATGCGCCCCCTGGTCAAAGCGATGGTAATCATGTCGATTTCTTGCTGACGTCTGTGGGGAGATTTACGCGCGATGCCTGCATTTAAAGTACTCAAAGTATTTTGTAATCAACGATTTCTTAAACAGCGCTTCGGTAAACGACTCTTGCAGAAACAACAAGGATTAATTCGGAATGCGGCGGATATTGGCACCTAACTGCTGCAATTTTTCTTCAATGCACTCGTAACCACGATCAATATGGTAAATCCTGTCTACGACCGTCTCACCTTCTGCGACCAGCCCAGCGATCACCAGGCTGGCTGAAGCACGCAGATCCGAGGCCATCACCGGGGCACCGGTTAACCTCTCTACACCGGTCACGATAGCGGTATTGCCTTCGAGGCGGATTTGCGCCCCCATTCTGACCAGCTCATGGGTTTGAATCAATCGGTTTTCAAAAATCGTCTCGGTAATCCTGCCAACACCGTCAGCGACCACATTGACGGCTGTCAGTTGCGCCTGCATATCCGTGGGAAACGCTGGATAAGGCGCCGTGCTCAAATCGATGGACTGCGGCCGACAGCCGTGCATATTCATCTCGATCCAGTTGTCACCCTGCGTTATATCACCCCCAGCTTCTCTCAGCTTCGAGAGCACCGCCCCCAGAATGAGCGGGTTGGTATCCTTTAACTTGATATGTCCGCGCGTCGCTGCGCAGGCGGCCAGATATGTTCCGGTTTCTATCCTGTCGGGCATAATTTTGTAGTTGCCGCCACCCAGCCTGGCAACGCCATTGATCACCACAGTGTCAGTGCCAGCACCGGTCACTTCGCCGCCCAACGCATTTAGGCAGTTAGCCAGGTCAACAACCTCTGGCTCACGAGCAGCGTTCTCTATGATCGTTATTCCGTCCGCGAGGCAGGCCGCCATCATCAGGTTTTCCGTGCCGCCGACTGTCACCATATCCATAAAAATATGCGCGCCTTTCAGTCGGCCATGAACCCGAGCATTGATGTAACCACCATCAATAGCTATTTCAGCGCCCATTTTCTCCAATCCGCTCAAATGCAGATCAACCGGGCGACTACCAATGGCACAACCGCCAGGAAAGGATACGCGCGCTTCACCAAAACGGGCCAACAACGGCCCCAGCACCAGTATCGATGCACGCATGGTTTTAACCAGCTCGTAAGGGGCGCTATAACTGTTAATGGAACTGGCGTCGACCTCAACACGCATTTTTTCGTCCAGCACGACACCCACACCCATGCAACCCAATAACTCTATCATGGTGGTGATGTCATGGAGGTGTGGCAGATTCGATACGATTACAGGTTCATCTGCCAATAATGTGGCCGCAAGAATTGGCAAGGCCGAATTCTTGGCGCCGGAAATGCGGATTTCACCGCGTAGCGGCCTGCCCCCCGAAATAAGCAGCTTATCCATTTAGCAACCTCACGATTTCAACTGACTATCCGACGTCATTTCTGCTATTCATGGGCGAGGTGCCCGCGAACATCTGATGACGATTATATGTACGGCGAGATGTGTTTGGGCGGGCCGAGGCAGCACATTGTTTCAAGCGGATTGCCATTCAGACGGCGTATAAAGCCTCAGATTAACAGCATGGATTGTCCCGTCGGCAATGTATTTGTTGAGTATTGCGTAGACCTGCTGCTGACGCTGCACTGCCCGCTTGCCTTCAAACACCTCACCGATGGCGGTAACCGTTAAATGATTACCCTCGCTTTCCAGACGAATTTCACAGTCGACGAGCGCCGCCGCCAACAGGTTTTTGATCGCTTCGATATTCATTAATTGGCCGACTAAATAGCTTCTGAACCCCAACGAGCAATGACTGTGTCTATATCACCACCATTCTTCTGGGACGCCTGCACAAACTGGGTACGAAAGGTTTTACCAAGATTTATGCCATTAATAATGACGTTGAGGATACGCCACTCTCCGGCCTTACTAAGGCCCATTGTATACTCAAGCGGATAATTGCCATCGCTGGCACGAATTTCCTGCCTCACCGATACCTTGCGCTTACCGGTATAGTCATCACCTCCCGGCAATACAACAATTTGTTGATCACTGTAACTCAGCAAACCGCGCCCGTAAGTCTCCACAAGTCCCGCCCTGAATGCCTCGGCAAACGCTTCTCGCTGCTCAACAGTCGCCGATTTGGCATAAGGGCCCATGACGTTACGAGCAATCCAGCCAAAATCTATGACCCGCGACATAGTCAGGTCAACATCATCAAAAAAATGTGCCAGCTGCTTTTCTCGTTCCGCCTCCGACTTACTGGCATCAATCCTGGCACGATGCACTTCAATTTTTGCCAGCACCTCCGCGGTCACCTCCTCCACGAGCTGATACGGCGACACCGTCGCCAGCGCAGCATGCCCATTGGAGGTTGACTGAGCCTGCACCGGCAGGGTCGCCAGTAGCCCGCAGGATAAAAACCATATAAAGCCCAATACGTTATACTTTCGCCACATGACCGTGAATTTTCCTTCTTAAAATCCTGTTCAACTAGGACACTCCTTTAGACACCCGGTGCCCGGATTTGCTGACCCACCAGTTCCCCGCAACTGACCCAGCTGCAAAAGCTCTGATTTGCCGACTTAGCGGCTGACTTTTTGGGCGACGCACTATACCATTGCCGCCCCTTTTTTGTGAAATGCAGAAACTGATAGCGCCCATCATGGCAAAACCTCTCAAAATGCTGTCAGCACGCTGGATAACTTGAGTTTACACATCACACATGGATTTACTACCTGCCATTGTTGCGCTGATCGTCGGCTTTGCAGGCCTGATCTGGGGCGCGGATCGCTTCATCAGCGCTGCGGCCGGTGGTGCGAAAACCCTGGGGATTTCGCCTATCATTATCGGCCTGACCGTCGTCTCCATCGGAACTTCAGCGCCTGAAGTTATCGTATCAATCAATGCCGCCATACTCGGTGCGGGCGAGCTGGCCGTCGGCAATGCCCTCGGCTCCAATCTAGCCAATATTGGCCTTGTGCTCGGCACCACCGCTTTGATTGCACCGTTACCCGCACAGCGACACCTGGTGTTCCAGGAAGGTCCGGTCCTGATACTAATCACTCTCCTGGCGGGTCTATGCCTGTATAACGCCAGTCTCGACCGCCCGGAAAGTATAACAATGTTACTGGCCATCCCCCTGTTGCTGTGGGTTACCGTCAAATACAAAAAGCAGCACCCCGACGCCGAAGAGATAGCTTTAGTCGAGGAGTTTTCAGGCATGCCTGCCCGGACTGCAGCGATATGGTTTCTGATCGGCCTGACCGTTATGCTGGTGGCCTCCAACGCCCTGGTGTGGGGCGCCAGGGTTGTCGCACTCGAGCTGGGGATGAGCGAATTGATGGTCGGCCTGACCATCGTCGCCGTCGGCACCAGCCTGCCAGAACTTGCAGCATCAGTCGCCAGCGCCCTGCGCGGCCACCACGACATCGCCATAGGTAACGTCTTTGGCTCTAACGTATTCAACTTATTGATGGTGATGCCGGTTGCCGGCGCGATTGCTCCTGTGAATCTCGACCCGGCGGTATTTTCCCGCGATTATTTCGCTGTCGGCATATTCACGCTACTTCTGGTCGGCGTTATCGGCATTAAACATTGGTTGACCAGGAAGAATACTGTTTACTTGACCAGGCAATTTGGCTGCGTTCTATTAATCGCCTACATCGCCTACTATATTGTGTTGTTACCGGGTGCCTAGCTGACCGCAGCACGCATGACCGTTATACTGACCAGCTACCAGCCTGGTGACACTGCGACCACAACCATGCCCAACCATGATTTCATCAAACCTGCCCTGCGCACCATCAACATGGAAGCGCAGGCGGTACTTTTGCTGCAGGATCGCATTGACCAGTCTTTTGTCAAAGCCTGCGAACACATACTCGCCTGTAAGGGCCGCACCATTATTACGGGGATGGGCAAGTCCGGACACATCGCCAATAAAATAGCCTCAACCTTTGCCAGCACCGGATCACCCGCATTTTTCGTTCATCCCGGAGAGGCCAGCCATGGCGACTCAGGCATGATTACCAATAATGATCTGGTTATAGCAATTTCGAATTCGGGGACAACGAGCGAGGTTATTACCCTGCTGCCCCTTATCAAACGCCTGAAAATCCCCCTCATAAGCATGACCGGAGATCCCCGGTCCACGCTGGCCAAAGTCGCCGACGTCAATCTGGATATCGGTGTCAGCGAAGAGGCCTGCCCCCTGGGGCTAGCGCCAACGACCAGCACCACGGTGACGCTGGTGATGGGCGACGCGCTCGCCGTTGCGCTACTTGAAGCGAGAGGGTTTACGGCGGAGGATTTTGCGTTTTCACACCCCGGCGGAGCGCTCGGACGCAAACTGCTACTACGTGTAGGCGATATCATGCACGCTGGCAGCGAAGTGCCGCGAGTTGAGGAAAGTACCCCGTTGAGCGAAGCCCTGTTCGAAATGACCGCCAAAGGTTTTGGCATCACCACCGTGGTCAACGGCAGCAACGAGTTAATTGGCGTGTTTACCGACGGCGATCTGCGCCGTGCCGTGGATCAAAAAGTTGATATCAACAACGTCTGCACCGGGGACGTCATGACCCGCGGCTGTAAGACGGTCAATCGAGAAATGCTCGCCGCCGAGGCGCTTAAAATCATGGAAGACAACAAAATCACCGCTGTCATTGTCGAAGACGACGCCAGGCACCCTCTCGGCGTACTACACTTGCATGACATCCTCCGCGCTGGAGTCGTGTGATGAACATTGACGCGGCGCTCGAAGCGGCAAAGGGTGTTCGCTTACTGTTGCTGGATGTCGACGGCGTGCTGACCGATGGACGACTGTATTACGGTGACAACGGCAATGAGTACAAGGCGTTTAACACCAAGGACGGCCTGGGAATTAAGTTGTTACAGCGGGCGGGTATCGAAGTTGGCATTATTACCGCCCGCAGCTCTACTTTATTAACAAGACGCTGCAAGGAGCTCGGCATCGAAAAAATTATTCAGGGCCGCGAAGATAAGCTGGCCGCGCTACGCGAGCTGCTTGCCGGCACCCCTCTGCCGATGACAGAAATCGCCTACTTGGGTGATGATCTGCCAGATTTGGCCATCATTAATCGCGTCGGCCTGGGCATGACGGTCGCAGATGCCAACCACGTCATTGTCGCACACGCTGCATGGCAGTCTCGGTACCCCGGCGGCAGCGGTGCCGTACGCGAAGCGGCAGAATTTATACTCGAAGCGCAGGGTAAGCTCGAGTCCCTGATACAGAGTTACGGCTAGTCAATGTCGTGGTCGACCGTAAAAAACCCCCTGATGGCGGTGTTAATCGCCGCTGCACTGATCATTTTCGTCATTTTCTGGGACTCACCGCCCGAGGTTTTCCTGAGTAAGAAAAAAACTGCGCTGGCGACTTTGCCCAAAGCCAACAGCTACATGGTTAACAGCGAAACCCACAAGTTCAACAAACAGGGCATCGAAGTCTTTGTGCTAAATACGCAGCGCGGCCAGTTTTTTCAAAGTCAGAACGAATTTATCATGGACAAGCCGAGGATACTGGCCAATAGCGAGGTGCCCGGCGAACCACCCTGGCGACTGACCGCAAATAGCGGAACGGTATCTGATAGTGGCGAACAAATAATGTTGCACGGCGACGTCCACGCCTGGCAGGATGCCGCATCCGGCAAGACTCAGTTCGATACTTCGCAACTGACTTTTTTCCCCAATCGCAACTTTGCCGAAACCGATCGAAAAGTCACGCTACTGTCGCCAGGCAGTAATGTTAGCGGCACAGGGATGAAAGCAGATCTCGTCCAGAAAACCTTCCAACTATTATCAAGCGTCAAGAGCAAACACCATGCAGTTAATTAACGTCCTCAGGTATTGGCTAACGGCTAGCATAGTACTGTCTGCTGCAACGCCGCTATCGCTGGCCTTCGCGCTCCCCAGCGACCGTAAGCAACCTATTAGCATTGAATCGGATCGAGCACAACGCAACGACAAAACCGGATTGACCATCTATCAGGGCGCCGTGAATATTGTGCAGGGCACGATCCACATCAAAGCCGATAAAGTGACGGTACAGGCGGTGGGAAACAAGGTTAGTATGATCGTCAGTACCGGTACGCCCGCTCATTACCAACAGCAACCCGAGCCGGATGGCGGCCTGATCACGGCCCGCGCCAATACAATCGAATACCATCTGGATAAAGACGTCATTACGCTGATTAAAAATGCCAGCCTCAGTCAGGACGGGTCAACCCTTAAAGGCGATCGCATTAACTATGATCTCAAGAAAGAACTCGTCGAAGCTCGCGGTGACATTACCGGTAAACAGCGCATCCAGATGATCATTCCGCCCAGCCAGCAGAAAAAGGACGACAACTAGTGGCGCGCCTGCAATCCCGCCATCTGGCAAAAAGCTACCGTAAGCGGCGCGTGGTAAACGACGTTTCACTGACCGTATCGAGCGGACAGATAGTTGGGCTGCTAGGTCCTAACGGTGCCGGTAAAACCACCTGTTTTTACATGATAGTTGGCCTGGTACATCACGATGCCGGGTACATACTTATTGACGACGAAGACATCACCCATTTACCCATGCATGGACGAGCTCGACGCGGTATCGGCTATCTGCCCCAGGAAGCTTCGGTCTTTCGTCGCCTCACCGCAGCTAACAACATCATGGCAATTCTCGAAACGCGCCCCGAGCTTAGCGCTCAACAACGCAAGGAAAAGCTGGAAGAATTGTTGGCCGAGTTTCATATCACACACCTTCGCGACAACCTCGGTATGAGCTTGTCTGGCGGCGAACGTCGCCGAGTCGAAATCGCCCGTGCGCTGGCCATGGAGCCCGCCTTTATTCTTCTCGACGAGCCCTTCGCCGGGATCGACCCGATCTCCGTCAACAACATCAAACAGATCGTTACCCACCTCCGTGACAAGGGTATCGGCGTTTTGATTACCGATCACAACGTCCGCGACACCCTGGATATCTGCGAACAGGCCTACATCGTCGATGATGGTATCGTGATCGCAGAAGGCACTCCACGCGATATCGTCGCCAATGCCGATGTCCGTAGAGTATATCTTGGCGAGCAATTTTCTCTTTAGCCCAGCGACCTCCTTAACTGAGATTCGGCACACATATTGCCTTTAGCAATTGATCCAGTCTTATTGCAGAGCTACACTTAGCTTCCTGATCGCTGCCGAGCGCCGAGCTGCCTCTTATGAAGCAAAGCCTGCAACAACTATGAAACAAAGCCTGCAACTACGAATCGGTCATCAATTATCGATGACGCCGCAATTGCAGCAGGCCATCAAACTACTCCAGCTGTCGTCAGTCGATTTGCATCTGGAAATTCAGCAGGCACTCTACTCAAATCCTATGCTCGAACTGGCCGATGAAATTGACCAGCCAACCGAACAGGAGAACGGCCCGCCCGACGATGCGCCTGAACAAGAGGGCATGGACGAATGGAACAAGGAAATTCCTGACGAATTGCCGGTAGACGCGCAATGGGATGACATATACACCAACACCCCTCCAGCGAACCCTGGCAACGCCTCGTCAAGCAGCGCCGAGGGTCGGGATTTTGAAGAATTTCACACCGTCACTGAATCGTTACAAGACCATTTGCTGTGGCAACTTAACCTGACACCGTTATCCGACACCGACCGACTGATCGCTGCCACCATTATCGACAACATAAACGACGACGGCTTCCTCGAGGTGCCGATTGAAGCGCTTTGGCAGGCTAACTACGGCGACAGTCAATCTATCGTGGATCAAGACCAGCCAGATTCCGCAGACAATATTGACCTGGATGAAGTCGTCGCCGTGTTGCACCGCATACAGCAATTTGACCCGCCCGGCGTGGCGGCGACCGATCTCAGAGAATGCCTCCTTATCCAGCTGCATCAACTGAGCCCGGAGACTCCCTGGCTCAACGAAGCGAAAATACTGGTAGATCAATACCTGTCATTAATCGCGGAGCGCAATTTCCCGCTGCTAACGCGCAAATCCGGCCTTGAAATCACTGCCGTCGAGGCTGCTATTGCGCTGATTCAAAGCCTGTCTCCTCGCCCCGGTGAATGTATCGTGAGGGAGGACAATAGCTACATAACGCCAGATGTCACCGTCAGCAAAGCCAATGGTCGCTGGCTTGTGAGCTTAAACAGTGAATTAACACCAAAACTGTGTATTAATCAGGAATATGCTCGGCTAGTACAGCGCGCCAACGATAGCGAAGACAATAATTTCCTACGCAACAACCTCCAGGAAGCGCGCTGGTTTTTGCGCAGCCTGGAAAGTCGCAATGAAACCCTCATGCGCGTCAGTCGCAGCATCGCTGAAAAACAACAGGATTTCCTCGACCACGGTCCAGAAGCCATGAAACCTATGGTGCTAGCCGATATAGCCGATTTACTGGGCCTCCACGAATCCACCATTTCCAGAGTGACCACCCAGAAGTACATTTCCACACCGCGCGGGGTGTACGAGCTCAAATATTTCTTTTCAAGTCACGTCAGCACCGATGGCGGCGGCGAGTGTTCTTCCACCGCTATTCGCGCTATGCTGAAGCGGATGATAGCGGCTGAACCCCAAAGCAAACCTCTCAGTGACAGCAAGCTTGCCGTTATGCTGCAGGACGAAGGTATTCAGGTCGCCAGACGCACTGTCGCCAAGTACCGTGAAAGCCTGCGCATCCCGTCTTCCAGCGACAGAAAGCGCTTCAAGCAAAGTGCCTGAAAATATGCTTTATCACCTGTCTACAAATCACCCAGCCTGCAACAACAGCCCAAAAGGAGCAGCAAATGCAGTTAAACATCAGTGGCCACCATCTCGATATCACTGACGCTATCCATAACTATGTCACCAACAAGATCACCCGCCTGGAACGCCATAATGACCGCATTACCAGCATTGCTGTTATTTTGTCTGTCGACAAACTGGTGCAAAAGGCTGAAGCTACCGTGCATGGCAGCGGCAGCGAATTTTTTGCCGACAGTGAACACGAGGATCTGTATGCGGCCATCGACAGCCTGGTTGACAAGCTAGATCGCCAGCTCATAAAGCGTAAGGAAAAATTAAGAGGCCGCTAAACACTATCATGAATATCGCCGAGGTGCTCAGCCCTGAGCGCACCTGTTGTAATGTCCCGGGAGTCAGCAAAAAGCGCGTCCTTGAGTTTATCTCAACGTTTTTTGCCGACAACACCGACTTCGTCGATGCCGACGACCTGTATCATGAATTACTGGCGCGCGAGCGCCTCGGCAGTACCGGAATCGGCGAAGGCGTCGCCATCCCACACTGCCGCTTACCCGGATGCCCGAAAATTACCGGTGTTCTGCTCAAGCTGGAAACGCCAGTTGACTTTGATGCTGTTGACGGGGCGGACGTCGATTTGATTTTCGCACTCATCGTTCCCGACGAACAAAATGATGAACATCTACAGGCACTGTCCTGTATCGCGCAACTGCTCCAATCTGGAGAAGTACGGGAGGAGCTGAGAAGTAGCGCATCCAGCGCCAGGCTCTATCAGATAGCAACCTCGGCTCCATAAGTAAGTATGGCCACGGCGGAAAACACTCGCCTTATAGTCGTCAGTGGTCGCTCCGGCTCCGGCAAGAGCACCGCCCTTCACGTTTTTGAGGATGTCGGCTTTACCTGCATAGACAACCTTCCCGCAGGCATGCTAACCAGCCTGTTTGAATACCTGAAACAGGGCGAGGCGAACGCGCCTGCCAAAATTGCAGTCGGTATAGACGCCCGGAACGTGCTCGGCAAGCTCGATGAGTTTCCGGTCATTCTCGATCAACTGAAGGCATCGGGAATAGCTTGTGAAGTCCTGTTTCTGGACGCCAGCACCAGCGCCTTGATCCGCCGCTTTAGCGAAACCAGACGTCGCCATCCGCTCAGTTCAGAGTCTGTCGATCTAAAAAAGGCCATCGCCCTGGATCGCGAATTGCTCGAACCTATCGCAGCAATTGCCAGCCGGCATATTGATACGAGCAATATGACCCTTCACCAGTTGCGCGACCTTATCAAAAAGCAGATTGTGCCCGAAACATCCGGGACCATGGCCGTGTTATTCCAGTCTTTCGCTTTTAAACGCGGGGTGCCGGTCGATGCCGACTACGTTTTTGATGTGCGCTGTCTGCCCAACCCGTACTGGAAAAAGGAGCTGCGCCGATACAATGGCGGAGATAAGCAGGTTATCGAATTTCTCGATTCACAACCGGAGGTGGCGGCTATGCTGGCTGACTTGAATGGCTTTTTATCGCGCTGGATTCCGCGTTTCGCCGCCACGAACAGAAGTTATCTAACCATTGCGGTGGGCTGTACGGGCGGCCAACATCGCTCCGTTTACGTGTGCAATCAGCTCGCCCTTCAGTTCGCCCGCCAGCGCCCCAATATCCAGGTACAGCACCGGGAGCTGGAAAATTAAACACCGTTTAATGACACTATAAGCACGAAACGTAACAGTCTTCGCCGCACAATACCCCTATAGAAAGACAAAAAGACATGATAAAAAAAGACATCACCATCATTAATAAACTCGGGCTGCACGCGCGGGCCGCAGCGAAGCTAGCCGGGACCTGCAACCGTTTCGCGAGCTCCATAAAAACCGGACATGGTGGTAAGTTAGTCGATGCCAAAAGTGTCATGTCGCTGATGTTGCTGGCGGCGGGCCAGGGCACCAATCTGCATTTTGAGTTTAACGGTAAGGACGAAGCAGACGCCCTCCAACACGTCAACGCACTTATCGCGGATCGGTTCGGCGAAGATCAATAATCCGCTACTTACCCTGCCTGACAGTATCTACCTGAAACCTGGCTATCGCCAGACACCCCCGCTTTAGCCCCACCGTCATCTGCGCAACTCATAGAACCTGTACAATAGGGCAGGTACGGAATACCTCTGCAGCACGCTAACTAAACAGGCACCAGGAGCCGAGACAGGATGCAGGTAAAACAGAAAATCGCCGACCAACTGTCTTTGCTGACCCTCGCCGATGAGAACATCGTCGACCCTGGTGTTTTGAACCAGGTGCGCCATACGCTCAACAACATGGCGCCGGTGGACATCTCTCACTACATCGAATCCTCCCCCAGCAAAGTTCGGCGCCTGCTGTGGGAATTGGTTGACCCGGAAGTAGACGGTGAGGTGTTTGGCGAGTTTAACGAAAACCTGCAGCGCGAGTTTTTACAGGGTATGAGCAGCAGTGAAATGGCCGCATTGGTTGCCGGCCTGGAAACTGATGACGTCGCAGACATCCTGCAACAACTACCAGATCGCATTATTCCTCTTGTTCTCGAAGCCATGGACAATCAGGATCGTTTGCGCGTCGAAACCATCCTCACCTACGATGAAGACAGCGCCGGCGGTCTGATGAACACCGACACCATCACGGTGCGACCAGACCTCACCATCGACGTTATCCTGCGCTACTTGCGCCGCCACGAAGAAATACCCGATGTCACCGACAGTATTTTCGTGGTCAATCGGAACGATACTTTTTTGGGCACGTTGCCACTGGGCAAGATCCTCACTTCCAGCCCTAACATCACCGTCCGTGAAATCATGAATACCTCGACCGAAGCGATCCCAGCGGCCATGTCGGCCTCACAAGTTGCACAGATGTTTGAGCGTCACGACTGGGTATCAGCACCCGTAATCAATGAACAGGGGAAATTACTGGGCCGCATCACCATTGATGATGTGGTCGATGTCATTATTGAGGATGCCGCGCACTCGCTGTTCGGTCTGGCGGGCCTCAGCGATGAAGAAGAAACGTTCAGCTCAGTCAGACGTGCTGCCCCACGACGGGCGGTCTGGCTCGGCATTAACCTGGCCACGGCGATACTGGCATCAGTGGTTATCAATCTCTTTGAAGGGGCGCTGGAAAAAGTCGTGGCACTAGCGATTCTAATGCCCATTGTCGCCAGCATGGGCGGTATTGCTGGCAGTCAAACCCTCACCGTGGTGATTCGCGGCATGGCGCTGGGGCAAATTAATCGCGGCAACGTCCGCTGGTTACTCAGCAAGGAATTTATTACTGGCGTGCTCAACGCCACACTTTGGTCGATCGTTATCGGTGCGCTAGCTTCGTGGTGGTTTGATGACCCCATGATTGGTTACATCATCGCCGCTGCGATGATTATCAATCTGGTCACTGCGGCTGTTGCCGGTTCTCTGCTGCCCGTTATTTTGAAATCAATTCGTATCGACCCAGCCCTGGCTGGTGGCGTACTACTCACCACTATCACTGACGTCGTCGGCTTTTTCTCGTTTTTAGGGCTGGCAACGCTGTATTACATCTAGTATTTCAAACAAAACGTCCAACATCCAACTGGCACAACGAAATGTCCGTCGACCCACCATCAGAATACGAACCCGACGCTGAAGTCACATTTGTCAGCAAATCAGAGCGCAAACGAGAAATGGCTGCCCTGCAAAAACTAGGCGAAACCTTGTTAGAGCTGCCTGCCGGTCAATTTTCACAGGTGCCCGTTTCCGACCCGCTTCGTGCAGCCATCGAGTTGGCCAAAACGCTGAAACAAAGAGAGGCTCGACGACGGCAGCTGCAATATATCGGCAAACTGATGCGCGCCGAGGATCACCAGAAAATCGCTGCGACCCTGGCCGGCTTTGAAGATACCAACCGCCTGTTTAGGCAACATTTTCAGCGTCTCGAAAACATCAGAGATTCGCTGGTCGCCCCGGGGGATACGGCCTTCGAGCAGCTTGTTGACACGCACCATGAGCTCGATCGCCAACACCTGAGACAGCTAATACGCCTGGCCCGCAAGGAAGCGGAACAGGAAAAACCCCCGGCTGCCAGCCGTAAGTTGTTCAAGTACCTGCGGACTACGCTGCTGCCCGAGTAGAGCTCTCAATTAACTGACCGCGATGAATACACTGGCGCGGAAGAGCTTCGCCCGCATTGCATTAAAACTTTGTCCTTATACTCATTTACCCAGCCTTCTAATCGCCGCCTGGGTCAGGTATTTATCGTAAAGATCATCGGTGTTGACCTTGGTCTCATAACCACCGGCGATGCTTTTCACCTGTTCCAGTCGGGCCATACGATCGGTCTGAATATTATGCGCATGCACCCTTGTCCAGGACGCGTAAGGATGCTTGCCGTCAAAGACCGTTTTATCGCCATCGGTATACAGCGATCCGGCGCCATCAAACGAGCGAAACATCTCACCACGTCGGTCATAGGAAACCATGGACAGAGGCGCCAGCGTACGAGCGTCGAACCACACCCGCTTTTTACTGATCGGCGCACGCGGAAACTGCACCGGTTCTGCATCGACAACAATTGCCTCAGGTACCAGCTCGACATCCATATCCCAGAAAGTCAGCCCTTTGGGACCACCGTGAGTGGTGTGCTCCCAGTTCTCGTGACTGGAATTCCAGCTGCGTGAAATCGCTGCCAACGCGGGCCCTCGACCGACGATTTTGTAATTACCCCAGGTCAGAAACGGATCGCCTGCTGTCCACGCATCGGAAAGATAGAGTGTTGAGCCGGGAATCAAGGGCTCGAAGCGCTGATTGGTGGGAAACCGGCGCACCCGTTTGAAGGCGGGTAAATAGCCGCTGAGATCGGGAAATCGGCGCTGGTCGTAGTGCCAGACATTGAGAAAAGAGGTGCCACTGATGTCATTAGGTTTAACGAAGAACACCGATTGATATCGCAGTTTATCTTCATGGCCAGGTAGATACGGCTTTGGATCCAGAACCACCCTGCCGACCGGTGCTAATTCCGCCCAACAAAGCTCATAGGTATATTCGACATCCCCTGCCGGGCCGATATCTGCTTCCTTGATGGCATAAAAAGATGCGTCGTGTCGCCCCCAGCTGAGGGTAATGCCAGCAAACACTTCAAGTGCTGAGCGCGGGTTAGGAAATGGGTTACCGCCAATCCAGGGCTTGCCGTCGCGGGTCACGACGTTGCCATTGGCATCAAACATCGCCTGCCCCTGATTACGCAATGTCGCTTCGTTGTACTCCCATGGACTCAGCTGCATGATGTCGGTTGTGGTATCAATCATGCGCATTTGCCGTCCCATTTGCGCAACCTGGGTGTAACGAATGGGATCTAGCAAATCCTTGACGTGCTCCACGTTGTCGGCAGTGATCATGTCACCAGTTTTGATCTTGCCACCCGTATAGGCCTCGATAGACAACAGCTCATCCGGGTACACACCCGCGATGCTGCCCGTATCGGCAATGGCAGGCCACAGGGGTGCCAGTACACCCGTCGCCAGCACACCTTGACTCAGCTGACTCAAAAAATGGCGGCGGCTATAGTTAACATCGTACTTGCGAACTCTCATTTTGACTCTCGGAGTGTTTTCATTAGGCGACGGTTCCAGTTACCGGGCGATTCACACCATGTCCCTCAGCATACGCTTTATTTACAACTATATTGCTGACTCTGCTTATCAAGATTTGTCTGTTCTGCCGGTGATGCCAGGTGGCGGTAGCGCTGGGCATCCCTTATCGCCCCACACAGATCCTCTTCTCTGTCACCAAGACGGGCCAAAAGTTCTATCCGGCGGTTGATCGCAGTACGCCAGCGCGGTGCGCCGTCTGGCTGGGCGCCGGTTATCTTCGCCCAGGCCCGCTCTGCCGTGAATACGTCATCCATGGCCTCGGCTGTTTCGGCGTAGGCAACCCAGGCATCGCCGGAATTCGGGAATTCCTTAATCATCGTTTTGGCCATATTTAATGCTTCGTCTGGCTGCCCAAGCGCAACCGCAACCCGAATTTGCATCAGCCGTAATTGACGCTGATCCTGGGTTTGACCGGCCAGGGCGGGATAGAAAGCCTGTATCAGCGGCGCTAACTGTGCAAACGCTTCGCGGCGCTCCTTTTCCAGCAAAAACCGGTAAACCTCCTGCTGCGCGGCAGCGTCCATGCCGGTCTGGACCTGCGATTCGACAAATAACAAGAGGGGCTCAGGTCGATCGTGAGAATCTAACGCACGAAGTTTGGACCACAATAAGACCTGCTTGACACCAGCGTCCAGCTGTATCTCTTTGTCACGCCCTGCAGCAGCGTAAATGCTGTCGATTTCCTTAAGCACGCCATCCAGATTCTGCGCTAACACGGTGCGCATTTGCAGCGACACAGCACGCGCCCAGAGTTTGCTTCGGGTACTACGCGGCAGCTCACTCAAGTGCGCCATTATCTGTTCGGCCTGACGCCTTTGTTCAAGGGTTTGGCCCCCTGCAATAGCCTTGTTAAATGCTGCGATTTCTCGCTTTAACTGCGCCAGCGCGACAGAGCCTTTGAGCTTGGCGTCGCGCCGGGCCAGATTCATATGGTATTTGGCCTGCTCAGGCCTGAAACTCAACTCGCCAAGGGCAAGATGTGCGGCAGAGACATCGGGGTCATCACCGCTACGCGTAAGAAAGTAATCAGCGGCATTTAGCAAATTGACACGGTTCTGATTACTGGCCTTTTGTTCATACAACGCCTGAGCAATCAGGAATGCCAGCTTCGGCAAGGCCGCACTCACTGGCGCCGGTAGATCAGTTTGCTGGCGCAATTTTTCCGCCTCTACAAGCGCATCGTGGTACTGGCGGATTTTCAATAACGCTACAGCGTAGTGATATTGCAAGGTGCGCAGACTGATCAACATTTTCAGGCCACCTTTCCGAACAAAGTCACGATACTTGAGCACCGCGGTATCGTATTGCTGATAGGCGTACGCAAATTCGGTGTCTATATACAGCGAAAACAAGCCCAGATCCTGGCCGGCAATTTCATCTCGATAGGACAAAATCCGGCTGACTATGCTGTTGTTAAGGTAACCTTCTGCAATTAATTTTTTCAGGCGTGCGGCAGCAGCAATGGCACCGGTTCCGGTATCTCGGTGTTGCTGCAACAAGGCGAAAGCTTCCTCAAGATAAACATTGGCCAGGGTCGGTGTCAGGGGCGTCTCCTGCATCGCAGTCGTGGGGCGTATTTCACCGCGCCGCACGGCCAATACTGTCAATTCCGCTTCAGCTATTTCCCGTACCGGATTCTGCGGATCGCTGACCAGCGCCTGTACCAGACGGCGAAAACGTTGTTCGGCCAGTGCCTCGTCGCCGCGCGCCCGAGCCACATAACCCATGCCAAGCCAGCTACCGTAGACAATGCCGGGATAAAGTATGCGCACGGATGATGCCTGGAAGCCACTATTGGCCCTGCTCAGCCAGCGGGCCTGATCCCGCTCGCCGCCACTGGTGTGAGCGATACCCAACGATGCCCACGCCGCCCAGTAGCCGAAGGCCGATAGCGCATAGTTCATGTCGTGCCAAATATCCGACCGATACAGTGTCTCCAGTTGACCTTCATCTTCACCGGTGGCATTTTCAAGCGCACGAATCTTTTCGCGAGCTCGATCGCGCAGTAAATCCGCCTGCCCGGCCAACATCTCAAAATCAGCCTTGCTGCCACCCAGATCCCGCGTTCGCGAGACCAGATTTCCATAACTGTCAGCGATCAACACGAAGTCTTTCGCGCTGAGCCCGCCCAGATCACCCCCAACGATCTGCATTAAGCTTTTGGTGAGACTGTTAGCCCGAGCCACTGTCGTTACGGTGAGCGTTTCGCTCTTGAGGTTCACCAATGAGGTCGCGTAGGAGGGCGCGCCGAACATCAACGTCAGATACAGCACCGTGATTGCGCGGCGTAGCACGATTACAAACCCTCCAGTAGCAAGGCCATTTCACGCGCGAACTGTCCACCCATGATGAGAGACACCAGCTGTCGCGTAATCTTGACATCGCCATCCAGGGTTGCAGCGATACCACCGCCCGCTTCGGCCAGTAACTGGTAATCAAGCATCGGTTTGTCAGTGTAAAAGGCGCGATTGACCGAACGCCCCAGCATGGCTTCAAGTAACGCAGGATTGGCATTGCGACTCACATCGAGCGTCGATATTTGACCACCGCCCCCTGCAAACGCCTTGCTAATGGACAATAATCGGGAAACCGCATCCCGATGCGGCGGCGCATCGCCCAGCACAATAATGACTTTCTTGGCACCGAGTCGCCAGCCACCATCGTCAATGGCCACCTTGACGCCTTCGAACACTGCTTCCTGGTGACTACCACCACCCAACGCAGTCAGCTCACCCAGAAAACGTGACAATTTAGCCAGGCTGTAGGTAAGACTGAGTAACTGTGTGACATAACCCGGTTCGCCATAATCACGATAAGCCACTATGCCAAAGCGGGACACCGGGACCAGCAGTCTTACGGCATCGACAATATCAATAATCCTGGTATTTACTTCCGTCAATACCCAGTCCATGGAACCGGTGGTATCAACGACAAAAATGACGTCGAGCCCGGTTTCCCGCAAGCCCTGCACATAAGCGGCAAACTGATTCGCGGAGTCACTCAACCCGTTGCCAACACCGGTGCCAAAGCCTGCTGCACCCGAGCCCGCAGTAACCGGCGCATTGGACAACAACGGTGCGGCAAAACCGGCCTCGCTACGACCACCCGCTGCTGCTTCCATGGCGAGATTAACGTTGGGCGGCGGAGGCACCAGCGATGAAGCGGGCACCAACACGGGGGGCGGTTCGAACTCGATGTTTTCTTCAAACACTAGCGCCTCTTTCTCCGGCTGCTCGGCGAGGTCTAGCATGACTTCGACCTCCTCAACCATTCCCGGCGGTGTCACCGGGGATTGAACCATGGAGCGCGAAGCCTGCCAGGACAGAATCAGGTGAATCACTAGCGAAATGATCAGCAAGCCGGACCAGACACTGAGCGACCGGAGCGACGTCATTAAATCACGCGACCTCGACGCATACTAAAAAGCCTTACCTTCATTGACTGTGACCAGCGCAACCCGTGCGACCTGGAGAGCTTTAAGATCCTCCAGTATCGGTAGAAACAGCGTGGCAGGGACACGGCCATCAGCCCGCAACCGCACCTTGCGAGGCACCGTCAGCCCCTCGGCCCGAAAACCCTGAGCCCACGCCGGCACTGTTGTTACCTCGCCCTGCCAGAGCAAGGCACCCTGCCGAGTCAGTTCTAATTCTACAACTGCTGCTTCGGTGAGCGCCTCGCTGACTGACTGCGGCGGATATATATCCTGATTCAGCTTCTCGGAAAAATTACCTACCACGATGAAGAACAGCAACAGCAGAAAGGTCATATTAATAACCGGCAGCATATTGCCTTCCAGATGGGTTTTCGGCTTTTCTTCCCGCTGTAAATCGAACATTTTTAGTTATTATCTACCATTTGCTCTAGCCTTCTGGTTCTATGATGACTGATGCACTGCCGACCGATCACGCATTCATGGTGGATTGATCGCCCCTCACCTGACCGCGCGCTGCAGCGGCGCAATTTGTATTTTTTCCAGGTCACGGGATTTAAGTTGATCCATGGTATTCACTAATAACTGGAGGGCGACTTTGTCCTGAACCGCTATGGTGATCGCAGTCTCAGCCGCGAATTGCGCTGCATCGAGGTAGGCGCCAAAATCGGACAGTGATATGGCCTCCCCCTGAGCCCACATTTTACCGTCAGCAAACAACTCCAAACTCAGCACCTGCCCGGCACTTTCACCCTGCTCCTTTTCTTCTGGGACGTTGAAAGCAAGCTCCCGAAACTCCGTGAAACTGGTTTCCAGGATAAAAAATACCAACAGAATAAAAACCAGGTCAGCTAACGGCGTAAGACTGATTCGTCGAAAGATTTTTTTGTGGTCGGGTTGTAATTGCACGGCAGGGCCAATAAGTGACTCAGTTGCCTGAGTAAAGCCTGCCGGTAAACAGCCGCGTTAACTGGTCTTCCATATCGCGCCGAATGTTGGTTGCCCGACTGTCCAGCATGGCATAAATGAGCGCAAACGGTATCGCGACGACGAGACCCACAGCAGTGGTCAGCAGTGCCTCCCAAATGCCCCCGGCCAGCACACCGGTGTCGGCGCCGCCACCCGTATTTGCCAGACCGTAAAACACATCGATCATACCCAATACCGTGCCCAGTAAACCCAGCATGGGTGAGAGATATGCAATCATCTCTATGTAGACGTTAAAGCTATTTACCCGGGTGATAATTTGCTGTCCCTGCCGAGCCAATTCCTCGCGAATCTTGCCTTCATTATCCGGGTTCTCCACCAACCAGGATGCTCCCTGGCGGAGCAAAACGGCACATGGCGATTTGTCTGCTGTTAACATTGCCAAAGCAGGCTGGACGTTGCCAGCAACCCAATGGTCAATGGCTTTCGCAGCCTTGTTCCGCTTGTTTTTAGAGTAATTTCTGTATTGCAGTACTTTGTATAGAACTATGGTTAACCCGATCACGGAAAGTCCGATAAGGACAACAACAACCGGTCCACCCAGCGTAATCAACTCCATATCTGTTCCTGTATATCATCACGTCCTGATTCTATTATTATAGTGGTGGCCAGCTAATTGGAGAGCGGCCTGTATCTCTAGCAGCCTGCATCCCTGTTCACTAGTAAACTGCACTTCGCCACACCCCCATCTTGCCACAAGTTGCGAAGGGCTGGGCGATGTATTGTGCTGACTATATCTAATTACACCGGGCGACTGAATATCCTCGTTTCCGCTGATATCATACATCTGGCGCCGATTAATGCCGCCGCCGTGGTGGGGGCAGCCCGGCGCACTCTGCTGGCAAGTCCCGTTTATACCTGGGTAAATCGGGATCCATAGACACCCATGGCTGAGCGAATTCAACCCAGGCATCCAGTTCTGGTCTGAACTGCTCTGGATGATCCATAGTCACTGCATAGACAGGCCGCATAGTTTCAACGCGTGTGGTATGAGCAAATACCGTGGTGCCACAGCGGCCACAGAAAGCGCGGGCAACATCATGACCACTGTCTCCCTTGCTAAGGTATTGACAGTATTCACCGATAATCGCGAAGCTCTCGGTCGGCACCAATAACACCGGCGCATAGGCGCCACCTGTCGCGTGCTGACAAGCCCTGCAATGGCAGTTGGCCTGACCAAACGGTTGCTGGCTGATCTCGTAACGCAAATCGCCGCATACGCACCCACCAGTGATGGGTAATTTCATCATGTTTTACCTCCTATTTGCCGACGCTCAGCGCCAGACGCCCGAGGCCCAAAGTCGGCTAACGCCAGCACTTTGTTACAACTAACCGGCGCTCTTTCATAAATAAACAGACTGCCTGCCTTCAAACAGATCTTTATAACCGGATAATGTTTCAATCAGAAAGTCTCGGCACACCCGTACGCGAGCGGTCGAGCGCAGATCGGCGTGGATCAACACCCACAAACCCCAATCAGAGGGTTCCATTTCCAGCGGCATTCTAAGTAGTTCGGCCGAATCAGCCACCCAGCAGGGCAAACGGGCAATCCCCAAACCCTGGGACACCGCCTGCTGCATTGCGGTAACATCGTCAACCTTAAGGGTAACGCGAGCGTTAGGGAAATACCTGGCGGCCCAGTCCGGCAGGCTCTGTTCGTCGCGCCAGACAATGATTTCGGGGCGCTGTAAACCCCTGACCTGATATTTTTCAGACGTGTAGATACCCCGGCCAAAATCAGCGACTTTCTTGCCTATTAGGTGATCCGGCGGTCGGGGCGTGCCCCGGATGGCGATATCGGCTTCACGGGCCGCCAGATCGCGTACTTCAGTGGTGATGTAAAGCTCAAGCTCTATATCGGGGTACCGATTTCGGAAAACCTGTAAATGGGGCAATAAAAAGGTGTTAGCCATACCGTGGAACGCTGTGATGCACAATTTACCCTGAAGCCGGGCGTCACGACCAAATAATTCCCGCTCCACGGTCCGCGTTCGTTCCTCTATTTCAAGGGCATAGCGGTAAATGTTCTCGGCCGCCTGGGTCATCTCATAACCTGTCGACAGGCGCTCGAATAAACGCACATCATGCTGCTTTTCATATGCACTTATGCGCCGCGAGACCGTTGAATGGTTTACCCCCAGCGCAGCAGCAGCGCCTGACACGGTCTTCGTCCTCGCAACAGCGAGGAAGTATCGCAAATCGTCCCAATCATTCATCCGTGCATTATTGCACAGATTATTTGCAAATTATGAGAATTTACACATAGATCTAGCAAGCATAATCTGGCCAGCAAATCTGGAACACGGCCCTCTGCCCAGACCCTGACTACCCGTCAGAAAGATTCCGGATAAACAACAAGGAGCTTGCAATGAATACCTTATTAAAGTTTCTCGCGACGTACGGCCTGGGAAGTGCTTTCACAGCAGCCATCTACGTATACGGTCAATGCATACTGGCCGTTGTTTCGATCTCCCAACCGGGCTTGTTTTGAAGGCTTTTATGCTCACAGCACGCCAAATATCCACCGCTCCGACGTTCAGGGTCAGGAAGAAAAACCGAACAGCAATGACTGGCGCATATAAGGGACATAAAACATGATCATTAGTAATGTAATTATATTTATATATGATTACTAACCATGGCCATGACTACCAATGGCCACCCAACCTCATCAACCGAGGATTCCGACATGATGATTAAACCCGAGATACACTTCCCTGCAACGTGGCAAATAATCGCAGTGCTAGTTGTGCTGTCAGCTGCGGCTATCATCGTCACCAAAGGCCAGCAACTGACCACTCCCTTCCTGTCAATACCGGCGCTTTTTTAAGTCGTCAACTTCAGGCAGTTAAATAAGGGCGCTGCAATTTTTTCTTGGCTAACCAGGCCTGGCACCACGACAGATTAGTCCGGGTGCCAGGCTTACCTGTGGGCACCAGTATCGATCCTGGATGCTTGTCCTTACCCAGCGGTTGGACCGACTCAACAACACCGTCATCTAACCGGGCAACTGTCAATCGGGTAACTGCTAATCGGGTAACTTCAAAATCGCCTTAGCGAGAATGTTCCGTTGTACTTCACTGCTACCACCATAAATTGTCGATGGTCGAGACAGGTAGTAGGTCGCTACCGGTTTGTACAGAGAGCCATCGCCAAGCGGGATCACCACATCGGTACCACCGAATTCGTTGGCCGCGTCGACAATCAGGTCAGCTACCTTCTGAAACACTTCGGTGACAAATAGCTTGAGTATCGACACTTCGGGACCGAGTTGTTCGCCACGACGTAACACTTCCAGCATACGCACATAAAGCGCTACCCCATCCTCAACATCCATGGCAAGTTTGTTAAACCGTTGTTTAAAAACCGGGTCACTAAACAGGCCAAAATCCTTCGCCAGCATCTGTAACCGCTGCAATGGGTATTTGGCCAGCTTAGGGCTGCCAAGCAGAATCCGCTCGGCACCTAATAACGCTTTCGCCATGGTCCAACCCTGGTTTTCCTCGCCAACCCTGTTGGTACGCGGCACTTTGACGTCATCAAAAAATACTTCACAAAATTCCGAATAACCACCGATATTTTCAATTTCACGAACGGTGATGCCCGGACTATCCATTGGCACCAACAGGAAACTTATACCCCGCTGCTTTTTGGCGGTTTTATCAGTGCGCACCAGCAGAAAGATCATGTTGGCCTGTTGCGCCATCGTGGTCCAGATCTTCTGGCCGTTGACCACATACTGGTTGGCATCGTTGTCGTCAACGTCCGCCGACGTACGCAAACTGGCGAGATCAGACCCGGCACCAGGCTCCGAATAGCCCTGACACCAGAGATGTTCGCCCGACAATATTTTCGGCAGGTAATATTGACGCTGCTCTTCCGTACCATAGCCCAGCAGCAAAGGCCCAAGCATAGTTAGGCCGAAGTTGGGCATAATGAAAGCGCCCACGCGATCCAGCTCTTCTGAAAAAATCACCTGCTGATAGGCAGTTAAACCCATACCCCCATATGCTGGCGGCCAGCCCGGCGCCACCCAGCCCTGAGCGGCCAACGTCCTGTGCCAGTCCATGGCCTGAATAACGCTGTGTCGGCGAGTAGGGAAACGCATCTCAGCCGGATAATTGGCTTCCAGCCACTCGCGAACATGAAGCCGGAAGGCCGTGTCGTTCTCAGGTAAGGCATCCATCAGCCGGGTAATCTCAAGACGGCTTTGGCAAGAATATTGCGCTGCACTTCGTTACTACCGCCATAAATGGTAGTGGGACGAGAACCGATAAATTCGCCAGCGGCACGTACCAGCCCATCATCAGTCTGAATGCCATCCTGAATACCGCCGTGCTCACCGGCAGCCTCCATCATCAATTCTGTGACCTTTTGCTGGGTCTCGGTATTCCAGATTTTCAGCATCGATACTTCCGCGCCAATATGACCACCGCGCTTGATTACTGCAACAAAACGTTTGTAGGCAGCGGAGAGATCTTCAATGTCGAGCTTGAGCGCGATATAACGTTCGACAAACACAGGATCATTGAACAAACCTACCGCCTTCGCCAGCGACTTCAGGCGAGACATGGCGAGGATGCCAAATTTTGGGCTGCCAATAAAGATGCGCTCGTGGCCCAGCAGCGCCTTGGCGATGGTCCAGCCGTTGTTTTCTCCGCCGACTACATTGGCCACCGGGACTTTGACATCGTCAAAAAAAACTTCGGCAAACTCATCGTGCATGCCGAGGTTAATAATCGGTCGCACGGTGATCCCCGGGGTTTCCAGTGGCACCAGCAGGAACGTGATACCCTCCTGTTTCTTACCTTCCTTACTGGTTCGCACCAACATGAAAATCATATTGGCGTCCATCGCCAGCGTGGTCCATATTTTGTGGCCATTGACGATGTAATGATCGCCATCACGTACCGCCGATGTCTGTAGTGCGGCAAGATCAGAGCCCGCACCCGGCTCCGAATACCCCTGGCACCAGATATTTTCGCCAGCGAGAATTTTCGGTAGAAAATGTGCTCGCTGCTCGTCGCTACCATGCTGAATCAACAGGGGGCCTACCATGGTCATACCCTGATCAGGTGTACGACCCACGCCATAGGTTTCCCCAACATCCATAAAGATCAGCAGCTTGTTGGCGTCCAGACCCATCCCACCATACTCAGCAGGCCAACCCGGCGCGAGCCAGCCCTTTCTGGCCAACGTCATATACCAGTCGCCGCTTTTATCCCAGTGCATCCGCTCCGGCGGAAACCGCAGCTCCTCAGGATAGTTTTCTACATACCATTGATGCACCATGCGGCGAAACTCGTCGTCGTCCATGGCGTTATAGTCAATCTTATTGTGCTCAGTGGAGTTGTGTTCAGTCATTTAGTCTGCCCCCTACAACGTCAAATCAGCATAACGGGCGCGATGCGCGGTGGCGTTACCCAACCATGATGAGAGGTACATGGCCTTTTTCAGGTACAGGCCAATATTGGCTTCATCGGTGTAACCAATGCCGCCGTGCAACTGAATGGCATCTTTGGTGATCTGTAATGCAGCGTCCGAGCAGCGCGCCTTGACCTGGCTTGCACCTATCGCTCGCTCTTTCGCTGACGCGGATGAATCAAACAGGGCAACCGTTTGTAGCACCACCGAACGAGAAATCTCCGACAGCACATAGAGGTCTACTGACTTGTGTTGCAACGCCTGAAAACTGCCGATGGGTTTATCAAACTGCACGCGCTGCGAGATATAATCCATGCTGATTTCCAGCGCACGCGTCATCACACCCAATAATTCAGCGCTGGCCGCGAGGCGTCCTTCATCCAGCGCGGCCGCCAACACCTGCTCCGCCGCTTGCGCACTCGCCACCTGCTCGCCCGCCGCTACCTGATCAAAAGTAAGATGGCCATAAAATCCGCCATCGACACGCTGCTCATAGTCAACACTTAATCCTGCGGCGTCTTTATCGATGAGATACAGTTCTGTACCGGCAGCCGAAGCAGCCGATACGATAAAGGCATCGGCGCCACCGGCGTCGGGCACAAACATTTTTTTGCCGCTGAGTTTGCCATCGCTTACTTTGACCTGCTCGGCCTTCACGTCCATGCTACCGCGGACTTCCTGCCAGGCCAGCGCCGGTATCCAGTCACCTGCCAGCAACGCAGTCAGCCGGTTAGCTTTCAGCGCCTCGTTATCCGCCTTCGCCAGCACCCCTGCGGCAATGACAGCGGTCGCTGTATATGGCGCCGGAGACAGGCCTTTGCCGAGCTGAATTAATACCGTGTGCAGATCGCTGAATCCCAGCCCCATGCCGCCGTACTGTTCCGGGACAAGAAAACCCAGCCAGCCCAGATCGACCATCTCACGCCATACCTGCCGATCAAAACCCGGCTGTACAAAGCGGTTTGCCCGTACTGTCTTGAGCTCTTCATCTGCGGCGATAAACGCAATTGCGCTGTCCTGGATTAACACCTGCTGTTCGGTCAACAGGTCAATTCGCGACTGTAAACTAATATCTTCCACTCTCTTCCTCCTCGTATTCGAGATGCCTCACCAGAGGCCTCGCTAGCAGCAAACCAATTATTGCGCCAGGTGTTGGGGCATTACGTCTATGTGCGGTGAGTTATTTTTCCTGCTTTTTTGGCTTAACGTAGAGCACGAGACTATGTCCAATAATCTCAAAGCCGCGCTGGGCGGCTATTCGCCTCTGGATGACTTCTATTTCATCGCTGCGAAACTCAAACACTTCTGACGACTCCACGCAGACCATGTGGTCGTGGTGTTCGCCGCGGTTCAGCTCGTACAGCGCTGGACCACTGTCAAAACTGTGTCGCAGGACAAGCCCAGCAGCTTCGAACTGGGTAAGCACCCGGTAAACCGTGGCGATGCCGACGTCCTCGCCTTTATCATGCAAGTGCCGATAGATATCATCGGCACTCAAATGATGCTGGGACACACCCTCCAGAATGTTCAATATCTTCACCCGGGGGTGAGTGACCTTAAGTCCGGCCTCTTTCAATTCCTGATTATCAGGTGACATCGGTCGCTCACCTCTTCTCACTGATTTGCCGAATGGGGTATTATCCCCGTTCGCCCAACAGACTGGAACCCCGCATGCCAAGCAACTACGCTCTTGCCCTACTGACCTCAGTGGTCATTTCGCTGGCGGGCTGTTCCTATTTCAAATATCCCGATGTTCATAAACTGACTATCCGCCAGGGCAACGTCATCAATCAACAAATGATTGATCAGTTACGGCCCGGTATGACCCGCTCGCAGGTACGCTACATACTGGGTACACCGCTCACCGCGGACACCTTCCACCAGAATCGCTGGGACTACTTCTACAGCCTGAAACGTCCCAGCAAAGAAGAGTTGCGAGAGCGAGTCAGCGTCTTTTTTGATAACGACAAACTTACCCATTTTACCGGTGACTACCGACCCAGCGCGATAACCGCTGCCATGGCGACTCAGGCAGAGACGCAACCAACAGAAGCGCCGGAAACAGCCACTGACAAGCAGGGTCGTCGGGACGTCAGCCCCCAACCCGAAGCCTTCCGCATAAAACCTTCGACAATAGAGTCACCCACCGCAGAGCCATCCACCAACTAGCAGCCCGCTAATAACACCTAACGCCCCAAACTGAACGTCGGCCGCAAACTGGCAACAGCCATTACAGCGTCGCGCAAACGTCATCGTCGAGCAGCCGCTCGACCGTGTCTAGCATCGGGTAAGTAATCATTTAGCAGGCGGGTTCTCACTTTGTTGCGCACGGGCCTGCCTTACCCTGGCGGCGCGTTGTTTACGTACTTCTTTGGGATCAACCTGCAATGGACGGTAAATCTCTACGCGATC
Organism: Porticoccaceae bacterium; assembly: GCA_041603535.1. Taxonomy (GTDB): domain Bacteria; phylum Pseudomonadota; class Gammaproteobacteria; order Pseudomonadales; family Porticoccaceae; genus HB2-32-21. The sequence goes on from JBFIEE010000014.1 coordinate 58,217, forward strand.
CATAGCCTGTAATTGATACTCGTCCGGCCCTGGCAGCTCCTTGTTACCAAGAACCTGACTAAAAATACCCATCGGGGCATGTTCAATATCCGCATCGGGGAAACTATCGGCAATACCTGACAACTGGACTGCCTGTTTTGCTGTCGTACCCATTGGCACCTGCAACCTGACAATCTTCTGCTTATCAGGGAGTGCATAAGCGACCTCCACAGTAATCTTTTCCACGGCGGCTTTCTCCACAGTAGCTTGACTCATTACGCGTAACTCATAATGTGTAACTCATTGCAAGTAACTAATTGTAAGAACTCACTCTCGGTGCCTCATCGGATATAACTCTTGGGATTAAATCGCCAGGTGCTACTCATGCGATTCGGCTTGTTAACGGGATGCTCTGTCGTTTCGCATAAACTCACCTACTCACCCTACTCAGCATCAGGTCACATCAACGTCGCAAGATAGCAGGCCCAACATTGAGAAAACCCAGGCTGTCCCACCCCGGTTAGGGCCTGGCGACCATCACGTTCGCGCGGGTCGTGGTGGCAGCAACCAGGTTATTGGCCACATGGGTAAACAATTTACCGGCAGACAGGTGCAGAATTCCCGACTTCAACTGAAATTCCAGAGTCAGACTCACTTTGCAGGCATCGTCCCGCAAGGCTTCAAATCGCCACTCCCCATGAAATTGTGTAAAAGGCCCACTCTCAAGAGTCATTTCTATACGCTCTGGCCGATACAGCCGGTTTCGGGTAGTAAAGCGTTGTCGAATCCCCGCCTTACCTAGTTGCAATCGCGCAATCACCTCATCCCCCGACCGGGAAATCACCTGCGCAGCTTCGCAGCCGTCCATGTATTGCGGGTAAGACTCAATGTCGTTAACCAGATCAAACATCATCTGTGCGGGGTGTAATACCAATGCGCTACGCGCTATAAGGGTCACAGCCACCACCCACGGATGCCAGCCAGAAGCGTCCCCAGGGCAGATTCACGCAAAAGTGTCATACAGCCCAGTAACCAATACAAGCGCGATCGCCACCGGGCATACGTATCGCAACACCCAATACCATACCGACCAGGCGATGGAATCATCACCCTGTAATTCATCTCTCGCCACCTTCGGCGCGAGAACCCAGCCGACAAACACCGCAATAAACAAACCCGTCAGCGGCAACATAATTCGCGAAGTCAGGAAATCAATCCCGCTAAAAAACGTCATACCAGCAAGTCTGTATTCCGCCCAGTCATTAAACGACAGCACTGTACCCAGGCCAAGCATCCACGCTATCGCAGCTAGCAACAGGTTCGCCGTAAAACGATTAAACCCTTTGGTCTCAATTAACCAGGCAACCCCCGGCTCGATCAGAGAAATCGCCGAACTCCACGCGGCAATAGTCACCAGAATGAAAAATAATGCGCCAATCAGGATGCCACCGGGCATCGCCCCAAAAGCAATGGGCAAGCTGATAAAGAGTAACTGGGGGCCCGCAGCAGGATCGATGCCACTGTGCGCGAACACAATTGGAAAGATCACCAGCCCGGCCATTAGCGCCACCAGCGTATCCAGAAAGCCGACCGCCAATATCGTTTTACCGATGCTTGCCCCGTCGGGCATATAGGCGCCATAAGCCATGATAGAACCCATGCCAAGACTCAACGTAAAAAACGAATGCCCCAGAGCTTCTAACACACCGCGTAACGACAGTGCAGAAAAGTTAAAGTTAAACAGAAAGGCGAAGCCTTCTGCAAAATTACCCTGCCGATAACTAAACACCAGCAAGATAACTAATAAGACAAAGAGCAGCGGCATCAATATCCGCACGGCCACCCCCAGCCCGCGGGTTACGCCAACCATCACTACCCCGATAGTCATCAGCATAAATATTGAGTGCCAATAAACCAGTCGGTCGCGATCCATCAGCAGCTCAGCAAATGTTTCCTGGGCGACCTGGGCGCTGACGCCCTGTAATGCCCCCGTAGCAATGGACGGGATGTAGGCAAGGGCCCACCCGGCAATAACAGAGTAATAGGACAAGATTAGCAGTCCAGCAATCACCCCCAACCAGCCAATGCTGTTCCAGAAGCCATGCAAGCCAGCCGTTGCAGTCACCTTACGCATCGTATTGATCGGACTCAGACGACCGTGACGACCAAGCATTACCTCCGCCACCATCACCGGGATACCGAGCAGTAAAATGCAGCCAAGATACACCAGCACAAAAGCGCCACCACCGTTTTCACCAGCGATGTAGGGAAACTTCCAGATATTGCCAAGACCAACAGCGGACCCAGTCGCCACCATGATAAAGGTCCAGCGACTGCGCCACGTCGGATAGCTTCTCGCCTGTGTCGTCACGATGCACTGCTCACACTGAGTTAACAGCGCCGATTGTACCCTCTCCAGTCTCCGCTCTAAAGCCAGCTGTTCAGGTCACGCGTTCCGCTGCCATCGTTGGGCAAGGTTAGGCATCAACAGACGCAACCCCGTATAATCCGCACCATGGCCAAGTCAGAAAAAAAGAAGTCAGGTTCCAGCACCATCGTGCTGAATAAGCGCGCACGGTTCGATTATCACATCAGCGAAAAATTCGAAGCCGGAATCGTGCTCCAGGGTTGGGAAGTGAAAAGCCTTCGCGAAGGCAAAGTACAACTAACAGACAGCTATGTCCTGTTGAAAGATGGCGAAGCCTGGCTGCTGGGCGCCAACATCCAACCGCTGCCCACCGCCTCCACACACTTTGTCGCCGACCCCATTCGCACCCGTAAACTTCTGCTCAACCAGCGCGAACTGGCCAAACTTGCCATCGGCGTGCAACAGAAAGGCTATACCTGTATATGCACCGCCATGTACTGGAAACAGCACCTGGTCAAAATTGAAGTCGGGCTCGCCAAGGGTAAGGCCGAGCATGACAAGCGCGACAGCGAAAAAGACCGCGACTGGCAACGGCAAAAGCAACGCATTCTGCGACACTCCGCTTAACCATAGGCCCACAACCGCCGATTCCACCACTGTGTTAGAATCCCTGCTGTCGGCTTTTAATCTGTACAGCCGACCCCATATAAGCGCAAAGGAAGTACGAAATTCAAAGGATAGAAAGAAGTACGGCTTTATCTGGGGGCGTTTTGGATTCGACGCCGGTTACAAAACCTGAGGTGCATGTCGAGATGGCGACCAATCTCGTAAATCCAAAGTCGCAAACCTATAGTTGCCAACGACGACAACTACGCACTCGCTGCCTAAGAAACAGTAGAGCGCCATCTGACT
>JBFIEE010000015.1:0-60844 GCA_041603535.1 Porticoccaceae bacterium
GCCTGGAATTCAAATGCACCGTTCTCGGGTCTGTATATGTCGCTGCCAGTGATATCGGCGGGCAGCAGATCAGGGGTGAACTGAATGCGGTGAAAGTTTGCCTCTATGCCGGTCGCCAGGGTGTTGATGGATTTGGTTTTAGCCAGTCCGGGTGCGCCTTCCACCAGCAGGTGGCCATCAGCCAGGAGGGCCATCACCAGGCGACGAGAGAGTTTTTGCTGGCCAACTATGCAGTCATTCAGAAAATTTAGTAATGATTGTATCTGCGCAGATTCGCTTAATTCATTCATCTGTGGCTGTTTATTCCTATGGGTGTAGCGATGTGGCACCGCCGGTTCGCGGCGATTGTAACGTTCGTATTAGTGAATTCAAGACTGCAAGGCCCGGCACTCACTGCTTTGCTCTTTCAGCACGCCGGTAAAGTAGGCCGACGTTTGTCTGCCAGCTTCTTATTGCAGATGTATGACGCGCAATAGACGTGTTGGTTCCGGTGCGAAGTATAACGTAGTAGAGGGTCGCGGACGGCGTGACTTGCCGGATAGGTTGATTTATCCTTGCCGGCGAATCTGCTCCGGAGTATTCATGTATCGCCTTGCGCGCAGTGCGCTGTTTCTCTTGCCGCCGGAAACTTCCCATCATATTTCACTGGCCGCTATCGCCTGTGCTGATAAGCTTGGCTTATTACAAGGTTTGACGAAGCGGCGCCCGCAACAGCCGGTGGAGGTGATGGGGCTGCGTTTTGGCAACCCGTACGGCCTCGCCGCCGGGCTGGATAAAAATGGCGACTACTTCAACAGTCTCGGTGCGCTGGGCTTTGGTTTTGTCGAAATTGGCACCGTCACGCCTCGGCCACAACCGGGTAATCCGCCGCCGAGGTTGTTCAGATTGCCCAGGCAGCAGGCCATTATTAATCGCATGGGGTTTAACAATCTCGGCGTTGATCATCTGGTTGCACAGGTATCCAGGCGCCGCTATGACGGTGTGCTTGGCATCAATATTGGCAAAAACCTGGCAACGCCGGTAGCGGATGCCGCGCAGGACTACTGTGTCGGCATGGAAAAGGTCTATGGGGTGGCGGATTACATTGCTATCAACATCAGCTCGCCTAACACGCCCGGCTTACGCGATCTGCAAAACAGGGGTCAGCTCGATGGGCTGCTAAAAACCCTGAAGGACGCGCAGGCGCGGCTGGCGGATCGCCATGGCCGCTACGTACCACTGGCCGTCAAAGTTGCACCCGATCAGAGTGATGATGCAGTGGAGGAGCTGGCTGCGGTGTTGCTGCAGCGGCAGATTGATGGTGTTATCGCCACCAATACGACAATCTCGCGGCAGGGCGTGGAAAACACGCGTCATGCCAATGAACAGGGTGGTTTGAGCGGTGCGCCGCTGGCGGCGCAGGCTACGCACGTTGTTACTGTGCTGGCCAGGGCGCTGGACGGTGCGTTACCGGTAATTGGTGTAGGCGGGATTTGTGACGGCGCCGGCGCCGCAGAAAAGATGGCCGCCGGGGCCAGTCTGGTGCAGGTGTACAGCGGTTTTATTTACCGAGGTCCGGGGCTGATCAAAGAGATGGCCGCCGCCGATGGTGGCCATCGCGGCGGACCTCGATAAGCATATTCAATCAAATGATATTAACTTAAAGCTTTAATCTTTTAAGTTAACCAATTAATTTTTAACTAACTTGTTAGCGAAGGGCTATGATTTTCTGTTGGCTGGCCTGAACCTTGATACCGTCGAGATTATCGCTGTGGCCTTCGTGCCAGCCCCTGATCCATTCCTGCGCGGTCTGGCTGCCGTCGCGGAACGGGCAGGCCTCCTCGGGGCGACCCTGGTAGCCGAGTTGGTAACCTTTACTGTAGGCGCGCTGGGAAATGTCTCGTTTTTGTCTCTTCATCAGATAAGGCTCCATAGCCAGGAGGGGGTGACGGGTTATCATCGAAACAGGAGGGCATCTTCATTGAACCCAGTTCACCAAATGAGATGGCGGATGTCGAATAGTTTCTTAGTCTATGGTCGGCGAGTTTAATACTCTGCGGTAATCAGGATGTAGGGTTAGCATTATGTTGAAGCACTGGTTTGTCACCTGTCCCAGGGGTCTAGAAGGGCTGCTTGTTGATGAGTTGAACGGTCTCGGTATTGCCAATACTCGGGAAACAGTCGCTGGCGTTGAATTTCGTGATGAATTGAAAGCGGCCTACGAGGTGTGTCTGTGGTCGCGTCTGGCTAATCGCGTGTTGCTGCCGTTGTGCACATTTGTGGTCGACAGCGCTGATGACCTGTACGCCGGCGTTCGCGGTTTCGACTGGGCAAGCCAGTTTGCCGTGGGCGCGACCATTGCCATCGATTTTGTGGGTACTGGCCCCGGCATTGATAACACGCAATTCGGCGCGCAGCGGGTTAAGGATGGGGTGGTGGATTTTTTTCGCGAGTGTACCGGGGACAGGCCCAATGTCGATATCCGCGCGCCGGATATTCGTATCAATGCACGCTTTGCCCGTGGCAAGGTGACCTTGAGTCTGGATTTTTCCGGGGACAGTCTGCACCGCCGTGGTTATCGACAGGTTAATACCTCGGCCCCGCTGAAGGAAAACCTGGCTGCCGCCCTGCTGACGCGTGCGGGTTGGCCTGGCGCGGAATATGGTGCGCTGGTAGATCCCATGTGTGGCAGCGGCACCTTGCTTATCGAAGGTGCGATGATGGCTGCTGACATTGCGCCGGGTCTAAGCAGGGCTCGCAATGGCTTTGACCGTTGGCTGGGGCATCAGCAGGTGTTGTGGCAGGCCTTGCTGGCTCAGGCCCTGCTGCGTCGAGAACAGGGTCTGGCTAAAGCCCTGCCGCCGATATTCGGCTACGATCAGGACGCCACAGCCGTACGCGCCGCCGAAGCTAATATTGTCAATGCGCAGCTCGCGCAATATGTCAGCGTCACTCAGCAGGCCGTGGTGAATTTGCGCAATCCCTTGCCGACCGGGCAACGGGGATTGCTGTTAACCAATCCGCCGTACGGGGCCAGATTGGGCGATGAAGCCGGATTAAGACCACTTTACCGAGGTCTCGGTGAAGTTTTAAAAAGTCAGTTCGCCGGTTGGCGAGCGGCAGTGTTTTCCGGCAATGACAGGCTTTGTTTCGAATTGGGTCTGCGCGGTCATAAGCAGTACAAACTTTTCAACGGAGCGATCCCCGCCAAGTTGCTGTTAATCGAAGTATTTGCCGATCAGCAGGGTGAATCGACCCGAGAGAACAGGGCGATCGGGGATGGCCGTCAATCGACCGGGATTGCCACTGGCCGCAGTCTGGCAGCGCAGGAAAAACCCCAGGTATTATCTGCAGGCGCCCAGATGCTGGCGAACCGGCTGCGTAAAAATCAGCGCAAGCTACAGTCCTGGTTGCAAAAGTCTCAGCTTGAGTGTTATCGCATTTACGATGCCGATTTGCCAGAGTATGCGGCGGCAATCGATTGTTACGGAAAAGCTGTGCATGTGCAGGAATATGCGCCACCGGCCAGTATCGACCCGATCAAGGCGCGGCAGCGGATGGCTGAGGTCGAGCAGGCTGTCATGGCGGTATTGCAGCCAGCATCGAATCAACTCTTCGTTAAACAGCGTGTACGGCAGCGCGGTGATCAGCAATATCAGCGGGCTGACGTGCGATCCCGAACCGGAGTTTTTACGGTGGCGGAGAATGATCTCCGCTTCGAAGTTAATCTGGCTGAATATCTGGATAGTGGTTTATTCCTGGATCATCGACCGGTGCGGCAGCTACTTGGCAGGTTGTGCGCCGGCAAGCGGTTGTTGAATTTATTTTGTTATACCGGTAGCGCCACCGTCTATGCAGCCAGAGAGGGGGCGGTCGAGAGCCTGAGCCTCGATCTATCGAATACATATCTGGACTGGGCGAAACGTAACTTTGTACTTAATGGTGTTGATCAGGCGTGTCACCGGGTGAAACGTGCGGACTGCCTTGAATGGCTGGCGAAGGGTGGCGACGGCGGTCTCTACGAGGTAATTTTTCTCGACCCACCGACATTTTCTAACTCCAAGAAAATGACCGGTATGCTGGATATCCAGAGGGATCACGAAAAGCTGGTACGCCAGTCCCTCAGTTTGCTGGCAGCCGGTGGCCAGCTGGTTTTTTCTACCAATCTGCGGCGGTTTAAACTGGCTGACGCAATCGTCGCGGACTTTGCGGTAGAGGATATTAGCGCAAGGACGATTGATCGGGATTTTGCGGGCAGTACACAGATACACCAGTGCTGGATAATAAGGCCGAAGGGGCGTCAGTCAACTCTGTGAGATGCAGCAAGTGGAGCAAATAAACAGACAGAAAGTTTTGACCCTGTACGTGGGTACAGGTTGTCACTTATGCGATCTCGCCAGGGCGATTCTTGATGATGTTGTAGGCGTTGCCGACTACGAGGTTGTGAATATTAGCGCTAGCGATGCGTTGCGCGCCGCCTATGGCGAACGCATCCCTGTCGTTAAGAATACGGCGGGGCGAGAGAAGGGCTGGCCGTTTACTGCGGGGCAGGTGAAAAGACTGGTGTCGAGCTAGGTGATGACCGGCTCGCCGATGATAGCGTTGGTAGTCTCGCTTTAAATTCGGTTCTGTCTGTCAGTTAAGTTAAGTTAAGTTCGCTCGCCAGACTGGATTACGGTCATCAATGTAGTTTGCCGCCGTCGCGGTTGCGCAGGGCGGTGATTTTTTCGCGGACAGCCTCGCTGACCTGCGGTGGTGGTGTCAGTGTCAGGAGGTACTCCAGGTCCTCGGCCGCCGAGGCGTAGCATTCCAGCTTTTCCAGAATTTGTGCGCGGTCAAGAAGATCACGGGGGGAATCCCTGCTGATCATCAATAGCCGGTCGCAGACGCCAAGCGCTTCGCTCAACTCCTCTCGGCCCATGTAGATGGCCTTGAGATTGTTGAGCATACGCCGCAGGACTTCTCGATTACTGACCGTTTCCAGATGCTCAGGCTTAAAGGTAACCGTGCCCTGGGTACAGATCTTGAGTAATTCCTGGCAGTCTTCTTCGCTGAGCACCTGCCCCGAAAACGGATCAACCAGGACTTCCTCATCGCCAATTATTTTCACCAGAAAATGCCCTGGAAAGCCCACCGGTTCCACGTGCAGTCCCAGGGTGCGGCCGACACATATATAGACCAGGGCCAGGGTTATAGGGATACCTTTACGCCGTTCAAGGACGCGGTCAAAATAGCTGTTTTCCGGATTGTAGTAGTCGCGGTGATCGCCGCTATAACCGGAGTGCTGGTATAAGAAATCGCACAGATCTTTCGCGGCAGCCCTGGTGTTCTGGTTGAGATCCACATGATCATTGGCTTCGCGGGCCAGGTTTTCTATCCGCAGATAGCAGTCGTTGGGGTCGATGTCAGGCCGCCCTTCTACGGCGATCAATAATGCCGCCTCGATTAGATCGATCTGATGATCCTCCCGCGCCAGCATCAGTGCGAATTCATTGCGCGGATCTTTATTTGACAGGTTCACCCTGGCCCCCTGCTGGTTTCAAAACGCGGATCGATAACCGTATCAAACCATCTATAGTGCATTGATACAATGGTCGTTGGTCTGGAATAGATTTTAGCAAACGGTTTGCCCGGAATAGACGGTGGGAATTGGTCGCCTTCGGTCGTGCGGTTTCACAAATTAATGGCCTTTTGCAGACATTTGTACAGAGATGGGAAGCCGAAAAAAGGTAGCTGCGGTTTGCGTGGTTGCCAGTGCTATGTCATGGGCACTTTCTCCCCGGTGTGCAGCGACGGTAGCCAGCACCCAGGGTAGAAAAGCCGGCTCGTTGCGTCCAGATTTTGGCTTCGGGCGCAGTGTGCGGGGCAGCAAATACGGTGCGTCCGATTCGAGCATGAGTCGGTTCAGGGGGATACTGGGCACCAGCCGCTGCAGGTCACCGCCGCGGCGTTCGTCACATATCCAGCCGGTGATACCAATGTGCAGGTCGAGATCGAGATAGTTAAACAGACTCTGCTGATCGCCCGTAAAGCAGTGAATGACGCCATCGCCAAGCCGATCCCGGTACGCGCGTAACATCTCGAACTGGCGTTGATGGGCATCCCTTTCGTGCATAAAGAGGGGTTTACCGCTACTGACTGCCAGTTCGAGCTGCGCCTCAAAAACCCGTTCCTGAACAAGGCGGGGGGAATAGTCACGGTTAAAGTCCAGGCCGGCCTCGCCAACCGCCACGACCTCCGGTTGGGTGAGCAATTCTTGCAGCACTTTGCCGGTTTCATTGCGCCAGTATTTTGCGTCATGGGGATGAACGCCAGCCGTGCAATACAACATGCCGGGGAAATCCCTGGCATGTCGTCGGCACAGATCAAGCACCTGCTGGCTGGCCTGCTCGCTGGTGCCAGTAAGCACGCAGGCGACTACTTCGGCCGCTACGGCGCGCTCCAGCACGTGCGGTATGTCGTGCTGGAAACGGTCGTTGGCCAAATTAAGGCCGGTATCAATGAGTGCTCCTGATACCGATGTCATCGCAACAGTGTAGTGGCCATCATAATAAAGTGCCGCGCTCCTGAACCGTTATCAAGGGGTCGGGACGCTGCAGATGATGTGCGTAAATTACCGAAAACGACAGTACGTTTTGCACATATTGGCGTGTTTCGTTAAAGGGGATGACCTCGATCCAGGCATCGAATGGCAGTTTCCCGGCACTTTTGCCCAGCCACTGGCTAACCCGGTGTGGTCCCGCATTATAGGCTGCGGTGGCGAGGATACGATTGCCCCCAAAACGTTTTAGCATGTCCCTGTAATATTGACTGCCAAGTCGAATATTCAGTTCTGGATCGACCAGTTGCTGGTTGCTCCGGAAGGGAACTTTATATTTGTGTGCAACCTCTTTAGCGGTGGTGGGCATTAGTTGCATTAGACCGATGGCACCCGCCGGGGAGGTTACGTCGGCCGCAAATGCGCTCTCCTGGCGGGATATTGCGAGTACCAACGGCAACGGCAGATCCTGACGTTTGGCGTTGCGTTCAAAAACATCGCGAAAGGCCAGCGGGAAGCGCACGTCAATATCGTCCCAGTAGTCTGCTCGGGTCATGGCTAGAATGGCCTGCTGGTGCCAGTGCCATTGTTGGGCGATCCGCCCAGCAATGATCCACTGGCGAGAGTCAAATTTTTTGCCGGTGTGATACCACTCGCGACGGGCCGGGTAATGTTGCTCAAGGTAGAGCATCTCACGGGCACGCCGTATGCCGGGGTTTGCAGCCATAGTTGCGAGTTCGGTTTCCGTGATCGGTATTGGTTCGTGCTGCATGCTGTAGGGATTGGCGACTGCATCGCTGGCGAGCAATCCGTAAAAGCTGCGAAAACGCGATAATTCGCGAAAAATGGTTTTGGCGGTGTCTATGTCACTGGTTTCGCTACTGTGCAGGAGTAATGCACGGGCGTACCAGTAACGCCAGCGCTGCTGCTGCTGTACCTCTTCAGGCAGGATCGCGATCCATTTGACTATGGCACCCCAGTCGGCTTTATACAGGCTGTTGCGCAACTGCCATTCCAGCAAACTGATATCCGCCGTGGCGCTTTGTTCCAGTAAATAATTTGCGGCTATATCTTCGTGGCCCTGGGCATAAAGGCTCTTCACCAGGTCATTTAAAACGCGTTTCCTGGTGTCCTCCTCGAAGGGGTGGGATTGTAAGTAGCGAGCCCAGTGTTTGAGCGCCAGGAGGGCGTTTTGTCCGGCTAAATGACGGATACCATGTTCAATAATCGCCAGAAATTCGGGCGTTTTTGCTGCAAACAAGTTGTATTCACCGACTCGCGCAGGGTTTTTGTCGAGGGCTACATAGTTGCTAGCTTGCCTGCGGTATTGGTCTGATACAAAAAAGCGTTCGACATAGCTGCCGAGCGCATATTGATGGTCGATGATGGCGAGGGTGTAACGCCGCCACGCCACTTCCTGGGTGATACGTTGGTCGGCAACCAGCAGGCTAAACAGCGCGTCGCAGGCCTGGGGCTGGGATTTACCGACTGCCCAGAGCTCGACGCCACCGTCCAGTGCTTCTTCCCGTTGGCCGGTCTGGTAACGGGCGAAATGATAATGGCATTCCAGTTCGGTGGTTGCCGTTGCTGGCACGTAGTAATCTTGATAAAGCTGCCATAGGCGATTGCTGTAGAGCAGTGCTAGCCAGCTGTTGCGCAGTCGCTCGGCTAACCAGGTATCCTGGTAGCTTGCCAGAAATTGATCGACTGCTGGCCTGTCATCCAAGGTGAGCCGACGACTTATCCTGGCGTACTCAAGGTAGGGATAAAGCGGGTAATCCAGCAAGTATTGTTTGTGTTGCTCGAACGCAAGCGTTGAACCAGCTTCAAGGCTATGCTTGACCTTATTATACAGAACTCGTTGCTCGGCCAGTTTCGAGTCATTTGCGGAGGAGTGTACTGACAGGGAGAAAAATAATAGCAGTGCGAGCAGTGCTGCGGGAAAGTTGTACAGTTTGTGGGGCATAGATACCAGTTAAAGTTAGATTCAAACGTTATGGGGTGGACTCAGGAGTTACCAATAGGGAGCGTGTCCATTGCCGGTGTGCCACTGGTAGAGCTGACGTTTATCGCTTAAGCCTGCTCCAGCTTAACAGTCACCCTACAATGACGGTGTCCGTGATAAGCATATACCTACTTCTGTTTGGGAATCCGTACGGCCAGGACGTCGCAGACCGCGCCATGTAAAACACCCGAAGCGGTGGATCCAAAAATTAGCGCCAGACCATGTCGCCCGTGGCTTCCCACCACGGTTAAATCGACCTCATTATCGCGAGCGAAATTGTGCATTTCCTGCGCCGGTTGGCCTATGACAACGTGTCGATCCGCAGATGTTAGACCGAGTTCCTCGCAAAAATGATCGAGGCGCACGCGCGCCTGTTCTTCCATTTGGGTCTGGACTTCACTTAAGTCCATCGGGATGTCGCCGCCGTAGGCAAAGGACAGCGGTTCCTGAACGTGAATGAGGCTGATCCGGATATCCCGGTCATGGAACAGCTCCTTGACGTGGTCGATAACTAACTGTGATTCGGGGGACAGGTCAAGCCCGACGAGAATATGATGATAATACGACATCGCAGTGTGCCTCCATTTTCCAAGGTATAGTGTACCCGTTTTCGGGTTGTCGGCCATCGTACTGTGGAATATCTAATAATAGCTGTAATCGTTGCGGTGATGATTTCACCGTTCCTGGCATTTAGGCCATCTCGGCGGCAGAAGCACATTGCCGCCTTACGTGAAGAGGCGCGCCGATGCGGGCTGCGGGTACAAATTGTCCCTGATGCCACTGCTGAGCAAAATGACCGCAGCCCGGTGGCGGTCCGGTATTTGTTGCCGTGGGCGGCAACGGAGGCGGGGCAGACAGACGCCGGGCAGTGGGTGTTGGTGCGAAATTATAGCCGTGGCCAGCCTTCGAGCTGGCCGGATTGGCGCTGGTTCAAAAATGAAGCGCCCGGTAAGCTGCAACAGGCCGTTGCCAGGGGCTTGTTGGTGTTACCAGAGGCAGTTAGCGGGTTAGCTGGCGACAATCAGGGCTTGAGTATTTATTGGCAAGAGCGTGGCGGTGTTGAGCAGGTGCAAAGCATTGCCCGGGGCCTGCTCACAATTCGTCAGGCTATCAGCGAGTTAAGTCAGGGTTTGCGGTAGAAAATTACGCGGATTCGTCGCTCCTTTTGAACCGACCGGTCAGGCTTCCTTACAAAAGTTTTGATGAAATGCCTTGACCCCATAGGACTCAGGCCTTATATATCGGCCCTCCGGCCGGTCGGCCACCCCACCATCTAGAATTTAAAGGAATACATGGGTAAATCACTGGTTATTGTCGAGTCGCCCGCCAAGGCGAAAACAATAAATAAATATCTGGGCAAGGATTTCATCGTCAAGTCGAGTATCGGACATGTGAGGGATCTGCCCACCGGCGCTAGTAATCGTGGACCAGTGGATGCCAGGAAAAGGGCTTTGCAGGCGGCAGCGACACGGAAGATGGGCTCGGAAGAAAAACTTACGCACCAGAAACGTAAAGCGCGAGAGCAACTTGTCGCGCGGATGGGAATCAATCCGGATCGTGACTGGGAGGCGGACTATCAAATATTGCCGGGCAAGGAAAAAGTCGTTGCCGAACTCAAAAAACTTGCCGAGAAGGCGGATACTATTTATCTGGCGACCGACCTTGATCGTGAGGGTGAAGCCATTGCCTGGCACCTCAAGGAAACCATTGGTGGCAGCGATGATCGTTACAAGCGGGTGGTATTCAACGAAATTACCAAAAAAGCCATACAGGAGGCCTTTGCTCATCCGGGTGAGCTGGATGTTCAGCGAGTTAACGCTCAGCAGGCGCGGCGCTTTCTCGACCGGGTAGTGGGCTTTATGGTTTCGCCGCTGCTGTGGGAGAAAGTCGCGCGGGGCTTATCTGCTGGCCGCGTCCAGTCTGTCGCAGTCAAGCTGGTGGTGGAGCGAGAAGCGGAAATACGGGCTTTTCTGCCCGTTGAGTACTGGACCCTGCACGCTGACCTTGAGAACAAATCAGCAGATCTGGTTCGTTTTGAGTTGCGTACCGTGGGCGGTAAGAACTACCGGCCTGACAATCGCGCGGACAGCGATAAGGTTGTTGCGCAGTTAAAGGGTGAAACATACCGAGTTAGTGAGCGGGAAGATTCACCAACCGAAACCAAACCCCCCAAGCCGTTTATTACATCGACGCTGCAACAGGGAGCAAGTACACGTTTGGGCTTTAGTGTCAGAAAGACCATGACGCTCGCCCAGCGCCTCTATGAAGCAGGTTATATCACCTACATGAGAACCGACTCTACCAACATTAGCCAGGAAGCGCTGAGCAGTTGCCGAGATTTCATAATGACTCGGTACGGGCAGAAGTACCTTCCAGAAAAGCCCAATATCTACGGTAACAAGGCCGCAGCTCAGGAAGCACATGAGGCGGTACGCCCCTCCAACGTGGACATCTCGGTGGCGGATCTACAGGGCGTAGATGATGACGCCAAAAAGCTGTATGAGATGATTTGGCAGCAGTTTGTTGCGGGACAAATGTTGTCGGCGCGGTTTAACAGCACCACGGTCAAAGTCAGCGCCGGAGAATGTGAATTACGCGTACGCGGCAGAGTAATGATTTTTGACGGATTTCTGCGTGCCATTCCTGTTTTACGTAGTCAGGACGACATAGAACTGCCCGATTATCGTGTCGGAGAAGAACTGCAACTACTCCAGTTGGTACCACGTCAGCATTTCACCAAACCGCCGCCGCGCTACAGTGAAGCGGCTTTGGTTAAGGAGCTCGAAAAGCGTGGCATCGGTCGGCCGTCTACCTACGCAAATATTATTTCAACAATTCAGGATCGCGGTTACGCACGTCTGGAAAACCGGCGTTTTTATGCGGAGAAGATCGGGGAAATTGTCACCAGTCGGCTCGGCGATAATTTTACTGACCTGATGGACTACGGGTTTACGGCGGCCATGGAAGCGCAGCTGGATGAAGTGGCGGCGGGTGAGCTTGGCTGGAAAGATGTGCTTAACAGATTTTATAGTGATTTCGCTGCGCGCTTGAGCAAAGCCCAGGACGCTGATCATGGTATGCGTCCCAATGATGCCACGGAAACAACCATTTCGTGTGAACAATGCGGTCGACCGATGATGATCCGCACTGGCAGTACCGGTGTGTTTCTCGGTTGCTCGGGTTACAAGCTGCCACCAAAGGAACGTTGTAAGGGAACCAAAAATCTGACGCCCGGCGACGAGGTCGTCAATGTTGATGAGGACGATGAGGCTGAATCCAGGGCGTTGATGGCGAAACATCATTGCGCCATCTGTAATACCGCAATGGATAATTACCTGATTGATGAGCGGCGCAAGCTTCATATCTGTGGCAATAATCCAGATTGCCCTGGCTTTGAAGTCGAAATGGGCAGTTTTCGTCTGCGCGGTTACGAGGGGCCGGTTATCGAATGTGATAAATGTGGCGCCAGCATGGAGCTCAAGTCAGGACGTTTTGGTAAGTATTTTGGGTGCGTTGCTGAGGATTGTAAGAACACCCGCAAGTTGCTTAGAAACGGGCAGGCTGCACCACCGCGGATGGATCCTGTTGCTATGCCGGAGCTGTCGTGCGTCAAGGTTGATGATCACTACGTTTTACGTGATGGGGCTTCGGGCTTGTTTCTGGCGGCCAGCCAGTTCCCCAAAAACCGGGAAACACGTGCGCCTCTGGTCGCCGAACTGTTGCCTCATAAAGATGAAATAGATCCCAAATATGATTTTTTGATGTCTGCCCCGGTGCAGGATCCGGACGGTAACAAAGCGCTGGTGCGCTACAGTCGCAAAACTGGCGAACAATACGTGCAGACGGAGGTAGAGGGTAAGCCGAGCGGTTGGCGGGCTTTCTACGTAGACGGTCGCTGGCAGGTAGAGGATAAACGCAAATAGCGAACTGGGCATGAGGCAAAAAGGATTGGTTATAGGCAGCAAAAAGCCCATCGTGGTGCGTGTCTACAATGGCGCGTAACCTCTACACAGGCCTTTGTCTGCAGCGCTACGCCAACGCGGAGGCGCTGGTGACGGCGACTGGTGCTGCTGCTTCGTCGGTGCTGGCGACTGCCATGCTGCAGGGGGCGGTGTTCCAGTTGTACAGCGCCTATTTAATGCACCTGCGTGATATTGCCACAACCTGTTCGGTTTCAACCCCGGCTGATATTTGTTCGGCCAGGCAATTGCTTGATGTCCTGTCTGATCTGGACAAAGTGCCTGCAGAGGCGAACGAAATGGATGCTCTGGTCGAAAATCGGGGCAGCTGGCTGGGCCGATGTGTAGCAGTTTATGGTGCGTTGCTAGAAGGCGCAGAGCCACAAAGTGTCCAGGTCAGTCATGGCGGTATCGATGTCCGCCAGGAAAACGATGTGGTATTGCCCATTACGCTGCACGAAGTGCGGGGCTGGCTTGATGCAATGGACGAATTATTGGAGAGGCACAGCGCCCTTATGTTCGAATACTGATTAGTGCCTTAACACCGACCGAAGGAGTTTGCTGCTATACTTGACCCCTCAAGCAAAAAGTGGAGCTAACATGGCCTCATCTTTATATGAAATTGTCATGCTTCCCGATGGGGAAGTTGTGCTGCAGCGAACCAATGAAGACGGGGAGCCATTGATCCGCATCAGTTTTTCTGACGAAGCGAAATACTATCTGCGAGACACCCGAATGGATGTTGCCAAAGCAATGATAGACGCGGGCATTGATGTGGTGGAGCGAATGAGCTCGGATGACCTGCTACTGGAAGATGAGGACATGGATAACCGTATTCTTCATTGAGGCGATGGTGCCCAAGTACCTGCGCTTCAACGTACCCGTGTTTCAACGTCCCTTCGCTTCAACAGCTAACGAATCACTCCTTATATTTTTCGAATGCCCCGTTACATTTAGCGACAGTGAGCTGTTTGTCGCCGCTTGCTTTGTCTAATCCTGACCGACGTCGGTCTTTGTTAAGCTGCTGCACATTATTCTGCCTTGCTCCCCCCGCCTGTATTCTGGAACTCCTCTGCTCCGGAACTTAAGACAGGGCTCTTTTGTAGAGAACGCCGTACGTTACTTTTTCTGTGAGACCAGCGCTTATGGGTGAGCCGTGCCTGCGTGGCTTTTTATGAGCAGACGCTGCGCTGGTGGCCGAAGAGAAACCCCTGTTCTGCCCAGGGGCAGGGATTTACCTGTGCGCATCAGTGAGTTCGTAAAATCCCAGCATAGAGTCCTTCTATGGCGAAGTCCTGCTCATGCAAATTGACTTCGATGGGTTCGTAGTTGCTGTTTTCCGGCATCAGTAAAATGGTGTAGCGGCTGCGGGTTTTTTTGAGTCGCTTAACGGTCACCTCGTTATCCACGCGAGCGACTATAATTTGACCATTTTCGGCGGTAGGCGTTTTGTGCACGGCGAGAAGATCGCCATCCAGAATGCCGACTTCGCACATGCTGTCGCCACGTACGCGGAGCAGGAAATCGGCCCGGGGGTGAAACAGTGAACCTGGCAGATCACAATAATCCTCGATATTTTGCTCTGCGAGGATAGGGTCTCCCGCGGCAACTCGACCAACGATGGGTATGCCCTGTGGTGGCGCAATCAGGCGTATGCCTCGCGACGTCCCAGGTATCATCTCAATAACGCCCTTGCGGGCCAATGCACGTAAGTGCTCTTCAGCGGCATTGGCTGAACGGAAGCCAAGTTCAGCGGCTATTTCCGCCCGTGTAGGTGGATAGCCGGTTGACCAGACGGTTTTTTGAATCAGTTCTAATATCTCCGCCTGTCGGGAGGTGAGCGGCTTTGTCATTGGGTAGACCACGGGGAAGTTCACTGTGATTGTATCCAGTATAAAAAAATAAACAAGGCTGCATATCTGCCAATATACTGAACCTTCAATGAGATGGGAGCTGGTGATGGACGAAAGCAAAATACCTGAAGCATGGCGAGTGCTACGCATACAATCGGAATTGGTAGACGGGATCGAATCGCTGGCGAAGCTGGGCCGAGCGGTAACGGTGTTTGGCAGCGCGCGTGTACAGCCTGGTTCCCCATGGTACGAGGAGGCACAGAAACTCGGCGAGTTGTTAGGCGCGGAGAACATTCCTGTGATAACGGGAGGTGGCCCGGGCATCATGGAGGCTGCTAATAAGGGTTGTTACAGTACTCCCGCTAACACCGTCGGGCTAAATATAACGCTGCCAATGGAGCAGAAGCCGAATCAGTATCAGGACGTAAGTCTCGAGTTTCGTTACTTTTTTGTGCGTAAATTCCTGTTTGTGAAATACGCCGTGGGGTTCGTCATTTTCCCTGGTGGTTACGGCACCATGGATGAATTGTTCGAGGCGCTAACGCTGGTTCAGACAGCCAAGGTTATGCCGTTTCCAATCGTGCTGGTGGGCAAAGCGTATTGGCAGGGGTTGACTGAGTGGATGACCGTGCACATGGTCGACAGTGGTTTTATTAGCAGTCGTGAATTCAACTTATTCAGCGTCGTGGATGACGCCGATGCGGCGGCAAAAATCATTCTGCAGCACACGCGGATGCTGAAAGCTCAGGAGCTTTCAGAATAGCGAAATCCGGATGGTGCTGCCACAGCGCTCAGTAATCGTCGAAGTTCGGCTGAGCATCTGAGTCGATATTGGCGAGGGGGTCATCCCAATTGGACATCGAAAAGGTGCTGCCATCATCGTCCTCGTCGGCCATCTCGAAGGCCACGCGCCAGTCCTCAGGGGGTTGCGCGCTGAGTAAGACCATTTGCTCCCAGGTATCAAAGTCGAATTCACCAATCTCGCCATTCAGATACTGAACCTCTATCCAGCCTTCCTGTTCATCCACCGCAACGACCTCAAAAAACTCGTCTTCGCGCACATCTTGATACCAGTCATTGATTTTTGGGGCTATTTTCGCCATGACGCTACCCTCGATACTCGCTAGCTATATGCGTTACCAACATACCATCGGTATTCGAGCAGATCATCTAGGAATCTACAACGCTTTCTGATTTGGCATGTCAGGATAAACAGCCGAAACGCCAGTAGAGTTATTAGTGCTTTGAAATTTATGGAAAAAAAAGGAATGCCGGGAGTATTTTAATACTTTGTGGAAATATCCATACATGTGGACATAAAAAATCTATCTAATAACAGTATGGCTTACCAGTGATTGACAGTATTCATTCAGCTGCCTAAGGTCGCTGTATTTTTATCAGGTGCAAAAACATGATGCTTGGTCCATTGATGCTCGATCTCTCCGGTACGGAACTCAGTAGCGAAGAGCGCGAATTGTTGCTTGAACCAGCGGTTGGTGGCGTGATTTTCTTCGCGCGGAATTTTACATCGCGAGCGCAATTCTGCGAACTGACGGCTGCGGTCGACGAGTTGCGGCCAGCCCTGCTGTTGGCTGTCGATCAGGAGGGCGGCCGTGTCCAGCGCCTGCGCGAAGGATATACCCGTTTACCCGCCATGCAGCAGCTTGGAGATTTGTATCGCAAAGATGCCGCGGCTGGAAGCAGGCTGCTGCACGAAGTTGGTTGGTTGATGGCGGCGGAAGTTATTGCCAGTGGCCTTGATTTCAGTTTCGCTCCCGTGCTGGATCTGGATCGCAGCCATTGCGCGGTGATTGCCGACCGCGCCTTCAGTGATGAGCCGCAACGGGCAGTCAGGGCGATCGGACACTTTATTGATGGTATGCACGACGCCGGGATGGCGGCGACGGGCAAACATTTCCCCGGCCACGGTGGGGTCTCTGCAGATAGTCATCTTGAGACCCCTCGAGATAGTCGCGACCTCAAGGTATTGCGTGAACACGATTTACTGCCGTTTCAGGCACTGGCACCGCGGTTACAGGGGATCATGCCGGCCCATATAGTGTTTCCCAGTATCGATAAGGAGGCGGTCGGTTTTTCGCGGTTCTGGTTGCAGGACGTATTGCGCGCAGAGTTGAATTACAGCGGCGTAATTTTCAGCGATGATCTGTCGATGAAGGGTGCCGATGTGGCGGGAAGCTACGCGCAAAAAGCCGCTGCGGCCCTGGCCGCCGGTTGCGATATGATTCTGGTGTGTAATAATCGCGCTGGCGCACGGGAGGTGCTGGACTTTCTCGCCACGCATCATCCGCTCGAACCGTGCCGACTGGCGACCATGCATGCCCAGCGAGGCTGGACCTGGCAGGAACTTGAACAAAGCTCCCGGCGTCAAGCTGTTATCGATGTTTTGGCCAACATTGTTTGATGCCGATCTACTCAATTTAATGCTGATCAATTTCTGACAAATATGTTAAAACCCTTTGAAAACTGGCTTATCGAAGCTACTGGCCTGTCCACGGTGTGGTGGATTGAAATATTTCTCATCGTATTGTCGGCTCTGCTGCTCGGTTATCTGGTCAGCAAAATCTTTGTCGCCCTGGGCCGGCATGCTGATCAAACCCATAACGTCTGGGACGACGCTCTCATCGAGGCAAGTCGCAAGCCAGCTGTGTGGTTAGTTTGGGTAATAGGTGTCAATTTTGCGGCTGGGGTCGCGGCCCGTCTGGCGGATTCCCCGTGGTACGATTTTGTCGAACCGGTAAATCGTGTTGCCGCGCTTTTTCTGGGCGCATTATTCCTGGTTAATTTTGTTAAACGCGCTGAGCGAAATCTCACTCATCCCGATTATTTTTCCGAACCTTACGATGCCACCACGGTGCGCGCGGTCGGGAAAATCGTCAGGGTGTCGGTGATTATTACGGCGGTGCTGATCACCATGCAGATGTTTGGCTACAGTGTTGGGGGTGTGCTGGCCTTTGGGGGTATTGGTGGGCTAGCGGTCGGCTTTGCAGCGAAAGATTTACTGGCCAACTTTTTTGGTGGTCTGATGATCTATCTCGATCGCCCCTTCGCAGTGGGCGAATGGGTGCGCTCCCCGGATAAGGAGATAGAAGGCACGGTGGAAGACATCGGCTGGCGACTGACTCGCATCCGTACCTTCGACAGGCGCCCGCTGTACATACCGAATGCTGTGTTCGCCAATATTGCGGTAGAAAATCCGTCGCGTATGTTAAATCGACGGATTTATGAAACCATAGGTGTGCGTTACGAGGATATTGGCATTGTTGAAGATATCGTTACCGATGTCAAAACCATGCTGGAAAGTCATCCGGATATTGATGCCACACAGACGCTGATCGTCAATTTCAATCGCTTTGCTCAGAGCTCCCTGGATTTTTTTGTCTACACGTTTACGCACACGACTAACTGGGTGGAATTTCACAATATCAAGCAGGACGTATTACTGAAAATAGCGAAACTCATCGAAGCCAGGGGCGCCGAAATAGCCTTCCCCACCTCGACCCTGCACCTTATTGACGAGTCTGCCGAGATGGTCGCATTAAAATCTGCCGGGACGAATTGACTGGATGGATGAGCAAGGGTTGCCAGCGATTATTGGCGGGAGCGGCCTGCAACAGCTGAGCGGCCTCGAAATCATCGAACGAATTGATGTACAGACGGCGTGGGGCAAGCCTTCCAGCCTGGTATCCAGAGGTATTCTGGATGGACAGAAAATTCTCTTCCTTGCTCGCCACAGCGATACGCATGGTATTCCGCCACACAAGGTCAACTATCGGGCCAATATCGCGGCGCTGGCAGAACTGGGTGCCAGCCACGTTTTTGCCTTTAATGCGGTCGGTGGCATTCACAGTGATATGACCGCAGGCAGTCTGATCGTCCCTCATCAAATTGTCGATTACACCTGGGGCAGGGAGCATACATATTCAGACTCCGCTGCTGTTGAACTGCAATATGTGGATTTTACGGAACCGTATAGCAACCCGCTGAGGCAATCTCTGATTAAGGCCGCACAGACGCACAATTGTGCGGTTTTTCCGCTGGGGGTCTACGCAGCGACACAGGGTCCGCGGCTGGAAAGTGCCGCCGAAATAAGCCGTCTTGAACGTGATGGTTGTGACATTGTCGGGATGACCGGAATGCCCGAGGCCGGTCTGGCGAGAGAGAAGAATTTGCCCTATGCGTGCCTGGCTCTGGTGGTTAATCCGGCAGCGGGTAAATCAGGTCGACTTATCACCCTGGCAGAAATAGAGCAGGTGATGATTGAGCGTATGCCCGTCGTTAACGCTATTCTGACGACGGCGTGCAGTGCTCCTCTGCGCCTGCCCGCGCAGAATAGCTAGTCGATGGACGCGTTTTTTCTGACCCCGAGCGTTGGGCTTCTTGGTTTGGCCGTAAGTGGATTTCTATCGGCAACGCTGTTGCCCGGCAGTTCAGAGGCCTTGCTGTTAGTGGTGGTGCAGCAAGGCGCCACAGATCCCCTGTTATCGGTGGCGGTGGTGAGTGTGGCGAATACACTCGGGGGGGTTTCGACCTATTGGCTGGGCTGGTGGTCACAGCGACAACTGGCCGCAGCGGGTAAATACACGCCGCCCTCATCACGGGCCATCGATGGCGTACGCCGCTGGGGTGCGCCGGCGCTGTTGTTGTCCTGGATGCCGATTGTCGGCGACGGACTGTGTCTTGCCGCAGGTTGGTTGGGCGTAAGGTGGTTACCCAGTTTGGTGGCAATGTTGCTTGGTAAAACATTGCGTTATTACGCGATTGTGTACCTGTTACAGTCGCTGTGAGGAGCGTGGCGGTGTGAGCGAGTATTGCTCAGCAGATGTGGATATATCTCGGCTCAGGTGTTGCGGTTGAATCACCAGGTCGTGTGCAAGCAGGAGATTTTAGAGGTTCAGATCAGGAGTCCGGATTAGGCGTATGGTGAACAGGTGGCGAACCAGCATGGGACTTACCGCCGTGCAAATAACCTATATCGTGTTACTCGCGATAACCGTTCCGACGATTGTTTATATCTATACGGTCTACACTTACAGCGGTGCATCGCTGTTGGCTCAGCCTTTTGGTTATCCAGATGCTTATCAATCTGCTGTGCAATGTGCCGACCGACCTGGTTCTGTCGCCGATCATCAGGTCGAGCGGTTGGGCAAAAACATTCGTTATAACGTCACTACGCCGAGCAACTATCGCGCGGACTACCCGCATCCCCTGTTGATGGTGTGGGCGCCGTCTGGCCTCAGCGATAATTTTTCCGAACGTTTTACCGGGTTAACCGGGCCAGCTACAGCGCGGGGTTATATCGTTGTTCATGTGGCAAGTGTGCCCCTGGGTTTCAGGGCACTTGGGGAGCTGGCGACCGTTCCGGAGCAAGTCATCAAACAATGGTGTGTGGCGGCTGATCGGGTTTATTACACCGGTCACTCAGATGGTGGCACAGTATCCAATGTACTGGCAGTATTGCCAGCCCGGGTGACACACCCTGTCGCAATAGCACCAAGCGCAATGGGTATGCAGGGCGAGGACATGGCTGCTTATGATTGTCCGCGCCCAACCAGCGTTATGTTAATGCACAATAAGCACGACCGTCATTTCCCAGACTACGGGAGTAAGGTGGCGCGGTGGTGGGCCCGCTGTAATCAATGCGGTGTCCCGGCCCCGTCACCTGCCCACCCTGACTGTGTTGAATATGAGGGGTGTGCGGCTGGCGTTCGTACATTGTTCTGTCAGGCGGAAGGTAATCATGCCGACTGGCCCGGATTTAGCCACGACGTGCTGGGCTTTTTCGGTGCGCCAGGGGGCGCGGAAAAAAATTGACAGTTAGAGTGCTGAATGAGTTGCACCAGTATTTCGGGTGTCTGCGCTGCCCGGAGCGGAGCAGGCATGTATCGTGATACCACTTGTCCTGGAGGAGATGAATGCAACAGGGGCTGACCGAAACCATAACCACCGTGCAGGCCGACTGGGTTGATTATAACGGCCATATGAACCTGGCGTTTTATGTCCTCGCGTTTGATAAAGCCACGGATACTTTTTACGACGATTTGCAAATTGGCCTCGATTACCGGGCGCGGGAAAACAGTTCGATGTTTACTCTCGGTATCAATGTCGACTACATGCGAGAGGTGTTTGTCGACGATGAGCTGCGCATCACCACGCAATTGCTCGACTGTGACGCTAAACGTATGCGCTATATCCACTACATGTATCAGGGTTCAGACCCGGAGCCTGTCGCTATCAACGAATGTCTGGCAGTTCATGTGGATATGACGCTGCGTAAAAGTGCGCCCTTTCCCGAGCAGACCCGGCAACGTGTCGAGGCGGTTTTGCTCGAGCACCGCCGCCTGCCTTTGCCCAGGCACACAGGCCGAGTGCTGGGCGCCAGGAGCTAGCCGCTGGGATCAGGTTTCGATGGGCTGGTTGCTGTTACGGTGAGTTAATGGTCAACGTTCGGGGCCTATTGTCATCGATAATTATAGTTCGCAACAGCAGCTCTTAACGGTGTTGGTCAACCGGGCACGCGCACTACTTTGATGAGAACGCCCATCGCCGGGTGGTCAAGATACTGAAGCTTGCCCAACTTCAGGCGCTCGCTCTGTTTAAGGGTGTAGATACGGTCGATGTTTTCGGCAACCGTGCTAACAGCTGGTGCTTCGCCGGTCAACGTAAGTGGCAGACGGGGAAGGTCCTCAGTAGTGAGGTAGCTGGTGGTCGCTGCGCCAGTATTAGCGAGTAAGCCGGGTAGCGGTAGTTGGGCGGCGGCTATAGCCGGACTGGTTCTGGTTAACCAGAGGTTGGTTTCGAAAAGCAGGTAGTTTGACAGGTATAAGCGGATACTGCCTTCCAGCTCGTGATGGTCGGCAATTTTTTTGCCCCCCCGAATAACCAGCCACGGGGTATGGCTGGCCGCAAGGCCGGGTTGTTGCCACACTTCGTGATAGAGCACTTTATAAACGCCGGTTTTGTTCAGCGTATAGGCATCGGGTTTCAATTGCTTCGCGCTTTCGTCGAGACGCCGAAAGCCGGCACCTGTCGTGTCTTTATCCAGGTCGGTGAGGCGGGCTGGATAGCCTAGTTTGATGTTCGGTCTGCCGGTTTCCTCACTAAAACGGTCGGCCTGAGAAAAGATGATGACTTCCACCTGGTACCATTGTTCATCGGCAGCAAATGCGGGCCAGACAACGAGCGCAAGAACAGCGAGAACGGTCTTTTGAAATTTCATCAGGCAACCTGTCTTGTTGGAGTCAGTTGATCCAGCAGCGCCGTGACCGCCTGCAGGCGCTGCTCGGCGCTAAACATGTCGGCATTGAATTTGAGTTCCTTGGCGCCCTGTAAACGATAGCAGTCCGGATGTTGCTGCACCATATCGACGATGGTCATGGGCTCAACGCTGGTGTGCTTGCTGAATTCAATTTTGCCCGCTGTCGCACCGGCTTCGAGGCGAGCGATCCCCAGGCCGTCGGCCTGTTGACGCAGGGCGCTGACTCGAAACAGGTTTTTTACATATTCCGGTAGCAAGCCGAAGCGGTCGATCATTTCTACCTGCAGTTCCCGCAATTGATCGGCGGTAGCGGCGTTGCCCACCCGTTTGTAGAGCATCAGACGATTGTGAATATCCGGGACATA
This sequence comes from Porticoccaceae bacterium, assembly GCA_041603535.1. Lineage (GTDB taxonomy): Bacteria > Pseudomonadota > Gammaproteobacteria > Pseudomonadales > Porticoccaceae > HB2-32-21. The sequence continues at coordinate 21,976 of JBFIEE010000015.1, forward strand.
GTCGTCCGGGATCAGCGCGGGTATGTTTAGATTGACTTCCGTGCCGGCGCGTAGCTCCAGGGTTGAGTCTGGCGTCTCGCCATTGCGAATAGCGGTTACGGCGCGTTCGAGCAGCTCCATATAAAGGGAGAAGCCGATGCTGTGAATGTGCCCGCTCTGATCATCGCCAAGTAGTTCGCCCGCACCACGTATTTCCAGATCATGGGTCGCCAACGTGAAGCCGGAGCCGAGATGATCGGCAGCAACAATAGCTTCCAGACGTTTGTGCGCGTCGGCGGACATTTGTCGGGGGTCTGGCGTAAGCAGGTAGGCGTAAGCCTGATGGTGAGATCGACCCACGCGGCCGCGCAACTGATGCAGCTGCGCGAGCCCAAGCTTGTCGGCACGGTTAATAATAATGGTGTTGGCGCTGGGAATGTCGATGCCAGTCTCAATAATGGTCGTACATACCAGTATGTTGGAGCGCTGGTGATAAAAATCTGACATGATTTTTTCCAGATCGCGCTCGCGCATCTGGCCGTGGGCGACGGCGATGCGAGCATCTGGGGTCAGCAGGCGCAGCTCGTCCGCAGCCCGCTCGATAGTTTTGACATCGTTGTGCAGGTAATAAATCTGCCCGCCGCGCAACAGTTCACGAAGGATGGCTTCGTGGACAACACGTTGTTCGGAGCGGTGCACAAAGGTCTTGACCGACAGGCGTTTGGCCGGCGGCGTGGCAATGATCGATAAATCCCGCAAGCCGCCCATGGCCATGTTGAGGGTGCGGGGGATCGGCGTGGCGGTAAGGGTCAGGATATCTACCTCGCTGCGCAGCGCCTTGAGTTTTTCTTTCTGATTAACGCCAAAGCGATGCTCCTCGTCAATCACCAGCAAACCGAGATTATGGTATTCAATTGCGCTATTGAGCAGTTTATGGGTACCGATCAAAATGTCGACTTTGCCAACGCGCACGCTGTCCAGCACGCTATCCTGTTCCTTGCCGGTCCGGAAGCGGGATATCACCTCGATGGTGACAGGCCAGTTGGCGAAGCGATCACGAAAGTTATCATAGTGCTGTTGAGCGAGTAGGGTGGTGGGCACCAGCACGACGACCTGTTTACTGTTGGCGACGGCCAGAAACGCCGCCCGTAGTGCGACCTCAGTTTTACCAAAGCCGACATCGCCGCATATCAGTCTGTCCATCGGCTGTGCACCCGCCATATCGGCGCGCACAGCGGCGATCGCGTCCAGTTGGTCGGGGGTTTCTTCGAAGGGGAATTCTGCGCAAAAAGTGCGGTAATCATCGAGCGACACCTCGTATTTAAAACCCTGTTTGGCGGCCCGTCGGGCAAAAATATCCAGCAGTTCGACAGCTGTGTCGCGAATTTGTCTGGCGGCTTTGTCGCGGGCTTTTTGCCACTGCTCACTGCCGAGCCGGTGCAGGGGTGCGAGATCATCCTCGCCACCGCTGTAGCGGCTGATCAGGTGCAGGTTGGCTACCGGGACATAGAGCCTGGCGTCGTCGGCATAGGCCAGCGTGAGAAACTCCTGAGGTTCATCATCGATGACGATCGTGTTCAGACCCTGGTAGCGACCGACGCCATGATCGATATGCACAACCGGTGCGCCCAATTGCAGCTCTGTGAGATTCCTGACGGTCTGTTCAGTACTTTCCTGCGAGCGTCGCCGACGCCGTCGCTGCAGAATCTGTTGGCCAAACAATTCATTTTCGGTAATCAGTCCGACGCCGGGTGAGGCAATCTCTAAAGCGCGTTCCAGGGGGAAAACACAAATACAGATAGCGGCGTCCAAACCCAAAAATGCTTGCCACGAATCAACCTGCGTCGGCGTCACAGAGATGTTTTTAAGCAGGTCCAGCAGGACTTCGCGACGCCCGGCCGATTCCGCACAGATCAGTACTCTACCCTGGTGTTCGTTCAGATAGCGCGCCAGCTTATCCAGTGGGCGGGGAGCCTTGGCGTCGATGCTGACATCCGGTGTTGGCAGGCTGGTAAAACACTGCTCAGTGGGCCGGGAGCTGGTACGGTCGATCAGCGTCGCGTGAAGATCGGTGCGCGGCAGTTTGCCGAGTGCGGCGAACAGCTCCTCTACCGGCAAAAACACTTTGTGCGGCGCGAGAAGTGGTCGGGCGGGATCGATTCCGTAAGTAGTGTAACGCTCGTGGACGTCGCTCCATGAATGTTGCGCCGCTTCGTTAATGCCCGCTTCGGCGAAGATGAGCGTGTTGCCTGGCAGATGTTCGAACAGGGTTGCACACTTATCAAAAAACAGCGGCAGGTAATATTCAATACCATTAGGCAATAGACCTGCTTTGACGTCCTGATAAACCGCGCAGGCGCGAGGGTCGTTGTCAAAGTGGAGATGCCAGTTGTCGAGGAAGTGGTTGATGCCGGCCTTGTCGCGCGGGAATTCACGACCGGGCAGCAGTTCTATGGCGGAAACCTTTTCTTCGGTGCGCTGTGTTTCGGGGTCAAAACTACGCAGTGTTTCAATTTCATCATCAAAGAGGTCGATGCGAATCGGCAAGCGCGAGCCCATGGGATAGACGTCCACCAGGGCGCCGCGCACGGCGTATTCCCCGTGTTCATAAACGGTGTCGACACTGCGATAACCCGCCTGTTGAAACTGTCTGCGCAGCGCGGTGATGTCGAGTTTGTCACCAACGTTGTAGACAAAACTGTTGGCGGCAATAAATTGCGGAGGCGGTAAGCGGTGCATCGCGGTAGCGATCGGGACTACCAGAATGCCCTTACGTATGGTCGGCAGTCGGTGCAGGGTAGCCAGACGTTCTGAGATGATGTCCTGGTGCGGCGAAAACAGATCGTAGGGCAGTGTTTCCCAGTCGGGGAAATGCAGAATCGGGAAATCGTCTTCGTCGCCACCGAAAAAAAGCAATTCGTTTTGCAGGGTTGCCGCTGATTTGGCCGAAGTCGCCAGGACCAGCGTCAAACCGTTAAACTCTCTGGCGGCGGTTGCGACAGCTAACGCGGCGGCCGCGCCGTGAAGATTGGCCCACTGGCGTCGATCGCCAGCTTTATTGGCGGGAGCAAGAAAAAATTTCGCTGTGGACATAAAAATAGGCTGGCTAGCAAACATGGTATTGTACCGCTGACGCTGATTTACGTCATGTGCGGGAGGCCTGATGGTTTCGCTACGTCTGGCTTGGGTCGATCTGGCCTGGGTAGGTCTGGTTGGGATCGGCCTGGTTTGGGCAGGCGTGATTTGGCCGTCTTGTGACTGGGGAGCCTGACAATTTTGGTGATGGACAATAAATTTGGTGATAGACAATAAAAATAAATGCTATGTAACGTTGTTGTTGGCGCTAACGATCATATTGTCGGTGACGGCATGTAGCGGTTCTGGATTTAGATTGCAGAATCTTGCCAAGTCAGAAGCCGACTTTGTCGCAGATGCCCACTACGCGGAAACTCAGCGGCTGATGCGCAGGTTAACCACCAAACTCTACCGCCGAAACCCCGCTGAGCTTTTGAAAACACGGTATGCAACCATTGATATGCGCGTTGAACAACTGTTCGGCAATGCCGGACCGTTGATGCTTGCCGAGCTAAACTTTCAGCGCGGCACCGACGCGCTGAATCTGGCGCTGGATGAGAATTACCGGGGCGACAGAGTGCTGGCTTTGATGACTGGCCTCAATGGCATGATTCGTAATGCCTACGAGTACCGGCCGGAGTTTTTCATGTTGGATCGACTCAACGAACAGAAGTTGTATCAGAGTGCGCGCAACATAGAAATTCTGATGTGGCGACTGAACCGTGCGCGAGCGGTTAACGGCCAGCCGCTAATACTCACTAACAGTCTACCCGGGGAGTCGCCGAATAGAAGTTTTGAGCGCCTGTTCGGTAAGCTCATTGCGCTGCAGGATATGATGGCAGTCGTAGTGTCCCAGCAAAATGATCGGGTGATAAATAAAGTGGCTCAGAATTTTGCGTCGATGGTTTTTTTCCCCTTGTAACGCCAGCTAGGGGCACCTGCCGTGACACGGATTGACAATTCGACACCTGTTTATTGCACTTGTCGGAATGAATCACGATAATACCGGCCCTTCAGATATGACCAATCCAGTAGCAGCGAGCAGGTGAATGCCAGTGAAACGACCCCAACCGACGGATTTTTTTAAGGACTGGAAAGAGCGCGAAGCGCTTGCCGAAGCCATGATTCCGCTGATCGGCAAGCTGTACAGGGAGAACAATGTATCCCTCTACATGTACGGTCGTAAGATGGTCAATCAGGCGGTGACTGACTTAATGAAAGCGCACCGTTTTGTGCGCCAAATTGAGCAGAATGAACTGTCGGAATTCGAAACCTTTCCGATGATCAAGGCGCTTGCGGAGATGGATCTGGGGCCAGCCCACATCGATGTCGGCAAACTGACGGTTCAATATCAGTATGGCGGCAATGGGCGCGATAGAGAGACATTTTTACGCGAACAAATTGGTGAGGATATAGGCAGCACCCGTAAGCCCTTGCCACGGCCTCAGGATGTCGTGCTTTACGGCTTTGGCCGCATTGGCCGACTGGTCGCTCGCTTGCTGATTGAAAAGGCCGGTGGCGGTGATCTGTTGCGTTTGCGGGCCATTGTGGTGCGCAAGGGGCGCAGTGACAATGACCTGCAAAAACGTGCCAGCCTGTTACGCAGAGATTCTGTCCATGGCCCGTTCAAGGGCACCATTCGCGTTATCGCTGAAGAAAACAAACTGGTTTGTAACGGCAACGAAATCCACGTGATCTACGCAGATTCCCCGGAACAGGTTGACTACAGCGAATACAATATTAGCAATGCCATCATTGTCGATAATACCGGCATCTGGCGAACCGAGGAGGATCTGGGGCGACATATCAGCCGTCCGGGCGCGAGCAAGGTGATTTTGACCGCACCTGGCAAGGACAGCATCCCCAATATCGTCTATGGCATTAACCACCACGAGATCGAAGAAAACTGCAAAATTGTGTCAGCGGCGTCCTGCACTACCAACGCGATCGTACCAGTGCTGAAAGCACTCCTTGACGAGTACGGCATCGTTCGCGGACACGTTGAAACAGTTCATGCCTATACCAATGACCAGAATCTTATCGACAACTACCACAAAGGTGAGCGGCGGGGTCGCAGCGCTCCGCTGAACATGGTGTTGACCGAAACCGGGGCTGCTAAGGCGGTCGCCAAGGCGATTCCTGAGCTCAACGGTAAAATGACCGGCAACGCTATCCGGGTGCCCACGCCGAACGTTTCAATGGCCATCCTTAATATACAGTTAGGCCGCGATACCACCGCCGAAGAGCTGAACGAATTTATGCGCAAAACGGCTTTGTATTCGCCTCTGCAGCAACAGATTGGTTTTACCAAGTCACGTGAAGCAGTATCAACTGATTTTGTTGGTGATCGTCATGCTTGCGTGTTTGATTCGCGGGCGACTATCGTCGATGGCAACAGCTGTGTGCTCTACTGTTGGTATGACAACGAGTTTGGCTACAGCTGTCAGGTCGTTCGCTGCCTCGAAAAAATGGCTGGCGTTAGTTGGCCGATGTTTCCCCTGGCCAGTTGAATATTTGGCTCTATTAAGGCGCATCAATTTTTGGGGATGCTGGTAAAGCACAGAAGTTTGGCCGGCCACGCAGGGTTGTCGGGTTAATTCTGGCCAACGGGGATTGATCTCGATATAATCCTTGGCCGTTTGCACCGGCCGGTTCCGAAGTTCCTCATCGGTAGGTGCCCCCCAGAAGGGCGTTGCCCGTCTGGAAGCCAGACACCACACAGGCTTCCCTGTTCTGGAGCGCGCGAAACCGTTGTCAATATAGAGTGGGAAAGCTTTCTATGATAAAGATCCGCAGGGGATTGGATTTGCCTATTGCCGGGGCGCCGGAGCAGGCTATATACGATGGCGCTGCTGTCGATACTGTTGCTGTGTTGGGTCCGGACTTCGTCGGCATGAAGCCAACCATGGCGGTCAAGGAAGGTGACCGGGTCAAGCTTGGACAGGTTTTGTTCACGGATAAAAAAACACCCGGCGTACGCTACACCTCGCCCGGTGCTGGTACCGTAACGGCGGTTAATCGTGGTGATCGACGTGCTCTGCTGTCAGTGGTGGTGACGCTGGATGGTGACGCGGAAGAGACCTTTCCTGCTTTTTCCGAGAGCGAATTAAGCACACTGGATCGAGCACAGGTTGTTGATAGTTTGGTGACCTCCGGTCTGTGGACTGCACTGCGCACCAGACCTTATTCAAAGGTACCGGCTATTGACAGTAGTCCTCACTCAATCTTTGTGACGGCGATGGATACCAACCCCCTTGCCGCTGATCCGACTGTTATTATCGCCGATCAGGCGACAGCTTTTCACAATGGCCTAAAGGTGCTAACCCGCCTTACCGATGGCGCGGTTCACCTCTGCGCCGGGCCCAGCGCCAACATACCGGTGGTTGACGGCGTGGTTGCGCATGAATTCGACGGTCCCCACCCAGCTGGACTGGTTGGCACTCATATCCATTTAATTGATCCGGCGAGTGAGAAAAAATTCGTCTGGCACATTGGTTATCAGGATGTTATTGCGTTTGGCCAGTTTTTCCTCGCCGGCCGTATACCTACTGAAAAAGTTATTGCACTCGCCGGTCCGCAGGCAGTTGCCCCGAAGCTGATGCGGACGCGAATTGGCGCGGATCTTACCCAGTTGGTAGCTGGGCAGCTTAAACCAGGCAGTAACAGGGTGATATCGGGTTCTGTGTTGTCGGGGCACACCGCTAGCGGTGCACTGGCCTATCTGGGGCGTTACCACAATCAGGTGTCAGTGATTGCTGAGGATCGGGAGCGCCACTTCATCCACTATCTTTCACCCGGCGCAAACCGACACTCTGCGTTACCGATTTACATGTCTTCCCTCAACAAGGGCAAATCTTTTGCAATGAATTCAAATACCAACGGCAGTGAGCGGGCGATGGTGCCGCTGGGTAATTATGAGCAGGTTATGCCACTGGATATTTTACCAACCCAGTTGCTGAGAGCGTTAATAGTCGGTGACACTCAGGCGGGGCAACGACTGGGCTGCCTTGAGCTTGATGAGGAAGATCTTGCACTGTGCACTTATGTTTGTGTGGGCAAATACGAATATGGCCCGATTCTGCGCAGCAACCTCGCCAGAATTGAGAAAGAGGGGTAAGCAGCGTGGGTCTGAGAAAATTACTTGACAGCATAGAGCCCCATTTCGAAAAGGGCGGTAAATACGAAAAGTGGTACGCGCTTTATGAAGCGGTTGACACCATTTTTTATTCGCCGGCGAGTGTGACCAAAACTGGTTCCCATGTCCGCGACGGTATCGACCTCAAGCGGGTCATGATTACCGTCTGGTTAGCAGCTTTCCCGGCCATGTTCTACGGCATGTACAACCTTGGCTATCAGGCCAATATGGCAATGACCGCTGCGGGCCTGACGGAGGTTGGCGGTTGGCACGGCGCTCTGATCGACATGCTGGCCGGCCACGATGTCAACAGTATTTGGGACTGCTTCTGGTATGGTGCCGTGTTCTTTGTGCCTATTTATATGGTCACGTTTATTGTCGGTGGTTTCTGGGAAGTACTGTTTGCTACTGTGCGCGGCCACGAAATCAACGAAGGTTTTTTTGTTACATCCATTCTGTATGCACTCATTTGCCCACCCGATTTGCCGCTGTGGATGGTAGCCATGGGCATCAGTTTCGGTGTGGTCATCGGTAAGGAGATTTTTGGCGGTACCGGTAAAAATTTCCTCAATCCAGCACTGACCGGTCGCGCATTCGTATTTTTTGCTTACCCGGCGGCGATGTCCGGAGATTCAGTGTGGGTGGCTGTTGACGGTTTTACCGGCGCAACTGCCTTGTCTGTGGTTGCCAGCGACGGTCTGGCTACGCTGCAGAACCAGATGACATGGATGGACGCTTTTATTGGTCGCCTGCCTGGTTCGGTGGGCGAGGTCTCCGCATTGGCGATTTTTATGGGCGGAGCCCTGCTTCTATACACGCGTATCGCCTCATGGCGGATCGTTCTCGGCGTGATGATCGGGATGGTTGGTCTGTCCACCCTGTTCAATGCCATCGGTTCGGCAACTAACCCGATGTTTGCTATGCCCTGGCACTGGCATCTGGTCCTCGGGGGATTTGCCTTTGGCATGATATTCATGGCGACAGATCCGGTGTCAGCGTCAATGACCAATACAGGTAAGATCTGGTTTGGTATTCTCATTGGCGTCATGGTGGTACTGATTCGTGTGGTTAACCCGGCGTTTCCCGAGGGGATGATGTTGGCGATTCTGTTTGCCAATCTGTTCGCGCCGCTAATCGACCATTTCGTTGTCGAGGCTAATGTTAAACGGAGACTCGCTCGTGGCTAATAAAGAAACCGTTGGCGGCACGATTAAAGTTGCTCTGGTACTTTGTATAGTGTGTTCGGTATTTGTCTCTGCGGCGGCCGTTATGTTGCGACCCGCTCAACAGGCTAACAAGGAACTGGACAAAAAAACCAATATCCTGGCTGCTGCCGGTTTACTCAAACCCGGCGTCAGTATCGATCAGCAATTTGCTTCTATCCGCACCAGAGCCGTTGATCTGGATACCGGTAAGTTCACTGATGCAGTTGATGTTGCGGTATATGATCAGCGCAAGGCCAGCAAGGACGCGGCGTTCTCCAAAGTGCTTTCAGCGGATGATGACCTGGCCAAGATATCGCGTCGGGTGAAATATGCAGTGGTCTATATTGTCGAAGGCGAGGGCGGTATTGAAAAAGTCATTTTACCCATCAAGGGTTATGGTTTGTGGTCCACGCTATATGGCTTTTTGGCGTTGGATACCGATCTCAACACGGTTGTGGGCATCGGTTTTTATGAGCACGCCGAGACTCCGGGTCTGGGGGGCGAAGTAGATAACCCTCTGTGGAAAGCCGAGTGGATTGGCAAAAAAGTTTACGATGACGACGGTAAAGCTGTGCTTAGCGTCATCAAAGGCAAGGTCGACACCAGCAGACCCGCCGCCATTTATCAGATCGATGGGCTGTCCGGCGCAACTCTGACCAGCAGGGGCGTGCATAACTTGATTCAGTTCTGGCTTGGCGAACAGGGCTTTGCGCCGTTTCTGAAGAACCTGAAAGACCGGGAGGCGTAGACATGACTGTTAAAACCAAAGACGTATTGCTTAAGCCAATATTCGAAAATAATCCAATAGCGCTGCAGATTCTGGGTATCTGCTCGGCTCTCGCCGTTACCTCACAGATGTCTGTCGCTTTTGTGATGTGCATAGCGCTGACTACAGTTACTGCGTTTTCAAACTTTTTTGTGTCGGTGATACGCAACCATATTCCCGGCAGTATTCGTATCATCGTACAAATGACTGTCATTGCCTCGCTGGTAATAGTTGTCGATCAAATTCTTAAAGCGGTGGCTTACGATATCAGTAAGCAGTTATCGGTGTTTGTTGGATTGATTATCACTAACTGTATTGTCATGGGCCGCGCCGAAGCATATGCCATGAAAAACCCACCGGTGGCGAGTTTCCTTGACGGCATCGGCAACGGTCTCGGTTACAGCGTCATATTGATGTCTGTGGCGGTGATCCGTGAACTGTTCGGGTCGGGCAAGCTGTTTGGTATCGAGATACTGCCGGTAGCCAGTACCGGTGGCTGGTACGTTCCCAATGGTTTACTACTGCTTCCGCCGAGTGCTTTCTTCCTGATAGGCGGATTTATCTGGATATTGCGTAGTGTCAAAACCGAACAGATCGAGGTCGCAGAATTCAAGATCGCGCCCAATACCCAAGCTGGGGAGGTTGCCTGATGGAGGCTTATCTAGCGTTATTCGTACGGTCGGTCTTTATTGAAAACATGGCGCTGAGTTTTTTCCTCGGCATGTGTACGCTGCTGGCAATATCCAAAAGGATTTCGGCGGCGATTGGCCTCGGTATTGCTGTTGTTGTCGTGCTCACCATTACCGTGCCGGTAAATAATCTGCTCTACACCTACCTGCTTGCAGAAGGTGCCTTGGCGTGGACGGGTTTCGAAAGCCTGAGTGCCGTTGACTTAAGTTTTCTCGGTCTGCTGAGTTATATCGGTGTGATCGCAGCGATTGTGCAGATCCTGGAGATGATCCTCGATAAATACGTGCCCAGTTTGTACAACACCCTGGGTGTGTTTTTGCCGTTGATAACGGTCAATTGCGCCATTCTTGGCGCAGCACTGTTCATGGTGGAACGCAGCTATGATTTTGGTGAGAGCGTTGTCTATGGTTTTGGCGCCGGTCTGGGTTGGGCACTGGCGATCGCTGCGCTGGCCGGGATACGTGAAAAACTGAAATACAGTGATATGCCGCAGGGTCTGCGTGGCCTTGGCGGGGTATTTATGATCGTTGGACTTATGTCTCTCGGCTTTATGTCATTCGGCGGCATTGACCTGTAAGAAGAAGGTGTAGAAATCATATGAGTATGGAAAATATCACCATCATTCTCGGCGTCGCCATGTTTACTGGCGTCGTCCTGGCGCTGGTTGCTTTCATTATTGCGGCGCGCTCCCGGCTGGTGAGCAGTAGCGATGTCAGCATAGAAATCAACGGCGAGAAAACTATACAGGTGGCTGCAGGTGACAAGTTGCTGCAAACACTTTCCGCGAATAATATCTTTCTGGCCTCTGCCTGCGGTGGCGGTGGTACCTGCGCCCAGTGTAAATGTATTATTAGCGATGGTGGTGGCTCGATTCTGCCAACGGAAGAATCGCATTTTAGTCCGCGCGAAGTGAAGGAAGGATGGCGTTTATCCTGCCAGGTGCCTGTCAAGCAGAATATGAAGATAGTGGTGCCGGAAGAGGTTTTTGGCGTCAAGCAATGGGAATGTACTGTTGACGCCAACCCTAATGTGGCAACCTTTATCAAGGAGCTCACCCTACGCCTGCCGGAAGGTGAGAATGTCGATTTCAGAGCCGGTGGCTATGTACAGCTGGAAGCGCCACCCCATCATGTAAAGTTTTCCGACTTTGATGTCGAAGCTGAATACCGTGGCGACTGGGAGCGGTTTGGTTTTTTTAAGCTAGAGTCGAAGGTAGACGAGCCAGTGATCCGGGCGTACTCAATGGCCAACTACCCTGAAGAAAAAGGTATCGTCAAGTTTAACATTCGTATTGCGACGCCGCCCCCGGGTACGCAGGGCCTGCCGCCCGGCCAAATGTCGTCCTATACATTCAGCTTGAAGCCGGGCGATAAAATGAAAATTTACGGCCCTTTTGGCGAGTTCTTTGCTAAAGATACCGATAAGGAAATGATTTTTGTCGGTGGTGGTGCTGGTATGGCGCCAATGCGTTCGCATATTTTTGACCAGCTAAAACGCCTGAAGAGTCAGCGGAAAATGACTTTCTGGTACGGCGCGCGCAGCTTACGTGAGATGTTCTACGATGATGAATACGATCAGCTGGCTGCGGAGAATGCCAATTTTGAATGGCATGTAGCGCTGTCCGACCCTCAGCCGGAAGATAACTGGACGGGGCTGACCGGGTTTATTCACAACGTGCTATTTGAGGAGTATCTCAAGGAACACGAAGCACCGGAAGACTGTGAGTATTACATGTGCGGGCCGCCTATGATGAACGCGGCGGTTATCAAGTTATTGCACAGTCTTGGGGTGGAGGACGATCATATTTTCCTGGACGACTTTGGTGGTTAAACGCAAAATCGCGTCCCTGCAAACGAGGCCCATTGCGGCCTCGTTTTTGTTTGTCCTGTCTGCGTTGTTATTCCTGTCCGGGTGTGCCGAAGATTCTGTTGAAGTCTCTTTTAATGGCGCGACGATGGGTACTAGCTACACCGTCAAATACGTTGATGTGGATGTTGTCGATGCTGACAAGGTGGCCGCGAATGTTGCGGAATTGCTGGTTTATCTGGATGCCTCAATGAGTACTTATCAGAAGCAGTCAGAGCTTAATCGGCTTAACGCCGCCGCTACAGGTGAACCTTTTGCGGTCAGCAGCGCGATGTGGCAGGTGCTACTTATCGCTCAACGGGTGTACGCCCTTACCGACGGGGCGTTTGATCCTACGGTGGGCCCGTTGGTCGACCTGTGGGGCTTTGGCCCGGTGGATACGTTGGACAGGGTTCCAGCACAAAAGGACATTGACGCGCTAATGGCGGACGTTGGCTTTGATCATCTGACGTTTCTGCCAGCAACGCAGAGTGTGCAAAAAATTAGAGACATTCGTATCGACCTGTCTGCCATTGCCAAGGGTTACGCAGTGGAACGTGTGGGCGATTTGCTGGTCGATATGGGAGTGAAGAATTTTATGGTGGAAGTGGGCGGCGAGTTGCGGCTTGCTGGCCTTAACGGCGCCGGGTTGCCCTGGCGAATCGCTGTGGAAATGCCGAGTTTGGCACACGGCGAAATCCAGAAAGTGCTGTCGGTCACTAATGTTGGGCTTGCTACCTCAGGTGATTACCGTAATTATTTCGAAAAAGACGGCGTGAGATATTCCCATGAAATTGATCCTCGTACCGGGCGTCCCGTTAGTCATGACCTTGTGTCGGTGACAGTGTTGGTTGATGATGCTACACAGGCGGACGCCCTGGCTACCGGTTTCATGGTGATGGGGCAGCAGGCTACACTGGCCCTGGCCGAGCGTAACAAGGTAGCTGTATTTATGTTAACTAGAAAATCGGGTGGCTTTGCTGAAAGCAGCAGTAGCGCGTTTGCGCCCTACCTGAAGGAGGTCAGATGATGCTGGAAATGTCGCTCGCTTTTATTGTGCTGGTGCTGATAATTTCAGCCATGTCGATTGGTGTGATATTGGCAAAAAAACCAATTAAGGGATCCTGTGGCGGAATTGCTGCGCTGGGAATGGATGCGTCCTGTGATATTTGTGGTCGCGATCCTGAAAAATGTGACGAGAATGGGACTCCCCGCGCGATGCCATCCTCTGATATGGCCTACGATGCTTCCAGTAAGCGTTGATGCAGGCTCTACATGTGGCTGGTGACTGCGGAGGTATTTGCCGACGCGTATTATTTGAATGAGTGTTGCCCTTTATTCAGATATGGCAACGTGCTTTATAACGGAATGAAGTACCCGGTCATACTCAAAAAATACCTTGTAATCGGGGTACTCCCAGGCAGAAATGGGCGGAGTGCCTACCGGATCGACAACCGACAAAGGTGAACCAAATTTAGCTCTGACCTGTTCCTTGAGCATGCCGCGTTGCGGACGTTCAATATATTGTTTATTTTCCGCCTGTTTGCTTACTGGTACCTTGATCACTTCGGCCTGTAGTGGTGTCGCCAGGGACAGCGATATCATCACGATGCGGAGAGAGAGAACGCTTGCGGCGGTGGTTGGTCTTGCCATGTCGTATCCTCCTGTAAGGGAGCTCCTTGATGTGGTTTATGGCCTCACGCGAGGCATGATATCGCGCGGCCCATGCCATGCCTCATGGCATAATTACAGGATGATTATAGGCAGTGTGTCGGGTAAATGTACAACTACTATCCTGTTTCCGCTCCATCCTTGATGTGGGTTACGTAATGTCAGATGTCTCCGGTTGTCAGTCGGAATTTCCCCGCCCTCTGGGTGATTTGGTGCTGCGGCCGCCGGCCCCTGGCGCCACCCCGTGAAAAGCTACCTGCCTTTTTTTATCGGGTGTCGATATATCGTCAGCAATCGGCGGGACGGATTCGTTTCTTTTGTGTCGATTTTTTCTTTCCTCGCCATGGCCTTGGGTGTCATGACTTTGATTACCGTGATGTCCGTGATGAACGGTTTCGATAATGAGATAAAAACACGGATATTGCAGGTAGTTCCCCACGGCGCGATAGAAGCGGTCAATGGTCTTGATGAGTGGCAGCCTTTGGCGCAGAAAATCGCGCCTCTTGATAATGTAGCGGCAGTTACGCCCTACGTGGCAGGGCAGGCCATGCTGAGTTTTCGGGGTCGCGTGCAGGGGGTGGTTATACATGGGGTTTTGCCCGAGCAGCCGGCGATCGTGGGTTCCCTGGGACAGCAATTGCTGAGCGGTAGCCTGGCGCTTCTACAACCCAGGCAATACAACATAATTTTAGGCCGTTTGCTGGCAGAAGCGCTTGGCGTCAGAGCCGGCGATAGCGTGCTATTAACATTGCCCGAAGTGACAGTTACGCCAGCCGGGGTGTACCCGCGTGTTAAAAAAATGACCGTGGCCGGTATATTTGAGGTGGGGGCCCAGGTCGACAGTAGTCTCGCTTTTATGCATTTGTCCGACGCAGCAAAGCTGCTGCGCATGAACGAAAAGGTTACCGGGCTGAGGCTTTTCTTTACTGATCCATTCGATTTGGCAAGCGTCAGCAGGGTTCGGTCTGCGTTGCCGGACGGCTACAGGCTGACCACCTGGCGGGAGTCAATGAGCGAGCTTTTTGCCGCGATTCGCATGGAAAAGACGGTCGTCGGTTTACTGCTATCGGTCATTATTGGCGTTGCGGCGTTTAATATTGTCGCTAGCCTGGTATTAATGGTAAACGAAAAGCGCACAGATATAGCGGTGTTACGGACACTGGGTAGCAGCTCGGGGTGCATATCGCGAATTTTTCAAATTCAGGGCGGGTTAACCGGGGTCGCTGGCGTACTTATCGGCGTGGCGGTCGGTTGCGTGTTAGCTGTAAACGTCGGTGATGTGCTTATTTTTCTGGAGCACCGCCTCGGTTTTTCGTTGTTTGATCCAGAGCTTTATTTCATCACACGCCTGCCGTCCCAACTGCAGTGGCTGGACGTGGCGATAGTGGCATTTCTCGGTATCGTATTGAGTATCGTTGCGACCTGGTATCCAGCCCTGCGGGCTGGGCGCGTGCCGCCAGCAGAGGCTTTAAGGTATGAATGAACAGTTGAGTAAGGACGGCCTGCTGCATAGGGAAAAGGCTGCTGCGGGGCAGCCGTTACCCGGTAATGCCAGTGACCAGCCTGGCCTGGTTATCGAGTGCCGTGATCTGTGCAAATCCTACCGTGAGGCCGGACACCAGGTGGATGTGCTCAAGGATATTAACCTGCGTGTCGCCGAGGCGGAGAAAATCGCCGTCGTCGGTGTGTCGGGATCCGGTAAATCGACGCTACTGAATATGCTCGGTGGTCTGGATGACGCGAGCTCGGGTGAGGTGATTGTCTGTGGACGAGTATTTAGTCAAATGTCAGAGGCGGACATAGCTGGCTGGCGCAATTCACGCCTGGGTTTTGTCTACCAGTTTCACCACTTGCTGGGGGAGTTTACCGCTCAGGAGAATGTGGCCATGCCGTTGTTGATCGGTGGTATGAAGCGTCGCGAAGCGGGTAGCCTGGCAGCTCAGATGCTCAACGAAGTGGGGCTGGGGGAGCGGCTTAGCCATAAACCTTCGGCGCTTTCGGGTGGCGAGCGACAACGTGTTGCTATTGCCAGGGCGCTGGTCACTAGCCCTGCCTGTGTGCTGATGGATGAGCCGACCGGCAATCTCGACCCGCAAACAGCAGACAATGTTCTAGCGCTGCTGCTCAGGTTAAACGCTGAGTTGCGCATCAGTATTATCGTGGTCACGCATGATCGTGACATAGCAAGGCAAATGGACAGGGTGCTGTCGCTGGAGCGCGGAGGCCTGACGGAGGTTTCCCTGTGAGCAACTATTATCCGTTCTTTATCGGTTTGCGGTTTTTTACGTCAGGCTCACGTAATCAACTGGCATCGTTTATTTCGGTGCTGGCGATCAGTGGTCTGGTGCTCGGCGTGGCTATGCTGATAATCGTGTTATCCGTGATGAACGGTTTTGATCGAGAAATGAGAACGAGGGTGTTAGCAGTCGTTCCGCACATCCAGATTTTTGCCGAAAATGGTGTCGGTCAATGGCAGGATGTGTCAGCCAAACTGGCGAGCCATCCTGCGGTTCTAAGTGTTACACCTTTTACCCAGCTCGAAGGCATCGTTAACTTCAGAGGTCGTACAGAGGCCATACAGTTGCGCGGGATAACGCCATTTTATGCGGGGTCGATGCCCGATTCTCTGGTCGATGTCGTAGCGGACATTAAGACACTGTCGGATAGCGACATTATGCTGTCGCGTTTTGTTGCCGAAAAACTGGGTGTCGATAGGGGCGAAAAGATAGCATTTATTGCACCGCAAAGCGCCAGCCCTGCCGGTGAACCGTTGCGGGGCGGTCAATTGCCGCAAATCCGCGTGTTCGAGGTAACTGGCCTGTTTGCCACCGGAACCGCCATGGACGCCCACCTTGGGCTAATTAATCTCACGGCGGCGAGTAACATGGCTGGCCTGGGAGTTGCCGCGCAGGGCCTCAAAGTGGCTGTGGCAGATGTGTTTACCGCACGTCAGGTCGCTTTTGAATTGCTCGACCAGTTGCCAGAGGGTTATACCTTTGTCGACTGGATGCAAACCCACGGCAATCTCTATCAGGCTATTCAAATGTCGCGCAAGCTGGTTGGCCTGCTGGTCTTCCTGATCATCGCCATAGCAGCTTTTAATGTGGTAGCCATGTTAATCATGACGGTGGTGGATAAACGGCCAGAAATCGCGATACTGAAAACTCAGGGGGCGAGTAACGGCCACATTATGGCCATCTTCCTCATTCAGGGTGCGCTAATCGGATTGTTTGGAGCCTTATTTGGCGTCGCGCTGGGTAGTCTCGGCGCCTGGCTGGTATCCGATATTGTGTCCTGGCTGGAAGGTGTGCTACATGTTCAGTTTCTCAATCTTGATGTGTACCCGATTGACTATGTACCGTCTGACCTGCGGATTGGTGACGTAGCGCAGGTGGTATTCGTGGCCCTGGTTTTAAACCTGGCGGCCACCCTGTATCCGGCGTGGCAAGCGGCACGGGTGCAACCCGCCGTGGCGCTGCGCTATGAGTAATGCTGACTCGAATAGCTACTAGATGTACCTGAGCCGGTATACTTGAGCAATCTGGATATTGCGGGTCGTGCTGTCAGTTGCCCGCTATGAGTCTGGCCATTAAATTAGGTATTTCGAGGTTAGATTCGCATCAACGCGGAATGCGGCGGCTTTCTTTGCGCGCTTCCCAGCTTCTCACTACTTGCCAGCGCCATAAAATACGCATGCTGATGTAGCCAGCCAGGCCGAAGAACAGTCCGCTCACCAGCCCGCCGATCAGTATTGGCAGATATACCGAGCTGGTGTGCTCGACAAACCAGACCCAGGTAAATTCAAAATTGGTGGCAACGGCTTCGTTGCCAAGAATCCACTGACCCAGCTGGTATAGCAAAATGGTCAAAGGCGCCATGGTGAGGGGGTTGCTCACCCAGATGAGCAGCACGGAGATGGGCAGGTTGCAGTGAAACCACAGGGCCAGTAGCGACACAATAATCGTTTGCCCGGGCACCGGCAGAAAGGCGCAAAACAGCCCAACAAACATCGCACCGGATACTGAATGCCGGTTCAAGTGTAACAGATTGGGGTCGTCCAGCAGGGGGCCTAGCCAACGCCGGGTGCCGTTACCGGTCACTTTTGGCGGTGTTGGGAGCCAACGGCGGATAAGTTTTCTCGGCATGTGGGTCTATAACTACAGAGGCACGCGCATTATGCCTGCTTTTTGGCGCTTTCACTAGCTGTTCCACTGTCCTGGGCATCCAGTGGAACTTATGCCCATAATAATTTTGTCAGACAATTTAACTTGATTTAATGGATTCTAGTCCGTATAAAGTCCGTTATTGTCCGACGATAATTGCCCGCTTTGAATTCTGCAGCGTTACCCCAGACCCAAAACAGTGCCGTTGATCAACTCTACGAGCGTCTGCGCATGGAGATCATTCACGGTGACATCATTGCCGGGAGTAAAATTAGCGAAGCCGACCTGAGTCGCAATTACAATGTCAGTCGCAGTACCGTGCGTGAAGCCATCGGGCGACTGGAATCTGCCTATCTGGTGTCCAGAAGGGCCAATGCCGGTGCGCGAGTTGTTGAGTTGAGCCTGGCTGAGCTGCTGGAAATTTACCAGGTTCGGGAGGCGCTGGAAGGCATGGCCTGTCGATTAGCCGCCGAAAACATGAGTGATACGGGCATTGGCGAGCTTCATCAGCTGCTGCTGGCGCAGATGGAAAGCAGTGAACTGCAGGAGGGGCGCGCTTATTATCAGAAAGAAGGTGATCTGGATTTTCACTTCCGTCTGGTGCAGGGTAGTCAGAACAGCAAGCTTATTCATCTGTTGTGCGATGAGTTATATGCGAAAGTCAGAATGTACCGTTATCAATTTGGCATGGTTAGCCCGCGCGCCGTGGATGCTTATGCCGAGCATCAGCACATTGTGCGCGCCATTGCTGATCGAGATGGTGAAATGGCCGAGATGCTGATGCGCCGCCATATCCGCGCATCACGGTTGAATGTTGAGCGACAGATGCGCGTTTAGCCGAATCGTGGTAGAAACTTTACCTGATAAATAAGGTAAATAAATATCTTTAATTTATTGAATTAATTAGATAAAAGGTGTTTGTTATGTCGGAAAATTTATCCCCTGGGGCACGCTTTCGTCGCGCGATTAAGGTCAATAAGCCGTTGCAGGTAGTCGGTACGATCAACGCTTACAGCGCCATGATGGCGGAGCAGATTGGCCATCACGCCATTTACCTGTCCGGTGCCGGTGTCGCCAATGCGTCTTATGGTCTGCCAGATCTTGGTATGACCAGCCTTGAGGATGTGCTGGTGGATGTGAGACGCATTACCGCGGCGTCGCAGCTCCCTCTACTGGTCGATATTGATACGGGCTGGGGCGGGGCTTTTAATATTTCTCGCGCCGTCAAGGAAATGATTCGGGCTGGCGCTGCGGCAGTGCACATTGAGGATCAGGTAGCACAAAAGCGTTGTGGTCACAGGCCCAATAAGGAGATTGTCAGTAAGGAGGAAATGGTCGACCGAGTCAAAGCGGCGGTGGATGCGCGTACGGATGATAACTTTTTCATCATGGCGCGCACGGATGCCTTTGCCCAGGAAGGCCTTGAAAAAGCCATTGAGCGAGCTCAGGCTTGTGTGGCAGCGGGTGCAGATGGCATCTTTGCTGAGGCGGTCAACGAGGAGCAGCACTACCGGGCTTTCCGTGCGGCGCTCAATGTGCCTCTGCTGGCAAACATTACTGAATTCGGCCAGACTCCACTTTACAATAAGACGGAACTGGCGGCATGGGGCGTTGACCTGGTGCTCTATCCTCTGTCAGCGTTTCGGGCCATGAACAAGGCAGCGGAAACCGTTTATGCCAGCATTTTGGCGCAGGGCGATCAGCAAGCGGTGGTCGATGCCATGCAAACCCGGATGGAGTTGTATAACTACCTGGGTTATCACCAATACGAGCAGAAACTTGACGAGTTGTTTGCCCAGGGCAAAAACAAGTAAGTTAAAGCAGATCAGTTGAAAATAAGCAGGAAGGAATTACGTTATGGCGACAAAAGTACTTTCAGGAGCCGGTTTGCGCGGACAGGTTGCAGGAAAAACTGCGCTCTCAACCGTAGGTAAAGAAGGTTCCGGTTTAACCTACCGGGGTTACGATGTTAAAGATCTTGCCAAAAATTGCGTTTTTGAAGAAGTGGCATACCTGGTTTTAAAAGGCTCCTTGCCTACGCAAGCGCAGCTCGACACCTATCGCAAAACCTTGACAGGTCTGCGTGACCTGCCACAGGCATTGAAAGACGTGCTTGAGCGCATTCCCGCCTCAGCGCATCCAATGGACGTACTGCGTACCGGTTGCTCCTTTCTTGGCAACCTCGAAACCGAGACCGATTTCAGTCAGCAGGAGGCCATGACCGATCGCCTGCTCGCGGTTTTTCCGTCGATCATTTGCTACTGGTATCGCTTCAGCCACGACGGTGTCAAAATTGAGACGGCAACTGACGACACCTCCATCGGCGGCCATTTCCTGCACATGCTCCGTGGCGAGAAGCCAAATACGCTGCACGAACGCGTCATGAATGTGTCACTAATTCTTTACGCAGAGCACGAATTTAATGCATCGACCTTTACTGCCCGAGTCTGTGCCTCCACGCTGTCAGATCTGCACTCCTGCGTCACCGCTGCCATCGGCAGCTTGCGCGGGCCACTCCACGGTGGCGCTAATGAAGCGGCTATGGATATGATTGAAGGTTTTACCAGCCCCGATCACGCCGAACAGGAAATGCTCGCCATGCTGGCCCGCAAAGACAAGATCATGGGTTTTGGTCATGCGATCTATGCGGAATGTGACCCGCGCAATGCCATTATCAAGGAGTGGTCTGAAAAACTGGCCGCCGATGTCGGTGATACAGTGCTTTACCCTGTATCAGTTCGCTGTGAAGAAGTCATGTGGCGCGAAAAGAAGCTCTTCTGTAATGCTGATTTCTTTCACGCCTCGGCTTATCACTTTATGGCTATCCCGACCAAACTGTTCACACCGATTTTTGTCATGTCACGTTTGACCGGTTGGGCTGCCCACGTATTTGAGCAGCGTGCGGATAATCGCATTATTCGCCCCAGTGCAGAATATACAGGCCCGGATATACGTCCTGTGCCGCCGATAGCGCAGCGCTGATTCGCAGTAGGGGAGAGCTAAAACGGGTTCTCCCTGATTGACCTGCTGTGAATCAGCGCCTGTTGAGCGCGACCTTTTTTGATCCCCAGTTTTCTATACATCATCAGAGAAGTTTTCAACGTTATGAACAGTGAATACCGCAAACACTTACCGGGTACCCAGCTAGACTTTTTTGATACCCAGGCTGCGGTCGACGCGATCGAGACCGGTGCTTACGCCAAATTGCCCTATACCTCTCGCGTGCATGCCGAAAACCTGGTGCGGCGCTGCGACCCGGCGCTGCTGACCGATGCCCTCAAGCAGCTTATCGAACGCAAGCAGGAGTTGGACTTCCCCTGGTATCCCGCGCGCGTGGTGTGCCATGACATCCTCGGCCAGACGGCGCTGGTTGACCTCGCCGGTCTGCGGGACGCCATTGCTGAAAAAGGTGGCGATCCGTCGGAAGTGAATCCGGTGGTGCCAACCCAGCTGATTGTCGATCACTCGCTGGCGGTGGAGCACGCGGGGTTTGAAAAAGATGCCTTTGAACTCAACCGCGCCATTGAAGACCGCCGTAACGACGATCGCTTCCACTTTATAAACTGGACCAAAAAAGCCTTCAAAAACGTTGACGTGATTCAGCCAGGTAACGGCATCATGCACCAGATCAATCTGGAGAAGATGTCGCCGGTGATTCAGGTGCTCGACGGCGTGGCCTTCCCCGATACGCTGGTCGGTACCGACAGCCACACGCCCCATGTCGATGCCCTGGGTGTGATTGCCATCGGTGTCGGTGGTCTGGAAGCCGAAAACGTTATGCTTGGCCGCGCCTCCTATATGCGCCTGCCGGACATCATTGGCGTCGAGCTGACCGGCAAGCCGCAGCCGGGTATTACCGCCACGGATATTGTACTGGCGCTAACCGAGTTTCTCCGTAACGCCAGGGTGGTGTCGTCTTATCTCGAATTCTTTGGCAAAGGTGCGGCGCGTTTGAGTATCGGTGATCGCGCGACGATCTCTAATATGACGCCAGAATTTGGCGCCACGGCGGCAATGTTCTATATCGACCAGCAAACCATCGACTACCTCACGCTCACGGGTCGCGATGTCGAACAGGTCAAACTGGTTGAAATTTATGCCAGAGCAGCGGGCCTTTGGGCCGATAGTCTGACGACCGCCGAGTACGAGCGGGTGCTGAGTTTCGACCTGTCCGCTGTCGTGCGCACCATCGCTGGGCCTTCCAATCCCCACGCCAGGGTACCCACGTCAGAATTGGCAGCCCGTGGTATCTCCGGTGTTGTTGAAAACGAAGCCGGCCTGATGCCTGATGGCGCCGTGATTATCGCTGCTATCACCAGCTGCACCAACACCAGCAACCCGCGCAATGTGGTGGCTGCTGGGCTTATTGCCCGCAATGCCAACAGGCTCGGTTTGACGCGCAAGCCCTGGGTGAAGTCTTCCTTTGCGCCTGGTTCAAAGGTGGCCCAGCTTTATCTGGAAGACGCCGGCTTGATGCCAGAGCTGGAAAAACTCGGTTTCGGTATTGTCGGCTTCGCCTGCACGACCTGTAACGGCATGAGTGGGGCACTAGATCCCCTGATCCAGAAGGAAGTGATCGACCGGGATCTATACGCCACTGCGGTATTGTCTGGCAACCGCAATTTCGACGGTCGTATCCATCCCTACGCGAAGCAGGCCTTTCTGGCATCACCGCCGCTGGTGGTAGCCTATGCAATTGCTGGGACCATTCGTTTTGATATTGAGAAGGACGTCCTGGGAACAGATCAGAAAGGTCAGCCGATTACCCTGAAAGATATCTGGCCCAGCGATGACGAGATTGATGCCATCGTCAAAGCCAGTGTCAAGCCCGAGCAGTTTCGTGCAATCTACATTCCCATGTTTGAAGTGAAGGACGACGACGGCGTCAAGGTCAGCCCCCTCTATGACTGGCGACCGCAGACCACTTATATTCGTCGCCCGCCCTACTGGGAAGGCGCTTTGGCAGGCGTGCGTACGCTGCGGGGCATGCGCCCGCTGGCGGTGCTCGGTGACAACATCACCACTGACCATCTGTCACCGTCGAATGCCATCATGGCGTCAAGCGCGGCAGGCGAATATCTGGCGAAGATGGGCCTGCCGGAGGTGGATTTCAACTCCTACGCCACCCATCGCGGCGATCACCTCACCGCTCAGCGCGCGACGTTTGCCAACCCGAAACTCCTTAACGAAATGGTTCAGGAGGGCGGCAAGGTCAAGCAGGGCTCACTGACCCGTATCGAGCCAGAGGGTAAGGTGACCCGTATGTGGGAAGCCATCGAGACCTATATGGAACGCAAACAGCCGCTGATTATTATTGCCGGTGCCGACTACGGACAGGGTTCCTCGCGAGACTGGGCGGCAAAAGGTGTACGACTGGCAGGTGTGGAAGCCATCGTCGCCGAGGGCTTTGAACGCATCCATCGCACCAACCTGGTGGGTATGGGCGTGTTGCCGCTGGAATTTAAGGTCGGTGAAAACCGCCATACCTACGCCATCGACGGCACCGAAACATTTGATGTGCTCGGTGAGCCTCTAGCGCGTGCCGCGCTGACGCTGGTGATTACCCGCACCAACGGTGAGCGCGTGGACGTACCGGTGACCTGTCGCCTGGATACCGCCGAAGAAGTTTCCGTTTATGAAGCGGGCGGTGTCCTGCAGCGTTTTGCACAGGATTTCCTTGAATCGCGAGCAGGGGTTTAATCGCTGGGGTTTTATTCGTTAGCTTGCGCAAGGCGAATCGCCTGGCGCTGCCGCAATTTGTTTAAGTAAGGACATTATTGACATGCCGCACGCCCCTCAGATCAAAATCCCCGCCACCTACATGCGGGGCGGCACCAGCAAAGGTGTCTTCTTCAGTCGGCAGGATCTGCCGGCAGCCGCGCAGGTGCCGGGCGCGGCGCGGGATGCGTTGCTGTTACGTGTTATCGGCAGCCCCGACCCCTACGGCAAGCAGACCGATGGCATGGGTGGCGCGACTTCGTCGACCAGCAAGACAGTCATTTTGTCTAAGAGCAGTGAGCCAGATCACGATGTCGATTATCTGTTTGGTCAGGTGGCTATCGACAAAGCCTTTGTCGACTGGAGCGGCAACTGCGGCAACCTGTCCGCAGCGGTCGGCCCCTTCGCGATCGGCCAGGGTCTGGTTGACCCCAGCCGCATCCCTGAAGATGGCATCGCCACTGTGCGCATCTGGCAGGCCAATATCGGCAAGACGATTATCGCCTACGTGCCGATGAGCAAGGGCGCAGTGCAGGAAACCGGCGATTTTGAACTCGATGGCGTCACCTTTCCCGCCGCGGAAGTGCAGCTGGACTTTGTCGACCCTGCCGATGCAGAGGGCGCCATGTTTCCCACTGGTCACGTGGTCGATGATCTCGAGCTGCCCGCTGATATTGTCAAAGGCGGTAGCATCAAAGCCACGATGATCAATGCTGGCATCCCCACCATCTTCGTCAATGCAGCAGACCTCGGCTACACCGGCGCGGAGTTACAGGATGACATCAACGGCGACGACAGAGCGCTGGCCATGTTTGAAAGCATTCGCGCTTACGGTGCGGTGCGCATGGGCCTGATCAAGCATATTGACGAGGCCGCGAGCCGCCAGCACACACCGAAGGTGGCTTTTGTGGCGCCGCCCTGTGACTACGTGTCATCCAGCGGTAAAGATGTCACCGTGGCAGACATTGATCTACAGGTACGGGCGCTATCCATGGGCAAACTGCATCACGCCATGATGGGTACGGCAGCCGTTGCTATCGGTACTGCCGCTGCGATTCCGGGCACCCTGGTGAACCTCGCCGCAGGCGATGCTGAACGCAAAGCGGTGCGCTTTGGCCACCCTTCAGGAACACTGCGAGTAGGCGCTGAAGCCAGTCTGGTCAATGGCGAGTGGGTCGTGACGAAAGCGAGCATGAGTCGCAGCGCCCGCGTGTTGATGGAAGGCTGGGTGCGCGTCCCTGGGGACGCGTTCTAAGAAGACGGCTGTAACCCGGGAGAATGGCTCTAGCGGAGGAGAGAGTATTAAGCAATGGCGTCTGAATCCCTTTGATGACTCTTCGCTTTGATTCGGCCTTAAATTTCTGGCCCGCAGTTATTCGAGAGCCGTCGCTACAGGCATACACATTCGTACACTTAACTTTGGGGAAACTATGACAACGCAGAAGACGAAAATTGTCTATACCATTACGGACGAAGCGCCAGCACTGGCTACCTACTCCTTGCTGCCCATCATTAAGGCGTTTACTACAGCTGCGGGGGTGGAGGTCGAAACCCGTGATATTTCCCTTGCCGCGCGCATACTCAGCAGTTTTCCTGAGCGACTGAGTGACAGTCAGAAAGTACCTGACGCGCTTAAAGAGCTGGGTGAACTCACTCAGGACCCTAACGCCAATATCATTAAGTTACCCAATATCAGCGCCTCGATACCGCAGTTACAGGCTGCTATCGCCGAACTTCAGGCGAAGGGTTATGACATTCCGGGCTATCCGGAAAGTCCTCAAAATGAGACGGAACAGGCGATATATAATGCCTACGCAAAGGTGTTGGGTAGTGCGGTTAATCCCGTTCTGCGTGAGGGCAACTCTGATCGTCGCGCGCCTGCGGCGGTGAAGCAATACGCCCGCACTCATCCTCACCCGATGGGTAAATGGAGTCAGGCGTCCAGAACCCATGTGGCCCATATGCGCAGTGGCGATTTCTACGCCAGCGACATTTCCTGCACCATGGATAAGGCGACCAGGCTAAAAATTGAGTTTGTCGGGAAAGACGGTAAAAGTACTGTACTAAAAGAAGTCCCCGGCCAGGAAGCTGAAATTGTCAGCGCACAGTTTATGAGCGTCAGGGCCTTGCGCACATTTCTTGATGAGGAGATGGAAGGGGCCAGAAAAGCCGGACTGTTGTTTTCCCTGCATTTAAAAGCCACCATGATGAAAGTTTCTGACCCCATCATTTTCGGCCATGCAGTAACTGTATATTTTAAAGACGCCTGGGAGAAGCACCGCGATACGCTAGAAGGTTTGGGCGTTAACCCCAACGATGGCCTGGGCGCCGCCTTGCGTAAAACAGATAAACTGCCTTATTCAAAGCGAGCCGAAATCGAAGCAGACCTGCGCCGGTGCTACGAAACCCGTCCAATGCTGGCCATGGTCAACTCGGACAAAGGTATTACCAACCTGCACGTGCCCAGCGACATTATCGTCGATGCATCCATGCCCGCAATGATTCGTGACAGCGGCAAAATGTGGGATTCCCACGGCAAACTGGAAGACACCAAAGCCGCTATTCCCGACAGCTGTTATGCCACGATTTACCAGGAAGTTATCAACTTCTGCAAGCACCACGATGCCTTCGATCCCCGGACAATGGGCACCGTCCCCAACGTCGGTCTGATGGCTCAAAAAGCCGAAGAGTACGGGTCCCACGACAAAACCTTCATCCTGCCAGCTGACGGCAGCATTCGTGTCGTCGATACCGATGGCAAGGTCTGGTTGCAACACGACAATATGGAGGCCGGCGATGTGTGGCGGATGTTCCAGGCCAAAGATGGCCCGATTCAGGACTGGGTTAAACTCGCCGTCACCCGCGCTCGTGCCAGTGGCATGCCCGCTGTGTTCTGGTTAGACGAAAATCGTGGGCACGACGTACAAATGATCAAAAAGGTCGAGCGATACCTGAAAGATCACGATACCAGCGGTCTGAGAATCTCCATTCTCACGCCAGACCGCGCTATCCGCTATACCATGGAGCGGCTCAAGCGTGGTAAGGACACGATTTCCGTAACAGGCAACGTACTGCGCGACTACCTGACTGACCTGTTCCCCATTCTCGAACTTGGCACCAGCGCCAAAATGCTCTCGGTTGTGCCGTTGATGGCCGGTGGCGGACTGTTTGAAACCGGGGCCGGAGGTTCGGCACCCAAGCACGTCCAGCAGTTTCAGGAAGAAGATCATCTGCGCTGGGACTCCCTCGGCGAGTTTCTGGCCCTCGGTGTCTCCCTGGAAGATCTCGCGATTAAAACGGGAAATGAAAAAGCGGCGATACTGGCGAAAACACTCGACCAGGCCACCGGTAAGCTTCTGGAAAACAGCAAGTCACCGTCCCGCAAAGTGCGCGAACTCGACAATCGTGGCAGCCATTTCTATCTGGCCCTTTATTGGGCGCAGGCGCTTGTCGCGCAAACTGAAAATAAAGAGCTGGCAGCCAGCTTTGCCACACTAGCGGGAGCCCTGATTGATCACCAACAGGAAATTGTTGATGAGCTCACCGCCTGCCAGGGCAAGCCGGTTGACATGGGCGGTTACTATCAGCCAGACGTTAAAAAGGTCGAAAAATTGATGCGACCAAGCGCCACACTCAACAGTTTAGTGAGTGCCGCGTAAGGTACAGGTCGGGTTGCGGAGCGGCGACTTGCACGTAGTTTGTGTATTGACTGCTCTGCAACGACGCTAAAGCTGCGACCTAAACCTGCTGGTCCGGTGGGGTATCTTTATGTATCAGCCGATAGAGCACGGGCAACACAAACAGGGTCAGCAGTGTTGATGAAATAACGCCACCAATAACGACCGTTGCCAAAGGGCGCTGTACTTCTGAACCAATCCCCGTGTTGAGAGCCATGGGGACAAAACCTAGCGAGGCCACCAGCGCGGTTGTCATAACCGGACGCAAGCGTGTTAAAGCGCCCTCGATCACCGCTTTTTCAACCGTGAGCCCGTCGTGTATTAAATCACGAATAAACGACACCATGACCAGGCCGTTGAGAATGGCAATGCCCGATAAGGCAATAAAACCGACTGCGGCTGATATGGAAAATGGAATGTCGCGTAACACAAGAAACAAGACGCCCCCGGTTAATGCCAAAGGCACGCCGGTAAAAATGATCATGGCATCCTTGAAAGAGCCTAAGGCCAGGATCAGTAGGCCAATAATCATTATTAACGTAATAGGCACAACTAACATTAAACGTTGCGAGGCCGACTGGAGCTTTTGATAGGTGCCGCCGTATTCCACCCAATAACCCGGCGGTACTGCCACCGACGCATTTATGGCGGTTTGAATGTCGGCAACAAAGGAACCTAGATCACGCCCACGTACATTGGCCGTGACCACCACACGCCTTTTACCGTTTTCGCGATTCACCTGATTAAACCCCTCGACCAACTCCAGCATGGCCAGTTCTTGCAGTGGCACGGCCTCAAAATTCGCCAACAGTATCGGCAAGTAGCGCAGGCGATCCATGTCTGTTCGGCGTGTTTCAGGCAGGCGCACCACAATATCGGTACGTCTATCTCCCTGATAAAACTGTCCCGCCACTTCTCCACCTAAAGCAATCGCGAGTTGATCTTGTAGTTCGCTAAGGGCTAAACCGTATCGAGCCAGGACATCGAGTTTCGGTTGCATCGTCATGATGGGCAACCCGGTAACTTGTTCCACCTGAATGTCGGCGATGCCGCCAACTTTGGCAATCGTACGCTCAATGTCACTACCCAGTGCTTGCAGTTGCTCAAAATCGTCGCCAAAAATTTTTATTGCCAACTCCGCCCGCACACCCGATAACAGCTCGTTGAAACGCATTTGAATAGGTTGAAGAAATTCATAACGATTACCTGGTATGGGTTCGACCAGTGCCGCCAGATCGTCCACCACCTGTACTTTGGTTTTGCCTGAATCTGGCCATTCACTGCGAGGTTTCAAAATAATAAAGGTGTCCGCGACACTCGGCGGCATTGGATCTGTTGCGACATCGGGCGTGCCTATTTTGGAAAAAATGTGTGCCACTTCCGGCAATTGCTCGATTTTTTCTTCCAGGGTTTTTTGCAGCGCAATCGACTGACTGAGAGAAGTGCCGGGAATACGCAAGGCGTGCATGGCGATATCGCCTTCATCCAGGTTCGGTGCGAATTCGCTGCCGAGCTGTGTTGCCAGTAGACCAGAACTGATGACGAAGACCAACGCCAACCCCACCACTAACCAACGTGCTTTTAGCGCCAGTTTCAACAGCGGCTCGTAGACCGCGCGTGTCGCTTTGATAATCCCGTTGTCTTTTTCTTCAACAGGTTTACGAAACAGTAAAGCAATACAGGCAGGGACAAAGGTAATCGAAAGTACAATGGCGCAACCCAGTGCTATGACAACCGTCAACGCCATCGGGTGAAACATCTTGCCTTCAACACCGGTTAGAGCAAAGATTGGAAAATACACGGCAGTAATGATAAATACACCAAACAATGCAGGACGAATCACCTCGCGCGTCGCATTAAATACAATGTCAAAGCGCTCCCGCACATCGAGTACCTTATGGGGGGTAGACGCCTGACTTAGCCTGCGCAAGCAATTCTCAACGATGATGATCGCCCCATCCACCAGTAAGCCGAAGTCCAGGGCACCCAGGCTCATTAAGTTGGCGCTCACGCGGGCGTGTACCATGCCGGTTACCGTCATCAACATAGCAACAGGAATAACGGCGGCAGTCAGCAAGGCCGCACGGACATTGCCCAAGAGAAAAAACAGAATAACGATGACCAGTAGCGCGCCTTCGAGCAAGTTGGTTTGTACGGTTTTAAGGGTTTTATCGACAAGCCCTGTGCGATCGTATACAGCTGTAGCGGTAATCCCCTGCGGCAGGCCAGGTTTGACTTTTTCGAGCTTTTCGGCGACGGCTTTGGCGACGGTACGGCTATTCTCTCCCACCAGCATAAATACGGTGCTCAACACTACTTCGCGACCATTTTGTGTCGCAGCGCCGGTGCGTAACTCCTTGCCTTCTTCGATATTGGCTACGTCTTTTATGCGTACTGGAACGCCGTTGTTACTGCTTATGAGAATCTTGCCCAACTCATTGATATGTTCGCTTTGCCCCGGCACCCGCAGTAACCATTGGGAACCGTTGTGTTCGACAAAACCCACCCCGCGATTTTGATTGTTGTTTTGAATCGCGCGTATAACATCTGCCTGAGTTAATTTAAAAGCGAGTAATTTTTCAGGCTCGATGGCGACCAAAATTTCACGTTTGTAACCACCGATGGGGTTTACTTCTACCACACCCGGCACACGTAGTAATTGCGGGCGAATAATCCAGTCGTGTACTGAACGCAGGTCTGTGGGCGTGATAGCAGAACCGTCAGGATTTGACGCCCCTGGCTCAGCATCCACGGTAAACATAAATATTTCACCCAGGCCAGTGGCGATCGGCCCAAGTTCCGGTTCAAGTAAGCGCGGGAGATTGGACCGGGCCCCAGACAATCGCTCACTCACCAACTGACGGGCAAAATAAATATCGGTGTCGTCACTAAAAATCACCGTGACCTGAGACAGGCCATAGCGTGATACTGAACGGGTGTATTGCAGATTGGGTAAGCCCGCCATTGCGGTTTCAATGGGGAAGGTCACGCGCTGTTCGACTTCCAGCGGTGTGAAGCCTGCGGCCTCGGTATTGATCATGACCTGGACATTGGTAATATCGGGTACAGCATCTATGGGTAGCCTGGTGAAATTCCACAGGCCGAGCCCACTCAAGGCAAGTACTGCGACCATAATCAGGGCGCGGCGCCGGATAGAAAATTGAATAACGTACTCAAGCATGGAAAAATTCCTTAGTGATCGTGGGCGGCGCCAGATTTTTCGATATCAGCTTTGATGATGAAGCTGTTGTCGGTGACGTACTCGGTGCCCGCATCCAGACCACCCAGAATCTCCACCCATTCCCCCACTTCACGCCCCAACTCCAGCATGCGCACCTCATATTCATCATTCACTTTGGCGTATACGACAGTAAAATCCCGAAACGCCTGTAGACCAACCCGTTTAACAGCCAGCGCCACGGGATAGCGCGCAACCTCAATTTTTCCCGTTACAAATTGGCCCGATAAAAATGCTTCAGATGCGTTGTCAACAGCAACGCGAGCAATTATGGATTGATTACTCTGGAGCTGACTATCCAATGAAGTCACCGTGCTTAGCAGACCTTCTGCTTCCCCATTCACCACAAGCAGGGCGGTAGCGCCAGGGCTTACCCGAGAGCGGTCGGCAGGAAAAACCGATAATTCGGCTGTGAGTTTTTGGGTATTTGTAATAGACAATAAAACTCTGCCATCACTTTGTTCACCGATGTTGGCGATCCTGGCAGTGATGACTCCGTCTATTGGCGAAGTAACGGTGTAAGCTTTCAGGCTCTCGTTGCTTTCGATGGTTACCAGCGGATCGCCAGCCCTAATCCGTTGCCCCAGGCGTACGGGCATCGCCTTGATCTGGCCATCAAAGCGGGCGGTAATATGACGCTGAGCTTCCGGCGAAGGGACTAATCGGCCAAACACTTCGATGGTTTCAACTAAAGTCGCGGGGCCAGCAATTTCAGTTTTAATCTCCATAGCCTCGGCCACTTGAGGCTCAATTTTCGTGCGCCCTTCAAAGTTATCGTATTGCCATTGATAGTTCTTATTCTGGAAGTTCGCATCAATCGTAACGATAAAAGAATGCGGTTCGTAAATTTCCATATCACCGCGCAAAAAATCGCCCTGGGGTTTAAATTTAATGTTATCAACGACGTTTCCAAGACGCGTCAACTTTACCGAAAGGGCCACCGCCTCCGAAGCGACCGGCTTGCCATCGGAAGTTACCCAAACGCGAAACTCCGGTGGCACACCCGTTTCAAAAATCGCTAGTTCTAGCACGACCCCATCCTGTTTCAACAGACGTCCTCGATGTGGGCCTTTCTCGGGTTCGGCTTGTTCCACGCCGGTGTCGACGGCAAAGGTTGTAACCGACATGGCGGAAAGAACTAGTGCGATACTGCAAAGGACAAATTTTAATGTCACAGGGCGCAATAGTGATTTATTCATTGGGATTCCTCGACTGATTCGATAGCTGAATGCTTGGCTTAAATTTGGCTGGCTATGGCGTGGCGTGGTTACGCAAGAGCGGCAGGCCGGTCAGGCGCTCAAGTTCAATGGTGTTGTTATGTGCGGTTAAGCGTGTCTGCACAAGCGCAAGCTGCGCATCGAGGACTTCCTGCTGGACCACAGACCATTCGTGATACCCGTACCTGCCTTGCTGATAGGCTTTATAGGTTTCCTGTAACGCCTCTTCAAGGCGCGGTATAATTTTGTTTTCTAGTACTGTGTTAATGTGATAACTGTGTTTGAGTTCTTCATAGAGAACAAAAACCTTTGTGAGCAGCTGAATTTCTTTCGCTTTAGAGTCTGCCTGGTAGCGGTCCTGCTCGGCGGTCAATGCAGAAATTCGGCCCTGGTTATGACTGGTTTTACCCAGAGGTAACGATACCTCGAATGTCATCCCGTAATCTTCTGTGCTTTCGTAGCGTCTGATGCCTGTATTTAAACGTGGTCTGTTTTTTGCATCCTCTCTTGCCAGTGCGATTTCACTCTCGGCAAGTCGTTGTTGTGTTAGAAAATAGCGTATTTCAGGGTTGCTCTGGATAGCGGTCTCCAGCTCGTCATAAGCTATTATTTGCTGCGCAATATTCAACGACCCCGATACTGAAGAGAAATCTATGTCTGTAGCGCCCCACATGGACGCCAGAATTTTTTTTGCCGATTTTAATTCATGAGCTATATCCTCGAGTTCAAGCTCGCGGTGTTCCAGATTAACTTCTGCTCGCAATTGATCCGCAGCGGGTGCTTTGCCTATGTTCACGCGCTTACCAACATCAGCGAGAATATTTTTTGCATGCTGCCGGGCTTTGTTTGCGATGATCAAGCGCTCCTGCAGTGCTAGTAGCGCAAAAAAAGCATGCGCTGTTTGCGCTGCGATATCGTAAATTTTTATTTCGCTTTCAATATCAATTAGTGATTTTTCAATTTGGTATTTGCCGACGCGACGTTGTACCAATGTTTTGTCCAGGATCCAGCTGATACTCAACGTAGACTGAGCATTGTCAAAGCCTGAGTAATCGCCGGTACCGAAAGCATCTTCTAGCGCCAGAGACAATTCCGGTTTTTCCCGAACAGCCGCCTGTTGAATATTGCCTTCTGCGCTGCGTATGCGATAACTGAAGCTGGCAAGATCTGGGTGGCGGTTCAAGCTCTGGGCTATAGCGGTCTGCATCGAAAGCTCTTCGTTTGGTCTTTCCGAGGCGATGGCAGAAAGCGATGCAGCAATACAGGTCACCAAAAAAGCCACGACAGACAAAGTTGTTTCCGCAATAAAAAACCGACCATAGATCGGTTTTTTATGTGCTAGAGAATTATGAAATAACATCATGGTACTTCCTTAATGATTGGAAAGGTGTTCGAAATAGTGATGAAGAAGATCGACTGAAAACGTGCTGACGAGGACCAGCGTTAGTGCCGACAAAAAAACCAAACCATGAGGGAACGCATGACCTTTGTCGTCGCTTAACAAATAGCGAATTCTTAATTCCAGTGGGTGGGTCGTAAAGGCGCAATTGAACAGCGGCTCGGCCTGGCCAGGAGTGCTGGTATTTTGCAAGCGAACCACTTTAAGAATGGTTTTTGATATGAGTGCTTCATTGCGCGAAGTTTTCAACACAACACTGTCTGCCAACTGTTCAAGCGCCAGAGAAAACGCGTTGTTTAGCTGGGTCACCAATCGCCCTGGGAAAAAAGACGCGAATACGGAAAATGCATATTTCCGTAGTGGATCAGCGTGCTTTACATGTGCAAGCTCATGCTGCTGTACGACACCATTTTCGGTTTCGGTGAGCAGGTCGTGCAGCCCGCGAGTAATATAGGCTTTCGGGCTTATTATGCCTGAGGTGAATGCGTGGCGTTTCTCCGATTCAATAAGCATGCATCCGTTAGGCAACTGCGTCGGCTGCAGGAAATCCTGTAACTGACCAATATGCGACGTGTTCTTGAACGCGCTAATTAATTTTGATAGAAGCAACAAAAAGGATAATGCGCTAAACAAAAACAGTGAAACGCCATGCCAGCTATAGATAGGAAAGGCGTACGTATGATGCAAGTGCAACATCGATGTCAGCCACCTCCCTTGCCAGTTAAAGACCTCGGGGAAAACGAGCAGGACAACCGATACCAGACTTACAAACCAGGGCAATGCTACAACGCACCACAGTAAACGGGCTCGGGTTTTCGCTTCGAAGCGCAACAATAGCCCATGCGTAGGGTTGACGAGCAGCGACATTAGAAGCAATGCGAAACCAAAGCTCAAGATGCCTATGGTGAGGATGTTGAGTGTGATTGCCCAGGCGCCAAAAATCATGCTTGCCCATCCAGTTTGGCGCTCGATCGTCGCGCATCAATCAAACGCTCCAGCTCATCCAGCTGACTTTCGTCCAGACTATAAGACAACGATGCAAATGCGGCCAATAAGGAATTCTCATTACTTCCACTGAAGTCATTCGTGATATCGTTGATTAGCTGACCCATAAAGGTGTTTCGATCAACCGCGGCCCGGTACTGAAATGCGTGCCCCTGCTTTTCCCGCGACAACAAGGCCTTTTTAAACAGGCGATCCAGCGTACTTTGAATGGTATTTAATGAGCCACCCCTTTGCTTCCTGAGGTAGGTGTGCACCTGTTTTGCATCAGCAGTATCCGTTTCCCAGAGGTATTGGAGGACTAATTTTTCAAGTTCGCCGAGGTGCATAATCTGAAGAGTCAGTCGTGGCCATTACGGGACACACGATAGCACACAAAAAAACCGATCCGCAATCGGTTTTTTTGTGTGGCCCTGAATTTTTCCCGAACGGTTTCATCGCTAAAGTGCTACCAGCTGTGTGTACTACAAAGCACATATACCAGAGATTATTTTTTCTCGTATCTGCGGTTGTGGTGCTCACACGTGGGACCTGGCTACTGCAAAGATTTTGGTGTCGTCTGCCGCAAACAGGCGCACTTTCAAACCTCGATAGCCTGCTTTTCGCACATAATTTTACCTGAGGTTTTGTTTAACGGAGGCCAATGGCTCCCGTTCGCTGAAGCGTTGCAGTGGTCTTGTTGATACCCCGGGGGTTAATTACTTGCGTGGTTCAGTATGGGTAGTGGTCGTAATAATCGCAGTGTCTAAGTACTCGGTAATTCAAATCCAGGGAGCGTTTGAGGCTGGCCGTTTCAAAACTTTTCTGGCCGGAGTACTTCAACATCCGTCATAAACATTATCATCGCGTAGTTTGTGTAATAGCGCGCCTGGAGATGTTTGGCAATGGCTTCGGCGGTGCCCTTGTCACATACAACTTCGATATGGATATTGCCGGTGGTTTCCCAGCCCGCATTGCGCGCGCCACGACTGCCCTTGCCGCGGGCATCGGTAACGGTATAGCCGTGAGCCCCCAGTTGTTCGATATCGCGCACGAGGACTGATTCAATAGCGGCCTCGGTGATGATGGTTAGGAGTTTACGTATGTGATTATTGGTCTCGGTCATTTTTTATCATCCTCCCAGTAATACATACGCCTTTTCGGCGAGCACGTAGTAAATAGGAATACCCACCAACACATTGAACGGAAACGTCACGCCCAGCGACGCGGTCAATGACAGGGTAGGGTTGGCTTCGGGAACGGAAATACGCATCGCCGCTGGTACTGCAATATATGAAGCACTCCCCGCCAGGGTAGCCAACATGGCGGCACCGCCAACGGACAGACTGAGCGCCCAGCCGAGTCCGATACCGATCACCGCAGAGCACAAGGGCATGACAATGCCAAAGGCCAGTAAAAATAGCCCATAGCGCCGCAGAGCGCTTACCTGTGCTGCGGCGATCAGACCCATTTCGAGAAGAAATATCGCCAGCACGCCTTTGAATAAATCGAAGAACAGTGGCGTAATGGACGACACGCCATTCGGCCCCGCTACCCAACCAATGAGCAGCCCGCCGAGCAGCAACACGATACCTTTACCGAGAAATACTTCATGGGCGATGGAAGCCCAGTGGGTTTCTCGTGTCAGGCCGCGGGCGAGCACGATGCCAACCAGAATGGCGGGGATTTCCAGTAGTACCAGCAGCAGCGGCATGTGCTCTTCAAAGGTGATCTCGCGAGTAGCAAAATACGCTGTCGCCACGGCGTAGGTGCCAACACTCACCGATCCGTAATGGGCGGCAATCGAGGCGGCGTCTGCTCGGGTGAAATGACCGACGTAGCGTAAAACGGGGAAGGCCAGCAGGGGCAGCGTAAAACCCATTGCTACCACCGCCAGCATTTGTGGTAGCAACATCGCGAAAGGTTGTTTGGCGAGCTCAATGCCACCCTTGAGACCGATGGCGAGCAACAACAGCATGCTGACAAACTCGTAAACCGCGGCGGGTAGCCGCAGCGCCGAACGCATCAGGCCAGCAAATAGACCGAGCAGGAAAAACAAAATGATTGGGTCAATCGCGCTCATTTGAAGGCTCGGTTATGTTCGGGCGATTTTACCGCAAAATAACGGGGGCACTAATTAAATGGCCTAACAGATCGGTCGTGCAAAGCAGTGCTGATTCGTGGTCCAGTTCGGGGCGTCACTGCAACGCCCTTGGTCAGCGCCGTGGTCGCTTCGGTTGCCCCTGGTCGCGTTAGCCCAATACGCCCAGGCTGTGCAGTTCGGCAAGTTCGTCGGCACTGCGGCCGAGGTCGGTAAACACTTCGTCCGTGTGTTCGCCCAGGCCCGGTGCGGGTAAGCGGATGCCTGAAGGCTCACCATTAAAAATAGCAGCCGGCCGCGGTTGCCGTACTCGGCCACCTAGCGGGTGATCGTATTCGATAATTGATCCCCGATGCGTCACGCGCGGGTCATTGATCACGTCTTCAAAGTCGTTAACTTTTGCGCAGGGTACCTGCGCTTCCTCCATTTTTGCGACGAGATCATCGGTGGTGAAATTGACGGTGCGTTTTTTGAACTCTGCCATCATCTCATGGGCATTGGCAAAGCGATCGGTGACTGTTTTGAAGCGTGGATCCTGCAAGGCTTCGCGGTAATTGAGCACACCGCAGGCGCCTTCAAATTCGTTGTCTCCCACTGTAAACATGGCGGCGTGACCATCGGCGGTGGGTACGGTGCTGATAAACTCGGAGATCAGTGGTTTTTTCTCAAACTCGCCTACGAAACTGTGATTCCAGAAGCCGTCGTGCCAGAGGAACCCCAGGTTAGCTTCGAGCATTGTCAGTTCAACCAGGTGGCCTCCCACCAAACCCCGCTCGCGGGCGAACAGCGCGGAGGAAATCGCCTGTGCGGTGGTCAGGGCGGCGACCTTGTCGCAGACAATGTTTTTGACAAACTCGGGGCCATGCTTGCCGGTCTGTACCCTCACCATGCCGGATACGGCCTGAATCACCAGGTCGTATACCCGGCGCTCGGCACCTGGTCCATCGGGACCAAAACCGGACAGGGATACGTAAATTAAGTCTGGATTTAATCGGTGAACCGCGTCGTAATCGTATTTAAGACGTTCCACCACGCCTGGGCGGGTGTTGTGCACAAAGACATCGGCACTGCGCAACAGGTCTTCCATTAGCGGTCGACTGCGGGGATCCTTTAAATCTATGGATATTGCCCGCTTGTTACGATTAAGGCTCAGGTAGTAGCTGGTGACACCATTGCGTACTGCACCCACTGCGCGGGCCGGGTCGCCGGTACCGACAGACTCGATACGTATGACGTCGGCCCCCTGATCCGCCAGCATCAGGGTTGCCATGGGTGCGGCGACATTGGTGGTTAGCTCGACAACGCGAATACCCTGTAGTGGTTCCATGATAAGGCCTGTTTCTAATTATGGTTATGGTTATGGTTATGGTGGCGGTCTCGTGCCAACAACCCGAGGGGTAAGCTGATCTTACCCGGTTCGTAAAACATTTGTCATGTTGCAAAATGCTGGCAACACCGCAGCGGGATTTCCGTAGCGATCCGTGTTTTTAGACAGCGACTGTTTGCGAAAACACCGGTGTTCGGGAAAACAACGTTAGCTTTTTTCAAAAACGTAATTTGGAAAGGTAAGGATCTGCGTCGCGACGGCCTATGACACTGGCGATAACGTACGTCCTGAACAGCGGTTTCCGAGTATTGCACAACGCCGTTACAGGCAGGCGTATGCGGCCTCAATTAATCTCACGCCGCGGGGGTCACCAAATATATTGGTGTCCATCTGATTCATGGCATAACCCATACCCAGTTTCGCTTTCGTGTCAGCAAAGCCGAAGGAGCCTCCCCAGCCGCTGTGACCAAATGCATCCGGATTGGGGCCGTAGAGTTCGGCTTTGTTGAGAATAAAGCCGCGACTCCAGCGCATGCGG
This sequence comes from Porticoccaceae bacterium, assembly GCA_041603535.1. Classification (GTDB taxonomy): domain Bacteria; phylum Pseudomonadota; class Gammaproteobacteria; order Pseudomonadales; family Porticoccaceae; genus HB2-32-21. Next base: position 59,701 of record JBFIEE010000015.1, read on the forward strand.
ACGCCGATCACCAGATCTTTTCGGAAGCACTCTTCTTTTGTCATCTCGACGACCCCTGCGGGGCTGATGATGCGGTTGTCGTTGAACTCGCCGCCATTGGCCAGTGCACCATAAACTCTGGCGATACCGCGGCCATTACCCTGGCCGTTAGCGCCAGGTACTTCGGCGGCACGCCAGGCGCGATTATTGGCGATGTGCGCAGTTAAAGGCGGATGAGCCATCGCGCAGTAGAGGGCATCGCTCATGCGCTTTTTACTGCCGCCCAGGCCCGTACCCAATTGTTCGGAGCCGACGACAGGCAGCATCTCGGCGACACGGTGGTCTTCCGCTTCCGGCAGACCGATGTAATAGTCTTTGCCCGCACCGACCGGGGCCGAGACCTTCTCGGTATAAAGTTCGCCGAGACTTCTGGTGAGGCCGGTCGATTTTTTATAGGCGCGGCGGGCAACTTCGCCGGCAATATGGCCGAAAACCACGGCGTGATAGCCGTTAGCAGTTCCCGGTTCGAAGAAGGGCCACTGCGCAGCGAGGGTGGCGCAGAGGCCATCCCAATTATAGATTTCGTCCATTTCGACCCGCTCCCGTGGCCCGCAGATACCGGCCTGGTGGGAGAGTAACTGGGCGACGGTAACGTTCTGCTTGCCCGCTGCGGCAAACTCGGGCCAGTATTCGGCAACTTTACTGTCGTAGTTGATCAAGCCCTCATCGGCCAGCACGCCAACAACAGTCGCGGCCATGCCTTTGGTGGTCGAGTAGGTGTTTATTAAGGTATCTGCCTGCCAGGTTTTGGTGCGCGCGCCATCGCTATGACCGCCCCAGAGGTCGACCACTAACTCGCCAGCGACGGCCAGTGCGAAGGATGCGCCGACTTCTTTGCCGTCTTTAAAGTTAGCGGCAAAGGCATCTTTTACTCGGGCGAATTCTGCTGAGCAGGTTCCATTGATCTCGGCCGTGGCTGTTGTTGCGTTACTCATGGTTACCCCCTGGTGGCACCGGTAGCTGTTTTTCTGGCGCTATTAACTGGTTGTCGTTGTCCGATTGTAGCTAAACCGTAGCCGAACGGTAGCTACTATTTACCATGCGGCTGGACTTATCCATGCCGTTGAACAGTCATCTGGTCGTATTCTGGTTGTTATTTTCGATA
>JBFIEE010000016.1:0-59583 GCA_041603535.1 Porticoccaceae bacterium
GCTGTCGAGTTGACCGCCCCCGCTCCTGCTGCTCAGCCACCAGCTTCTCGACCAACAACAAAACACCGTGCCGATCGCCTCGCTAATCCTCGACATTCACTTGCCAGCCTGTCACTCGCTCAAAGAAAAACGCAGCCGACTGCGCGGTCTGCGTGACAAGTTCGGCAGGGATGCCGGCATCGCCATGTCAGAAACCGACTTCCACGATGTCCATGACCACGCCCAGTGGTGTGTCGTCGCCATCGCAGCAGACAGCAGTTTAGTCCAGTCACGCCTGCGCAAGGTCGAAGACTATATCCGCGGTAATTTGGATGGCTATATCACCGATTCGCGGCTGGAGTTTTTGCGCTAAGTCAGTTTTTATTTTTATAAGGCCCGCGAAATTATTTTCCTGCGGTTTTCTAGATAAAACAAACGCCGTGATTTTCAGAAACCTCTGACTCCATCTATTTCTAAAACGGCTACAGATTTCCTTTTCCTGGCAAAATCAAGCGGGGAGCATAAACATCGATTTATTTAATTCAGCTTACTGAAATCAACATCCCGCATTTTGCGGCGGTATTCATCGGTAATATTGCGGGCATCTTCGCTGGTGGATACGGCGGTTGGAGTAATCATAACGATCAACTCTGTTTTACTGACTATTTTTTGTTTACCACTAAATATCGCGCCAACGACGGGTATGTCCCGCAGGAAAGGGATTCCCCGGTCAGCCTGTTGTTTGTTTTCACGAATTAATCCGCCTAAGACGATGGTTTCGCCGCTCTGCACCGCGACGCTGGTGGTTATTTCACGCTGAATAATGGTCGGCGAGTCAATCCCCGAGGTATCCGTTTGGTCCACGTCATCGACACGCTGGGTCAGCTCAAGGACGACCATGCCACCGGAATTGACCCGAGGCGTTACCTCAAGCATGACGCCGGTATCGCGGTATTGAATTTGACTCGTCACGTTAAAATTATCGGAATTGGTATTGGTGGATTCAGACGTTCTTATCGGTACCTGGTCACCAACCCGAATGGTGGCCGTTTGATTGTCCAGCACCATCAACGAGGGTGAGGACAAGACGTTGAGCCGGGAATCTCCCGCCACCGCGTTCAATACGGCTCTGGTGCCGCCGGCATCGAATATTGCATAGGTGAAATCCGCCGGACTGATAACCCCTTTCAGGGCACCGGCAACGTTGCCGTCCGAGGGAATATTCAAACCGCCCGTGCCGTTAAACTTGCCATGGCTATCTTTAAAAAACCATTGCAGCCCGTATTCGAGCTCCTTGTCGAGGGTCACTTCAACAATAGATGCTTCGACCAGCACCTGCATCGGCATAACGTCCAGCTTCTTAATGGCTTTTTCAATTTCCGCATAGTCGGCAGCGGAGCCAAGCACCAACAGGGCATTGGTCTCAATATCGGCAATGATCGTCACGCCACCGACCTCGCTAGTAGTGGCAGGTATGCCAGGCCGTTGCGCTGCGGTGGCGGGGCTTTTGCCAGACGATTTTTCGGCCGATTTCCGCACGGCTGAGGGCTTGGCTAAAGCTGCGGATTGATCCCGCAGTGAGCGCTTGGGCGCGCGGTTATCCCTGCCCTCAAACAACTGAGTGAGGGTCTCAGCCAGCGCTTCCGCCTTGCTGTTTTGGACGTAGTAAACGTACATATTGGTGCCGTGAAGACTCTCGGTATGATCCAGACGCTTGATCCAGGTTTCCGCATCGTGCAAATATTTTTGCTGAGGTGTAACAACGAGCAGTGCATTCAAACGCTCAATAACCGTCAGGCGAATGACGCCCGCCAGAGGGCCCTCTGAATGATCGCCAAACACGCTCTCAAGCTCGTCGGCGACCGTCGAGGCATCGGCATTTCCCAGGCGGAATAAACCAACCGACATGCCGCTCAGCTGATCGACGTCAAAAATACCAATGGTCTCGCGGAGATTGACTAACTCACTGTGCGTGCCCGCCAGCATCACAATGTTTCTATATTCATCAACGACGACTGATGAACTGGCGGATTTGACCGTATCGAGAATCCGGTTCATTTCTCTGGCGCCGATATACCGCAGTGGCACAATTACCACCTGGGCGCCACTTGCTGCATCCAGGCTGGTAGTCGGTCTTAGTCCAGAGGGCAGCTTTTGCGCCGCCGACAATATTTCATAGAAGTTGGCACCTTTTATCAGGGCCGCGCCGCGCATATGCAGCAAGTTCTCAAGGGTTGGCAATAGCGCTTCCCGACCGATCGGGCTGGTGGTGCGCATCGACACGTTGCCGGTGACATTTTCATCAATAGAATAATTCAGGCCCAAAATATCTCCGAGGATCGTTTTGACGACATCGCTGATTGGCGTTGATTCGAAATTAAGCGTCACCTCCCCTTCACTGGCCTGCAGATTGTTGGCGCTGGCCACACCACGATCGATAAAATTTCCGCTACCGATAAACGTTTTGTTTTCCATATCAGAATTATTCTGTTCACGAACAATAATCGGCCCAGACTCCTCGCGGTTGACGCCATTTATTGTAGACACGGGAGACTCAACCGGCTCGATTGCGGTGGCCGGCGCTTGCGCCGGCGTGCTATCAACGGAGTTACAGCCACTCATTGCCAGCAGCGCTGCGAAAGCGATGATGGTCTGCCAGTTTCCTTTAATCATTGAGGGTCTTCCTGCTGAGTGTTCTGGTGAACAATGGGCATTATCGTTAACGAAAGTTTATCAACGTACACTGTAAAGCAAATATATTGCACTTATGGCGCGTCCGTCGCTGGGTTTTGAGTATCTGGTTTAGCTGCCGATGGCGGATCTACCGCCGCCGGCACCTCTGGCGTGGGCCGCGTCGCCCTGGTGGCGCCGGGTGGCTTACTGGCGACTGCTGGCCGACGCCGCTTTAGGCGCTCCAGCGGCTTGCTAGCGGCCTGCAAGGGCAGGATGTCTTCCTCACCATTGTAAGTTAAGGTGACCTTGTCGGCAGATATCAGCCCAACTTGCCACTGCTCCAGGTACATGCCCTGCTGTAAGCGCACAGTCTGCCCGCCCCCCAGTTCAGCAAAAATAACATGGACTTCCGCGCCAGTATCGATGATACCGGAAAGCGTCCAGCGTTCAGAAGGCTTGCCGCTTGCAGTTGTTGCCTGTCGCTCAGGTGCTATCGGTTTGCGGTCGGCACTGAATAGCGAGCGTTCAACCGTTTCGTCAAAATAATCAATCGGCGGCAATTTATGGGGCGCCCCACTGACGACTATCTCATCGTTTGGATTTACGCCAGCGACGGATGCAGGATTTTTTTGGGCGAAGAAAAAATAAATGCACTCCACAGCGAACACCACAATGAGCGCCAGCAAAGCAATGCGTAAAGCGGTCTCCACACCATTTTGTGGACGCAATATCGCTCCGATCATTGCCTGGATCCGATCATTGCCTAACTCTCATCATTGCCTAACTCCCATCATTTTCCAGCTCAAATCATTACCGCGTTCGAATCAATGCCTAATTAGAATCAATGTCGACTACCGATAAAGCCTGCGATATCCATACGCATATCGAGACTGGAGCGCGTACTCCCGGAAATATTGGTAAAGCTAGCCGACCTTGGGCGCCTGTTATGGATAGCGTATCTACTTTGCAGGGCTGATATATTGAGCTTGTCGACAAACAACACCGGACGCGCCGTTTCAATTTTGTAAAGGATATACAGGAGATTTTCTACTTCGCCATTGACCTGAATACGCAACCCAACCATTTCAGCGCCGGGCAGATCATTATCGTGATATGACTGACTGCTGATAAGTCGTGCGCCGGTATCTTCGATAAAACCATTGATCAAATCCCGCAACTTCGCCGAGGCAATAGCCTGACTCGCGTCGGGCAACAGCAGTTCTTCATCCTTTCCTGGCAGGGCCAATTGTGCAATCGTATTTTCAATATCAGACTCGGCCGCCAGCAATCTCTGATAGCTATTTAGACGTGTTTGCAGGCGATCGAATTCATCGCCCTGCTCTACCAGGTACCGAAAATATGGCGCCAACATATAAAGCCATACCACCAGCAGCAAACCCAGGAGAATCAGGAGGGATGTAACACGACCAGCTATTTTTGATTGATCTATCATTGCTGAAACATCGCCGCTTCGCTTGCCACGCCTTGTTGGTCTGACAGCTTTTTCTTGTCAGCCAGTTTGGCTTTGATCTGAAACCTTTCTTTCCCGGTTCTAACGTTTTTAGTAATAGGCGAAACAAACTCGACATCTCGGAAAGCCGCCTGAGATTCCATCAACTCTATCATGGTAGAAGCTTTTTCAGATTCACCGTCAATTTTTAGTTCACCATTTTCTACCCCGACGCGAGTCACCCAAGTATGATCGGGGACAATATGCGTCAGTTGATGCAAAACTTCCACTTTGGTCAGCCCCTTGTTTTTGCGCTCGATTAAACTATCCCGAATATCGAGGGTCCTGGCTAGCTCACCTCTTTTCTCACTAATCTGTATGGCTTTTTTCTCGAATGAACTAATGTCCTGACGTATCTCTTCGATGCGCTCTTGGTGATAGTAAACCGGCAATAGCAAAACGCTTATCAACATCATCACGGTTGCCAATAACAATTTTTTGCTGGATTTACTCAGCAACGCTTCAGCTGGCGGTCTACACACTGCTGGCAAAAGGTTTATTGCTCTGCTGGTTTCACTATGTCGAGCAAAATCGAAACCGGAGGCGGGACAAACTGCTGACACAGTAAGCTGTAAATTCTCAACCTGGGAAACCACGTGTTCCAGATACCATTTCTCGACAAGCACCAGCCGCACCACAATTGTTCCACCAGCGACATCGCGTTTTTCCACTTTATAAGCAAAAAACACCTTGTCGACAGCGTATGGTGTCAAACGATCGAGTTCGTAATTGAGTACGTTGGCGAGATCCGGCTCAACAGCGAGCGGAAGATGGACATGTCGCGTCAGCAGTTTGTTATCGGCAATCAGTACTGTGGCTTTTCGCAAAGCCCGCTGGTCAACGACGGCGATATTGTTCAGTAGCCGTAGTTGCTCCACCTCGGGCAGGGTTAAATCAATCTCCACCTTTTGCCCAACCCGATATTCTGTTCCATAGCACACAGTTGCTCGTGAATCGACGACCTCAATTAAGTAGAAAGCATCGCCGACAGCAAAGCGTTCACGTAATTTTCCGGGGCACATCCCGTGCAGCTCATGCAACCACCAGCGCAACAAACCATCCGCGTTGGCGACGATTTTTTGCTGTAAATCTATTGGTATAAAACTGGCCATGTTCGCTGGGTTGCTTTATCCACTATTAGTATTGGTAAACCCTGGTTTAATCATAATAATCAGCAGAGTCGTTTTGTAGTCGCACGTAGGGGTGATAATGGAGCGGCAATACCTGTACACCACCGTTCCTCTCCTTTAGCCGGAACACCATCAGTTGACTCGCCTGGACGCCGCCTGATGTCGTTGCCGTTGCGGTGAGGGTGTAGACGTCAGGTTTACCTTGCGCCAAAAATTGCCTGGCTACCAGTGGCGCTGGCGGCGGCGCCAGCCCGGCGAGATAGTTTTCCTGACGTTGTTTGACATAGCTCTCAACCACGGACGCATCATCATCGGACACGGCTAATAATACCAGCATCGACGCGACCCTGGGGTTAATCCCCTGAACCCGGGAGTAAACGGTGAGGTATGGCTCAATTTTCGTGTAAAACTCGGGTGTCATACCTATTACGGCGAGTAATTTCACGGTGCTGTCAAACAGCTCGTTATCCGGCGTATAGCTTAAACCCGCGGCAATATACGCATCTTCCTCCGCACCGTGCAAGCGAGGCAAACTGTCGCTATCCCGCCAATCGGCGATAGCGCCCGCCAACCCCTGGCCGGTTTCCTCGTCCGCACCCATACCTGTAAAAAATCGGCTTAACAGCTCCTCGCTGGCCATATTAATATCTATTTTTCCGCTCTCATCCCACAACGCCGCGGAGGCAACGCCGTTGTCCAGCGCGATTTTGTGGACACTGCCGTCTGCCAGTAATCTCGATTGTTCCTGGGCCGTCAACAAATTGGCCATGACCAGTTGCGTTGCCGCCTCAGCCAGGTAGTGTGCCTGCACGGCGCCGGTCAATTGCCTGGTTATCAAAGCGCTACTGCGGCTCATTGACGCGAGCCCCAGGGCCATCACGGTGAGCATAACGACGAACCACAGCACCAGCACCAGCGCCATACCAGAGACGCTGATCTTGTCGACTGACCGTGACAAGTGCGTAGTTACATTACTTTGTAAGGTATCTTTAATGGTCACGGGATCATTTCCTGACCGGTAAACGTAGGCGCTATTAGCAGAGGCTTATAGTCGAGTTCAATAACGCTGTTCAAACCTGACAGAGCAACCAGATCGAGGCTCAGCAACAGCGGGAATATCCGTTCCTGTGGCCATTCATCAAGCCACTCACCATGACCGCTCCCGCCGTCGGGTTCGTGAAAATAACTGATTTTAAAGTCAACCAGATTTTTTTCCAGGACAACCGGCGTAGATATCTCATCGGATATTACCAGCTGATTGTCCGCGCCAAGTGCAACGATGGCTTTTTCATCAAAGGGCATATATTCCAGCACCAGGGACGGTTCAGCCTGATCCACAAACTGATGCTCTCGAAGAGTCCACCAGAACAGGTCATCACCGCTCGCAAAGGACGGCAACGGCGCCACAAAATGGACGTAGTTTTCACCGCCAAAAAAGCTATACACACGCGCTCCTGACGCGGTAGAAACAGAATAGAATCGCGCGTTCGATAAATGCGTCCGCAAAAATCGGGCTACAAAAAACTGATGCTCCGACACGTCCTGTTTATCGGCAACCTTACTCCAGGTTTGCGCGGACAGGCGCAGTGCGCCGCCTATTAGCAGCGCCATCAAGGCGACCAGAAAAATAGCGATCTGAATTTCCACGAGAGTAAATCCAGATGAGATTGTCAGGCGACGATCACTCATCTCTGATCCGTAACGCCAGCGTATCAAGTGTAATCTCACGGGTCGCCAGCGCACCCCATACCACGCTGACATTTAGCTGGTAAAGCGTCACGCCGGTGACGGCATCGTCGGCCGGTACAACTGCAAACTCAGCATCACGAGCAGCGTTTAGATAGGGCTCGGCATCTATCCGCCACCTGAACTTACCGTCAATTGCGCCGGAGTCTCGATACTCGCCATTGCGCGAAAACACTTTCAGCTCCGCCATTTTCGACTCAGCTATTTGCGTGGCCCTGTAGTAATCAGCGGTGATAGCGGTGGTGCTAACCGAACCGGCAAAGATTCGCATAATAACGCTGACACACATTATCAATATGGCAAACGCAACGATAACCTCAAGCAGTGAAAAGCCCCGTTGTGCGCGCGGTCGTGGGCTAACGCTGATCGGCAAAAGACACTTCTCCGGTTAACCAGTTAACATCAATTAGATAATGCCCCCTGGGGGCATCGAGATACAGTATGCCGCCTGACGACGTGCCATCCGGATAAAAATAAAGGGTCATGGTCCCGTCAACGTCCATGAGGCTAGCCTCACTGAGCAGTTTTTCTCTGCCCATAAGGTTTCCGGCACTGCCGGTCTGTTGCGCGGTTTGCTGAGCAGGCGCGAAGTGAATTCTAATGTCCGCGCTGGGTTGTATCGGCTCTGCGGCATCGATCTGATAAAGATTACTATCACTGTTAACCAGTACACTGATAATACGGCTCTCGACTATCGACCTATGTCGAACGGCGCGCAGCGTCGACACCAAATCACGCGCCTGTTTTTTTACGCGCACGCCGTCGAGCCCGCCTTCTATCCGAGGTGCTACTACCGCTGCGCTGATACCTAGCAGCACCAGAACGACAATTAGCTCCAGAAGGGTGAAACCCGATCCGCTTGTTGCCGGCGACGTGTTTGTATGTAGCCTGTGTCTGCGCGATGTTGTCCTGCTTAATGGCGTCATACATGATGTAGTCCTACGTGATGCAGTTCTACCTGATGTCGTCCTGCGCGACCGAGTCATATATAACATTTTCCTCAACGAAGCAGAGTTGGCGGTTATTCCCAACTCACCACATCTGCATCGTCCCCCTCCCCACCTTCTCTGTTATCCGCACCCAGAGAATAAAGGTCGTAGCTCCCATACTCGCCCGGTGATTGGTAGTGGTAGGCATTTCCCCACGGATCTTCCCGTATCACTTTTTTCTTCAGGTAGGGGCCATTCCAGAATCGCGCTTCATCCGGCTGCACTATTAAGGCGTTCAGCCCTTCGGCGGTAACCGGATAGCGACCGACATCGAGATTAAACAGATCGAGAGCGGTGCCAAATTCCTCAATCTGCAAACTCGCCGTCTTGCTTTTCGATCCACCAATCTGTTTTAAAACCTGCGGCCCTACCAGACTTGCCAGCAGGCCCAGGATGACCAGCACAACCAGAAGTTCAAGCAACGTAAAGCCGCGGTTAAAAGCAATTTTCATTTATTTTCCTTGTTAGTTAGACTTCTGCGTCAAGCCAGGTATTTGTGCAGGGCCTTACATGGGCAAGTCATTAATGCCCAGAATGGCCACCAGTATTGACATGATAATGCCACCTATGACCAAACCCAGACCAATGATCATCAGCGGCTCCAGTACGGATAGCACACGTTGTGTGGTGGTAGACACTTCCTGATCGTAAATATCCGCCACCCGTAGCAACATCTCGTCTAGCTGCCCTGTTTCCTCACCTACCTGAATCATTTGCACGGCAAACTCCGGGAACACGCCACTTGATGCGAGCGGTCCAGCCAGACCGTCGCCATCCTGAAGGCTTTGCGCGACGGTTTCCAGTTTTGCCACCAGCACCCGATTATCCATGCTATCCCGGGCCACAGACAACGCGGGTAACAAGGATACGCCGCCGCATAGTAAGGTACCGAGGCTGCGACTAAAGCGCGCCATGTTGATTTTTTTTATCAGGTCACTTAGCAGCGCAACTTTGAGCAGTCGCTCATCGCGACGGTATAACCACTGGGGATCGGTGCGCTTCTTTCGCCAGTACAAGATACCGCCGGCTATAGCGAGGAAAAAAAGGTACGCGTAATCGCGAATCAGGTCGGCTGCACCCAATACGAACGCCGTCGAAGCGGGCAAGGCTGCATCCATATCCGCAAACAACTGAGAAAATTCCGGTAACACGAAAATGACAATTATCGCCAATGAAACAAGCGTTACGCCGATCAATATAGCCGGATATATCAACGCGGATTTCACCTGTTCGCGCAAGGCCAGGGATTTTTCCAGATACGTCGATAGATCTGCGAGACTCTTCGCTAGATCGCCGGACAGCTCGGCAGCGTGTACAAAATTAATATAAAAAGGGGGAAACAACGCCGGAAAGGCTGCGAGTGCGCCTGACAAGGGTTCCCCGCCACGGACTGCCATCTGAATCTCGCCGATCAGCGCTGCCAGCGGTGCGAAGTTGGTCACCCCACCGGCTACGTCCAGACTTCGGTCAAGCGGCAGTCCGGCGCTGAGCAGTATCGATAACTGCCTCGTCAGTTCGGCGATATCGGTGTGTTTTAGCGTTTTTCTGCGCGACTTAACAAACGACCTGCTCTCCGCGCTGTCAGCAAGGGTGTGCGGCGAACTGGACATGGGAATCAGGCCCATACTCTGCAATCGGGTAACGACCTCACGTTCCGACCGTGCCGTCATTTGGCCAGTTTTATAATCCCCCTGGGGGGTGATGGCCCGGTAATCGAAAACTGGCATGTCAACTTTCCTGTGTCACCCGAATTACTTCTTCCAGAGCAGTCACCCCGGCTATCGCTTTCAGACAACCGTCTTCAAACATGGTTTTCATACCGTCGCTGCGCGCCGCTGCTTCAAGTTCCCCCGAGCTGGCATGCTTGAGGATTAACTGCCGAATACTGTCAGACAAGGTGAGAATCTCGATGATGCCGATACGACCCCGATATCCCAAGCCACCGCAGCGTTCGCAACCCTGTGGCCGATACAACGTGAGCGGCACGCCAAATTCAGCCAGAGTATCCAGCTTAAACTCCCTGATGATGGCCGGGTCGGTTTCATAGGCCTGTCTACAATGGTGACACAACACTCTCACCAGGCGTTGCGCCACTATCATGTTGAGGGTTGAATTCAACAGATAATCTTCAATACCCATTTCCAGTAGCCGCGTAATACTGCCCGCCGCGTCGTTGGTATGCAGGGTCGACAGCACAAGATGGCCGGTCAACGCTGACTGCACGCAAATCCTGGCGGTTTCCAGGTCACGCATTTCCCCCACCATGATGACATCGGGATCCTGCCGAACAATGGAGCGAAGTGCCCCGGAGAATGTCAGGCCGATCGCTCCGTTAACCTGAATTTGATTGATGCCTTCGAGGTTATATTCCACCGGGTCTTCCACCGTTATAACCTTACGTTCCTGGGTATTGAGGTTATTGAGTGCCGTATAAAGGGTGGTGGTTTTACCGCTGCCGGTAGGTCCGGTCACAATGATCATGCCGTGGGGCATGGCGAGCGCTTTTTGCAGCCTTTGGCGCGCAGTGTCCTCGAACCCGAGGCTGTCAAAATTCAGTGTCACGTGCTCACGCCGGAGCAGACGCATCACTACGCTTTCACCGTACATCGTCGGTATGGTGGACACGCGAACATCCATATCCTGGCCCTGAATTCGAATATTTATCCGCCCGTCCTGAGGCAATCGCCGCTCGGCAATATCCAGATTAGCCATGATTTTGATGCGAGATATGACTGCCGGGCCGATGTCGCGCGCCGGAGAAGGCTCGTCGCGCAACACACCGTCGACCCGATACCTGACCTTAAGGACGTGCTCAAACGGCTCGATATGAATATCAGAAGCACGCCCATCCACAGCCCGCTGGATCAACTGGTTGACCAGTCGAATAACTGGCGCTTCGCTGGCCATATCGCGCAATCTGGCCACATCGTCATCAGAAAACTCCTCGCCGTGGAGGCCATCCTGACGGTCGCTGTCGGGGCTAGTCTGTTGATCGCTGTAAAGCCGGTCCAGCGCTGCCTGAATATCCGACTGGACACCAACAAGGCATTTGACGGTTCGACCCGTGGCAAACGATACCGCGCGAATGGCGAACTCATTGCTGATATCCGCCACGGCCAGCTCAATGTCGGCAGCCGTCGTGGCAAGAGGCACAATATTCTGGTCCTTCAAAAAACGGACTGACAGGTCAACATCGGCATTGGCCTGCTGAGGATAGTCTGCAGGTTTAAGCAAGGTCAGCGACGCCGCCGTGGCTTGGGCTTCGGCGATGACACGCTCAGACACCATGCCGAGCTTAACCAGCAGCGCTACCAGCGTCACCTCCTGGTCTTCGCCAGACAGTTTGCGAGCGCGGACAAAATCCATCTCCTTCAGAGCCCCTGTGCCGAGCAATTCTGACTTTAGGCCCAGCTCAAAGACTTCACGCGCCGCGACAGTCGACAACGGCGACTCGCTTGACGTCAACTCCCTATTGATAATTGCCCCTCCGTACTCGCCATCTACCATCACCGCTGCACCCCTGTCTGCCAGTATCCAGCCCGCGAGTTGAGTGAAATAACCCCAGCTGGATTTTTATACCGCGGTATGCCACACAGAGTTTACCCCGCGGACATCACAGAAGGAATGCGCCTGACAGTTTTGCTACCATAGACCATGACCGAAGCAAGGCCAGCACCATGAACTTTTCCGTCGTTATTCTCGGCGCACCCTACAGCAGCCAGTCGGCCGCAACCGCCTACCGTTTTACTGAGGCATTACTGGCCAAAGGCCACAGTATTTATCGGCTATTTTTTTATCACGATGGCGTCCACAACGGCTCGCAGCTGGCGGTGTCAGCGCAGGATGAAACGTCGACAGCTGAATGTTGGCATCAGTTGATTGCTGACTACCAGCTTGATGCCGTGGTGTGCATCGCTTCCGCCTTGCGCCGCGGGGTTCTCAATAGCGACGAGGCTGTCAGGCATGACAAGCGCTGTGCGAATCTTCGCAGCTATTTTGCTGTTGTCGGCCTCGGTGATCTCGTCGAGGCTGCACAACAATCAGATCGCCTAATTACTTTTGGCCCATGACGACTAGCATGACCACTGCGGAAGCTGAGGATAGTGATATTAAAGTTAGCCTGCTGATGGTGTTTCGACACGCCCCCTATGGACGATCGCTGGCACGCGAAGGTCTGGAGGTCGCGCTAGCCGCCGGTGCAATGGGCGTGCAACCGCGCGTTCTGTTTATTAACGATGGCGTCTGGCAATTGGTGGCAGGCCAACAGGCTGACCAATTATCGCTTAAAAATCATCTGGCAATGACCAGCGCGCTGCCGCTCTATGGCGTCGATGAACTTTTTGTTGATACCGCATCCCTGCTCGAACGCAGTATTGAACCATCTAGCCTCACTATCCCCGTGACCTTACTTAGCGAGCAGGCGGTACGATCCCTGTTCGTCAAAGATGGCCACATCCTGAGCTTTTAATGATCCTCCATACTGTCAATAAATCACCTTTTGCCAGCCAATGTCTCGTGGACTGCCTGCGCTGCGTGACCTCCGGCGATGTCGTACTGCTCATCGAAAATGGGGTCTACGGCAGCACCTGCCTGCGAGCAACGACCCTGACGCCGCTGCAAAAAAGCATCACGGAATTAGCCGCCACCGGGGTCCTGTTCTATATTTTAAGCGCCGACCTCGAAGCCAGAGGGCTTGACCGAAAGTCGCTGTTGACGGGTTTAGAGACCGTTGATTACGACGGTTTTGTCGATCTGGTAAGCCAGTCCGACAAAGTAATAAGCTGGTACTGAGCAGAAAATTATGTCACTTATCGCCGGAACTAAAGTCATACCCATTGACGAGGATGGTCATCTCGCCAGACTTGCTGACTGGGACGAAAACGCGGCACATACCCTCGCGGCCCAGGAAGGTATTGTATTAGATGAACGACACTGGGAGATCATTACCCTGCTGCGAGAATTTCACGCCACGTTTCAGTTATCTCCCCCCATGCGACCGCTTGTGAAGTACACTCAGGCCAGGTTAGGCAAGGACAAGGGCCGCAGCATTTACCTGATGAAGCTATTCCCGCCCAGTCCGGCGCGCGTTGCCAGCAAAATTGCGGGGCTACCGCGACCTGAGAACTGCCTGTAAAAACGCCCGTTGCTGAAACATTACCATTGAAGCAGGAATGTAGTGGCACTGCGGTTGACGGACGGCCTCACCCAGTCCACGTAAGCGGCATTAGCAGGCAGCTTCAACGGAATCGAGCATAAAAGTGAGCATGAAATTGACGATGAAATTGAGCGATCGATCACCAAACAAATCTGATAGCGATCTCAAACCCGATCGGGACGGGCGCGAAAGTCTGCTCAGGGAATTACCCGGCTGGTCAATATCAGTTCACGAACAATGCGAGCAGCTACAGCGCAGCTTTCGCTTTTCCAGCTATGCAGATGCTCTGCGCTTTACCGTCGATATTGGTGATCTGGCGGTACGATACGGCCACTACCCGACGATTATTACCACTTACGGCAAAGTTACCGTGCTCTGGCACACCACCCGAGATGGCCAACTGCATGAGAATGACTTTATTCTTGCAGCAAAAACAAGTCAGCTGATCACCGTCTGAAAGACGCAGAAACGCCACCCGAACGCCGATTCAGGCAGCGACTTCAACCGGGCGCACCCGCGCAAGTTCGTCACCTTCAAATAACCGTGACCTGGTTAGAAAGCGCACACCTAAGGGGATTTCGAGGGAAAAGCTGGCACCGCGACCGGCCACAGCATCGACAATGGTTTCGCAGTTTTTGTAATACTCGAACTGATCCACACCCATATAAAACTTGCAGCCGTGAATTTCTCCCAGGCAAACATCCCGGCTGCCGATCCGGAAATCGCCGACCGCAAAGCACATCGGGGCCGAGCCATCGCAACACCCGCCACTTTGATGAAAAATCAGCTCGCCGTGGGTGGCACGCAGCTCATCGATCACTCGACAAGCTGCCTCTGTGACACTGACCCGCTCTATGTATGCCGCGTTGTCGACCGACACAAACCACCCCCGGTACTTTCTATATGAAAAAGGCCAGCCCTAGAAAAAACCCATCTTGTTTTTATTGTAGGAGATCAGCACGTTCTTGGTCTGCCGGTAGTGATCGAGCATCATGTGGTGATTTTCACGGCCGATACCAGAATTTTTGTACCCGCCAAACGAAGCCCCTGCAGGATAGACGTGATAACAGTTAACCCAGACTCGACCCGCCTGAATACCAGCAGCAAACTTGCGCGCCTGATGGACGTCTCGCGTCCAGACTGCCGAACCCAGCCCATAAAGCGTGTCGTTGGCGATTGCCAGGGCTTCTTCTTCATCCTTAAAGGTGGTGACACTCAGTACTGGGCCGAAAATTTCCTCCTGGAAAATACGCATTTTGTTGTGCCCTTTAAACATCGTGGGCTGAATGTAGTATCCGTCAGGGTATTTGTCGTGATGAAAAACGTCACCACCACACAGCAATTCGGCACCTTCCTGCCTGCCAATATCCAGATAACTCATGATTTTCTGGTGCTGATCATTAGAGGCCTGGGCGCCCATCATCGTCGTCAGTTCGTAGGGATCTCCCATCGTGATAGCGGCAACTCGAGGTAGACATTTTTCCATGAAGCGATCGTAGATGCTTTCCTGGATCAGTGCCCGCGATGGGCAGGTACATACCTGACCCTGGTTGAGCGCAAACATCACCAGCCCTTCAATGGCTTTATCAAGGAATTCATCGTCTTCGGCCATCACGCTTTCAAGGAAGATATTCGGGGACTTGCCACCCAACTCCAGGGAGACCGGAATAATATTCTCCGAAGCATATTGCATAATCAGTCGGCCTGTCGTGGTTTCCCCGGTAAAAGCCACCTTTTTGATATCCGGGTGGGAGGCCAGGGGCTTGCCCGCTTCCGCGCCGAAGCCGTTGACTATATTGATCACGCCCGGTGGCACCAGGTCGCCGATGATTTCCATCAGGATAAGAATTGATACCGGTGTCTGCTCGGCTGGTTTCAGTACGATACAGTTGCCGGTTACAACGGCCGGAACTATCTTCCAGGCTGCCATCAGCAAGGGAAAGTTCCACGGAATAATGGCGCCAACCACCCCCAGGGGTTCATGAACTTCCATGGTAACCGTGTCCGGATCAATGTTGGCGACGCTGCCAGCTTCAGTACGAATGCACCCGGCGAAATAGCGAAACTCGTCAATAACCAACTGTAAATCAGCGCCCAGAGACTCCCTGATCGACTTCCCGTTATCGCAGGTTTCAACCACCGCGAGCTGTTCAATATTTTCTTCAATACGGTCGGCGATTCGGAACATCAGCATGCTTCGTTCCGCCGCTGTGGATTGACCCCAGGTGGCCGCCGCCTGCCACGCCGCCTTGACCGCCAGGTCGATATCCTTGCTGTTAGACTGGGGAATCCGTGCAACCAGTTTCCCGTCAATGGGGGACGTATCTTCAAAATACTTGCCGTCCACCGGAGCAACCCATTGGCCGCCAATATAATTTTCGTACTGAGCTTTAAACACTGGTCGTTGATATGACATAGGGGTCTCCCGAATAAATCTGTTATTTGTCGCTCCTGATCCCGGAGCTGCCAAAAAGCACCCAGAGAGGGTGTGGCTGCACATATTTGTTGCTCGACCGGAGCAACAAACTGGACGGCCGATTATGTTACCTGAAGCATCAATGTACAAGGCTTCAACGGCAAGACTCAAGGTAGGTGTTTAAGATAAAGCCCTAGGGCGCAAGATGGACAATAACCTTACGCTGCCCTTGTTGGTGACGATGCTCCCAGAGGAATATACCCTGCCAGGCCCCAAGTGCCAGATCGCCATTAGCAACAGGAATAGCCAGGCTGGTGGATGTCAGCGCCGCTTTAATGTGAGCCGGCATGTCATCCGATCCTTCCAGGGTATGCGTATACAATGAATCCTGTTCGGGAACCAGGCGATTGAGCCACGCTTCAAGATCGCGCCTGGCAGAAGGGTCGTAGTTTTCCTGAATGATCAGACTCGCCGACGTGTGTTGAATAAACAGTGTGCAAAGACCTTCGTGCCAATTAGCCTCTCTAACCGCCTGTAACACCGACGGCGTAATATCATGCAGGCCCTGGTGCTTTACGGATACCACAATGGATTTGATCATTTGCCAAACGAGCCATCCCCAACACGGATCAACGCCCAGTATAGCGGGTATAATGGCTGATTTAAGATAAACACCGTGGCCAATCCTGATTCCCCCCCCAATCCAGCCCCGAATCCAGCCTCGAATCCTGATCCCGAGCGTTACGCCGGGCAGCTAGAGCAAAAAGTGCGCGACATCGAGCAACAGTTTGCAAATTTCTTGCCTCCGGTTATAGAGGTATTTACCTCGCCACCACTGCACTACCGCCTACGAGCGGAGTTCAAGATCTGGCATGAAGGTGGTCGGGCGGACTATGCCATGTATCGTCAGGGCGAATACAAAAAGCCCTACGTCATCGAAAATTTTACCGTCGCCGCCAGGCTCATCAATCAGCTGATGCCGCCATTACTGGCGGCCATCAACGCCAGTGACACATTGAGGCGAAGATTGTTTAGCGTCGAGTTCCTGACCACCCTGAGCGGTCAGGCGCTGATCACCCTGCTCTATCATCGCGCCCTTGACGCCAGCTGGGAGCAGGAAGCTAGGACGCTCAGCGCCCAGCTGAACGCGAATTTCATCGGTCGTAGTCGCAAACAGAAGGTCGTTATCAAGCGTGATTACGTGCTGGAAACGTTGCGGGTCGAAGGCTTGGACTACTGCTACCAGCAAATTGAAAGTGGATTTACGCAACCCAATGGTCGGGTCAATCAAAAAATGATCGGCTGGGCGCTCGATAAAAGCCGCAACTTCGGTGGCGATTTACTCGAGCTGTACTGTGGCAACGGCAACTTTACAGTACCCCTGGCGAAACGCTTCACCCGCGTCCTGGCCACAGAAATAGCCAAAATCTCGGTCAATTCAGCTTTGTTCAATCTCACTCACAATGGCGTCGGTAATGTCACTTTGGTGCGCATGTCTAGCGCGGAGATCGCCCAGGCACTGCTTGGCGTCAGACCATTTCGCAGACTCCAGCACGTCGACCTCGACAGTTATCAGTTTTCAACCATTTTTGTCGACCCACCGCGCGCGGGCCTTGATGACCCGACCATTGATCTGGTCCGCCGCTTCGACAATATCATTTATGTTTCCTGTAACCCAACAACTCTGCATGCCAATCTGGTGCAACTTGCGGCAAGCCATAAAATGGCGGATTTCGCCGTATTTGATCAGTTCCCCTACACCCCTCACCTGGAGTGTGGTGTGGTGCTAAAGAAGCATTGATTGAAAGGGTTCTATTTTTAGTTGAACCCCGAGCACTTCACGGCCTGATAACTATCCATTTTTGCGCAGGGTCGAATTTTCGAGCAGACCACGCGCTGCGGCGAGAGCAAAGTCCTTATAGAGCGCTTCAATATTCTCGCGTTCGATGGTCAACTCCCGCTGCTGCCTTTGGGGCAGGGCCAGCCACGCGTCAAGCATAGGAATATGCGCGGTAGCCTCTGCCAACTGATAAAAAACGCTGTATTCCTGTCGCTGTCGCGCTGCCTCGTCCACCTGAGTCAGTAAATAGGCCACACGGATGCTACCCTCCGTTAAGGTAACCTCCTCACGAAGCATCGCGTTCGCCAGCATGCCGATACCTAACAGAGCATTGTCACGGCGCTCATCACGTTCGGCGTTTAACTCTGCGGCTGCTAATCGTTGTCTGATTTCTAACGCGCGAATTCGGCGCTGCAGAATCCAGGCATAAGCCGCTAACGACACCAACACAACAAGGGCCGCGCCAACGAGAACAGTTAACACTAATTCGTTCATTGGATTAATTCCGTTGTTTGTAACACTGCCAGTCCACCGACCACTGTTACCACGGACAGTAGGCCGCTAATAAGAACAATATTAGCCGCCAAACCAACCTTACCCCCAAACATTTGCGTAAAGACCACACTGATGGTCGATGTTGGCGAGGACAGCAAAAGGAAAATAATGCCTAACTCCATGCCCTGAATTCCCGCCGCGTAGGCCAAAGCCACGCCGCCTGCAGGCATTACCAGGCACTTGTAAATGGATGCCAGCCAGCCCGTAATCTGCGGGCTACGCAGCAGCTGGAAATCCAGCGATGCGCCAACATTAAGCAGAATTAGCGGCACGGTCAGCTGGGCGAGCAAATTACCCGTGTTGATGGCCCCCAGGGGAATCGGCACCTGTAAGGCGCCAGCCAGGGCGCCAAGTAAAACCGCAATAATAACTGGATTGGCGAGAATATCCCGCCAGTAATGCTGCCGCGTCTCAACGGGGCTGCCCGAATAATATTTGAGGATCGCGACTGAAAAAACATTGTTAAAAATGATGTAGACCCCGAGGGGCAAGGAGGCTAGCGCGAGCCCTTCCATGCCGTAAATACTGTGCGTAAAGGCCAGACCAGAAACCAGCAGGTTGCCGCGGGTAGCGCCCTGAATGAACACACCCCTTTCGTCTCTGTCGTGCACCAGCAGCGGCGCGACAAGACAACCCAACAGAGTGAGCCCCATCAACAGCAGCAGGCAGACCATCAAAAAATAAGGTGCTATCGCATTACTTTGTGTCGAGCTGGCCAGCGAAATAAACAACGTAGCGGGCGCTGCAAAGTTAAAGACCAGGCGAGAGCTGTCCCGCATAAAGGCAACGCCCAGCACGCCGCGACGCCGCAACACATAGCCAAGCGCGGCGATCAGGTAAATCGGCAGCAAGGTTTCGACGACAAACTCAAATGCAGCTGACTGAACGGGCATCGGTATGGTAGATCACCTATCGTGAATATCATGACGGAGCAAGCCGTTCGGCAGGCAGATAGCTCGGTCCGGGGTTAAGGGTATTTAAAACGCTCCATGTCGCTCGCAGCGAAGCAACAAGGCCGGCGTTTAATGACGCCAGTATCAACAACTTCGCGCGCAACGGGCATTCTAGCAGCTCCCACCGGTGCCTTCGTGTAAAATCCCCTCCCCATGACATTACCTATTCGCATCCTCGTTTTCGATTCTGGCGTTGGTGGACTCAGCGTTCTCGCAGCACTCAGGCTGCGGATCAAAGGCTGTGAACTGGTCTACGCCTCCGATAACGCCGCATTTCCCTACGGCGCCAAAAGTAACGATTTCCTTATCGAGCGAGTCGGGTGTGTGCTGCGCGAGCTGATCGAACGAGTCCAGCCCGACATCATTGTGGTGGCCTGCAACACTGCGAGTACCCTGGTATTACCAAGTATACGAGCAAACTTCACGGTTCCTGTGGTCGGTGTGGTGCCCGCTATAAAACCGGCGGCAAAGTTGTCTCACACGCGAGTAATTGGCTTGCTAGGCACACCGGGCACTGTTAATCGAGACTATACACAGCAGCTTATCAGCGATTTTGCGGCAGACTGTGATGTCATCAAAGTCGGCTCTTCACGGCTGGTTGAAATAGCCGAACAATGCTTGCGCGGCACTGATCCCGACCCAGTCGAGTTGCGCACCATCCTTGCCCCGATGTGGGCCAACGAGCAACTCGACACCGTCGTACTTGCCTGCACGCATTTCCCGCTGATTGCCGAGCAGCTCGCTGGCGCCTCGCCCAGACCACTCACCTGGGTCGATTCTGGAGAAGCCATTGCCAGACGGGTAGAAGCCCTGCAGCAATCGCTAACACCGCGCACGGACACCGACACACCCGAGTGCGATGCCACCCAGCAAGTATTTGACGGGGTCGCTATTTTCACCGCCGATACAGAAAGCGTTCGCTGTTTGAGGCCTGCGCTACAGACATTCTCCTGCCATACCTTAATGTTTATTACTGTGTAACTGCTCTGTAATTGGCACCAATAAATACAACGAGATATTAATTCAGTGAGATACTAGTTCAGCGAGATATTAATAGAGGATGCTAAGCTCAATGAGTCAGCACATATTTTCTGACATTATCATCGGCCCCCTGGGGTCATCGCGAACCATCGCCATGAACCAAACCTATGAACCGTCATTATGAATTCGGTGAACTGCCGTTAAGTCGCGCCAATACGCCGCGACGACCAACCAGTGCATCACAACCTGTTGCGCTGACTGGTTTGAGTCGTAGCGAATAGTAACCATACCCTTGATGACTGGATCATAAATCATTCGCTCGCCAATTAAGCACTGACCATGTAAACCCTGACCATGCCAACACCGCTTTTTGATATTGAAGGACTACAATCCGCATTGCTGGCCGGTCACACAGTGCTGACGCCAAACCGCCGCCTGGCCCGCCATATCGGTGATGCCTGGGCTCAGCACTGTCATCGCCAGGGTCACGAAGCCTGGCGACAGGCCCCGATACAAACCATCGACACATGGTTGGAGCAACTATGGCAGACGTTGGAAGACTGTGCTTATGCGGCATGTCTAACGCACAGTGTGGTAAATAGCCATGCAGAGCGACTGATCTGGGAACAGGTCATTGACAATGATCCCGATAAACCAGCGACTATAGACGCGCCGGTATTTGCCCGCCTGACGCAGACCACCTTGCAACAGCTGCAGCGCTGGCAAGTGCCTCTGCGCGAAGTAGCCAACAGCGGTCATGAAGCGAGCCAACACTTTCTTCGCTGGCAGAATCAGTTTGCTGCCACGATGGACAGCAAGGGTTTACTGACAGGCGCGCAATCCCAGGCGTTAATACTCCAGGCCTTTAACGAAGGCATATTGGCAAAACACGAATCGGTACTTCTGGTGGGCTTTCAAACGCCGCCACCACCGCTATCGCAGCACATTCTCGCCGCCGCTTTTACCGAGGTGAGTTACTGGACTGAAGCCAAAGCGCCTGGTGCTCAGCAACTCTACACCGCTACCAGCGACACCGACGAAATCACGGCCGCTGCCCAATGGGCATTTGCGCAGATCCAGTCTTCGCCAGAGCACAATATTGGCGTGGTGTTCCCCAATTTATCCAGTCAACGCCATCGTGTCGACAGAATCTTCCGTGAAACTTTCACCCCGAATTATTGCTTGCCGAACGCGCCACATGACATCCCGCCGTTCAATCTTTCGGCGGGGATTTCGCTGGCTGATAGTCCGCTGGCCGTCAGTGCTCTAAGCCTGCTCAATCTGCAGCACTCCCCCCATCCCTGGCAATTTTACTGCCAGCTGCTTAACGACCCTTTCTGGGGACACGCTGATAACGAACAAATAACCCGAGCCCATTGCCAACTTCTGCTGCGTAAAAGCCGAAAACCGCGTCCTGGCACTGCCGATTTTCGCTATTGGATGCAGCAGGCTGAACAGGCGTGCTCCACCACCAACCTACTCTCGCAAGGCTTACAGCAGATTGAGGAGAAGCGTCGACGTCAGCCTGCGACAGCGACGTTTCGTTACTGGGTAGAGCATTTTTCCGCAGACCTGGATCTGCTTGGCTGGCCCGGAACCAGGTCGCTGGACAGTATTGAGTATCAACAACTGCAGTTGTGGTTCGAGATACTTGATGAGCTCACACATCTGGATCATGCCATCGATCCCGTCAACGTTCATCAGGCGCTGGCACAACTCAATCGCATCTGCCGCGAGCGCATTTTTCAACCAGAAGGCGTCGACTCTCCCGTCCAGGTACTGGGCGTACTGGAGGCTGCCGGCCTCCATTTCGACAAATTATGGCTGGCCGAAATGCACGATAACCAATGGCCCCAGACGTCGGTCTTCAACCCGCTGTTATCAGTGTCATTACAGCGCCAGTATGGCATGCCAAAAAGCAGCGCCGAAACAGAACTCGGACTGGCCCAGCAGCTACTCGCGGATTTTTCCGGTCATTGCCAGCATATCGTTTTCAGCTTCGCACAGCGCGATGGCGACAGCGAGCGGCAAATTACCCATTTGCTTTCTGACGCACTGCCGAGGTTTCACCGCCCCGAGATCCCAGATGGCCACCCCTTGCTTGCCAACCTGGCGAAACCGCAACTCGAGAAGCTACCGGTTGACCGCGCGCCGACGCTCACGGCCAGTGAAACCATCCGGGGTGGCAGCGCTATTTTACGCGACCAGGCGCGCTGCCCCTTCAATGCCTTTAGCGTCTGGCGGCTGGGTGCCGAACCCTTACCCGAACCAGAGTTCGGCTTTTCTGCCATAGAGCGTGGCAACGCGGTACACCGTAGTCTTGAGCTATTCTGGCAGGCTTGCAAGGATCATGGGGCACTGATCAGCCTCGACGAAGTGGCACAATCCGCGCTACTCAGGGAGTCTATTACCTCGTGTCTGGCACTGTATAAAAGTCAGCGTCCCGAGTTATTTGGGCCCCGCTACAGCGAGCTCGAGGCACAGCGTTTGCAGGACCTGCTGACCGCCTGGTTAAAGATTGAACGGGCACGTAAACCCTTCGTGGTAAGGGCATTGGAGCAGCAGGTCTCCTTTCAGCTCGACCAGCTCGACCTGTCACTGCGTGTTGATCGTGTTGATCAACTAAGCGACGGTAGTAACGTGCTCATCGATTACAAAACAGGCGGTGCCAGTATCGCTGGTTTTACCGCCGAGCGTCCGGAAGAACCACAATTGCTACTCTATGCGCTGGCCATGGATGGCTCGCTCGCAGCGTTGTGTTTTGGACAGATATCCGCAACGAAGGGCATTGCCATTAAAGGCATCGGTAGTCAGGCACTGATAGCGGACGGCCTCACCGACCTGGCGGATGCGGGTCTCGCTGATAACTGGCCGGAAAACCTCCACCTGTGGCGACAAAGACTATCGGGCCTGGCCAAAGATTTTTGTCAGGGCCACGCGGAAATGGCTGTCTATTCCCGCACCGTGGTGGATTATCAAAGTTACCTGTTTCCGCTTAATCGATGGTTTGAAACGCTTAACATTACCAGAACCACTGTCGATGAAGCAGCCGAGGCAGACAATTGATGGCTATACCGGCAGATCAGCAAGCCAGAATCAGAGCCCTGGATACCCAGCAATCCTTTGCTGTCTCAGCGCCAGCTGGTTCCGGCAAGACCGGACTGCTGACGCAGCGTTTACTGTGCCTGCTGGCTGAGGTCGATATGCCAGAGCAAATACTGTGCATGACCTTTACCCGCAAAGCCGCTGCCGAGATGCGTCGCCGCCTTGTCGATGCGTTGGTCAGGGCCCAGGATGACATCGAACCTGACGATGCTTACGAGCTGCAAACCTGGCACATGGCGCGTCGCGCGCTGGCGCGTGACAAGGCGCAACGCTGGAATTTAATCAAAGCGCCGAATCGGCTACGTATACTCACCATCGACAGTTTCTGTCGTCACCTGGCCAGTCAGCTGGCTCTGGAATCAGGCTTTGGCGAACTTCCAGAACCGCTGGAAAATCCAGACCGGGTTTATCAGTTGGCCATTCACGATGTGCTCGGCGAGCTTGAATCAGCCACGCCACTGGGGCATGCCCTGGCTGACTTGCTCCGTCACCTGAACAATGACATACCGCGGCTGGAAAGTTTGCTGATGTCCTTACTCGGTAAACGCGAACAATGGTTACCCCACATTTTTGCCAGTCGCGACGCGCGTCCTGAACTGGAGCTCGCCCTGCAAACCCTCATTGATGAAACCTTGCGGGACGCATCCCAACAACTGGCGCCACAGGGCAGTGACATCGCCTTGCTGGTCGATTACGCAGCCCGACACCTTCAGGACGGATCTGACCATCCTCTCACTCATGGTCTCGGCATGGCGGCGCTTCCGCCACAACATGCCGACGCCCTGCAACCGTGGCTGGCCATTGTGGAACTGGTGCTGACCAAAACAAATGGTTGGCGCAAAACCATTAACAAGACCAATGGCTTCCCCACCAAAAAGGACAGCCTTGATCCGGACATTGCTGATGCCCGCAAACAAGGCTGGCAGTCACTGATGGCCTGGTGCATGGACCAGCCTGGGCTGCTGGAAACGTTGACCGATATACGCTATCTGCCCGCCCCTCGGTTTGACGCTGGCCAGTGGTTGATTCTCGAAGCCCTAAGCACGGTATTGCCACAACTTGCGGCGCGACTCAGCTGGATCTTCAGAGTACAGGGGGTCAGTGATTTCACCGAAATAACACTGGCCGCGCTAGCGGCATTGGGCAGCGATGACAACCCCACCGATTTGACACTGCGCCTGGACGCCCAGATCCGTCATATCCTGGTCGACGAATTTCAGGATACCGCTTCCGTACAGTTCACCATCCTGCGGCGACTAACCGCCGGCTGGCAAAATGGCGATGGCCGCACACTGTTTTTTGTCGGCGACGGTATGCAGTCTCTCTATGGCTTTCGTAACGCTAATGTCGGTCTGTTTCTGGATATACGACAACATCCACTGGGCGAACTCGAACTTGCAGCGCTTGATCTCAACGTCAACTTCCGCAGCCAGGCAAACATTATTGAGTGGATAAACCGGCTGTTCAGCGGCGCGTTTCCTGCACTGATAAATACCGGTCGCGGCGCCGTCCCCTATGCCGCTTCTGCACCTTTCAAGACCCCCAGTCCAGGCGCAGCCGTCACCGTCGACGTGTTCACAGAAGATCCGTACCGCTTGCTCGAAGCCAGGCAGGTAGCTGCCCGTGTTGCGGAAGCTCGCGTAGACAGGCCAACTGCCAGCATTGCGATACTGGTTCGCGGCAGAGCTCACTTACTGGAAATCGTGCCCGCTTTACGGGAGCAAAATATTCACTGGCAGGCCACCGATATAGAGCCTCTGTCTACCTCCATGCCGGTCATTGACCTCACCTCTCTGACCCGTGCCCTGCTCAACCCAGCCGATAGAATCGCCTGGTTATCCATACTGCGTGCACCGTGGTGTGGCCTGTCTCTGGATGATCTGCTCCACCTGGCCACGACCCAACTGCCGGACAACCCCGTGCCCAAAGGTGAGCACTATCCGCTGCTGTTACAACAAATCTTCCAGTTCCAGCAGTGCCCTTCCCTGAGTGACAGCGGTCGCCAAATCCTCGCCCGGATTACTGCAACGTTACGTAGCGCCTGGCAGCAACGATACCGCAAGCCCTTGCGCGTCTGGCTGGAAGGTCTGTGGATTGATCTCGGTGGCGCGGCAGCTCTGAGCGACGAGAGTAGCCTTGCGCAGTGCCGACAATACTGGGATCTGCTGGAGAGTCACACCCGGGATGGTTGCACAGTCGCAAACTGGACTGACTTTATGACGGCTGTTGACCGCTTATACGCGTCCCCAGCGCCGCTGACGGACGGCCCATCTGTACAGATTATGACCATCCACAAAGCCAAGGGCCTGGAGTTTGATACGGTCATTATTCCGGGACTGGATCGGGGATCAAAAGCCGATCAGATGCAATTGCTGCAATGGCGTGAACGTGTCTCTGCGACCGGCAAAACCCAATTACTTATGTCGCCCCCGCAAAAACTCGGCGGGACTGAAGACCGACTTTACGAACACCTGAGGCGAGAACAGACGCTGAAAAGTCGCCTTGAGAATACCCGGGTCTTATATGTGGCATGCACCCGCGCCATCGAGCGCCTGCATTTACTGTTTCGCGAGTCTGAGCGGGATCCGGCAAGTAATAGCTTGCTGGCTTCATTGTGGCCAACGCTTAAGCTTGAACTGGACAATCCCGGCGTCAATTGTAGGGTGACTCGTCACCCGGGACAAAGCACAGACAATGTCCAACCCGTTACTAACAACACTGCAATAGATATTTACCAGCTTCGCCTGCCGGCAACATGGCGGCAACCCGGCAGCGGCAGCGTTGATCCACTGCCTGCATCCGTATCGACGTCACCGGCTGGCTTACCGAAAGGTCCACACGAAGATCCGCAAGGCTCTGGCGACAACCAGATTCCTCCTGGCGGCAAACAGCAGAATTCTCCAGGCGGGGACGCGCGTAAAACCGGCATACTATTTCACCGCGCGCTGCAACGGCTGGTAATTGACGGCGTGGAGCACTGGCACGCGGCGCGCGTGCAGCAGCAATCCCAGGTATGGCGCCGTCAGCTCAGTGCCCAGGGGCTAGAAGACTGTGATAAAGCCATTGCCTCCCTCAACACAGCGCTCCATAACTGCCTTGAAGATTCGCTTAATCGCTGGCTCTTTGACCCCCATTTGGACGACAGCGCCTGCGAATTGGCACTAGGCTACGTCGACCAGCTCGGCAGACCGCGCACAGCAGTAATTGATCGCACGTTTATACGCAACAATGAACGCTGGATAATAGATTATAAACTGGCCGCTCCGGAGCGCATGCAGTCCCGAGATGACTTCATTATTGGGCAAATACAGCAATACACGCCCCAACTCAGTCTTTACGCCAGCTTGTTTGCGAAGATATCTACTGTACCGATAAAAACAGCGCTGTATTTCCCTTTGCTACCCCATCTCGAAATAATCGAGATCAAATAAATCCACACGGGATACAAATCACCCACGATTATCCATTTTGCAGTAGAATACTGTCCCCTTTAAATAACAGGTCGTACCAGGTTTCAAGATGATCGAACGCGTACTCGAAAACGTCAATGTACAGTCTCAGGAAGTTCTTCTCACTCCCGAGCAGTTGAAAAAGGACATCCCCCTCACGGAAAAAGCTGCCAGGACTATTTTAGAAGGTCGCGACAGCATTCAGCGTATTCTCAACCGGGAAGACCATCGTATTTTTATTGTGGTTGGCCCCTGCTCCATCCATGATGTTGAGGCAGCTAAAGACTATGCTCAGCACCTGCAAAAACTGGCTGCAAGCGTCAGTGATACGCTGTTGATTGTAATGCGCGTGTATTTTGAAAAGCCACGGACAACCGTTGGCTGGAAAGGCCTGATTAACGATCCCTATTTGAATGACTCCTTTAAAATTGTCGACGGCCTGCATATCGGTCGGCAGCTGTTGATGGACATCGCTGAGTTAGGGTTGCCAACCGCCACCGAAGCACTCGATCCTATTTCCCCGCAATATTTACAGGATTTGATAACCTGGTCAGCGATCGGCGCACGCACCACCGAGTCACAAACGCACCGTGAGATGGCAAGTGGACTGACCTCGGCGGTCGGCTTTAAAAACGGTACAGATGGCAGCCTTGATGTCGCGATTAACGCGCTTAAATCAGTTAGTAGCCCACATCGATTTCTGGGTATAAATGCAGAGGGAAAGGTTGCGGTTATTACTACCAACGGTAATCCCTATGCCCATATGGTGTTGCGCGGCGGCAATGACAAACCCAATTACGACTCCGTCAGCGTGTCTATCTGTGAACAGCAACTCAGTAAGGCCGGTGTTAACACCAACATCATGGTTGATTGCAGCCACGCCAACTCCAACAAAAACCACGAATTACAGCCCCTGGTTATGGAAAACGTGACCAACCAGATTCTAGAAGGCAACAAGTCCATCGTTGGCATTATGGTGGAAAGTAATCTGCTCGCGGGCAACCAGAAAATTTCGTCCAATCGCGATGACATGGAGTACGGAAAATCAGTAACTGATGCCTGCATAGACTGGGCAACCACTGAAAGCGCCATTATGGCAATGCACGAAAAACTGAAGGCCGTACTGCCTGAGCGCGACAGGCCCTGATAAGCCCTCGATACCGGAAGCAGCTATCAATTTGGCGGTTGCTTCCGGGCTATTTGCTCTAAGTGTGTCACCACAAGTCTGACGGTATTGGGAACAGCGCCCAGCCATTAGCTGCGTCAAACTTTTTCGTGCCTACTACTTTTGTGCCTACTACGCCTTTTTCTATCGTACCTGCTAAACGCTTTTGTCTTACTTCCCAAGCTGTAGTCTCGCTTATTATGCTATCGACCCAGTGGCTGATAACTTCGCACTGATCACTTAACTATTCAGGGTTATCGCTTTATCGGGAGTAGACTGCCTTAGAATCGTCCCCAGACCCATATCAACAATCTTTTGCAGGGTACCGCTTGCCGTATGCATCTTACAGCGCATCCTGAGTCCCGCCGCCAGCGCAATCAGATAATCCGCCAACTCTTCCAGAGTCGCATCATCGCGAATAAGCTGTTGCTCGCGCGCCTCCCCGAGCCGCTGAATAAACAGATCGCGCAGTAAGCCAACTTTTGCTGACGCTTCCGCCGCCAGATGCGGTTTGGTATGGGCGAGCTCTGAAATGGTATTAAAAAGTAAACAACCGCGGGTTCGCGTATCCGTGGGTTCAAGTACTGAGACACGTTCCAGGAAACTGCGTATGGCATCAACCGGGTCTGGCCTGCCCAATAACGTTGACTCCAGAATATTAAACATAAAGCCCACGTAATGATCCATAACTTCACGAAACAGACGCTCCTTACCGCCAAATGCAGCGTAGAGACTGCCCCGGTTTAGACCCATGGCGCCTAACAGTTTCTCAATGGTGCTGGACTCGTAACCGTCTTTCCAGAATACCTCCAGAGCGGACTGTACGACTTCGGTGCGATCAAATTCAGGTAGGCGTGGCATGTGGTATCAACAAAAATATTTATTAAAATGGCTCTTAATATACCACTTCTAACAAACTAGAGCAGCCACTGACCCCTCATAGACGAACTGTCACCACGCAGCGTTATTTGTAAAAAGCCTGTGAGTCATCAGAATGATCGGTGATATCTCGCACACCCTTTAACTCCGGTATGCGCTCCAGCAAAGTGCGCTCAACGCCCTCCTTGAGGGTAACGTCCACCATGCCGCAACCCTGACAACCACCACCAAACTTTAGAATCGCCACATCCCCTGCCATTTCCTCAAGGCTGACCATGCCGCCATGAGCTGCCAGCCCCGGGTTAATTTCGTCGTACAAGATGTAGTTGATCCGGTCCTCGATGGGACTATCATCAGCGACCTTGGGGAGCCGGGAATTGGGCGCCCTGATACTCAACTGGCCGCCCAGACGATCGGCAGCATAGTCAACTTTGGCATCTTCAAGGTATATTACGCAGCGCTTTTCAATGTAGGCATTGAACAGTGGTAACGCTAACACCACGTCATCTTCTTTCTCTTCCCCCGGTCGATTATAGGCAATACAGGTTTCGGCCTTAGGTGTGCCGGGGTCTGTGATAAACAGTCGAATACCTATGCCTTCACAATCCTGCTTGGCCAGCAACTCGGCAAGGTACTGCTGTGCTGATTCGGTAATCTCAATACTATCCATCTGGTTTATACCCGAGTAAATTAGTCATGTATTTTAACAACTGCTGACGCAGCGCACAACGCCAATTATTCACTCAACATCCTGCCCCGCTCCATTCATGCAGACGGATGCTGCATATTCGAGTGAACTAAATCGCTCACCATTTGGTAAACTACGCAGCCCTTTTAGCAGCGCACCGCTCTGGATACCACGAATTGGAAAATCGCCAGCAAAGAATCTCCGCTCTATACGAAGCTACCAGGCAGCGAATTTTATTGCTCGATGGCGCCATGGGCACGATGATTCAGCAGTACAAACTAAGCGAAGCTGATTTCCGCGGCGAGCGTCTCGCCAACATTGAGCAGGATCAGGCTGGTAACAACGATCTCCTCACCCTCACTCAGCCCGATATTATTCGAGACGTCCATATTGCCTATCTGGAAGCTGGCGCGGACATAATTGAAACCAATACCTTTAATTCAACCACGGTGTCCCAAATCGATTTCTCTACCCAGGACCTCGTTTATGAATTGAATTTTGTCGGTGCCCAGATAGCCCGCGAAGCCGCAGACGAAGTGACACGCCGCACACCCGAGCGACCGCGCTGGGTCGCAGGGGTTATCGGTCCAACCAGTCGTACCGCATCAATTTCACCTGACGTTAATGATCCGGGCGCACGCAACACCAATTTTGATGAACTCGCCGACAATTACCGACTGGCCACCCGAGCGTTAATCGCCGGTGGAGCCGATATCATTTTGATTGAAACGGTGTTCGATACACTCAATGCCAAGGCGGCGATCTTCGCGGTACAGGATGTCTTCGCTGAGCTCGACATTGACCTGCCCATCATGATCTCTGGCACCATCACCGATGCCAGCGGTCGCACACTCTCCGGCCAAACCCCGGAAGCATTCTGGAACAGTATTGCCCATGCAGAGCCCTTCTCAATCGGGTTTAACTGTGCACTCGGCGCCCGCCAGCTGCGCCCTCATATAGAGGAGCTGGCGAAAGTCTGCCCGATACCGGTCAGCGCCCACCCCAATGCCGGACTGCCCAACGAATTTGGCGAATACGATGAAACGCCCGAGGAAACCGCCGCCATCATTGCCGAATTCGCCCGTGATGGACTGGTCAACATCGTCGGCGGCTGTTGCGGTACGACGCCGCTACACATCGCCGCGATCGCCGCAGCTGTCGCGGGAATAAAGCCACGGACGTTGCCAGTAATCGCCCCTGCCTGCCGTCTCGCCGGGCTCGAGCCGTTCAATATTACCAGTAACTCCCTCTTCGTTAACGTCGGTGAGCGTTGTAACGTTACCGGGTCCGCTCGCTTTAAACGGCTGATCATGGACGGTCATTACGAAGCCGCACTGTCTGTGGCCCGGGATCAGGCTGAAAACGGTGCACAGATTATTGATATCAACATGGACGAAGGGATGCTCGATGCCGTCGAAGCAATGACCACCTTCCTCAAGTTGATTGCATCTGAACCCGATATTTCCCGTATCCCACTGATGATTGATTCCTCCAAATGGACGGCCATTGAAGCCGGTCTGAAGTGCATACAGGGTAAACCTGTTATCAACTCAATCAGCATGAAAGAAGGCGAAGAAGCCTTTATTGCCCAGGCTAAATTGTGTCGCCGCTACGGTGCTGCCATCGTTGTCATGGCTTTCGATACCGAGGGTCAGGCGGATAATCTGCAACGTCGTATCGATATCTGTCAGCGCGCCTACAAGTTATTGATCGACGAGGTTGGATTCCCGCCCGAGGACATCATTTTTGACCCCAATGTCTTTGCTGTAGCGACGGGCATTGAAGAACACAACAACTATGCCGTGGACTTCATCGAGGCCTGTGCATGGATAAAGCAAAACCTGCCGAACACTTTAATTTCCGGGGGCATCAGTAACGTTTCGTTTTCATTTCGTGGTAATGACCGCGTTCGGGAAGCTATTCACTCGGCATTTTTGTACCACGCTATACGCGCGGGCCTGAGTATGGGCATTGTCAATGCGGGACAACTGGCGGTATATGATGACCTGCCAGAGCTTCTGCGCAATGCCGTAGAAGCTGTCATTCTCAATAAATCGCCAGAGGCAACAGAAAATTTGCTGTCTCTCGCCGAGCAATATCGCGGCGATGGCGCACTCACTAACCCGCAACAGGATGCTGAATGGCGGCAATGGAGTATCAGTAAACGGCTGGAACACGCCCTGGTCAAGGGTATTACCACTTATATTGATGAAGACACCGAGGCGGCGCGCCAGCAGGCCGAGCGGCCCATCCAGGTCATCGAAGGTCCTCTGATGGATGGCATGAATGTTGTCGGCGATTTATTCGGCAGTGGCAAAATGTTTTTACCACAGGTCGTGAAGTCGGCGCGCGTCATGAAACAATCCGTCGCCTACCTGCAGCCCTATATTGAGGCTGAAAAATCAGAGGCCGCCCGTAGCAATGGCAAAATACTGATGGCGACCGTTAAGGGTGACGTCCACGATATCGGTAAAAATATCGTCGGCGTGGTCTTGCAGTGTAATAATTTCGAAGTCATTGATCTGGGCGTTATGGTGCCCTGCGAAAAAATCCTCGACACGGCGCGGCGAGAGAATGTCGACATCATTGGCCTGTCTGGTCTGATCACCCCGTCGCTTGATGAGATGGTCCACGTCGCCAGTCAAATGGAGCGTCTAGGTTTCGATTTGCCGCTTATGATCGGCGGCGCAACAACCTCAAAAGCTCACGCCGCTGTCAAGATCGATCCACAGTATCACCGAGCGCAAGCCATTTATGTCGCCGATGCATCGCGCGCGGTTGGTGTAGCGAGCAAACTGGTCAACAAAGAACAACGAGAACTCTATTACGCGGAAATCAAAGCGGAGTATGACGCAGTGCGCACCCGCCGCGCGGAACGTCAACCCCGAGGCCTGGTTGTCCCTTATGAGCAGGCCGTAAAGGAGGGTTTACCGTTTGACTGGTCGACCTATGACCCACCGCGACCCCGTTGCTTGGGTATTAAGGTATTTCATGATTACCCCCTGGCCAGCCTGGTTGATATGATTGACTGGACACCGTTTTTTATTACCTGGGATCTGGTAGGCAAATACCCAAAAATTCTACAGGATGAGGTAGTTGGTGAGGCCGCTCGCGACCTTTTTAAAGACGCCCAGGCCATGCTGCGTGACCTGATAGAGAACCATCGCTTACAGGCGAATGGCGTGGTCGGGCTCTGGCCGGCTAATCGTGTCAATGCCGATGACATCGAAGTGTACACCGACGAGTCTCGCACCGAGGTCATCACGACCCTGCACCATATTCGCCAGCAGGTAAGGAAATCGGGCGAAACCGACCCCCTGCTTTCCCTGGCTGATTATATTGCACCCAAAAACAGCGGAAAAATTGATTACATCGGCGGTTTCGCGGTGACCACAGGCATCCACGCTGACGAACTCGCGGCCCAGTACCAGGCCAGGGGTGACGACTATAATGCCATCATGGTTAAGGCACTGGCCGACCGACTGGCTGAAGCGTTCGCCGAGCATATGCACCAAAAAGTACGGGCTGAGTTATGGGCTTACGCAGCGGACGAAACACTGAGTAACGAAGAGCTTATTAAGGAGCATTATCGCGGCATCCGCCCGGCACCTGGCTATCCAGCCTGTCCAGATCACACTGAAAAAAAGGCATTGTTCAACCTGCTTGATGCGCAAAATGCGACCACTATCAAGCTGACAGAGAGCCAGGCCATGCATCCTGCAGCCTCAGTAAGCGGATGGTATTTCTCCCACCCACAGTCTCGTTACTTCAATGTTGGGAAAATTCATCCTGACCAGGTGGCCAGCCTGGCGGCACGCAAAGGTATACCTGTTGAGCAGGTAGAGCGTGAGTTGCACTCTATACTCGCCTGATCCTGAGCCACCCCCCTGTCTTATAAAGCCAGTATGGATGACCAGCAACAGGCCCTTTGCAACGCTATTAGTTTTTCGCCAGCGACAAGGCGCTGAGATAGCGAAAAAGCAAACATAACGAGATGGGGCACACTCTCCGTAACTTGGAGTCTAGGCAAACGTAGGTAAAAAATGCTTCCGGCTCAGCTCAAGCAGTCATTGAGTTGTGCGCTCAGACCAGCCAAAGTCAGTGATTGCCAGAGGACAACCTGACAATTTCGATAAACAATCTCGATAAATTTGATGTTGGTTGTACCTACTGACTACTTACCCACAGCACCGCGGTAATGACGACGATTGCCATAATGGCTACTGTAGCCATGGCATCGGCAAAGCCGTCTTCGTCTTTCGCCACATCGCCTTTCGCCACATCTCTGGCCGTATTGTTGTCACTCATAGCGCTGTCTCCCCTTTACATGCTGGCTTAAAAAGCCGGGCATTTTAGCAATATGTTTGAGGACTGTCTTCTCTTATTCCCTTTTCAAACGGCAATATGCAGAAACGGTTTTTCACCTGTGTTCTTATCAACGCTATCATTCACCACAATCCGAACCGACTGAGAATATCGCCGATTCTGCAATGTTGAGTTTCTACTTGAATTTCTACAATGTTGAGTTGGTCTACACCGCTAAGCAACTCCCCCACCTTAAGCTGGCGGAACCGGCGATTGCGGATTCGTCCGGACTCTCTATCCATACTCTGAACAGGTTTAAAGGTTAAGTCCGCCGTTATGTATATTTATGACCACTACGACCAGACCCTGTTATTACAGCGTGTCGCGCAATTTCGTCGACAAACCGAAAGCTATCTCGCTGGCGAACTTGCCGATGAAGAATTTCTGCCGTTGCGTTTACAGAACGGGCTGTACATACAGCGGCTGGCGCCGATGCTGCGCATTAACATTCCCTACGGTATGTTATCTTCCGCCCAGCTGCGAAAGTTAGCGCATATTACTCGGGTCTATGACAAGGGTTATGCCCATTTCACGACGCGTCAGAATATCCAGCTTAACTGGCCCCAGTTAGAGGAAGTGCCTGATATTCTGGCGGAACTGGCTGAAGTCGATATGCATGGTATTCAGAGTAGCGGCAACTGTATTCGCAATATCACTTCGGACGAATTCGCGGGTATCGGCAAAGACGAAATCGAGGATCCACGACCCTGGTGCGAAATTATTCGCCAATGGGCAACATTACACCCAGAGTTTGCCTTCCTACCGAGAAAGTTCAAGATTGCGGTAAGCGGTGCGCAGTCAGACCGTGCGGCCATCCAGGTCCACGACATCGGCCTGCAACTGCTTAAAAATAAGGCTGGCGAGACAGGCTTTCAAGTTTTGGTGGGTGGCGGGCTGGGCCGTACGCCCATGATTGGCGAAACCATAAAACAGTTCCTGCCCCCGGAGCACCTGCTGACTTACCTGGAGGCCATACTGCGCGTATACAACCGCTATGGCCGTCGTGATAACAAATACAAGGCAAGGATTAAGATTCTGGTAAAAGCATGGACACCTGAAGTATTTGCCCGCAAGGTTGAAGAGGAATGGCACCACCTCAAAGATGGTCCGGCCACCCTGACGGGACAGGAAATTATCCGGGCAAAGTCATTTTTTACAGCGCCACCCTACGAGAATATTGTCTGTGACGATTCCTCTCATGCGACCACCGAACCAGTTCTTGCATATACTCGCTGGCGGGAAAGAAACGTCAGGACACACAAGGTACCGGGGTACTGCGCGGCCTTTCTCTCACTGAAACCTACTGGGGTTGCCCCTGGCGATGTGACCGACCGTCAGCTGGAAGCCATCGCTGATCTCGCCGATCACTACAGCTTTGGCGAAATCCGCGTAACCCACCAGCAGAATGTTGTACTGGCCGACGTTAAACAAAGCGACTTGCCAGCGCTGTGGTTAAAGGCCAAAGAAATGGGCTTTGCGACGCCCAATATCGGCACGTTAACCGACATGATCTGCTGTCCCGGCGGCGATTTCTGCTCTTTAGCTAATGCTAAATCAATCCCCATAGCCGAGGCTATTCAACGCCGCTTCGATGATATGGATTATCTTTATGACATCGGCGACATAAGCCTTAATATTTCGGGATGCATGAATGCCTGCGGCCACCACCACGTTGGCAATATCGGTATTCTTGGCGTC
The DNA here is from genome assembly GCA_041603535.1 of Porticoccaceae bacterium. Taxonomy (GTDB): domain Bacteria; phylum Pseudomonadota; class Gammaproteobacteria; order Pseudomonadales; family Porticoccaceae; genus HB2-32-21. The sequence goes on from JBFIEE010000016.1 coordinate 35,277, forward strand.
GACAAAAAAGGTCTGGAGTTTTATCAGATACAGCTCGGTGGCAGCTCAGGAAATGACGCAGCCCTTGGCGGGGTGCTTGGGCCTTCTTTTTTCGCCACCGAAGTACCGGAGATCATCGAGAAAATTCTCCAGGTTTATGTGGATCATCGTCTCGATGGCGAACATTTTATCGACACACAAAGACGCATTGGTATGGCGCCATTCAAGGAGTGCATCTATGCCAAGGCTGCTTGATAAAGCTGGCAACACCATCGAGCACGATCTTTGGCAAATTTTACCCGAGGATTTTGCAGGGGCGCTGATTAACACACATCAGCTCGCGCCACTCGAATCATGGCTAAAACAGCGCAACGGCAAGAGCGACCAGCAAGCCCCAGGGGTATGGCTAAACAGTGACGACGAGCCGGAGGCACTGACCGATCACTACCCCGAGCTCAGCTGCATAGGCATTCGCTTCGCGACGTTCATGGATGGCAGAGGTTTTTCTCTGGCCAGATTGATCAGAGAACGTTATGGCTATCAGGGTGAACTGCGCGCCTTTGGCTACATTATTCCCGATCAACTATTTTTCCTTGCCCGATGTGGCTTCGATACTTTTTTGCTAGACACCACACCCGCGCAGGATTTCAATCCCCAACCTTATTTCAACGATTTCACGGTCACTTATCAAGGTTGTGTCGATCAACCACAACCGCTATTTAGGCGTAGATTCTAGAATTTCAGTGCATCTCTGACCTTATACAGGCAAAATATCGTCTGGACGGAGTAACGCTGTGACTGACGCCGTATTTCACTCTTTTTTTCTAATCTTCAGTGGGGCGGCGATACTTGCCTCTATGGCACTCTATGGGCGTCAACCGATGCTCATCGCCTACATTATTCTGGGAGCCCTGCTCGGCCCCTACGGCTTTGGGCTGGTGCCGGATGTCAATTTGATTGCCGATATCTCCCACATTGGCATTATCTTTCTGCTGTTTCTTCTCGGCCTGGATATGCAGCCACAGGCATTGTTTGGTGTGTTCAAAAAAGTAACGCTAATAACCGTGATTAGCTCCCTCATATTTGCGGTGACAGGGTATGGCGTCGGATGGTTGTTTGGCTTTACGCCGCTGGAAAACTTGATCATCGGCGCTGCCATGATGTTTTCCAGCACCATTATCGGTATCAAGTTGTTACCCACGACCATATTGCACCACCGACATATCGGCGAAATGATGATTGGCATGTTATTGGTGCAGGACTTCATCGCAATCTTTGTACTGCTGATCTTGCTCAGTGGTCAGAATGGCCAGATCGACTTTCTGCAAATCGGCATCACGCTTCTCGCCCTGCCACTGTTGGTGGGACTTTGTGTGCTTAGTGTACGCTTTGTCCTGTTACCGTTGTTCGCTAAATTTGATCGCATGGGCGAGTACATTTTTTTACTTGCTATCGGTTGGTGCCTCGGTATCGCGCAACTGGCGGAATCGGTGGGCCTGTCGCGTGAAATTGGCGCCTTTATAGCGGGTATTACTGTGGCTACCAGCCCAATATCCCAGCACATCGCGCTCACGCTAAAACCCTTGCGGGATTTTTTCCTGGTACTTTTTTTCTTTTCGCTCGGGGCTCAATTCAATCTGACGCTGCTGCCGCAGGTCATTATTCCTGCGCTTTTGCTGGGCGGGGGCATGTTGGTCATAAAACCTGTCGTCTTTCGGTTTCTCCTGCACCAACAAAGTGAAAGAAATCCGCTGGCATGGGATATTGGTTGTCGACTGGGTCAAATCAGTGAGTTCTCGTTACTCATTGCCTACGTCGCGTTTAACGCCTCGTTGATTGGCAACATTGCATCCCACCTCATTCAGGCGGCAGCGATAATGACCTTTTTATTGTCGAGTTACATTGTCGTGATGAACTTCCCCAATCCAATTGCGGTAAAGGAACACTTACGCAGGGACTAGAAAGACCACCTGTAATCACACGTGGTCAGTGACGCGCATTGCCTACTAAACACACGCTCGTCAGGAGTAATGCTGCGGTTTCGAGAGACGGTCAAACCAGCGCAATAACAGGCGATCGCTGGACTCTTCCGCAGCGAGGCCAAATTTTTGTGGCAGAGACTTTTTCTCGACAAAGCGGATCTCGTAGACTTCGCGATCCTGCGCCAGGTTTGTCAAATACTCGTCGCTTGTTTGTATGTCATCTACCAGACCGATTTTTTGAGCGCGAGTACCGTACCAAATCTCACCCGTCGCAACCTGCTCGACATCAACATTTTGCCGCCTCTCAGCGACATATTCCTTAAATAAGCTGTGAATATCTTCGAGATCTTCTCGGAATTTACTTCGGCCTTCGTCAGTATTTTCGCCCAGCACCGTCAGCGTACGTTTGTACTTGCCGGCAGTCATCAACTCTACGTCAACATCATGTCGCTTCAACAAACGGTGTATATTTGGAATTTGCGCGACGACGCCTATCGAACCGATAATGGCGAAGGGCGCGGCAAGCACCCTGTTGGCCACGCAGGCCATCATATAACCGCCACTCGCAGCCACTTTGTCCACGCACACAGTTAGCGGGATCTTGCGCTTTTTTATCCGATCTAACTGACTAGCCGCAAGACCGTAGCTATGCACCATACCCCCGCTACTTTCCAGTTTGACGACGATTTCGTCGTCGCTATTTGCCTCCGCCAGCACAGCGGTAATCTCCTGACGCAGCGCGGCAACGGCAGATGCCCGCAAATCACCGTGAAAGTTCAGCACAAAAACTCGCTTCACCAATTTGTCTGCAGTAAGCGTGGTCGATTTTTTTGCAGCCAGTTTTTCTTCTTTTTTTCTTGCCTTGATCGCAAGCTTTTTTTCATGGGGTGCTAACAGCGCTTCGGCAAAAACACTAGAGGCCTTCCTGAGAGTTTCGTTAAGAGAGTTTATCTCCAGATGCCCACGGTCTTTCGACTTCGCTTTCGCACCGTTAGCGATTAGTGCAACCGCCACAGCTATTCCAGCTAACACTGTTATTATCTTTGCTAGAAACAAACCATATTCGCCTAAAAGATCCAATTAATTACTCCTTTGCTTTTACATGCTGCTGTCTATGGTATCACTCGCTCTGGTATCCGCCCGGCGACGCTCTATCACCAAACCAAAATTAGTAAGATTTAGCAGATAAGTTGCGTTGTCCTCCACCGGTTGTTTAAACGTTGTGTTTGTCTGCATAAAAATTAAACGATCTAAACCGGGAATCTTCTTTAGCAACGGCCACACGTCAAGTCGATTCCTTGATCTGCGCAAAGATCGATCCGCACTGGCAATACCCAGGGTCTCGCCAGCGGAGGACAGCGTAAGTCCTCTCAGGTATTCCAGTCTCACCATAGGCATCATCTCAAGACCAATAACCTGCCTGTTCAACCTAAATACACGGGCGCCGATCTGCCAATGATCACCCGTCAACTTCTCGCCGGATTCGACTCCCGTATTATCGCTGATACGGGCTACAAACTGGTTTCCTGATCCGCGACTCAAAGTCACAATGGCTACTGGTGCACCATCGGGGATGGGACGGTACTCAAGCAAGTCCAAACCAGCCATCACAAAAATTACCCCACTACCTGTTAAGGCAACGCAGGTTAGCAACAGGCCGAAGCGGCCGAGTAATTTATATTTCCACAACAGACGGAACGCGGACAAACACACGATTGCGCCAAGACCGATAAAAATCAGCGCGGGGATATTTAGGTTCTGCATTTCATTTGATCCCCACTCCTCGACAGGCGCCATCTCTAGTGGCTAACAGCATCGGCATACTCGCGCTCTGCTGCCTATCTACTTGTTACCTTTTCCAATGCCTAACAGACAAGTAAGTTAGCTACTTCTCCAGTTATCATATTGGAAGAAACACGAGATACCGCAGTGCTAAACACCGAGCGAAGTGAGGCATTCGTTAGCGATGTCGAGTGACGCTTCGTCAGCACGGCCACCCACTTTGCAGTTGTCGATGTAGTATTCGAGGCAGGCAACACAATCCGCAAATACTTCCCAGTAATTCTCTATCTGCTTATCGACAGTGCTCGACTGGAGTGTATTCTTGACAAACGTCAGGCTTCTAGAAGCGAGCTCCGCAAAGCGATTTAACCCCATAATACGCGCACTACCGCAGATAGTATTGAACGCCGACTCAAGCGTTGGCACGATTTCTGCCGCAGCATATCCCGAAGCGACGTTATCAATCATCTCCTTGATTTCACCAAGGTGAACCCCCGATTCATTCATGACCGCTAGTTCAGCCGTCTTGAGGAGGCTGGTCTGTAACACCTGGGTCAAAGGCTGCCTTTCCCATGCCTGGGCAGCCTGCTTTGATGGTCGAACGTGTTGAAAATCGACAAGCGCACACTCGGCCTGCAATATGGCATCAATGAATTCCACAATCATTTCCGGAGGTAACTCGCTATCCGGCCTGTTTGACTGTAAGCGGGCGCTAAATTGCCTGAAACGACGCGCAAGACCGCTGAATCCAGCCTCCTCCCACAACGTTTCAATGGCATCAAACGCCCGGTGCAGTTCAGCCACTAGTCCCGTAGCGCTGCGGCCCTCTTCACTTTGCGCAACATCGAGCAAAGCGCGAGCGCTCGATATCATTTCAGCCAGTGTGCTGAACAATTCCTGGCCGCTATCCACCGCTTCGCCCGATATGGTCTTGCGTATCGCGCTAACATCTTGCTCAGTAAAGTCGAGTCTGGGGATTCCCACGTCGTCTCTACGCTGTTGATCATCATCATCCCTGGCCTCAAGCAGTGCCGTAAGACTAACAAACGCGCGCCACAAACCTTCGGGATAAGGATTACGCCCCTGGTCAACGTTGTCTGCCGCCAACAGGCGTAATTGTTTTTCTACCGCGGAAAGTAAGCGCACTCGCTCGACCTGTAAATCCAGCCGGTTTTCAGCGAATGCCCTTATCACTACACCAATAACCCACCAATAATCCTTTTCTATCGCCAGCATGGCTATATTTTGCAGCCGCAGTGCAACACGATAAAGAATGATGAAGGCCTTGTTTCTGTTGTTGTCTCGGATAATATCCAGCAGTCCAAACTGGTAAAGATGCCAGAGTCGTTTCACATCCTCACGTTGTTCACCCGCCAGAGGGTTGGAGGCAATCTCCTTACCAAAAACAGGCCATGAAACGCCGTTTAACACGTGGAATTCGTACAATGGCGGCTCTCCGCGCCATCGCCGCAACGCCGTCATTTCCGGTAACAAAACGCAAACATTTTCTCGCTTGGCGCTGACTACAATATCCGCATACCCGGTCGCTGCCATCAACGTGTTGACCAGTAGGACTCCAAACGCGTTCAGATCAGTCGAGTCACCCTGCTGCACAGCAGCAGCTAACGACAGAACCATTTCGTCGATCAGGCGTCCCAAACCGTCAAGCCCAGCAATAACACAGGCCCCGCGGATCTGCTTTATAGCATCGTACAGCGGCTCCAGATTGGCCTCGTCAAGCTGCTCGGCCATATCCAGAGCGGCCTCCAGAGAAAATTTAAGCTCCTTGTTCAGCAGGTCTACAGCGTAATTATTCAGCTTGTCCATGCACCAATCTCGGCCTCACCCATTTAACCTTACAAAAAAACTTACAAATCAAGCAGTTCCCCTACGAAAATGAACCTATTCCTATATAATACAGCGCTTTGATTTCAGTTGGTAGCCGACACCTAGAAGTACGCTGAGGCACCAAAATACCTGTTGACGGACACAATCTTATGGCTCAACCCATTGTTCATGCTCTCAGTCGCAATTTTCTTGGCAATTCGCCTAACTGGTACAAATGGTCTGTTATCGGATTCCTTGTGTTTAACCCCATTTCGCTGGTAATTGCAGGGCCTTTCATAACCGGCTGGCTTTTGATCGCCGAATTCATCTTTACGCTGGCACTGGCTTTACGCTGTTATCCCTTGCAACCCGGTGGCTTGCTGGCCGTAGAAGCCATTTTGTTGGGTATGGCCAAACCCGAAGCTGTGTATGACGAGACGGTAGGCAATTTCGAGGTTATTTTGCTACTCATGTTTATGGTGGCAGGCATTTATTTCATGCGTACTCTGCTGTTATTCACGTTTACCAAAATCCTTTTGGGCATTCGTTCGAAACCGCTACTGTCTTTTTTATTCTGTTTTATGGGCGCTTTTCTTTCTGCATTCCTCGATGCCCTAACGGTCACTGCGGTGCTGATAACCGTTGCAATGGGTTTTTACACGGTTTACCACAAGGTCGCCTCCGGGGCTAAAATCACCCAGGAGCATCATGATCACAACAGCGACGAACACCTGCATGAGTACCACCGAGAACATCTGGATAAATTTCGGGCTTTTTTGCGAAGTTTGGTCATGCATGGGGCGGTCGGTACCGCACTGGGCGGCGTCACGACGCTGGTCGGGGAACCCCAAAACCTGTTGATAGCGGAGAAGGCCGGGTGGACGTTTATCGAGTTTTTTCTGGTCATGGCGCCGGTCACCATGCCTGTTCTGGCCGCAGGTTTATTGACCTGTTATCTGCTCGAAAAGACAGGGTTATTTGGCTATGGTGAACTCCTTCCCGACGAAGTACGAGCCGTACTGGAAGATTTCAGCGCACAGGAAGCGGCGAAACGCCCTGTCACCGAAAAAGTGGCGCTTGTTGTACAGGCGGCAGTTGCTGTTATCCTGATTCTCGGGCTGGCATTCCACCTGGCTGCGGTCGGGCTTATCGGGCTACTCGTTATCGTTCTATTGACCGCGTTTAACGGTGTCGTCGAAGAACACCAGATAGGCCATGCCTTCCAGGAAGCGCTGCCGTTCACTGCCCTGTTAGTCGTATTTTTTGCCATCGTGGCGGTCATTCACGAACAGCATCTGTTCTCACCAATCATCAACGCTGTACTGGCGATGGATGTGGAGCTTCAACCGGGCATGTTTTTTCTTGCCAACGGTGTTTTGTCGATGATCAGCGACAACGTTTTTGTCGCCACTGTATACATCAACGAAGTAAAAGCGGCTTATCTGGCCGGAGACATAACCCGGCAACACTTTAATCACCTGGCAGTCGCCATCAATACCGGAACCAACTTGCCCAGTGTCGCCACACCCAATGGTCAGGCAGCATTTTTGTTCTTATTGACGTCAGCGGTGGCGCCACTATTGAGGTTATCCTACGGAAGAATGGTTGTCATGGCCCTGCCCTATACGATTGTACTTAGCGTCGTCGGCTTATTTTGCGTCATGCAGTTTTTATAACAGGCACAAGATTATTTATCTCCTGTAGAGACAACCGGCCAGAGACCTGGCTGCCCGCTGATGGCTTCAATGGCAATTATTTTTTTTGCATGTCGTTCAAGCTCACTTGCATCAGCGTAAACAACCTTTAGCGGTCGTCTCGCTCCCCTGATACGTTTGACTTCACCACTCGAACCGATCAACGTCTGGCGGGCCTCATCCCCACCCAGACTCAGGCTTGCCTGCCCCCCTGTCATCAACAAATACACGTCGGCCAGTATCTCTGCATCTAGTAGCGCGCCGTGCAGGGTTCGCTGAGAGTTATCAACACCATAACGCCGACAAAGCGCGTCAAGACTATTACGCTGTCCTGGATGGAGTTGACGGGCCAGAATCAGTGTGTCGATCACATTGTTCTGCCTGTCTAAAGACAGGTCCTCTCGACTCATTCTTGACAATTCGTAGTTTATAAAACCAATATCAAACGGGGCATTGTGGATAACTAATTCGGCACCGTCGATAAAGTCAATGAAATCACTGGCGATACTCTTGAATACCGGTTTGTCATCCAGATCTTCCTGAGTAATGCCGTGAACCTCCATGGCGCCGACATCGATATCCCGCTCAGGATTGATATAGCGATGGAAATGCCTTCCGGTAAGACGCCTATTAACAAGCTCAACGCAGCCAATCTCGATTATCCGGTGGTCCTGGCTCCACTCCAGGCCCGTCGTTTCTGTGTCTAAAACAATTTGTCTCATAAGGACTCCAACACCTGGTCAACGCCAATATTAGCCAGGCTATCAGCAATTTCATTTTCCATGTGGCCGCTGTGGCCTTTCACCCAGTGCCAGCTTATTTGATGACGTGTGGCAGCCGTATCTAACTTCTGCCAGAGGTCCATGTTCTTAACGGGCTTTCTGGCAGAAGTTTTCCAGCCGCGTTTTTTCCAGTTGGGTAACCACTCCGTGATCCCCTTGCGCACATATTCAGAATCAGAAGTGAGATCAACATGACAGGGCTCCTTAAGCGCCATCAAAGCTTCTATAGCTGCGGTCAATTCCATGCGGTTATTGGTGGTTTCGACTTCACCACCGTGCATCGTTTTTTCGGTATCGCCGTATCTAACCAGCGCTCCCCAGCCACCCGGCCCGGGGTTACCTCGACAGGCACCATCAGTAAATATTTCTACGTGCTTCATTTTATCGGCCATTTATTTGATGACGATCGCTTTTGCCGATCGATTTAAGGCCCCCGAGCGCTGGTACTTTTACTGAAGGCCAGGGTACATGTTTAAGTGGCGTCAGCGGTGCGACCTGTTTACGTGCGATGACCACATAAAATGCTCCTGCCCCGATCCAGCTTCCCAACCAGGTACACAGTTGCGTTCTCCTGGTGCCGTCATCTCCGTTAGCGTAAATTTTCTGGCCACGCCGCCCACGCCGCGTGGCGGTAATCTGAAAACCAAGCAACTGTAACCAGTCTGCCAGTCTTGCCATGCGCAAACTATGGTGTCGCCATATCGCTCGGCTGGAAAACACGGCTCCCCACTTAAACAAACCGAACAGACTAAACGGGTTGAAAACAACCATAATGACGTGCCCTCCAGCGGTTACAACGCGGGCGACCTCATTCAGTAACTGATGAGGGTTTGGTGAAAACTCCAGTGCATGGTGCAGAACAACCACATCCAGGGCGTTCGAAGGCAGGGGCATCGCCGTATAATCACAAATACAGCTCGCGCTTTGATCGAATAATGGCGCCAACACGAACTTATGCCGTTGCTGCACACTGGCCAGTAAACTGTGGCCAGGGGAAATACCCAGCTGAAGAGCCCTGTAACCGGATACCCTGAAGACTTCATCTGCGCAAACTGCCTGTTCGTGACGAAACAAGCTCTCTCCTGCAGGGGTCGCGAGCCACGTCGCGAGATCGCGCTGGTTGAGCGCCAGGCTCGACACTCGAAACCTTGTCCGTATCGCGGTTAGTCCTTTACATCCAAATATCGACAACGCAACTCCCGTTTTACGACGTATGCAATGACACGTTTTTTAGTGACTTGAGTCCCAACTCGACATATTATGCGGAGTCGGCGCTTGGGAAGCTACCGACCTTGACTTAGACTCGTCCCTTTGAATACTAGTCCGCAGTTTTCATGAAGTTCCGCGGGATATTTAAGTTATATAAAGAACGTCTAACCGACCAATTGTACCAGTCCCGAAGCAGGGTGCTGCTCAATCCGAGGAAGATATTGTGTCATGTAAAAAATTATCAATGATAAGCACCCACTCATCCCCGGTGAGCCACATCCCGATTACAGTTCCAAATTGACTGAGCTTTGATCCCTGTGAGAGTTAAATTTTTGCTGCCTGCTGGCCTGGTAGCCATCGTCGCGGGCTGCATGATGCAACCCTATCAGGGACGTAGCACTGTTGCTGCTCCCCCTGGATCGTTATCCAGCGTACACAGTCCAATCCTGGCAGCGAAACTAATCACAACGGGCCGTAGCACGCTTGCCGCAAAAAGCAATCAAAGTATCGTCGCAAGCGGTAAAGGTCTGCCGACCAGGGATCAGCCTGACGACTTACTGGTTGAGCTAACCACCAGCCAGGCCTTTGTAGCGGATGAGTCAAACTCCAGAGTTGACAAATACATTGATCAGTACGCCAATAATCAACGCTATTTCGACAGGGTTATGGAACGCGCACCGTTGTACATGCCCTACATCGCCGAACAATTAAAAGAAAAAGAACTGCCACTCGAGTTAGCTCTCCTACCCTTTATTGAAAGCGCTTACGATCCTTTCGCCTATTCGTCGAGCGGCGCGGCAGGTCTTTGGCAGTTTATTCCCTCGACCGCAGATCATTTCGGCCTTGGACGTAACTGGTGGTATGAAGGGCGTAAAGACGTTGTCACGTCTACGGCTGCTGCTCTCGAGTATCTAGATTATCTGTACAAACGCTTTGACGAAGACTGGTTGCTTGCCCTCGCCGCGTACAATGGTGGCGAAGGTACTTTGAGCAGGGCTATCGACAGAAACCGCGAACGAGGTCTGCCCGTGGACTACTGGTCACTGGATCTCTCCCCTGAAACTCGGGCCTATGTGCCACAGTTCCTCGCCCTAACCAGGGTAGTGGCAGATCCAGCGAGTCACGGCCTCAACTTGCCCGTCATGGAACGAGAGGTTCACTTTGACACCGTCACCCTGAATCAACAAATTGATCTCGAGCAAGCCGCCGCATTGGCGGATATAGATGTCGATATGCTGTATCAGCTCAATCCCGGTTTTCAGCGCAGGTTGACACCACCATCGGGACCCTATGAAATTCTTCTGCCGTCCGATGCCGTGGATGGATTTAAAATGGGGCTGAAGATCACGCCCGAGGCCAATTGGCTAACACCGACTCACGAGTACATCGTTCAACCGGGAGACACTCTCGGGGAGATTGCCCAGCGCTATCAGATTTCTATGGAGATGATGGCCAGCGCTAACAACCTGACCTCAAGTAGAATAACCGACAGCCAGATACTAAAAATTCCTGTTGGGCACGCAGATACCGAGACACGGCACACCGCCTTAACTGATCAAGCGATCACTTATGACGTGGTCAATGGCGATACGTTGTGGGGTATCGCAACAAAACATCACGTAACCGTTAAGGATATTGCCACTTGGAATCAACTACCTAACTCCACGACACTGAAACCGGGACAAAGATTGATCATCATGGCCCGCGAGCCTGAAGCTGGCTAACCGCAGCTCTATAGCAGCCCTACAACAGTGCAGGACTATGAGATTCTCTGCCGAGTAGTTCAATATCTCAACCAGAGACACCGCGAAGTGGAACAGTTTGCAAAAAACAGCGCTCGTTAATACCAGGTCAAAATAACACCACGTCAAAATCTGTCACTTTACCCGCCTTGCTTCCTGTCTAATTTGCGACTTCAACATCCTGATTAGCGACTTCAACATCCGCGCTCGCGACAAGGCTTTGTTCATACGCCTGATACTCTCGCTGGGCCAAAGCTTTGCGAAGCGACGTCCGCAAATTATCCCGCTGCTCAACCGGTAACTTATCAAGTTCGCCTGGCACCACTCGGGTCAGTGATAGCACTACAAAATCACCATTTCTAGCAGTAAATCCACTCGTCCGGGGTAATTTCGTACTTGCTGGAAGAGCGAACGCCTGATCTCGTATTTCCGGATCCAGATTACCGCCAAATCGCTTACTATCAATACTCACCTGCCAACTCAGGTTATGGCGCCTGGCGAGCTCCTCGATAGCTGGATTAACCCGTAATTCATCAAGTATCCCAGCACCTTTTGTTGCAACAATCTGCTGGGCAGCCTGGTTACGAAGCTTTACTTCTATATCAGCCTTCACCGCTGCCAAAGCCAACGTTTTGACCGGCAAAAACTCCTTCAATTTGACAACCATAAATTTAGTTGGACTTAGTTCTATGACTTCGCTTGCGTGACCTTCTTTGAGAACGTCGTTTCCGAAGGCTGCCGTCACTACACCCGGAAACGCAGCAATGCCCTCGCCACCAGAACGAGCAAATGGTTGCGACGTTTTTACAGTTAGATTCAACTCCTTACCAACCTCTGACAGCGACTCGACGTTGAATGCAAGCTCCCGCATTCGATCCACTTTTTCGACTACCAATTGCTCCGCCAGCTGCCGCTGCAACTGCCTCCTGATACGAGGACTTTCTTCTTCAAACGTTATTTTTTTTTCGGCATCCCTGGCCACCAAACGGATCAGGTGGACACCACTCTCGGTTTCAACAGGTCCTGAGATTTCGCCAACTGCAAGGCCGTCCAACGCATCTTTAAATGACTCGGGAAATGCCTCTGGATCAATATAACCTAGGTCACCACCCTGGCCTGCGCTGCCGGCGTCATCACTATATTGCAGCGCCATTTCAGCGAACGATTTGCCCTGCTTTAAATTGCTCTGCACTTCAGATATTCGTTTCTCGTTTGCTTCTTTGCCCCCCGAAAAAAGAATATGCTCGATATGACTGCGGGACGATTGCGCAAGCTCACTTAACTCGGCATCAAATTGCTCCCGTACCAATGCGTCATCGACATCAACTTCCACTACTAAGTCGTCGCTGTCGAGCTCCAGATAGTCGACAACAACCTGCTCCTCAGTCTCGAACTCTTCAAGGTTCTTGGCGTAATGGTCACTGATTTGCGAATCGTCCACCGCTACGGTTTCCAGCACGTCGGCAATCGGAATGGTCAGATAATAGTAATCTCTTTTTTGCTCAATAAGTTCTGCTGCTAGCTCAAGGTCCGCCGGAGTCACCAACCCGGTCCCCATTACACCCGAAACGACCTGGGAAATTAGCACGCCATCCCTTAGCGAGTCATAATAGGTGCGCTGTGTGTGCCCGACCTGACGAAGACTATATTCAAATACATCTCGATCAAAACGACCATCTACCTGAAAAGCCTCTACATTTTTGAGTAGCTTCGAAAGCGTGGTTGGCGCCACACCCATGCCCTCATCCTTGGCATGCTGGGCGATCACCTTTTCCCGGATCAGTTGCTGGCGAACAGGTTCTCTTAGCATATCGTCAGCCAGCAGCGCAGGATTCAAATCCGCATACTGATCAATCAGTCGCTGTTTATACGATAGCAGGGCACGATCCACTTCAAGGCTGGCGACATTTTCGCCATTGACGGTTAATTCGGCCTTCGCCGCACCACCTCCCTGAAAAACCTGATCGATACCAACTAGCGCAAATGGTATAGATATCAACACCACTATAAAAATGGCGGTCCCCTTCAAGTTGTCGCGAAAATTCTGGAGCATTACAGACCCTTAACATCTAACCATGTATTCAAAACTGATGAAGGCGCATTAAAATGCGCCTTCGTCCGCAGCCGTAGCAGAAAAATTTCTGCTAATTAACAGCGTCTTTCAATGCCTTACCAGCTTTAAATCCGGGAACTGTCGCCGCAGCAATACTGATTTCATCACCGGTGCGAGGGTTCCGTCCTTTCCTCGCCGGGCGATGCTTGACTGCGAATGTGCCGAACCCAACCAGTGAGACCGGGTCACCTTTTTTCAACGATCCGGTAACTGCAGCAACCGCTGCGTCGAGGGCTCTGCCTGCAGAAGATTTGGAGATATCCGCAGCGTCAGCAATCGCGTCAATCAGTTCAGATTTGTTCACATTAAACCCCTTTTATTTTCGTTCCCAAGAAAAGGCCAACGGCCAACTAAACAACCTTAGTGGCTAAAGCGGCCAAAAATTAACTCAAACCATAGAGCTCGCCGAACTCGGCACTTTATACCAACACGTGGTTGGCCGGTCAAGCGAGTTCCTTTAAACATCAATGGGTACTGATCCTGGATGGCGTACCGTTATCGTTTTTATCTTCCAGTCCACCACCTGCCGAAGATTTTTTATAGTCTTCATCCGATAGCGGAACGGGCATATCCTGGAGCGCGATCTCCAGGACTTGATCGATCCACTTGACGGGGTAGATCTCCAGCGCCGCCTTAATGTTATCAGGGATCTCCTTAAGATCACGCTCGTTATCCTTTGGAATAATCACCTTTTTAATACCCCCGCGGTGAGCCGCGAGTAACTTTTCTTTCAAACCACCAATTTTAAGCACCTCACCCCGCAACGTAATCTCGCCGGTCATGGCGACTTCTGCTCGCACCGGTATCTGGGACAGGACGGATACCAAAGCAGTACACATGGCTACGCCAGCACTGGGTCCATCTTTTGGCGTGGCGCCTTCGGGCACATGGATATGAAGATCGAAATTCTGATGGAAATCTCTCTGAATTCCCAGCGACTGCGACCGCCCTCGAACAACAGTTAACGCTGCCTGTATAGACTCCTGCATAATATCGCCCAGGGAACCGGTCTTGATGATATTGCCTTTGCCAGGAACAGCCGAAGCCTCGATCGTCAATAGCTCTCCACCGACAGAAGTCCAGGCTAAACCGATCACTTGCCCAACCCGATTTTGATCCTCCGCACGGCCATAATCGAACTTATATACACCGAGCATAGCTTCGAGTTGATCACCGCCCACGGCCACAGTTTGCTCACCGCTGCTCTTGACATGTTGCGTAACTACTTTTCGACAAATTTTGGCAATCTCCCGTTCGAGGCCACGCACCCCGGCTTCCCTGGTGTAATATCGAACGATATCTCTGACCGCTGACTCATCGACGCGTAGCTCGTTTTCCCTGAGCCCATTAGCACGAAGCTGTTTCGGCAATAGATATTTTTCAGCAATATTGACTTTTTCATCCTCGGTGTAACCGGGGATTCGAATAACTTCCATGCGATCAAGCAGCGGACCAGGAATGTTCATGGAGTTAGAAGTGCAAATAAACATTACCTCAGAGAGATCATAATCAACCTCCAGGTAGTGATCATTAAACGTGTTATTTTGTTCTGGATCGAGAACTTCCAACAATGCGGAGGCTGGATCACCGCGGTGATCCATGCCCATCTTGTCAATTTCGTCAAGCAGGAACAGCGGGTTTTTAACACCAGCTTTCGCAATTTTTTGCAACAACTTTCCGGGCAAAGAACCAATATATGTACGTCTATGCCCCCTTATCTCCGCTTCGTCGCGCACGCCGCCCACGGACATACGCGCAAACTTCCGACCGGTGGCGCGTGCAATAGACTCACCCAGGGAGGTTTTGCCAACACCTGGCGGCCCCACCAGACAAAGTACCGGCCCCTTAAGCTTTTTAACCCGTTGCTGAACGGCCAAAAACTCCAGAATCCGCTCTTTTACCTCATCGAGACCGTAATGATCCTCATTGAGAATACGTTCCGCACGAATAAGATCATGGCGAACTTTTGAGCGCTTTTTCCAGGGGACATTAACCATCCAGTCAAGATAGCTACGTAATACCGACGCCTCCGCTGACATCGGCGACATCATTTTCAGTTTATTTAATTCCGCCCTGGCCTTATCGAGCGCGAGTTTTGGCATGCCCGACCCGGCTATCTTGCCTTCCAGTTGCTCCATTTCACTCGGCACATCCTCCAGGTCGCCCAGCTCCTTCTGGATAGCCTTCATCTGTTCATTGAGATAGTACTCGCGCTGACTTTTCTCCATTTGTTTTTTTACACGTCCGCGAATCTTCTGCTCCACGTCGACAACATCTAACTCCGCTTCCATCAATAGCAGTAACTTCTCCACTCGCTCCTGCTCGTCCGCTACTTCAAGAATTTCCTGTTTTTGTTCCAGGCTTAATAACATATGGGTGGCGATGGTATCAGCTAACCGCCCTGCCTGATCGATGCCAGCGACAGTGGTGATTACTTCGGATGGTATTTTCTTACTTGATCCGACATACTTTTCGAACTGCGTAGCTAGCACTCGGATCAGCGCACTCGACTGCCCGACGGGGATTTCCGCAGTAGTTATGACGGAGTAATCAGCCGAATAAAACCCTTTTGTTTCGGTCACCGCATCGATGTTTACCCGTTCTGCCCCTTCAACGAGCACTTTGACCGTGCCATCGGGTAGCTTAAGCATCTGCAATACCGTTGCCAGTGTCCCGACGTCATAAACGTCTGCCGGACCGGGATCGTCGCAACCGGCATCTTTCTGAGCAACCAGTACAATTTTCTTGTTTTGCGCCATTACTTCATCGAGAGCGAGAATAGAGCGATCCCGACCGACGAATAATGGAATAACCATCTGGGGAAATACGACAACATCCCGCAGTGGTAGCATAGGCAGTTGTGTTAACAGCGTATTCTGATCTATGTCCTGAGCCATTCTAAGCCTCTCTTCGAGTTACCGATCATTCATTAAAGCACTGACATTAGAATGTGGGGCCTGTCCACAAGAAAAACAAGCACTCCACAAAAAAGGGTCCGTTAGGACCCTCTTGTTTCAGGCATCATCACTCGCCACTTTGGCTTTTTCAGAATTTTTATAGACCAGCAATGGCTCAGACTCGCCCCGGATCACTGCGCTATCTACCACCACCTTATGAACATCTTTCAGGGAAGGAATATCGTACATACTCTCCAATAAGACATTTTCAATAATTGAGCGAAGTCCCCGGGCGCCAGTTTTCCGTTCAAGCGCTTTTTCAGCAATCGCCTCCAGCGCATCCTGGCGGATATCCAGCTCTACACCCTCCATTTCAAAGAGCATCAAGTACTGTTTAAGAAGCGAGTTTTTCGGCTCAACAAGTATGTTTACCAGAGCGTTCTTATCGAGCTCGTCCAGAGTTGCGATAATCGGCAAGCGACCGACAAACTCGGGGATCAGCCCAAAACGAATCAAATCCTCAGGCTCGAGATCGACCAGTGTCTCCCCAATGTTACGTTGTTCGCTTTTCGTTTTCACACTGGCACCAAAGCCAATGCCGCCCCTCTCTGATCGGGCCTGAATAATTTTCTCCAAACCAGAAAACGCTCCACCGCAAATAAATAACATATTTGAAGTGTCAACCTGTAAAAATTCCTGCTGAGGGTGCTTGCGCCCGCCCTGCGGCGGCACAGACGCCACGGTACCCTCAATCAACTTCAACAAGGCCTGCTGAACACCTTCTCCTGAAACATCACGTGTTATCGATGGGTTATCAGATTTACGTGAAATTTTGTCAATCTCATCAATATAAACAATCCCTCGCTGGGCCTTCTCCACGTCGTAATCACATTTTTGCAACAACTTCTGAATAATATTCTCAACATCCTCGCCCACGTAGCCAGCTTCAGTCAACGTGGTTGCGTCAGCAATAGTAAAAGGTACATCCAGTAATCGAGCGAGGGTTTCTGCGAGAAGGGTCTTACCGCTGCCCGTCGGTCCCACGAGCAAAATATTACTTTTACCCAGCTCCACGTCGCTGCGCACGCTTTTGGCACTGACCTGCAGTCTCTTGTAGTGGTTGTAGACCGCAACAGAAAGCACTTTTTTAGCGCGCTGTTGATCGATAACATACTGATCGAGAATTGCTTTTATTTCGATCGGGGTTGGCAGCTTCTCGGTTTTATCACCCGATTTACCCTCCTGAATTTCCTCAGAAATAATGTCGTTACAGAGGTCGACGCACTCGTCACAGATGAAAACCGAGGGTCCGGCGATGAGCTTTCGCACTTCGTGCTGGCTTTTACCGCAAAAAGAACAATAAAGAAGCTTATCTTTGTCACCACCACCTTGATCGTTCATATTAGCGCCCTTTCATAACAAACATATCTATATATTTCAGTCAGTTGTGTGATGATGACAATCTACCCAGTAAAGCCTATATCCTCTAACGACGCTTGTCCAATACTTCATCGACCAGGCCATAGGATTTCGACTCTTCAGCGCTGAGAAAATTGTCGCGCTCGGTATCCACGGCGATCTTTTCTATCGGCTGTCCGGTATGAAACGCCAGGCGTTCATTGAGTCGTTCTCTGATTTTGAGAATTTCCTGAGCATGGATGAAGATATCGGAGGCCTGGCCCTGCGCGCCACCGCTAGGCTGATGAATCATGCAGCGGGCATTAGGCAGCGTGAAGCGCTTATCTTTAGCCCCAGCCGCCAGCAGAAATGCCCCCATGCTTGCGGCCTGACCCAGGCACATTGTGCTGACATCGGGTTTGATGAACTGCATGGTATCGTAGATAGACATCCCCGCCGTCACCGAACCCCCAGGGGAATTGATATAAAGATGGATGTCCTTGTCCGGGTTCTCAGACTCGAGGAAGAGTAACTGAGCGACAATCAGGTTCGCCATGTAATCTTCGATGGGCCCGACCACAAATACAACTCGTTCTTTCAGCAGGCGAGAATAGATATCGAATGCGCGTTCGCCGCGAGCTGTTTGCTCGACCACCATAGGCACCAGCCCACCAGCACCTCTTACATCAAACGCACGCTTTAACTCGTCATGGGCCATAGGAGTGTCTCTAAATCGGAAAATACATTCATTGTATCTTGGCAGTCTAATAAGGCAAGCAAGCCTGTTTTGTTTGCAGCCTGCTTGCCTGATGAGGTTCGGTCTACATTGGTGCTTAAGAAGCCGATGTTTCATCCTCAACTGAGGGCTCTTCGCGAGGATCTGGTTTCAATGCTTCCTGGTAAGTGGCGGGCTCATCAGTCACGCTGGCCAATGACAGCACGTACTCCACAACCTGCTCCTCAAGCACGGCAGACTGTACACTATTCAGCGCCTGTTCATTGCTGTAGTAATATTGCAGCACCTGTTCCGGTTGCTCATAGGTAGCAGCCATCTCTTCGATCTGCGCACGAACCTTATCGGCATCTACTTCAAGTTCTTTAACTTTGACTATCTCAGCGATCAATAAACCAAGAGCCACCCTGCCCCCGGCTTCACCGGCAAACAGGTCATCAGGAAAAATTGACGAATCAAACTGCTGGGCGCCACCAAACTGACTCAACATCTGCTGTCGCAACGCCGCTATTTCATTCTTGACCAGTGCCTGAGGGACATCGACCTGGTGCAGCTCGCTGAGGGCCTTGAATAGACGATTTTTCGTCTTATTCTTTACCGCCTTGGCAAGCTCCCGTTCCATGTTCTTGCGCACGTCTTCACGAAACCTTTCTTCTCCGCCCTCAGTCACCCCAAATTGAGCAAAAAGTTCGTTATCTAGCTCAGGCAACTGGCGTTCACTGACAGAATTGACAGTAATCTGGAACTCGACCTGCGCACCTTTCAAACCTTCATCGTGATAGTCGTCTGGAAAGGTCAACGCCACTGTTTTCTGATCGCCCGCTGACATCCCTGCAATTGCGTCTTCGAAACCGGCGATCATCCGCCCAGAACCGAGCAGCAAATCAGAGCCCGCGCCTTGTCCACCGGCAAATTCTTCGCCGTCTCGCGTACCTCTGTAATCAATATTTACGGTATCCTGCATGGCAGCGGCGCGCTCAACCTTGACCCAGGTGGCTCGCTGTCGGCGGACTTCCTGGATCATATTCTCGACGTCATCCGCGGTAACTTCGGCGGCAGGCCTGGCAATCTTGATGCTGCTAAAATCCTTAAGCTCGATATCCGGGTATACCTCAAATGTCGCGACATACTCCAGATCAAACCCCGGTTCATCCCTGGTCGGCTCAATGTTGGGCTGACCTGCCGGGCGTACATCCTGCTGCATCACGGCATCGTAAAAAGAGCGATTCACTATCTCCCCAACCACTTCCTGGCGAACACCCACGCCGTATCGCTGACGCACCACTTTAAACGGTACCTTGCCCGGACGAAATCCGGCAATGCGCACTGTGCCGGTGGCCTTTTGCAGCCGCGCGGTCACTTCTTTATCTACTTCCTCAGCAGGCACGCCTACTGTCAGCCGTCTTTCCAGCCCGGTGGTTTTCTCAATGGAAACCTGCATGGATTTTCCTCACTACACCTGCATGAATTAAATGAAACGTCTATCTGCACAAGCCCACAATACCAATTATGGTGCGAAAGGAGAGACTCGAACTCTCACGGGTTACCCCACTGGAACCTAAATCCAGCGCGTCTACCAGTTCCGCCACTTTCGCTCGCCTGCCACCGAGATCGCCGCCAACCCCGACGAAAAAGGGTGCCGATTTTGCCACACCGTCCAGACTCCGGCAACCTGTGTGCAACCCACCCGGGGTTTTCATCATTCAATCAGCATCCGCAATTATTCAGACGCGGCTGAGATACTAACAACACACTGGGTCCAACCGCTAAATTACATAAACTGATGTGGTCGCATTGTGCTGGAATAAATACGGCCTGTTCATTAGCGACGGCTACATCGCCAAAACCTAGCTCACCACTGACAACGATGACTACCGCGTGTTCCTGCGTCCTGTCCAGTTGCCACTGGGCACCCTGTTGCAGGGTCACCCTTTGTACTTCAAAATCTTCAAAATCTGCCACCAGTTCACGTCTGACAGAACTATTCTCGTCGATAATTGCCAAAGCCTCATCCTGCGGAGCATGCACAGACATCAGCTCGATAGCCGCGTCGGTATCCCATTCGGCCTGAGTTAGAACTTTTTGGCCAAAAGAAAGAATTTTCCTTTCATAGACGGGCGTTTGAAACTCAATTGTCCGCACGCCATGTTGCAGGGCATGAGGCATGAGCAGTGGCACCTTGACAACATCCCCAACCTGTAGTGGTTTCAGGTGTGTAAATCGGTTCATCGCCTCTCGCAAGCGTTGCTCCTGCTCCAGTAAATCAGCAGGCAGCCTTTTCAACCATCGCTTAGCCCGCGCTGTCGACACGGGCTCATTGAGCGGCACACCCGCCTCCTCCCGCAAGCAATCAATCAAGGTGTCAATCTGCCTCCGTACTTCTCGATAAGACATCACCGCTTCGCGATAGGCGATACGAAACTCGTCATCACTGCCAATACCATCGCGCATTGCCCTGGAAAACCCATAGCGAATACGACCTATGCCATCCCGCCAGGCTTGTCGATCTACATGAGTAACAACGTAAACTTCACGCTTTTGTTCATGCAGCTCGAAATAAAGATCGCCGTAGACAGGTTCCGATACAGGATCCAGTATCTTGAGTAGATTAGGCATTTGACCGACAGCGCCCATAAGATGGTAGGGGGCGACAGCAATCAGCCATGCAAGGGGGACAGAATACTGGCCATCTGTGACTCGTGACAGGCCTCGCTGCTCGATGCCCGTGTACCAAATTTCCTGCCCCCAGGGTTTGGGAATCGCTACGGATTCCAATCTAAGCGGCTGGCAAAGGTTAACAATCGGGGCTTGCAGCAGGACTCCGAGTTCACTAATCTCTTCAGGCGACAGGCATTTCCCCGAGAGCAAATGCTCCGGAAGCAAACTTTCAGAGCCGCCGGAGACTTCAGCAACCAGAAGGCTGCGGCCACCGCCGCTATCGTCAGCTCGTGCAACCACCAGCAAATTCAGCTCCGGATTATTCGGCAAATACCACTGCACCAGGCGGTAAAAAAATACGGTGGATATCCCCGGCTCGAGCTGATCAATAATTGCCGACGCCCTTCGTCCTTCCGCTACCAGTAGTGTCATCACCGCATCCACACATTTACGGCAGAATACTAGCAAATCGCTCAGACTCTGGACACCGCTATGCTATTGGGAAAAGTGGCCGCGCTTGACGATCGATCGCCCGCACTCTTTAATGGCCGCTCTAACAACAAAGGCACGGAGATCGCACCATGAAATCACTAAAATACCTTTTCTCAGTATTTTCTATTTCCGCAATCATCGCATTCGGTTTAACCGCTTGCGGAAGCGGCGACGATGCCGCGGACGCGATGCCGGAGCAAACTGATGAATCGACTAGCCAACCCGGCACCGCCGAAAAAATCAGGGGTTCAGTACTGGATACCACGTCAAAGGCGGCCCAGTCGGCCACTAAAATGGCCGAAAGTGCAGGGGAAGCCGCTACTGAAGCCGCCCGGGCCACTAAAGACGTAGCTGCCGAAGCCGTTCAGGCAGTCGAAGACAAAATTGCTGTCCCCAGCACCGCTGAGCCAGCTAAAACGGAATAACCAACCACTGGCTGGATCAACGCAGCAGACACCAGGCCCCGCTGTGTCAAACGACCCGCGGGGCTTTGCGCCACCAGGATAGTGCACCCGCTAACGCAGCTAGACAGCTTAGCCTCGCAATGAAGCATTTTAGGCTGGCATAGTGCGCCGATGCACCGCTCCAGCCACAATTAGAGCCAGGTGGTTAAATTCAGCAGCCTCTCAGGGAGAGAGATATCCCAACGAAAGCCACATCGAAATAATACGTCGTCAGCTCCCCGTGCTGAACTAACCAAAGACTGACTGGGCCTCGGCAAACCACCATGCCTATCAGCAAGCGCTAAGCGAGCTAGCCTACGCGGGCATCAGAATTTGAGTTAATCGATTTGGTCACGCTCCCCAGCTTGACATACGACACACTTCAACCATAGTGTTACGCCTCAAACATAAGGAGAGCGCCCCATGAAAGCCGCCGTACTTGAAGCGTTTAAAACCCCCATGAAAGTCCATCAAAACTGGCCTGACCCAAAATGCAATCCCGATGGCGCGATTATTAAAGTACAGGCCAACGGCATATGTCGAAGTGACTGGCACGTCTGCGAAGGTGACTGGGGATGGCTTGGTTTGCAACCAGAGTTACCACACGTCATCGGTCACGAATTTTGCGGAATCGTCGAAGAGGTTGGCGCCAACGTAAAAAACTTCAAGAAAGGTGACCGTGTCATTGCACCCTTCAATTTTGGCTGTAGCACCTGCGAATTTTGCCGTGGTGGCCATCAGAATACCTGTTTAAATGTGGAGCTGGCTGGTTTCGCCTACTCTGGTGGATATGGTCAATACGCTGCTGTTGCCCGTGCAGATATTAATCTGGTAACACTCCCTGAATCGATCCCCTTTGTGGAAGCAGCCAGTATGGGGTGTCGCTTTATGACCTCATTTCATGGCGTCGTCGATCAGGCCAAAGTTGGTGCCGGTGAGTGGGTTGCGATTCACGGGTGTGGCGGCATTGGCCTGGCGGCTACGCAAATTGCAACCAGCCTTGGCGCCAGCGTTATCGCAGTGGACATTAACGATGCATCGCTGGCCGTCGCTAAACAAATGGGCGCGGTGCATACCGTAAACGCCAGCAAAAACAATGCTGCGGAGGCTGTTGTCGAACTGAGCGGTGGTGGCGTGCACGTCTCTGTGGATGCACTGGGTATTGCCACCACCTGCCTTAACTCCATCATGAGCCTGCGCAGCAGAGGTCGACACTTGCAGATCGGCCTCACTACACAGGCGGAACAGGGCTTTGTTTCGCTGCCGGTGGATCTTATCGTTGCGCGGGAATTACAGGTCATCGGGACAATTGGCATGCAGGCACACCGTTACCCTGCCTTGCTCAACATGGTCGAAACCGGAAAGTTAACGCCTGGCAAAATGGTCACCAACGTCATTCCCATTGAGGACGCCAGCGGCGTTATCGACTCTATGGGAAGTTACGGCACAGTTGGCACCAGTGTTGTGAAGTGGTAATCCATCGAGGCTCTACAATAGCTGCGGCAGTCTGCGTCACCAGCACTAAACCCCGCTAGCGGGGTTTAGTCTTTCATAGGGCTGCGTTTTAGCAGCTGCCTGCCCGGTACCCGCCCTACCGGCAGACACACCCGCCTATACCACCGCGACCCCATAGATGACAGTCTCTAACAGTGAATGACACGCCCCCACCACCACTCACACAGCTGACCGCTGAGGATTACGCGGGTCTTCTTGTTCAACCGCTGGCCGAGGCTCTCAAGCAACATTCCCTAGCCCATCTTCTGCTGGAAGGAACAATGCTTAAGGAGGACAGAAAAAGACGCATAGCCCTCTTGCCCGTGGCTGACATCGGGCCAGTGTTCATCAAAATTTACTTTACGTCAGGCTTCCTCGCTAGAGCGAAAGCAAAGATTCGGGGCTCAGATGCTCGCTGCAGTCACGAAACATCTGCTGCGCTTGCGAGGCACGGCCTGCAAACCCCACAATCACTCGGCTACCTGGAGTTTCGCACGACGTTACATACCGGTAGTGCGCATTTTTCCGGTTTTCTCGAAAAGAGCAAAACCTTTTGGCAGCAATTGCAGGATACACCCGGAGAACAGGACTTTTGGGTCAGATCAGCTTTTCAACAACTTGTTACGCTCCACAATAGTGGGTTTGTCCACGGCGACCTGAAATTACACAACCTCATGATCCAGGCGCAGGAGCTTTACTACATTGATCTGGACAGCGCTGCTCATGCAACCTCCATTCGGGCACGATCAAAGGACATTGCAAGGTTTCTGGTGGGTTTATCCGAAGCGAATGTACCGCTGCCAATCGTTCAGTGCGGTTTCGCTGAATATTGCCGCTCGCTCAACCTCAATCATGAAAAAATCGTGCCGCACATAATGCGTTTTGCAGGTCGAGTTCAGCGCAAGCATCAAGTGAAGTACAATAGGCCACCCAGGATCATTCTTTAAACCGGGCTGCGGGCTCAGGCCCGTGACAGAGGTTTAGCTAAATCGGCCTACCGATCACAACAGCTACCCTGGTTGGTAATTTTTTATCGACAGCGTTTCACCTAACCTCAAACCTCAAACCGTAGACTAAACAGA